>NZ_JACVXA010000071.1 GCF_014903745.1 Mangrovicoccus algicola | reverse complement strand
AGCGGCGCAGCCCGCCGCCCCGGCGCCCGGACCCGCGCGCGCGGCGCCGCGGCGGATCCTGCGGGTCAGCGGCTGAGCAGGCTTGATTTCCCCGGGGTCATGACGTTCCCTGAACCTGCAATCATCGCAGGAGGACGGCATGATCCCGGTCGACGGAGATTTCATCCTCGAGGTGGCACCGGTCTTTTCCGGGCGTCTCGCGCAGCGCCAGCGGGAGATCATCGGCGAGATTTCCGGCGATTTCGAGGCGGTGCTGCGCCGTCATGACATAGACACAGCATTGCGGATCGCGCATTTCATGGGGCAGGTGACGCATGAATGCGCGGGCTTCCGCACGACAGAAGAATTCGCCTCCGGCGCCGCCTATGAAGGCCGTGCCGACCTGGGCAATACCGAACGCGGCGACGGCCGGCGCTACAAGGGCCGCGGGCTGATCCAGCTGACCGGCCGGGCCAATTACCGGCGTATCGGCGAGCGGCTGGGCCTGCCGCTGGAGGACAGCCCGCATCTTGCGGCCGCGCCGCTGACCTCGCTGCATATCGCCTGCGATTACTGGAAAAGCCGCGCCATCAACCGGCATTGCGATGCCGATGACCTGATCGCCGTGACCAAGGCGGTCAATGGCGGAACCAACGGGCTTCAGGACAGGGCGGGCTACCTGCGGAAGGCGCGCGCGGCGCTGGCGCGTCGCATGGGCGTCATGGTGGCGGCGCGGCAGGCCGGGCCGGACCCGGTGCTGCGCCGCGGCTCCTTCGGCCGCGCGGTGGAGGAGATGCAGAGGCTTCTGGCAGCCCATGGCGCGGCCCTGACCATCGATGCCGATTTCGGCCCGGGCACCGAAACGGCCCTGCGCGCCTTCCAGGCTGCGGCCGGGCTGGAGGCGGACGGCATTGCAGGGCAGAAAACCTGGACAGCCCTGCGCGGCTGAGCTCCGGACGGGCGGGGCAGGGGAGGCGCCGGGTCAGGCCCGGCGCAGGATGGTTCCCGGCCCCGTCGAAGGAAACGGGACGACCCGGCGGGCTGTTGTCCGGGTGGTCATGCCGCCGCGCCTTGCGCTTGCCTCCGTCTTCCTTGCCGCGGGGGATGGGGCCGGGCCGCGGTCGGGGAAAAGACGAGGCGAAAAAGAGGAAGGACGGATCCGGCCGGGGCAGGCCTCCCGGCTGCAGGGGGCACCGTCCCGCGCCGGGCCTGACCCGGCGCCTCCGGCCTCAGCCGGGATGCGCCTCTGGCGGGATGTCCGCCCCGGGCAGCCAGGGCTTGAGATCCACCACCGGCGTCCGGTCGAACAGGTCGATCGCATCTAGACCCAGCTGTCCCGCCGCCCGCTCCATCCAGGTGATCCGGCAGACGGAGAGCGACAGGGGGTTGGGGCGCACCGGCGAGCGCAGCGCGAAGGTGCCGCGGGGACCGCCCGCATGGCGGGGAACCTGGCGCGCCAGGTCGCGCCGCGCCCCGTGAAGCCAGCCGATCACGATGATCGCCTGCCCTGTCTCCAGTCCCTCCAGAGCCGCCGCATAGCCGGGGCGCAGCTCGATCCGCGCCGGCCGGCCGGTCTCGCGGGCCCGCGCGATGTTGCGCGGGCAATCGCCGCGGCTCCAGTCCGAGCGGATCACCCCGACGAAGCTCAGCCCGGCCTCGATCCGGTCGCCCGGATCGAAGGGGAGCAAGGTTTCGCCGGGGCGGATCGTGTCGCTCACAGCAGGTCCGCATGCTCCAGCGCGGCGTCGATCTCGGCGCGCACGGGCGGCGTCACCGGCACCAGCGGCAGCCGCATCTCCTCGCCGCACAGGCCCAGCCGGGACATGGCATATTTCGCTCCCGCCACGCCCGGTTCGCGGAAGATCGCGATATGCAGCGGCATCAGCACGTCCTGCAGCTCCAGCGCGCGGGCATAGTCGCCCGCCAGCGTCGCCGCCTGGAACTCGGCACAGAGCCGCGGCGCCACATTGGCGGTCACCGAGATGCAGCCCGTCCCGCCATGGGCGTTGAAGCCGAGCGCGGTGCCGTCCTCGCCCGAGATCTGCACGAAGTCCCGGCCGCAGGTGATGCGCTGCTTCGGAACGCGGGCGAGGTCGCCGGTCGCGTCCTTCACGCCGATGATCCGCGGCAGCCTCGCCAGCTCGCCCATCGTCTCGGGGCTCATGTCCACGGCCGAGCGGCCGGGAATGTTGTAGATGATGATCGGCAGGCCGCAGGCGTCGTGGATCGCGGTGAAATGCGCGATCATGCCCGCCTGGGTCGGCTTGTTGTAATAGGGCGTGACCACCAGCAGGTGGGTGGCGCCGACCTTCTCGGCATGGCGGCTGAGGTCGATCGCCTCGTCGGTGCTGTTCGAGCCGGTCCCGGCGATCACCGGCACGCGCCCGGCGGCGGCCTTCACGACCTCCTCGACCACGGTATAGTGCTCGTCGTAGTTCAGCGTCGGGCTCTCGCCGGTCGTGCCGGTGGGCACCAGCCCCGAGGAGCCTTCGGCGATATGCCACTCGACCAGCTTCTTCAGCGCGTCGAGATCCAGCTTGCCGTCCTTGAACGGCGTCACCAGGGCTGGAATGGACCCTTTGATCATGATGCGCTCCTTTTTTGCGTCCTGTGGTCGAATCCGTGCGTGCTTTAGCCGTCCGGCCGGGCAATGCCAAGGCGTGGCGGGCCGCGGGCGGGCGGCGGAGGAAACGTGACTTGCCTCCCCTGCCGCGCCGACTAGGGTGCGCGCGACGGAATTCACGGACGGGGATGCAGGCATGGCACGCAGACGGGCACGGACATGGACACGGGCGCGGGCGCTGGCCCTGGCCGGGTCTCTGGTCGGGTTCCTGTCCCCGGCCGCGCCGGGCTGGGCGGCGTTCAGCGACGCGCTCGGGGCGGCGGGGCAGGGCCGCTGGGACGCGGCCCGGGCGGAGGCCCGCGGCGAGGGCACCTATGCGCCCCTCGTGATCGAATGGATGCGCCTGAGATCGGCCGATGGCGGCGCCACATTCGCCGAGTACCGCGCCTTCCTGCGGGATCATGCCGACTGGCCGGGCATTCCCTATCTGCGCCGCCGCGGCGAGGCGGCGATCGATGCGACGGTGCCGCAGGACCAGGTGCTGGAATTCTTCGCCAGCGACGATCCGCAGACGGCGAACGGGTCCTACTGGCTGGCGCTGGCGCTGGCGGGGGCAGGGCGCGAGCAGGGCGCGCGCGACACGCTGGTGCGTGCCTGGACGCAGCTCGGCTTCTCGCGCGAGGAGGAGGCGCTGTTTCTCGGGCGGTTCCGCGACCTGCTGGCCCCCCATCATGCCGCGCGCATGGACAGCCTGCTGTGGCGCGGGGCCTGGGACCAGGCGGAGCGCATGGAGCCGCTGGTCGGGCCGGGCTGGCAGGCGCTGGCGACGGCGCGCAAGGGGCTGCGTCTGGACCGTCCCGGGGTGGACGGGCTGATCGCGGCGGTGCCGGAGGCCCTGCGGGACGATCCGGGCCTGGCCTTTGAACGCATGGCCTGGCGCATGCGGCGCGGGCGCTACATGGAAGCGGCCGAGCTGATGCAGGCGCAGTCGCGCACCGCGGCGACGCTGGGGCGGCCGGATCTCTGGGCGGATTACCGCGGGCGGCTGGGCCGCCAGCTGATGCGCGACGGCGATTACCGCGAGGCCTATCTTGTCGCCGCCGGTCATCGCCTGACCCCGGGGGCGGATTATGCCGACCTGGAATGGCTGGCGGGCTATGTCGCGCTGCGCTTCCTGGAGGAGCCGGGCGCGGCGCTGGATCATTTCCAGCGGCTCCGCGCGGGCGTCAGCTCTCCGATCTCGCTGGGGCGGGCAGGCTACTGGGAGGGCCGGGCCTACGAGGCGCTCGGCGAGGCGGAACAGGCCAAGCAGGCCTATGCCTTCGGCGCCGGCTACCAGAGCAGCTTCTACGGCCAGCTTGCCGCCGAACGCGGCGGGTTCTCCCCCGATCCGCGGCTGGCGGGCAAGGAAGTCTTTGCCGACGGGGTGCGCGCGCCCTTCCGGTCGTCTTCGGTCTACCAGGCGGGGGTGACGATCTTCGAGGCGGGGGACCTGGCGCTGGCGGCGCGGTTCTTCTCGCATCTGTCCGAAAGCCTCAGCCGTGCCGATATCGGGTCCATGGCCGCGCGGCTGGAACTGCTGAAATCGCCGCATGTGGAACTGGAAATCGGCAAGCGCGCGGCCTGGATGGGGTACGAGCTGCACCGGCCGCTATTCCCGGTCATGGCGCTGGACACCCGCGCGACCCCGGACGTGGAGCCGGAGCTGGCCCTGTCGATCGCCCGGCGCGAGAGCGAGTTCAACCATACCGTCATCAGCCATGCCGGGGCGCGCGGGCTGATGCAGCTGATGCCGGGAACCGCCCAGGCCATGGCGGCGGCGACGGGGCTGGCCTATGACTCGGCGCGGCTGACCCGCGATGCAGGCTACAATGCCCGACTGGGGGCCGCGTATCTGCAGCGGCTGCGCGAGGAATTCGGCGGCAACACGGTGCTGGTGGCGGCGGGCTACAATGCCGGGCCGGGGCGTCCGCGGGCGTGGATGGTCCGCTATGGCGATCCGCGCGATCCGGCGGTCGACGCGGTGGACTGGATCGAGCACATTCCCTTCACCGAAACCCGCAACTACGTGATGCGGGTGATGGAATCGATGGCGCCCTATCGCGCGCGCCTGTCGGGAACGGCCGGGCCGCTGGGGCTGACCGCGGCGCTCTCGGCACGCTGAGCGCCGCGGGCCCCGCGGCCGCGGATCACCAGCCGATATGGCCGCGGAAATCCCCCAGCACCTGGGCCCATTCGCGCAGCGAGGCGGCAAAGACATCCCCCGGCAGCCCGCCGCGGGTCAGCACGTAATGGAACAGATGGGGGTCGCCCTCGTCGTCGAGATAGATCGTGGCAAGGAGCGCATCGCGGTTCCAGTCATTCGCCTGTTCCGGGCTCATCGGCTCGGACAGGTCGAACCCGGCGGTGAACAGGATGGAGTCGCAGCCCGCGTGATCCACGCAGCCGTAGAAATAGATGCTGAAATTGGACCCGGCGGCGGATGACCGGATCATCGGGTCGCCCTCGCCGTCCTGATCCAGCTCCGCACGGTAGCCCAGTTCCTGGAGCGCGGCCTGCATGCCCTGGGGATCGGCGGCCGAGACCAGTCCTTCCACCGCGGCGACGCCGCCATCCTCCTCCCCGGCATGGCGCGCGGCCGAGGCCACGGCCCCGATCAGCGATCCGTTGCGGGCGGTGGCGGGGGTGGCCAGGACGGGGGCAAGCGCGGCCAGCGCGCATAGTGCGAGAGCAGGTTTCATGACGGCTCCGGTAGCTACTCGTTAACAGTGCGGTGCTTTTCGGCAGGCCGTGGCCCGGGCGCAACCGCCCGGAGACGTTAAATTTTTTGAACGATGGTTACCGGCAGGAAACCGCCGGGTCGCGGCCCGGCGCGCGGCTCAGAGGAGCGCGCGGGCCCTCTGCCTTTCGCGCCACCAGGTGAAAATGCCCGCCCCGACCACGATCGCCGCGCCCAGGACCTGTCGCGGCACCAGCGGATCGGCGAAGAAGACGATGCCGACGATCGAGGCGAAGAGCAGGTGGAAATAGGCGAAGGGCTGGATCGCGCTGGCCTCGGCCACCTCGTAGCAGCGGATATAGAGCCAGTGGCCCAGGATCGCGGTGCAGCACAGCACGGCCATCACCGCCCAGCCCTGCGCGTCCATCGGCTGCCACGCCCAGAGTCCCACCGGCGTCATTGCCGCCGCGCCGACGATGCCGGTCCAGAAAAAGCTGGTATCGGTGCGGTCATGGCGGGCGACATAGCGGTTCAGCACCCCGTAGAGGGCGAAGAGGAAGGCGGAGCCCAGCGGCATCAGGGCCAGGGGGCCGAACATCTCGCTGCCCGGTCCGATGATCACGAGGATGCCGCACATGCCGACCGCGACGGCGCTCCAGCGGCGCCAGCCGACCTTCTCGCCCAGGATCGGGCCCGACAGCGCCACGACCAGCAGCGGCCCGGCGGAGAAGAGCGCGGTATGCACGACCAGCCCGATCAGGGTGAAGCTGGCGATGGCCAGGCAGATCTCGGCGCTCAGCAGGAGGCTGCGCAGGATCTGCAGCCCCGGCTGCGCGGTGCGCGCGACCGCGGGAATGCCGCCGGGCTGCCGCGCGGCGCGGATCAGCACATAGGCCGCATGGGCCCAGAAGCGGATCATGACGATCATCAGCACGCTGTACTGCCCCGCCATGAGCCGCGAGAACCCGTCCTGCATGGAGAAGACCAGGCAGGCGGCGATCATGATGAGGATGCCGATCGCGGTGTTCTGGGTCATGGCAGGGTTCCGACGGTCATGTGTCTCTTGCGGCCGAAGCCGGGGACGCGCTCCACCGCGAAGCCCGCCTGCGCCAGGGCCGCCCGCACCGCGCCCGCGGCGGTATAGGTGGCGAAGCTGCCGCCGGGGGCGGTATGGCGCGCCACCTGCTCCAGCAGGGCGGGTTCCCACAGCTCGGGGTTCTTCGCCGGGGCGAAACCGTCGAGGAACCACGCATCGGCGCGGCCCTGCCAGGCGGGCAGGGTCTCGCGGGCATCGCCCAGGACCAGCTCCACCTCGACCCCGCCCATGGCCCAGGCGCGCATGTCCCGTTCGCGCGCGGCGATCATCGGCGCGGCCAGCGCCGCCGCCTCGGGAAAATGCGCCAGCGCCTGCACCATGTCCTCGGCGGACATCGGGAAGAGTTCGAAACTGGTATAGCGCAGCGGGGCGGCAGAGGGCGTGCGGGCGGCCAGCGCCACCAGCGCGAGCAGGTTCAGCCCGGTGCCGAAGCCCAGTTCGGCGACGCGGAAGCCCGGCCGCAGCCGCCCGGGCAGGCCATTGCCCGCCAGGAAGACATGGGCGGTCTCCTGCCAGCCGCTGTCCAGCGAGTAATACGGGTCGTCGAAACGGCGCGAGACCGGGATGGCGCCGTCGCGCCAGGTGATCTCCGCCTGCTGGTGGTCGGGCATCGGATGTCCTAAGGGTCGTTCCGGCTGCAACCGCGGGAGGTGCCATCCATGTCCGGAATCGACGTCACCATCCGCGGGGCCGGGATCTTCGGGTTGTCCATCGCCTATGCCTGTGCGGCGCGTGGCGCAAGGGTGCGCGTGATCGATCCCGGGGGCATCGGGGCGGGGTCCTCGGGCGGCATCGTCGGCGCGCTGGCGCCGCATGTGCCGGAACGCTGGAATCCGAAGAAGGCCTTCCAGTTCGAGAGCCTGCGCATGGCGCCGGAATTCTGGGCGGGGGTGGCGCGGACCGGCGGGCGCGATCCGGGCTATCTGCGGTCGGGCCGGCTGCAGCCGCTGGCGGATGCGGCGGCGGTGGAACTGGCGCGGCTGCGCGCGGCCGAGGCCGCGACCCTGTGGCAGGGCTTTGCCGCCTGGCGCGTGGTGGAGGCGGCGGCGCATGCGGGCTGGGCGCCGCCTTCGCCCACGGGGCTGCTGATCGAGGACACGCTGACTGCCCGGCTGCATCCGCGCATGGCGGGGCAGGCTCTGGCCGCGGCGGTGACGGCGCTTGGCGGCGAGATCGCGGGATCGGGCCCCGAGACGGGCGCGCTGGTGCTGGCCACCGGCTGGCGCGGGCTTCTGGATCTGAACGCGGAGCTGGGCCAGCCTGCGGGCGCGGGCATCAAGGGGCAGGCGGCGCTGTTCCGGGCCGGGGCATGCGCGCTGCCGCAGATTTTCGCCGGCGGGCTGCATGTGGTGCCCCATGCCGACGGGACGGTGGCGGTGGGATCGACCTCGGAACGCGATTTCGCGGCGCCGGACACGACGGATGCGCAATGCGATGCGCTGATCGCGGCGGCGCGCGCCCTCTGCCCGCTGCTGGAGGGGGCCCCGGTGATCGAGCGCTGGGCGGGGGTAAGGCCGCGGGCCCGCAGCCGTGCGCCGATGCTGGGGCGCCATCCCGGCCGCGACGGGGTGTTCATCGCCAATGGCGGGTTCAAGATCGGGTTCGGCATGGCGCCGCTGGTGGCCGAGGTCATGGCCGATCTGGTGCTGGACGGGCGGGACCGCATCCCCGAGGGGTTCCGCGTGGCCGACAGCCTGAAAGGGTGAGGCGCCGGGTCGGGGCCCGGCGCGGGACGGCGCGGGCGCGCACCGGGGGCATTCCCGTCCGCGCACGGATGGGCTAAGCGGCGGGCATGGTCCAGTTCGCTTCGCTCCGCCCGCATGTCCGGCCCCTGCTGCTTCTCGGTCTGCCGCTGGTCGGCGGACAGATCGCGCAGGTCGCCATCCAGATCATCGATACGCTGATGCTGGGCCGCTACGACACGGAGGTCCTGGCCGCGGTGGTGCTGGCCACGTCGCTGTTCTTCACGGTGTTCATCGTGGGGGCGGGGTTCTCCTGGGCGGTGACGCCGCTGGTGGCGGCCGCCTCGGCGGCGGGCGACCCGGTCCGGGTGCGGCGGGTGACGCGGATGGGATTCTGGGCCTCGATGGGATACGGGGTGCTGGTGCTGCCGGTCTTCCTGCTGTCCGAGCCGCTTTTCCTGGCCCTCGGCCAGAGCCCCGAGTTGGCGCGGATCGCCGCGCGCTACCTGGACGTGGCGGGCTGGGGGATCTTCCCGGCGCTGGCGGTCATGACGCTGCGGGCCTATCTGGCGGGACAGGCCCGCGCGCAGGTGGTGATGTGGGTGACGGTGGCGGCCACGGTGCTGAATGCCGGCCTGAACTGGCTTCTGATCTTCGGCAGCTGGGGCTTCCCCGAATGGGGCGGGCGCGGCGCGGCCACGGCCTCGGTGCTGGCCAACAGCGCCTCGGTGGCGGTCCTGGCCATCTATGCCGAACGCAGCTTCCCCGGGCACCAGCTGTTCGTGCGCCTGTGGAAACCGGACTGGGCCGAGCTGCGGCAGGTGTTCCAGCTGGGCTGGCCGATCGGCGTGGCGACCCTGGCGGAGACGGCGCTGTTCTCGGCGGCGGCGGTGATGGTCGGCTGGCTGGGCGTGGCGGAACTGGCCGCGCATGGCATCGCGCTGCAGCTGGCCACGGTGACCTTCATGATGCATCTGGGCCTGTCCCAGGCGGCGACGGTGCTGATCGGCCAGGCCCATGGCCGTGGCGACCGGGCGGCCAAGCGCGGCATCTCGCTGGCCGCGCTGGTGGTGTCCCTCGGGGTTGCGGCGGTGACGATCGCGGTGCTGGCCGCGATCCCGCGCCCGCTGATCCGGCTGTTCGTCGATCCCGCCGATCCGATGCGCGACGCGATCCTCGCCACCGGCGTCGGGCTGGTCTACATGGCGGCGATCTTCCAGCTGGCCGATGGCGCGCAGGTGGTCGCCATCAGCCTGCTGCGGGGTCTGCAGGACACGCGCGTGCCGATGTGGCAGGCGGCGTTTTCCTATTGGGCGGTGGGCGCCCCGCTGGGCTGGGTGCTGGGCATCGCGGCCGGGGCGGGCGCGGTCGGCGTCTGGGCGGGGCTGGCCGGCGGGCTGTGCTGCGCGGCGGTCCTTCTGTGGCGCAGGCTCTGGCGGGTCCAGCTGGCAGGCTGAGCGGTGGCCCGGACCCGGGGCCGCGCCCTCTTTGCACGGCTGCACAGGGGGCGTGCGGCAGCTGCGGGAGTTTGCGCCTGCAAAACCTGCGCATCCGGCCTATCTGTACCGTCAACGAAGCCATGCACATTCATCTGTAAGAGGTACGCCATGACCAAGACTGTCGTCGTCTACTATTCCGGCTACGGCCACACGAAACTTGTCGCCGAGACCGTCGCCGAGGGCGCGGGCGCCGAGCTGATCGCCATCGATGCCGAGGGCAACATCGCCGAGGCGGACTGGGACACCCTGGCCGCGGCCGACGCCATCATCTTCGGCGCGCCGACCTACATGGGCGGGGCCCCCTGGCAGTTCAAGAAATTCGCCGATGCCAGCTCCAAGGTCTGGTTCGGCTCGGGCTGGAAGGACAAGGTCTTCGGCGGGTTCACCAATTCCGCCTCGCTCAACGGCGACAAGCAGATCACCCTGACCTACCTGCAGACGCTGGCCTCGCAGCATGGCGGCATCTGGGTGTCGCTGGGGATGCTGCCGGCCAATACGCAGGCCGCGACCCGCGAGGACATGAACAACCTGGGCGGTTCGGTCGGCGTGCTGGTGCAGTCGCCGTCGGATGCCGGCAATGACGCGATCCCCTCGGGCGATCTGGACACGGCAAAAGCCTATGGGGCCCGGGTGGCCGCGGTCGCCGCCCGCTTTGCCGCCGCCGCCGCCGCCTGATCCGGCGCGGCCCGCCGGTCGAAGGCGCCCGCCCTCCGGGGCGGGCGCCTTTTTGCTGGTCACTGGACAGCGCGGGCGTGCCGGGGCAGGTTTCCGCCGGGACAAGGCGGGGACGGCATGCGTGTGAAGGGTATCCTGGCGGCGGTGATGGCCGCGGCGGTCACGGCGGCGCCGGGGATGGCGGATGTGATGGAGGAGGGGGCCGCGGTGGTCGCGGATTTCCTCGCGGGCGAGGATGCCGGCCTCTGGGCGCGGATGACCCCCGAGATGCAGGCCGCGCTGGGTGGGCCGGAGCGCCTGGCCGATCTGCGCGGGGCGCTGCGTGACAGCCACGGGGCCGAATCCGAAATCCTGTCGGAACAGGTGGCGGCGCAAGGTGGGTACGAGGTCTATTCGCGCGTCTCGCGCTGGGAGGGGGATCCGGCGCCGCTGGGCGTCACGGTTGCCTTCGACGGGGCGTCGCGGATCGCGGGGTTCCTCATTCGTCCGCAGCCCGTGGCGGCGCAGAGCCGGTTCCTCGATTACCGTACCAAAGCCGATCTGCGCCTGCCGGTGGAGGGCGCCTGGCATGTCTTCTGGGGCGGGCGGGACATCGCCGACAATTACCATGCGGTCGATCCGGGACAGCGTTTCGCCATGGACCTCCTGGTGCTGCGCAACGGGGCGAGCCATGCGGGCGATCCGGCACGGAACGAAAGCTATCACTGCTGGGACCGGCCGATCCTGGCCCCTGCGGCGGGGCGGGTCGCGGCGGCCGCCGACGGGCTGCCCGACCAGAGCCCCGGCGAGATGAACCCGCAGGCGCCGCTGGGCAACCATGTCATTCTGGATCTGGGCAATGGCGAATACGCGTTCCTCGCCCATCTGCGGCAGGGCAGCGTCGCGGTGGCCGGGGGGCAGGAGGTCGCGGCGGGCGATCTGCTGGGGCGCTGCGGCAATAGCGGCAATTCCTCCGAGCCGCATCTGCATGTCCACCTTCAGACCAGCCCGGATCTCGGCGAGGGCGACGGTCTGCCCGCGCAGTTCCGCGACTACCTGGCCGACGGGGCGCCGGTGGATCGCGGCGAGCCGCTGCGGGGCCAGGAGATCGCGCCGCGTCCCCCCGGCCCCTGAGGGATCAGCGCAGCCCGGCGCAGAATTCGCCGATGCGGCTGCAGGCGTCCTTCAGCGCGTCGTCGGAGGTCGCATAGCTGACGCGGAAGGCGGGAGACAGGCCGAAGGCCGCGCCGAAGACCACCGCCACGCCCGTCTCGTCAAGCAGCGCGTTGCAGAAATCCTCGTCCGTTGCCAGCAGCTTGCCGCCCTTCGAGGTCTTGCCGAGACAGCCGCCGATGGTCGGATAGACATAGAAGGCGCCTTCGGGGGTCGGGCAGTCGATGCCCTCGGCGGCGTTCAGCATCGACACGACCAGGTCGCGGCGGCGCTTGAAGGCCACGTTGTTGGCGGCGATGAAATCCTGCGATCCGTTCAGCGCCTCGACGGAGGCCCATTGGCTGATCGTGCAGGGATTCGAGGTCGATTGCGACTGGATCTTGCGCATTGCGCCGATCAGCGCGACCGGCCCGCCGGCATAGCCGATCCGCCAGCCGGTCATCGCATAGGCCTTGGAGACGCCGTTGACCGTCAGCGTCCGGGGATAGAGCGCGGGCTCCACCTCCGCCGGGGTGCAGAAGGTGAAATCGTCGTAGACGAGATGTTCGTACATGTCGTCGGTCATGATCCAGACATGCGGATGGCGCAGCAGCACCTCGGTCAGCGCCTTCAGCTCGTCCCATGCATAGCCTGCGCCCGTGGGGTTCGAGGGCGAGTTGAAGATCAGCCACTTGGTCCGCGGCGTGATCGCGGCCTCCAGCGCGGCGGGCGTCAGCTTGTAGCCGTGTTCCGGACCGCAGGTCAGGGGTTTCGGCACGCCGCCCGCCAGCAGCACCATGTCGGGATAGCTGACCCAGTAGGGGGCGGGAATGATCACCTCGTCGCCCGGGTTGAGCGTCGCCATCAGCGCGTTGTACAGGATCTGCTTGCCGCCGGTGCCGACGCTGATCTGCGCGGGCTCGTAGGACAGGCTGTTTTCCCGCGCGAACTTGGCGCAGATCGCCTGTTTCAGTTCCGGCATCCCGTCGGGGGCGGTGTATTTCGTCTTGCCCGCGCGGATCGCGGCGATGGCGGCGTCCTTGATGTGATCGGGCGTGTCGAAATCGGGTTCGCCCGCCGAAAGGCCGATCACGGATTGTCCCGCGGCCTTCAGTTCCTGCGCCTTCGTGGTCATGGCGATGGTCGGCGAGGGCTTCACCCGCGACAGCGTTTCGGACAGGAAGGACATCGGCGGAACCTCAGGTTGAAAGCACTCGCCGACCTCTCTAGGTTGGCGCCGCGGGCGGCGCAAGGACGCGGCCCGGACCGGACCGGCCGCGCCGCGCCGCCGGGCGCCAAGAACCAGGACAAGCCTATGGAAACGCACGAAAACCGACTGAAGCGCCTGCACATGCGTTCGATCCGCCGCGGCATCAAGGAGATGGACATCATCCTGGGCCGCTTTGCCGAGACGGGGCTGCGCGATCTGCCCGAGGCGGAGCTGGCGCTTTACGACACGCTCCTGTCGGAGAACGATCACGACCTGTACCAGTGGGTCTCGGGGCAGCAGCCCAGCCCGCCGCGCTATCTGGCCCTGCTCAGCCGGATTGCCGAATTGAATCGAATTGCGGTGTCTAAGTAACCAAGGTCACGGAAAATAGCGTTCTAACCACCGGTATCCATTAAAGCTTTTTTTCCGTATTCTGACCACATTCCTTTCATGTGAAATTTTACATGGAGGAGACTGCATGAGTGTACACCCCGGTCTGGGCGAGACACAGGAAAAGGGCTTCATCACGGCCTACCTGGACTCGCTGGCCCTGGTGGAGCGGCTGCACCGATTGTTGCTGGATGTGATCAAGGACGAATTCGAACGCGTCGGCATCCTGGAAATCAACGCCGTCCAGGCGCTGCTTCTGTTCAATATCGGTGACAACAAGGTGACCGCCGGGGAACTGAAATCCCGCGGCTACTACCAGGGCTCGAATGTGTCCTACAATCTCAAGAAGCTGGTCGAGATGGGCTACATGCACCACAATCGCTGCGAGATCGACCGGCGGTCGGTGCGCGTGCGCCTGACCGACAAGGGCAAGCAGATCCGCGACATCGTCGAGGACCTGTTCCAGCGCCACGCCGAGGGGCTGGAAGCCCGCGGCATCCTCGGCCCCGACGGCATCAGCGACATCAACACGTCGCTGCGCCGGGTGGAGCGGTACTGGTCCGACCAGATCCGCTACATCTACTGAAACGACGCCGTCCGAAGCGATCCGCGCTTCCGGCAGACGCCACCGGGAAAACCCCTCCGGTGTCGAAAATGGCAGAAGGCCATCGGGCAGGATGCCCATCGCGACAGCAGGTCGCCCGTTTCCCGAATGACAGACAGAACCAGGTGCCGTGCCCCCGGCGGAGGCATGTTTTCCCGCGCTCTGCATCGGCCGTTCCGCGCGGTCGCGCCGCGCCCCGGCGGCCGCGCAAGGGCAGGCGCCGCGACGGCGCGCTGCCCGGTTGCCGCATTCGTCCCGCCGGCAGGTCGCGCGGGGAAAGGCCGGGCCTTACCAGTGGCCGGTATTTTCCATGCTGGCCCAGGGTTCGGCAGGCGGCAGCGCATCGCCGATCTGCAGAAGCTCGATCGACACGTTGTCCGGCGAGCGCACGAAGGCCATGTGCCCGTCGCGCGGCGGCCGGTTGATCGTCACCCCCGCATCCTGCAGCTTCGCGCACATGTCGTAGATATTCTCCACGCCATAGGCGAGATGGCCGAAATGACGGCTGTCCGAGGGCAGGCCCTCGTCGCCATCCCAGTTATAGGTCAGCTCCACCGGGCATTCGGGCTGTCCGGGAGGGGCCAGGAACACCAGCGTGAAGCGGCCCTTTTCGCTTTCGGTGCGGCGGGTCTCCTCCAGTCCCAGCATCCTGTAGAACTCGATCGACTTGTCCAGGTCCTTCACGCGGACCATGGTGTGCAGGTATTTGACTTTCATGCGCGTCTTCCCGTTGTCGGTAATGCGTGCCCCACAGGTAAACGCCGCGGCCGGAAATGCCAGCCCGATCTGGGGGAAGAAATCGCCGCCGCGCTGCGCTATAAGGTTGCGACTCTCCCTCCTCCCCCTGCATATGGTAGAAATGCCGCCGAAACCCTCCAAATGCAGCGGGAGTGCGCCAGATGAAGGACCATGCCGTGACCGATCCGATTTCGGAAGCCATCGCCCAGAGCCGCGCCACCCCGCGCCAGACCCTGCGGGCCACCGTCCCCGCGATGGAGGACCGGCTCTATACCATCCACCCGGTGCTGGATCACGGCTTCGTCCGCGCCGTCGACTACATGGGCGATGACAGCGCCATCGTCCAGGCGGCGCGGGTCAGCTATGGCGCGGGCACCAAGAAGGCGCGCGACGATGCCGGGCTGATCCGCTACCTGATGCGTCACTGGCACTCGACGCCCTTCGAGATGTGCGAACTCAAGCTGCATGTGAAGCTGCCGGTCTTCGTGGCGCGCCAGTGGATCCGGCATCGCACCGCCAATGTCAACGAATACTCGGCCCGCTACTCGATCCTCGACCGCGAATTCTACATTCCGGCCGAAGACCATCTGGCAGCCCAGTCGACCACCAACAACCAGGGCCGCGGCCAGGTGCTGGAGGGTGAGGAGGCCGCGCGGGTGCTGGAGATCCTGCGCCACGATTCCATGCGCGCCTATGACAGCTACGAGGCAATGCTCAGCCAAGACGGCCAGCAGGGACTGGCGCGGGAACTGGCGCGGATGAACCTGCCCGCCAATATCTACACGCAATGGTACTGGAAGGTGGACCTGCACAACCTGTTCCACTTCCTGCGGCTGCGCGCGGATGCCCATGCGCAATACGAGATCCGCGCCTATGCCGACGTGATCTGCGAGATGGTGAAGGACTGGGTGCCCGCCGCCTATGCCGCCTTCGAGGATTACCGCATGAACGGGGCGCATCTGTCGGGCAAGGGGCTGGACTGCCTGCGCCGCATGCTGAAGGGCGAGCAGGTGAGCCAGGAAGGCTCCGGCATGAGCGCCGGGGAATGGCGGGAGTTTCAGGCGCTGATCAGCGGGTGACGCGCCTGAAGCGGAAGGCCCGGTTCAGGCGTTCTTGAGCTCCGTGGCGGAGGCCCGGCCGTCGCGGCCTTCGCGGAGCTCGTATTCGACCCGCTGGTTGTCGGCGAGGCCGGTCATGCCGGCGCGTTCCACGGCCGAGATGTGGACGAACACGTCCTTGCCGCCCTCGTCGGGCGCGATGAAGCCGTAACCCTTGGTGGTGTTGAACCATTTCACGGTGCCAGTGGGCATCCGGTATCTCCTTGCACTTGTGGGGCCGCGCGGACTGGCCCCGCTGTCGAGGACCCGGTGGTCGCACAGACCGGGCCAGGGAGGATGCTCCCTGACATTCAAGGTTGGCGATGCCGGAAAAAAGGCAAGACATATCGGCGAGTCTTTCGCCGCGAGGCAGCAAAAGTGAAGGGATGGGGCGAACATGATCGTCTACGGGTTGAAGACTTGCGATACTTGCCGAAAAGCTAGGCGCGCGCTGGCCGCAGCAGGGCAGGAGCCCGCCTTTGTCGATCTGCGCGAGACGCCTGTCACGGCGGAAAAGATCGGCTTCTGGCTCGAGAGGCTGGGCCCTGGGCTGATGAATACCCGCTCCACCACGTGGCGCGGGCTGTCGGAGACCGAGCGCGCGGGCGACCCGGTCGCGCTGATGACGGCGCATCCGGCGCTGATCAAGCGGCCGGTGATCGAGGACGGCGCGGCGCTCCATCTGGGCTGGGGCAGGGACGTGCAGGCGGCGCTCCTGCCGGAGTGAGGCCGCGGCGGCGGGCGGTGCGGCGCGCTAGTCGCGCCGCACGCGCCGTCCGGGTTTCGGGCCGGGATCGTCCGGCCCGAGCATCTCGGCCGTGACCTCCGGCAGGCCCAGGCAGGCCACGTCGATCACGGCGTCCAGCGTCGACACCGCGAAATGCATCACCGGCACGTCCAGCACATCCGCCGCGCCGGTCCGGCGCGTGACCTGCTCGAGGAAGTCGGACCGGTCATGGCGGCGCAGCAGCGGCGGCGCCCCGGCATCCTCGCGGTCCTCGGACTCCTCGAAGGCATCCTCCTCCAGCGCATAGCTTTCGTCGCGCCAGGCATAGGACAGGCAGTCGCGGAAGATGATGCAGTAGCGCAGGCTGCCCGGCCCGGTCTCGATCATCTTCGGCGTGCCGATGATGCGGTCGAACAGGGGATTGCCGCTGCCGTCGCCTTCCTCGTCCTCGGCAATCTCGGCCGAGACCACCCACAGGGTCAGCGTGTCATATTCGGGACCGGCCTCCAGCCCGCCGAAGCGCAGGAAACGCTCGGCGGTCAGAAGGTCGGCCGCGCCATTGCCAAGCGGGGTCATGCCAGGTCGGGCGGGGTGGCCTCGGCGGCCAGCGCCGCGACGATGCCCTCGAGGCTGTCCTGGGCGGTCTGCTTCTCGCCCAGGCGGCGGACGGTCACGCTGCGGTTCTCGACCTCCTTCATGCCGCAGGCGAGGATCACCGGCACCTTGCCCACGGAATGTTCGCGGACCTTGTAGTTGATCTTCTCGTTGCGGATGTCGGCCTCGGCGCGGATGCCCTTCGCCCTCAGCGCGGCGACCACCTCGGTCACGTAGTCATCCGCATCCGAGACGATCGAGGCCACGACCACCTGGCGCGGCGCCAGCCAGAAGGGCAGCTTGCCCGCATGTTCCTCGATCAGGATGCCGATGAACCGCTCGAAGGAGCCCAGCACGGCGCGGTGCAGCATGATCGGACGATGCTTGGCCCCGTCGGCGGCGATGAAATTGGCGTCCAGGCGCTCCGGCAGGTTCGGGTCGACCTGCAGCGTGCCGCATTGCCAGTCCCGGCCGATCGCGTCGGTCAGCACGAATTCCAGCTTGGGCCCGTAGAAGGCGCCTTCGCCCTCCTGGATCTCGAACTCATAGCCGGCAGCCTTGCAGGCATTGCCCAGGCTTTCCTCGGCATGGTCCCAGCTTTCCTCGGTGCCGATGCGTTTCTCGGGACGGGTCGACAGCTTGATCGACCAGTCGGTGAATCCCAGATCGGCATAGATCCCGGCGAGGAATTCGATGAATTTCTTCGTCTCCGCCTCGATCTGGTCCTCGGTGCAGAAGATATGCGCGTCATCCTGGGTAAATCCGCGGACCCGCATGATCCCGTGCAGCGCGCCGGAGGGTTCATAGCGGTTGCAGGACCCGAATTCGGCCATGCGCAGCGGCAGGTCGCGATAGGATTTCAGCCCCTGGTTGAACACCTGCACATGGCAGGGGCAGTTCATCGGCTTCAGCGCGTTGACGGTCTTCTCGCGGGCATGGTCCTCGTCGACTTCGACGATGAACATGTTTTCCTGGTAGTTGTCCCAGTGGCCGGATTTCTCCCAGAGCACGCGATTCACCACCTGGGGCGTGTTGACCTCGACATAGCCGTCGGCGCGCTGCTTGCGGCGCATGTAGTCCTGCAGCTCGGTATAGATGGTCCAGCCGTTGGGGTGCCAGAAGATCTGGCCCGGGGCCTCTTCCTGCATGTGGAACAGGTCCATCTCGCGGCCCAGCTTGCGGTGGTCGCGCTTGGCGGCCTCCTCCAGCATCTGCATGTGCGCCTTGAGGTCGTTGCGGTTCTTGAACGCCACGCCGTAGATCCGCTGCAGCATCGGCCGCGTGGAGTCGCCGAGCCAGTAGGCGCCGGCCACATGGGTCAGCTTGAACGCGTCGGCCGGGACCTGCCCGGTATTCTGCAGGTGCGGGCCGCGGCACAGATCCTGCCAGTCGCCATGCCAGTACATGCGGATCGGCTCGTCGCCGGGGATGCGGTTGATCAGCTCGACCTTGTAGGGCTCGCCGGTCTTCTCGTAATGGGCGATCGCGTCGGCGCGGCTCCAGACCTCGGTCCTCACGGCGTCGCGGGCGTTGATGATCTCCTTCATCTTCGCCTCGATGGCGCCCAGATCTTCCGGCGTGAAGGGCTCGGCGCGGTCGAAATCGTAGAACCAGCCATGGTCGCGGACCGGGCCGATCGTGACCTTCACGTCCGGGTACAGCTCCTGCACCGCGCGGGCCATGATATGCGCCAGGTCGTGGCGGATCAGTTCCAGCGCCGGGGCGTCATCCTTCATGGTGTTGATCGCGATGGCGGCATCGGCCGCGATCGGCCAGGCCAGGTCCCAATGCGCGCCGTCCAGCGTCGCCGAGATCGCCTTCTTCGCCAGCGAGGGGGCGATATCGGCCGCGACCTCGGCGGCGGTTACGCCGGGCGCATAGCTGCGCGCATTGCCATCGGGAAGGGTGAGGGTGATCTGGGACATCTGCGGTCCTCCTCGTCGGTCTGGCGCCCACGGAACGCCCGGTTGCGGGTTTGTATCGTGGGGGCGCCATGCCCGATGCGCGCGCCGGGGTCAAGGCGTGCCGCAGCTGTCCGGGGGACGGCGCCGGATCGGGACCGCCTCCGCGCAGCCGGGATGTCTCGAATTAATCATGAATGCAGAACATTCTGTGGTCCGGCGTTAAGGGGAGTATGGTGAATGGCGGATATACCACCGCTGCGCGCGGTGGATCTGTCAGACGAGGTGCTTCATGTCGGTTTTCCTCTCCACGGAGGACGGGCGCGTCCTTCTCCTGCGCCCGGAGGCGCGGCGCCTGCTGGAGGTCGCCTCCTTCGGCGAGGCGACGACAGGGCTTGCCGTCTCCGCGGCCGGCGGGCTGTTCGTCAGCACCGCCCGGGCGGTGCATCGTTTCGATATCGCCGCCGGCACGGCCCCGGGCGACCCGGTGGCGCAGATCGACACGCCCGGCGGCATCGCGGGGATCGATATCGACGGATCCGGCAGGCTGCTGATCGGCACCGTCTCGGGCCTGCTCTGGCGGCAGGAGGCCGACGGCCGCATGACCGCCATCGGCCAGTTTCCGGACGGCATCCAGGGCGGGGTGGCGCGCATCGGCGGCTTTGCCTTCGCGGTGGGGCAGGGGGGCACCCTGTCGGTGATGAACATCCGCAGCGGGGCCGTGACGGACCTGCGCGATCTCGGTCCGGGGCAGGTGGCCGGGATCTGCGCCGAGGACAGGGTGCTGCGCATCGCGGTCACGCAGGACGGCGGCGCGCCGCAATTCCTGCTCTATGATACGCGCGGCGACACGCTGGCCCATGAACCCGGGCCGCTGGGATTCTACGGCCGGATCAGCGGTGCCGCCTCCGGCGAGATCGTCACGGGAGATTTCATCGGCACGGATAGGGGGGACGTTTTCACCGGCACGCCCGGGGCGGATGTCTTCGCCGGCCATGCCGGTGATGACCGCATCTACGCGCGGGACGGCAATGACATGCTGACCGGCGGGGCGGGCGACGACCTGCTGATGGGCGAGGATGGCGATGACACGCTGGATGGCGGGGCGGGGCGGGATGCCTTCTATGGCGGCGACGGGAGCGACTGGGTCTGGCTCGACGGGCCCGTGCTGAGCGTCGATCTGGCCATCACCGAGGCGCGCCAGGTCACCGGCCAGGGCGAGGATTTCTTCCAGGATATCGAGAACCTGCGTGGCGGCGACGGCGCGGATTGGTTCGCCGGCGACCATCTTGCCAATATTCTCGAAGGTCGCGGCGGCAATGACACGCTGCTCGGACGGGCGGGCGACGATACGTTGCGCGGCGGCGCGGGCGACGATTTCCTGCAGGGCGGGAGCGGCGATGACGTGATGGATGGCGGCGACGGGTTCGACTGGGTTTCCTATGACGGGGCGGACGGCGTGACCGTTTCCCTTGCCCGGCTTTTCGGGCAGCAGACCGGCGAGGGCGTGGACCTGCTGCGCAACATCGAGGCGGTGGAAGGCTCCGGGGGAAGGGATTTCATTGCCGGCGACGACGGGGCCAACCGCCTCGAGGGCATGATCGGGTTCGACACATTGCTGGGCGGCGGCGGCGACGATACGCTTTTCGGCGGGCGCGGCTTCGACCGGCTTTCCGGCGGGGCGGGGTCCGATTATCTCGACGGGGGCAACGGTCGCGACACGCTCGATGGCGGGGCAGGCCCCGGGGTCGATACCTATTGGGGCGGGCGCGGGGCGGACCGTTTCGTCTTTACCGTCTCCGGCGAACAGGGAGAGCGGGACGACCTGACGGTGATCCTCGATTTCGATGCGGCCCAGGGCGACCGGATCGATCTGGTCGGGTCCGGGCGCGCGGATTTCGCGACCTGGGCCATCACCGATATCGACGGAGGTGCGATCGTGGTGTTCGGCAATGGCACGCAGCTGGCGCTGGCCGGGGTCGCCGCGGCGGAGGTCTCGGCCGACTGGTTCGCCTGAAGGCGCGCCCGCCTCATTCCCTCACCGGCTTCTCCGGACGGGCTTCCGCAAGGATTTCCGCAAGCACCGAGACGGCCAGCGTGCCCGCATCCCGGGCCGAGGGGATCAGCCCGACCGGACCGTGAAGCCGGGTGCGCGCCGCCGCTGCGACACCCATCGCCTCCAGCTGCAGCATCCGTGCATCGCGGGCCCGCCGCGACCCCTGGGCCCCGATATAGAAGGCGGGCGTCTCCAGAAGATCGCGCAGGATCTCGGGTTCCCAGTCGTGATCGTGAAAGAAAAGCACCGCCGCGGTCCGCGGATCGGCGGCAACCCCGGCGGGCAGTCCCCGCGACAGCAGCTGTTGCGTCGCGCAGCCCGCGCCGCGGCCGAGATCCAGCGTTTCGGGATCGGGGGACATCAGCAGGTTGGGATAGCCCGCCGACTGCACCAGCGCGGCGAAGGTGCAGGCCTCGGGGCCCTTGCCGAAGACGAGGAAGCGCAGCGGCGGATCGAAGCGGATGCCGAACGTCTCCCCTGTCCAGCCGGTCTCGCCCGGTGTCCCCTCCAGGCGCATCGCCCCGCTCCGGCCATCGATCTCCAGCCGGCAGGGCTGTCGCGCCGCGCGCCGCGCGGCGACCTGCGCCATCAGGTTCCGGTCCGGACGCGGCACCAGCAGGATATCCAGCCCGCCGCCGCAGGGCAGCTGGATGTCCAGGAAGGGCGAGCCGCGGCCGTAGCGGATCGTCGCGGGGCGGCCCCGGCGCAGCACCTCGGCGGCATGGATGGCGATGTCGGATTCCACGCAGCCCGAGGATAGGGTTCCGGCCCGCTCACCGCCCGGGAAAATCGCCATGGCCGCCCCGACCGGCCGATAGGAGGGACCCTCCACACCGGTGATGACGGCCAGGACGGCCTCGTCGCTGCCCGCGGCCAGGGCCTCGACCGGGTCGCGCGCCAGCAGAGATCCGGGATTGAGGAAATTCATGGAAGGTCCTTCCGTGCTGTCCCGGTCTATGTCGGATGCGATGCCGCCGTTGACAAGCCCGTCGAATGCCGATCGGCCCGCCTCACCCCGGCCCCGCCGCATCGACAAGGCCCGACTCGCAATCCGACGGAACCGGATGATCCCGGCGCAGCAGCGGGGCCAGCGGCCGGGCCGGATTGATCTCGCCGCGCAGATGCAGGCGGATCTCGGAAATCAGCCAGTCCGGCCCGTCGCGTCGGCAGACGAGTTCCAGCGCGTTTCCGGCCCCCCGGCCGAAAGCGTCATCCAGCGCCCGGCGCATCTCGTCGAGTCGCGCAGGCCGGTCCAGCCGCCCGGCCATCAAGGGGCCCAATGCGGCATTGATCTCGCGGGTCAGCCACAGGGCGTCGCGGAAATAGCCCAGTTGGCCCGCCGCATCGCCATAGCAACTGCCATACTTGGTCCATTCGTGGCGTTCCAGCTGGCTGCGCACGCCGGGCATCAGGCGGATCAGCTGCGTGGCGGTCTCGCGATCCAGGGCAATCCGGGGCAGGCGGTCCCAATCGCCCGCGCGATCGGCGCGTTCCTCTTCGCGTGTCACCCCGCAATAGGCGCGGTCGCGCGGCTGCGGCCACAGCCCGTGCAGGGTGAAGCCGCTTTCCGTCCAGGGCAGCTTGCCGTCTTCCAGGGCCCGGCATTCAGGGCGCGGGCTGCCGCGCTGCATTTCGCAGAAGGCAGGCTGCCAGCTCAGCGCCAGCAGGTTGTCGGTGCTTTCCGCCGCCCCGGCGGTCCCGGCAAGAACAAGCAAAGCGGCAATCCAGCGCAACATCGTCAACCCTCCAGCTGCGCCCAGCCTAGGCCGGGCGGGCGCGGCTTAGCAACCGTGGCTGCAGGGGGCGGCCGACCCGGCATGCGACGCGCTGCCGCGATGTTGAGTTTTTTTGTCGCGGAAGGGCATTCGGGATAGAAGGGCTGCGCGAAGATCTCTAGCCAAGCCGGGATGACCTGTTCCGGCGGCGCCGGGCGGACCCGGCCGGGTCCGTCCGGATGCCCGGAGGCAGAAGGCGGAAACATCGGGTGCGCGGCTACGGGCCGCCCACCCGGGAGAGCATGGGAGAGGACTGTTTTGCGGGTTGGATTTTTGGTTGAGACTGT
>NZ_JACVXA010000070.1 GCF_014903745.1 Mangrovicoccus algicola | reverse complement strand
CGGGGCGGCGGCCGCGGGCAGGGGCGCCGGCGTGCCGCCGAAGGCGGCCGGTCCGATCTGTGCGGCGCGGGCGGGGGCGGCGGGGCGCGGATGCGGTCCGTCGGCCAGCACCGCGCGGATCGCCGAGACGATGCCCGCATAGCCGGTGCAGCGGCACAGGTTGCCCGAAAGCTCCTCGCGGATCCGCGCCTCGTCGGCATCGGGCAGGCGGGTGACGATGTCATAGCCGGTGGCCAGCATCCCCGGCGTGCAGAACCCGCATTGCAGCCCGTGATGGTCCTTGAAGGCGGCGCGCAGCCGCGTCATCAGCGGATCGTCCCGGAAATCCTCCAGCGTGCGGATCTCGGCCCCCCCGCAGGCGGCGGCATAGGTGATGCAGCTGCGCACGGGCCGGCCGTCCTTGACCAGCGTGCAGGCGCCGCAGACCCCGTGTTCGCAGCCGATATGCGTGGCGGTCAGCCCCATCTCCTCGCGCAGGAAATCCGCCAGATGGGTGCGCGCCTCGCCCTCGTGGCGCACGGGCCGGCCATTGACGGTGAAGGCGGTCATGCGGAGGCTCCTGTCCTGAGCGCGTCGAGCGCGTCGAGCGCGTCGAGCGCGCGGATCGTGGCGGTGACCTGAAGCGCGCGGCGCTCGGGGGTCAGGAAGGGCAGGGCGGCCTCGACGGCGGCGCGCGGATCGGCGCGGCCCTCGATCAGCGCCTGCGGATCGGGCAGGGCGACCGGCGCGCGTTCGATCGCGGCGGCCAGCACGCGGTGCTCGCCCCGGTCGGGATCGGCCAGAACGCAGGCCGAGGCCTTGGCGAATTCCCCGGTCTTGCGGCAGAATTTCCAGTAGGACCAGCGCGCCCGCGCGCTGCGCCGGGGCAGCCGGATGGCGGCGATGATCTCGCCCGGCTCCAGCGCGGTGGACAGCGCCCCGGTGACGAATTCCGCCATCGGCAGGTCGCGCGCGCCCCGGGGGCCGAGGATGCGGACCGAGGCGCCCAGGCCGGTCATCGTCACGACCCAGTCGGCCGCCGGATCGGCATGGGCGATGGAGCCGCCGATCGTGCCGCGGTTGCGGACCGCGCGATAGGCGATGCGCCGCGCGATCGGCGCCAGCCAGCCGGGCGTGGCATCGGGCACGGCGCCATCCTCGAATTCGGCATGGGTGATCGCCGCGCCATAGAGGATGGCATCGTCCTCCTCGGTGACGGCGCGCAGATCGGCACAGGCAGAGAGATCGACCAGCAGCTCCGGCCGGGCGACGCGCAGGTTCAGCATCGGACCCAGGGACTGGCTGCCCGCGACCGGCTTGGCCTCGCGGGGTCCGGCCAGATGCGGCAGCGCCTCGGCGGCGGTCATCGCGGGGACCAGATCGAAGGGGGCGGGCTTCATGCGGGCTCTCCCATGGCAAGGGCGGCCAGCACCCGTTCGGGCGTGATCGGCACCTGCGCGATGGCGGCGCCGAAGGGCCTCAGCGCATCATTGACGGCATTGCCGATGGCCGCGGGCGGGCCGATGGCGCCGCTCTCGCCGATGCCCTTCTGGCCGAAGCGGCTGATCGGCGAGGGGGTCTCCATATGGTCGATGGGGATGGCGGGCACCTCGTCCGCGCCGGGCAGCAGGTACTCGGCCAGCGTCGTGGCCAGGGGCTGGCCTTCGCCGTCATAGGGCATTTCCTCGTAGAGCGCGGTGCCGATCCCCTGCGCGGCGCCGCCCCGGACCTGGCCGTCGACGACCATCGGGTTGACCAGCACGCCGCCATCCTCGGTGATCCGGTACTGCTCGATCTCGACGGCGCCGGTCCCGGGATCGACCAGCACCACGGCGGCATGGCAGGCATAGGAGAAGGTGCCGGTATCGCGCACGGTCTTGTAGCCCTTCGTCGCCTCCAGCCCCGCCGGATCGACGCCCTCGGGCAGATCCTGCGGCCGGTGATACCAGACCTTGCCGATCTCCGAGAGCGGCACCGATCCCGACGGTCCCCGCGCCTCGCCCCCGCCCAGAAGGATCTCGGAGGGATCGGCCTGCAGCAGCGTGCCCGCGATCTTCCTCACCCGCCCGGCCAGTTCCTCGCAGGCGGTGGCGACCGCGCCCCCGGCCATGACGATGCAGCGCGATCCCCAGGTGCCGGTCGAATAGGGGGTCAGCGCCGTGTCGCCATGGACCAGCTTCACCTTGCGCGGCTCCACCCCCAGCACTTCGTTCGCGATCTGCGCCAGCGTGGTCTCCAGGCTCTGGCCATGGCTCTGCACCCCGACGCGCAGCTCCAGCCCGCCATCGGGCGTCATCCGCGCCGTCGCCTGCTCGAAGCCCGGCACCATCGGGATGCCCCAGCCGGAATAGACCGAGGTGCCATGCGCGCCCTGTTCGCAGAAGATCGACAGCCCGACCCCCATCAGCCGCCCGTCCGGTTCCCCCGCCGCCTGGCGCGCGCGCAGCGCGGGCAGGTCCAGCGCGGCGACCGTGCGGTCCAGCGCCTCGACGTAATCGCCGGAGTCGAAGATCTTGTTGGTGATGTTGACGAAGGGCATCTCGGGCCCCGTCACCAGGTTGCGGCGGCGGAACTCGGCGGGTTCCATGCCGATCTCGCGCGCGAGGTCATCCATGACCAGTTCCATCGCGAAGCACACCCCGGTGCGCGCCACGCCGCGATAGGGCAGGATCGCGGGCTTGTTCGTCGCCACCGACCAGGTGCGGCAGCGGAACCCGTCCATCTTGTAGGGCCCCGGCAGGATCGAGGCGACCTGCGCGGCCTCGAGGCAGGCGGAGAAGGGATAGGCGGAATAGGCGCCGCTATCGACCACGGCCTCGCAATCGACCGCCAGAAGCCGGCCGTCGGGGGTGGCATATCCGGTGATGTCGTACCAGTGTTCGCGGCAATTGGCGTTCCCGGCAAGCTGTTCGCGGCGGTCCTCGATCCAGCGCACCGGGCGGCGCAGATGCATCGCCAGCCAGCCCAGCACCACCTCCTCGGCCAGAAGGATCCCCTTGTAGCCGAAGCCGCCGCCGACATCGGGGGCGATGACGCGGATGCGGCCCTGATCCAGCCCCAGGCACTCGGCCAGCCCGTTGCGGACGATATGCGGCATCTGGGTGGAGGTGATCACGACCAGCTGGTCGGCCTGCTCGTCCATGTAGGCCACCACGCCGCGGCCCTCCATCGGCGACATGCATTGCCGCGCGGTGCGGTACTGGCGGCGGATCTTCACCGGCGCGCCTTCGGTGGCGGCCTCGAACCCGGCCTCGAAGCCGCTTTCGAGAAAGACGTTCTCCTCCCAGCCCGGATGCAGCAGCGGCGCGCCGGGATCGCGCGCCTTCAGCATGTCATGGACCGCGGGCAGGGTGTCGAAATCCAGAACCGTCGCATCGGCCAGATCCTCGGCACGGGCGCGGGTCTCGGCGACGCAGGCGGCGATGGGTTCGTTGACATGGCGGATGCGGTCATGGGCCAGCACCGGCTGCACCGAGCTGCGGAAGCCCGGAAGGCCGCTATCGGCGCGGATGCCGGCCACGCCGGTCAGGTCGGCGGCGGCGAAGACCTGGTGCTCCAGGCCCCCGGGCTTGGCGATGCCGCGGATCTCGGCATGGGCGACGGGGCTGCGCAGGAAGGCGACCTCCAGCATCCCCGGCATCCGGATATCGCCGACGAAGCGGCCGCGCCCCTCCAGGTACCTGTCATCCTCCAGCCGCCTGAGCGAGGCGCCGACGCCGTGTCCCGAGCTGTCCAATCCGTGATCCCCTAACGCGGGCCCAGAGGTGCCCGATACTGCAAGCATACTGATAATCAGTCTACAATGCATTTTCCCTGGCGCAACCCGCCGGGGGGATTTTTCCGCGGATCAGCCATAGCGTTCCGCCAGGGCCTGCTGCACCTGCCGGGCGAAGCCCGCCACGGCGACCGGCAGCACGCGGCCGCGCAGATGCCCCAGATAGACCCGCCCGGCCGCCAGGTCGCGGCGATCCACGGGGCGGCTGACCGTGCCGTCGGACCGTGCCGTCCCCGGCAGGCCGACGGGGATCTGGAAGGCGATCACCGGCTCGGCCAGGGTGAGGTTGCGCATGAATTCGAAATTGTCGGATTCGACCACGACCTGCATCCGGGCCGACATGCGCCGCGCCGCCGCCTCGATCAGCCCGCGGACCGAAATCGCCCCGGTGGGCAGCACCAGGGGATATTGCAGGCAGTCGCGCAGCCGCAGCTGCGCCGCCTGCGCCAGCGGATGATCGGCCGCCATCACCGCATGGATCGGCTGGTCCACGGCCAGCAGCATGTCGAAATCACCGGGCTGGGCGGGTTCGAACACGGCCGCCAGGTCGGCGCTGCGATCGGTCAGCGCCTCCTCGGCGGCGGCGCGGTCGCGCTGGATCACCTTGAAGGTCACGCGCGGATGCTGGGCGCGGTAGATCGAAATCTGCTCGGGGAAGAAATAGGGCAGCAGCGCCTGCGAACAGGCGATGGCGACATGGCCGCGCCTCTCGCCCTTCAGGTCGGCGATCTGCGCGCGCAGCCGCTCCATCTCGCCCAGCTGGTTGCGCGCCGATTGCAGCAGCAGCTCGCCCGCCGCCGACAGCCGCACGCCGGTCGACATCCGCTCGAACAGGTCGGCGCCCAGTTCCTCCTCGAAGGCCAGGATCCGGCGGTTGAGCGCGGTGGAGGTGATCGACAGCGACTCCGCCGCCTTGCGGATGGAGCCGGTGCGCGCCACCGCGTCGATATACCTGAGCGTCGTCTGAAACCGCATCCTGCCTCCTGCTGCAAAAATTGCATCGCGATGACGCAAAAATAGCAGTATCGCGCAGCGCAGGCGAGTGCTTCCCTGAAGGCGCAGATCGAAACGGAACCCGCGCATGATCCAGGACCTCCCCTTCTTCCTCGCCACGCTTCACGATGCCTATGCCGGGGGGCTGCGCCCCGCGGAGGTGATGCGCGAATGCCGCCGCCGCATCGAGGCGGCCGGGGATCCGGGCATTTTCCTGCATCTTCCGCAAGAGGCGGACCTGGTCGCCATGGCCGAGGCGCTGGGGCCGTTCGATCCGCAGGCGATGCCGCTTTACGGTCTGCCCTTCGCGGTGAAGGACAATATCGATGTGGCGGGCTGGCCGACAACGGCGGGCTGTCCGGCCTTTGCCTACACGCCCGATGCCGATGCCTTCGTGATCGCGCAGTTGCGCGCCGCCGGGGCGATCCCCGTGGGCAAGGCCAGCCTCGACCAGTTCGCCACCGGGCTGAACGGCACGCGCACCACCGGACCGGCGCCCCTCAACGCGATCAATGCCGAGCTGGTGCCGGGCGGGTCCTCGGGCGGGTCGGGCGTCGCGGTGGGCCGGGGGCTGGTCAGTTTCTCGCTGGGGACGGACACGGCCGGATCGGGCCGGGTGCCCGCGGCGATGAACGGGATCGTCGGGCTGAAACCGACGCTGGGCGCGTTCTCCGCCAGCGGCGTGGTCCCCGCCTGCCGCAGCTGCGAGACGGTGTCGGTCTTCGCGCTGAGCGTCGATGATGCGCATGCCGTTTTCCGTGCCGCGACCGCCTATGACCCGGCCGATGGCTATGCCCGTCCGGTCGCGGCCCCCTTGCCGGGCCCCGTGACGCCCCTTGCGATCGGCGTGCCGGACGCGGCATCGCGGGAATTCTTCGGCGACGCCGCGCAGGAGGCGAATTTCGCCGCCACGCTGGATTGGCTGAAGGCGCAGGGCCACCGGATCGCGGAACTGGATTTCGCCCCGCTCTACGAGATCGCGGTCATGCTCTATGACGGGCCCTGGGTGGCGGAGCGCCACGCCGTGATCCAGGACCTGATGGAGCGCCGCCCCGATGCGGTCCTGCCCGTGATCCGCGAGATCGTGGGCAAGGCAGGGCGGTTCTCGGCGACCGACACCTTCCGCGCGCAGTACCGGTTCCGCGATCTCAAGCGGCAGGCAGAGGCGCTGATGGCGGGGCTGGACATGCTCTGCGTGCCGACCGTCCCCGCGCTGTGCAGCTTGGCCGATATCGCGGCCGAGCCGGTGGCGGCCAATTCGCGGCTGGGCACCTACACGAATTTCGTCAACCTGCTGGACATGGCGGCGCTGGCCGTGCCGGTGATGCCGCGCGCTGACGGGCATCCGGGCAATGTCACGCTGATCGCCGGGGCCGGAGAGGATGCCGTGCTGGCCTCGCTGGGCCGGGTGATGCAGGCGGACCTGGCCGGGGCGCCCGGGGCGCCGGGCTGGCCGCTGCCGGCGCTGGCACCGGCCGCGACGGCCGCGGCGGCGGATGAGATCATCGTGGCGGCCGTGGGGGCGCATATGTCGGGCCTGCCGCTGAATCACGAACTGACCTCGCGCGGGGGGCGGTTCCTGGAGGCCGCGCGCACGGCGCCGGATTACCGGTTCTACGCGCTGGCGGGCGGGCCGCCGAAACGGCCGGGCCTCGTGCGCTGCGGCGAGAACGAGCAGGGACATTCCATCGCGGTGGAACTATGGGCACTTCCTGCGTCGCAGATGGGGGATTTCATGAAGGGCATCCCCGCTCCCTTGACCATCGGTACGCTGACGATTTCCGATGGCCGCGGCGTTCTGGGCTTCCTCTGCGAGTCCGCGGCCACCGCAACAGCCACCGAGATTTCGCATCTGGGCGGCTGGCGGGCCTTCCTCGAAACACTGACCGCAAAAGCGGCAAGCTGATCACCGACAGGAGAGATGACATGAAACGACGCGATTTGCTCAAGACCGGATCGGCCGCGCTCGGCGGCGCCGCGCTGCTGCCTTTCCTGCGCGCGCTGCCTGCCTCGGCCGCGGCGGGGTCGGACACGCTGGTCGTGGTGATCGGCGACACGATCAACAGCCTCGACCTGCACCGCACCGGCACCAACCGGCCGTCCTACCAGGTGGCGGTGAATGTCTATGACCGGCTGGTGCGCTTCGGCACCAAGGTGCTGGAGGACGGCACGATCTCCTACGACTCGACCGTGATCGAACCGGAGATCGCCGAAAGCTGGGAATTCTCCGAGGACCGCAAGTCGATCACCTTCAAGATCAGCCCCAAGGCGAAGTTCTGGGATGGCAGCCAGGTGACGGCCGGGGACGTGAAATGGTCCTTCGACCGGGCCGTGACGCTGGGGGGCTTCCCGCTGACGCAGATGGCGGCGGGCTCGATGACCGATCCCGAGCAATTCGTGGCGGTGGACGAGATGACCTTCCGCGTCGACCTGCCTGCCGCCTCCAAGCTGGCGCTGCCCGACCTGGCCGTGCCGGTGCCGCTGGTCATCAACTCCAAGCTGGCCAAGGAACATGCCACCGAGGCCGATCCCTGGGCCACCGACTACCTGCACGAGAATCCCGCAGGCTCCGGCCCGTTTAAGATCGCGCGCTGGGATGCCGGGCAGCAATTCGTCTACGAGCGCAACGATGACTGGCAGCTGGGTGAGCTGCCGGCGCTGAAGCGCGTGATCGTGCGCGAGGTGCCCTCCGCCGCGACGCGCCGGGCGCTGCTGGAACGCGGCGATGTCGATTTCTACATGGACGTGCCCGCCAAGGACGCCAAGGAACTGGCCGAGAGCGGCAAGGCCAAGGTCGAGGGCGCGCCGGTCGACAACTGCCTGCACGTGCTGGGGCTGAACGTCAATTACGCGCCCTTCGACAACAAGCTGGTGCGCCAGGCGATCGCCTATGCGCTGCCTTACGAGGACATCCTGGCGGCGGGCGCCTATGGCCGCGGCAAGCCGATGTGGGGCGGCACCGAGATGACCCCCTCCACCATCGAATGGCCGCAGCCCTTCCCCTATGCCACCGACCTGGAGAAGGCCAAGGCGCTGCTGGCCGAGGCGGGCTTCGCCGACGGGTTCGAGACGACGCTGTCCTACAATCTGGGCCTGGCGGACTGGATGGAGCCGACCGCCCTGTTGATCCAGGAGGCCCTGGGCAAGATCGGCGTCACCGCGACGCTCGACAAGATCCCCGGCGCCCAGTGGCGCACCGCGGCGCTGGTCGAAAAGCGCCTGCCGATGCATCTGGAGAATTTCGGCGGCTGGCTGAACTATCCCGACTACTACTTCTTCTGGGCCTATATCGAGGGGCACCTGTTCAACTCCTCGAACTATTCCGACCCGGAAATGGCGGAGCTGGTCGATGCGACCCTGACCATGGAGACGGACGACCCGGCCTACGCGCCCAACATCACCCGCATGATGGAGATCGCCTTCGAGGACGTGCCGCGCATCCCGCTGTACCAGCCCTATCTGGATGCGGCGATGAAGCCCGAGGTCGAAGGCTACGTGTCGTGGTTCCACCGGCAGCTGGCGCTGTCGAACATGTCCAAGGCCTGACCCATGGAAAAGCTCTCCCGCATCGGCGGCCGGATCCTGCAGGCGATCCCTCCGGTCTTCGGCGTGATCGTCATCACCTTCCTGCTGACCCGCGCGCTGCCGGGCGATCCGGCCGTGTTCTTCGCCGGTCTGATGGCCGATGACAGCACCATCGCGCAGGTGCGGGCAGAGCTGGGGCTGGACCATTCGCTGCCGGTGCAGTTCCTCTACTACCTTCGGGATCTCCTCCAGGGGGATCTCGGCAACTCGCTTTCCACCGGGCGGCCGGTGATGACCGAGCTGATGGCGCGGCTGCCCGCCTCGCTGGAGCTGACGCTGGCGGGGCTGTTCCTGTCGATGGCGGTGGCGATCCCGCTGGGCGTTCTGGCCGCGACCCGGCCGGGCAGCTGGATCGACCATCTGTGTCGGCTGCTGGTGACGGCGGGCGTGTCGCTGCCGACCTTCTTCACCGGGCTGTTCCTGATCTATGTCTTCTACTACCTGCTGGGCTGGGCGCCCTCGCCGCTGGGGCGGCTGGATTTCCTCTACATCTCGCCGCCGCAGGTGACCGGCTTCTACACGATCGACGCCATTCTGGTCGGCGACTGGGAGGTGTTCTGGGCGGCGCTGCGGCAGATGATCCTGCCGGCGGTCACGCTGGGGCTCTTCGCGCTGGCGCCGATCGCGCGGATGACGCGGGCGGCGATGCTCTCGGCGCTGTCGGGCGACTATGTCCGCGCGGCGCGCGCCAGCGGGCTGGGATCGGGACGGATCCTGTGGGTCTATGCCTTCCGCAATGCCGCGCTGCCGGTTCTGACCACGCTGGGCATGGTCTTCTCCTTCCTCCTCGGCGCCAATGTTCTGGTGGAGAAGGTGTTTTCCTGGCCCGGCATCGGCAGCTACGCGATCGGGGCGCTGGTTGCCTCGGATTATGCCGCGGTGCAGGGATTCGTCCTGTGCATGGCGCTTCTCTTCGTCGTCGTGAACCTGATGATCGACGTGATGCTGACCCTGATCGACCCGCGCGTCGGGCTGGAGAGCTGAGATGGCCGCAATCGCCCGCCTGCGCTACACGGTATCGGAAAACCCGCTGACGGTGATCGGCTTCGGCCTCTTCGCGGTCTTCGTCATCATGGCGGTCTTCGGCCCGGCCATCGCGCCCTACGACCCGCTGGCCACCCGCGCGGTCAACGCGCTGCAGCCGCCCTCGATGGCGCATCCCTTCGGCACCGACCATCTGGGCCGCGACGTGCTCAGCCGGGTGATCGTCGCCGCGCGGCTGGATCTGGGCATCGCGCTTTCCGCCGTGATGCTGTCCTTCGTGGTGGGCTCGGCGCTTGGCTGCCTCGCGGGGTTCCGTGGCGGCTGGACCGACCGGATCGTCGGGCGGCTGTCGGACACGATCATGGCCTTCCCGCTCTTCGTCCTGGCCATGGGCGTGGTCGCGACCATGGGCAACACGGTGCAGAACGTGATCTATGCCACGGCTGTCATCAACCTGCCCTTCTATATCCGCGTGGCGCGCGCCGAGGTCGCGGTGCGCCGCAATGCGGGCTATGTCCAGGCGGCGCGGCTGTCGGGATCCTCGGATCTGCGCATCCTGGCCACCCAGCTTTTCCCCAACGTGCTGCCGCCGATGATGGTGCAGATCTCGCTGAACCTGGGCTGGGCGATCCTGAATGCCGCGGGGCTGTCCTTCATCGGGCTGGGCGTGCGCCCGCCCGCCGCCGAATGGGGCATCATGGTCGCCGAGGGGGCCAGCTACATCGTCTCGGGCGAATGGTGGCTGGCGCTGTTCCCGGGCGCGGCGCTGATGCTGGCCGTTTTCTGTTTCAACCTGATGGGGGACGGCCTGCGCGACATGGTCGACCCCACCCGCCGGACATGAGGCCCGCCATGGCACCGCTTCTGAAAGTCGAGACCCTGTCGATTGCCTTCAGGACCCGCAAGGGCGAGGTCCAGGCGCTGCACGAGGTCGGCTTCGAGGTCGCCCCCGGGGAGGTGGTCGGCGTGGTCGGCGAGTCGGGCTCGGGCAAGTCGGTCAGCGCCTATACGGTGATCGGCCTTCTCGACCAGGCCGGGCGGATCACCCATGGCGGCGTCGAGTATGACGGCAAGCCGGTGGCGGGGCGCCAGCGCGAGCTGAGGGGGCGCGAGATCTCGATGATCTTCCAGAACCCCCGCGCTGCGCTGAACCCGATCATGCCGGTCGGACAGCAGATCGCCGACGTGCTGAAGCGCCACGCGCTGGCCGGGCGGACGGATGCGCGCGCCAAGGCGATCGACCTCTTGCGGCAGGTGAAGATCAACGATCCCGAGGAACGGGTCGACAGCTATCCGTTCGAACTCTCGGGCGGCATGTGCCAGAGGGTGATGATCGCCCTCGCCCTGGCCTGTTCGCCGCGGCTGCTGATCGCGGACGAGCCGACGACCGGGCTCGACGTGACCACGCAGAAGGCCACGATGGACCTGGTGCGCGACCTGACCAGGGCGCGCGGCATGTCGGTGATGCTGATCACCCATGACCTGGGCATGGCGGCCGAGTATTGCGACCGGATCGTGGTGATGGAAAAGGGCCATGTGGTGGAATCCGCCCCCGTGGCGCAGCTCTTCACCGATCCGCAGCATCCCTATACGCAGAAGCTGATCGCCGCCTCGCCGGGGCCGCGGTCGCAGCTTGCCGAGCTGACCGGGGGGATCGCCGCGCCGGTCTCCATCGCGCCGCCGCGCCCGCGCGAGCCGGGGCCCGAGCGGCTCCTCGAAGTGGTGGACCTGGTCAAGGAATTCCCCCGCCGCGGCGGGGGTGTCTTCGGGAAGAAGCCCGCGCCCTTCCGCGCGGTGGACGGGATCGGGTTCCAGATGATGCGCGGCGAGAGCCTCGGGCTGGTGGGGGAATCGGGCTGCGGCAAGTCCACCACCTCGTCGATCATCGCGCGGCTGCAGGACGCGACTTCGGGGGCGGTGGTCTTCGACGGGCAGGACATCCTGCAGCACCCTTCGGCGCGCTTCGCCCGGATGCCCGAACGCGGCCGCATCCAGATGGTGTTCCAGGACGCGCATGACAGCCTGGACCCGCGCTGGTCGGCGGCGGAGGCCATCGCCCAGCCGCTGCGCCGCATCTCGGGGCTGCGCGAGGCCGCCGCCGTCACCCGCCGGGTGGATGAACTGGCCGAGATGGTCGGCCTGCCGGCGAACCTGCTCAGCCGCTATCCGCATCAGCTTTCGGGCGGGCAGAAGGCGCGGGTCGGCATCGCGCGGGCCATCGCCACCGATCCGCTGCTGCTGATTCTGGACGAGCCGACCTCGGCGCTGGATGTCTCGGTGCAGGCGGTGGTGCTGCAGCTTCTGGACCGGCTGCGCCGCGACCTGGGGATGAGCTACATCTTCGTCAGCCACGACCTGAACGTCGTGCGGCTGCTCTGCGAGCGGGTGATCGTGATGAATCGCGGCCGCATCGTCGAGACCGGGACCGCCGAGGAGGTGCTGCACGCGCCCAGGGACGCCTATACCCAGAAACTCGTCTCGGCGATCCCGCATTTCGAGCCGGAGCGGCTGCGCGCCTCCTAGGCGGGCCAGGGGGCCAGGCCGCGGCCCACCAGCCCCTCGCCCTGCGCCCCCAGCATCGCCAGCATGATGCCGGGATGCGCCGCGACCTTCTGCGCAGGCAGGCCCAGCCGGATATCGCCGGGCAGGGCGGGATGGGGCGCGAGAAAGGCCGCCGGGGCGGCGAAGGTCTCGGGCGGATGGAACGGCGCCAGCGCCTCTGCAAGCGCGGGGTTGCGGCGCAGCACCGCCCCGCCCAGCCCCAGCGCATCGATCACCGCGCTGTCGCCGATCGCGGGCAGCACCGCCGCGGCGCCGCCATCCATGCGCGGCCCGACCGGCGGCAGGGCAGGGCGGGTGTGCCAGATCCCGGGCGCGGCCGAGCCTTGCCAGCCGAAGGCAACCCCGTTGCCGCCCGCCGCGATCACCGTCGGCATGTCGAAACGCGCCGCGCGCAGCATCGCTGCCGCCGCCGCCATCACCGGGTTCAGCGCGAAGAGCGGGGTGCGGGCATAGGCATCGGCGGCGCCCGCCAGCCCCAGCCGGTCGGCCAGTCCCGCGGTCATCGCCGCCACCGACCCGTGCAGGTCATCGCCGGCCTCCAGCGCCTGCGCCATCAGCGGCAGCAGCTCGATCCCCCCGGCCAGCGCCCGGTCCAGCGGCGCGGCCAGCGCCCGGATTTCGGCGATCCGCGCCACCTGCGCCCGCGGATCCGCCCGGCCGAAGCGCAGCGCGCCTTCGGGCGGCCCGTCATTCACCGGCACGAGAATGCGTTGCCCGCCCGCCTCGACGGCCAGCACCGGCATGGAGGGCGAGACGACGCAGGCCAGCGGCGTGACCAGCCCGTGATCCTGCGCGGGCAGGAGCGTCACGTCCCCCGCGAGGATGGCGGCCTCCGCCATGGCCGGATCGGCGGCCCAGCCCTCGGCCAGCATAGCGGCGATGGCGGCGTTGCGCACCGGGCGCGGGCAGGCGGCGGGCCCGTCATAGGCCGGCCCGGCGTGAAACAGCGCGCGCGGCGGCAGGTGCGGCGCCGCGGCGGCCAGGCTGCGGCAGAAGGTCAGGCGCGGCGCGAGGCCTTCCCAGGTCCCGGTCTCGGTCATGCAACTTCTCCCATAAGGAGTCCTTTTCGGCGCGATAAGCTTTCCTGTCTTGATCCGGTAAAATAGTCAGTCTACTGATGAATGCAAGAAAATGCCGCGGCGTGGCGTGATTTCCGAGTATGGGCAAAGCTTTGCGGAATGCCGGAATCTGTGGCGCCGATCAGAAAGAAGGTGCATGGATGAAACAGGGATTTGACACCGTCCTGAAGGGCGGGCGGGTGATCGACCCGGCAACGGGCCGCGACGGGGTCTTCGACATCGCCATCGCGGGCGGCAGGATCGCCGCGATCGAGCCCTCGCTGGAGGCGCAGGGCGCCGGGACGGTCGACCTCTCCGGCAAGATCGTCACGGCGGGCATGATCGACACGCACGGCCATGTCTACCAGCATGTCACCGGCAAGTTCGGCCTCAATCCCGACATGGTCGGCGTGCGCTCGGGCGTGACCACGATCATCGACCAGGGCGGGCCGTCCTGCATGACGCTGGGCGGGTTCAAGCATTATCTCGACGGCAGTTCCAAGACCAAGCTCTACTGCTTCATCTCGGCCTATCTGGTCGGCGGGCTGGAAGGGCACATGTACCCGGACCTCTACGGGCCCTATGGTGTCAATGCCGAGCACACGGTGCGCGTGGCCAAGGAGAACCTGGATATCGTGCGCGGCGTGAAGGCCCATGCCGAAATCGGCGGCCAGTCGCGCTGGGGCATGGAGGTCATCAAGATCGGCAAGCAGATCTCGAAGGAACTGGGCCTGCCGCTCTATATCCATCTCGGCCAGCTCTGGCCGTCGCTGGAGGAGGGCCCGGTGCCCGATCCCGACGAGCTGATCCGCGAACTGGTGCCGATCATGGAGGAGGGCGACATGCTGGCCCATCCCTTCACCCGCCATCCCGGCGGCTTCGTCTCGGAGGAGGGCGAGGTCCATCCGATCGTCTTCGAGGCGATCGACCGGGGCGTGCGCGTCGATGTCGGGCACGGGTCGCATTTCAGCTTCGAGGTCGCCAAGAAGGTGCTGGATGCCGGGATCAAGCCCTTCACGCTGGGCGCCGACATGCACGGCTTCAACGTCACCGTCCCGCCCGAGGGGCTTGAAAAGGATGTCCGCGAATCCAACCCGTTCTTCGGCGCGGCGCCCTTCAACCTGACCGTGGCGATGACCGAGCTGATGACGCTGGGCATGTCGATGCCCGATATCGTGGCGACGGTGACGCAGAACCCCGCCACCGTGCTGGGCAAGTCGGACGAGCTGGGATCGATCCAGGTCGGGCGCGCGGCCGACATCTCGGTTCTCGACCTGCTGGACGGTCGGTTCAAGCTGTTCGACAATTCCGGCGTCGAGGTCGTCACCGACAAGCTGTTCCGCCCGGTGATGTGCTTCAAGAACGGCGAGAAGTTCGAGGCCGATTCGCCGCTGATCCCGCCGCCGGTCCTGGCCTAGCCCCCGGCTGCCCCTCCGGGGCTGGCGCCCTGCGGCCCCGGGGCGGTCAGGTAAAATCCCAGACTTTTTTCGGACCCTCCGGCGGTTGCCGCCGGAGGGCATCGGCATCGACCTCGATGCGCCCGTCCCGCAGCCGCACCGGATAGAGCCGCAGGTCATCCACCCGCCAGCCCGCCGAGACCTTTCCGCTCTTCAGGTCGAACCGCGCGAAATGGCGGGGGCAATGCACCTGGCAGCCGTCCACCTTGCCATCCTGCAGCGACGCCTTGTCATGCGGGCACAGGCTCTGGAAGGCATGGGCAGTGTCCGCGATGCGCGCCAGGCCGATCACGTGGCCGTCGACGCGCACCGTCATCACCCGTCCCTCGGGCAGCGCCTCCAGCGCCAGGACATCCCTGAAATCGGTCATGGCAACGGGTCTCCTGTATCGGGGCATTTCCATCCGCATACTGACGAAAAGGCGGGGACGGGGCAAGCCGCGCAGCCGCGCGCAATCCGGGCGCCATTGAGGGAATGGCAAGATTCTTCGTGCTAGGTCGCGGAAGTTATGAACTGTTGCAGGCGATGACATGGCATTCCGGCGTTTTTCCAAGGCCCAAGAGACGGGCAATCCCGCAGCCTCCAGGTTTGCCGCGGTAGAGCGAAGCCATGTCGTCATGGTGCTGGCGCCGGACTGGACGTTCCGGTCGGTCAATCCCGCGGCCGAAAAGGTCCTGGGCCGGGCTGCGGCCGATCTGGCGGGACAGGGCTATCTGACGATCCTGCGCGAGAAGGACCATCAGTCCGACGAAACGGTGGCGATGCGCGACGCGGTCGCCGCGGGCACGGACGTGAACCGCATCGCGCCGCATCTGGACCATGCAGGCCGGGAAATCTGGCTGGACATGGTGGCCACTCCGGTCCCGGGCGCGGATGGGGCGCTGCAGGAAATCCTGATCGTCGCCCATGACATCACCGCCTACCACATGCGCCGCCGCGACAATCGCGGCCAGGTGGACGCGATTTCCAGGGCGATGGCCGTAATCGAATTCGAGCTGGACGGCACGATCATAGATGCCAACGGTCATTTTCTCGCCGCCACCGGCTACGATCTGGCGGAGATCCGGGGCAGCCATCACCGCATGTTCATGCCCGAGGGCGAGGCGGACAGCCCGGCCTATCGCGAATTCTGGCAGCGCCTTGCCAGCGGTGCCTCCGAAAGCGGCCAGGTGAAACGGCTGGGCAAGGGCGGAAAGGTGCTGTGGCTGGAGGCCACGTACGAGACCCTGACCGATCCGGAGGGGCGGCCCTTCAAGGTGGTGAAATACGCCTTCGACATCACCGAGGCGAAGAACCGCGAGGCGGATGTCGAGGCCAAGCTGGCCGCGATCCAGGCGGTGCAGGCGGTGATCGAATTCGATGCGACCGGCAGGATCCTGATCGCGAACCCGATTTTCTGCCAGGTCATGGGTTACGACCTCGAAGAGATCCAGGGAAAGATGCACGGCATGTTCGTGTCCCCTGAAGAACGGGAGGGGCCCGAATACAAGACATTCTGGGAACGGCTGCGGGCGGGCGAGACGATGTCCGACCATTTCCTGCGTATCGGCAAGGGCGGGCGCGAAGTGCATATCGAGGCCAGCTACAATCCCATCCGGGATGCCGCGGGCCAGGTGGTGAAGGTGGTGAAATTCGCCGTCGATACCACGGCGTTCAAGGTCACGCTGGACGCAACCAGCTCCGCCCTGCAGCAGCTTGCCGAAGGAGATCTTCGCACCCGGATCGAGCGCGATCTGGGGGAACTGGATGCGATCCGCGCCAAGTTCAACGAGGCCATCGGCAAGGTGGATTCGGTGATCGGGGATGTGCTGGGCCATTCCGCCGAGCTCGTGGCGGATTCCGCCGCAATCCGCAGCGCCAGCGACGACCTGTCCCGCCGCACCGAGCGCCAGGCCGCCACGCTGGAGGAAAGCGCGGCGGCGCTCGAGGAGCTTGCCTCCTCGGTCAAGGGGACCACGGCCAGCAGCCAGGAGGCGCGCGGCCAGGCGCAGACAGCCAAGGAGGATACGGCCCGCTCCGCCGAGGTGATCGCCGTGGCGATGGAGTCGATGAACCGGATCGCCTCTTCCTCCGAGAGGATCTCCAAGATCACCAACGTGATCGACGATATCTCGTTTCAGACCAACCTTCTGGCCTTGAATGCCGGGATCGAGGCGGCGCGGGCCGGGGATGCCGGGCGCGGCTTTGCCGTGGTGGCCTCCGAAGTGCGGGCGCTGGCGCAGCGCTCGGCGGACGCCGCCCGCGAGATTGCCGATCTCATTTCCGAATCCGGCCAGCAGGTGTCGCAGGGGGTGCGCCAGGTCGGCGAGGCGGAAGAGGCGCTGAAGCAGATCGATACGCGGATGAGCGCGGTTGTCGATCTCATTGTCGCCATCGCCTCCTCTGCGGAAGAGCAATCCAATGGCCTGGCGGAGATGAATCGGGCCATCGGGGATCTGGATCGCGTGACACAGCAAAATGCCGCCATGGCGGAAGAGACCAATGCCGCCGTCCAGAGCTTCGGCGCCAAGGTCGAAACGATGCAGGACGAGGCAGGCTATTTCACGACCACACCGCCGGACGGGCATGCGATGAACGAAGAGGAGAGGCATCCGGACCGCGCCAGCGCCTGACATGGCAGGACCGGGCAGGGAAGGGAGTTCGCTGCGCTGCGGGATCCCGGCGCCGCTTGCAAACCACTGGACGGCCCGGATTCACGTTGCCGGATCCTTGCAGCAAGGGAAGGCCGCGTCGGCTGAGATCAATGGCAGGGTGTCTCGCCCGCGTCGGCCACAGCCGCGAGTCCGGGTCGTTGTGGCAAAATCCGCGCCTGGCGGGTCGGTGCGAGCGTTCTGCCCCATGCATGCGCCGCCACTCAGGGTCTCGCGCGCGGCAAGAACCTTTCGAGCAGCGCAAGCGCGCTGCGCTCAAAACGCTCTGGCTTTCTCCCCCTCGCGCCATTGCTCGTATCATGGCCGGTGGCATGCGGAGAAGGCTTGCGGCGCGCTTCGGGGCTTCCGTGGTCGGGGTTGCGCCGCTCCTGCAGATCGCCCTTGCCTGCCGGGCCGCCCGGGAGGCCTGTCTCGTCATTTGCACAAGATTCGGGCAGGTCAGTTGAGACCCAGCAGGGCAGGGCCCAGCCATCACTTGTCCACAGGACTATCCCCTGTTTCTGGGGAGAACAGGCATCTGCTTCCTCCGGGGACCCAGACCGACCCCTGTCTGCCGCGGACGGGGCGGTCCCGATCCGGCGCGGGCGGCGACGCGTTTCCGCTGCCGCGTTCCGCCTCGCCCGCAGACCGGATCCGCAGGCGCGTCAAGCGCAGGGCCAGCCGGAGCGGCGCCGCCCCTGCAGGCCCGGAATCCGGCGCCGGGAAATCCCGCTTTGCGTGGCGGATGCCGACGCGATCGCACATTGCCGAAATCGCCCCGTGGCGCGGCGCCACGCGCCGGGGCCGCGACAGGGGGGGCGTCCTCCATGCCGCTGCCGTGGCGTGGCGGCATCGTGGAGCCTCCGGTTGCGGGAAGGCCGGATCGCCCCGGCGTCAAGCTTGCCGATATGAGCCTGCAATGCGCCAGAGGCTCCGGGCAGGTCCTTCTCCATCCTCCGCGCCGCGTTCCGGAGGCGGATCTCCAGCCATGCGGGCGGGCGAAGGGCTGCCGGCGAGTCCCCGGCGGGGTCGGCGGCGACAGGGCACGCAGGCGCTGCCGGACCGTCCGCCAGATGCTTGCCGCTGCCGGAGCTGTCCATTATGATGGCACGATGCACGAGGATGACATGGATCGCAGGCTCGGCGCCCGCATCCGGGCCGAGCGGGAAGGCCGGGGCTGGTCGCTGACGATGCTGGCGGGGCGGGCGCGCGTGTCCCGGGCCATGATCCACAAGATCGAGCGCGGCGAAAGCAGCCCCACGGCCAGCCTGCTGGGGCGGCTCTCCGGGGCGTTCGGGCTGAGCATGTCGACCCTTCTGGCGCGGGCCGAGGCGGCGGGAGGGAGGCTGTCGCGCCATGCGGTCCAGCCGGTCTGGACCGACCCGGCAACCGGCTATCTGCGCCGCCAAGTCTCAGCTGGGACCGATCTGCCGCTGGATCTTACCGAAATCTGCCTTCCCGCCGGCGCGGCGGTGCCGATGCCCGCCGCCGCCTTCGCCTTCCTTCGGCAGCTGATCTGGGTGCTGGAGGGCGAGCTGGTCTTCACCGAGGGCAGTTTGCGCCACGAGCTGCACGCGGGCGACTGCCTTCAGCCGGGGCCGCCTGCCGATTGCGTGTTCCGCAACGAAAGCGACCGGCCCTGCCGCTATGCGGTGGTGGTTCTGCGGGGGGGCGCGCCCGGGGCCCGTCATTGACAGGTCCGTCATCATGATGGACAACCGGGAGATCAAGGCCGGGACAGGGACAGGATGCTGATTTGCGATGCCGAGGAGCGGGACCTGGACGGGATCACCGCGATCTACAACCACGCCGTCGCCCATACGACGGCGATCTGGAACGATGCCCAGGTCGATCTGCCGAACCGGCGCGCCTGGCTGAAGGCCCGGCGGGAGGCAGGCCATCCGGTGCTTGTCGCCCGTGCCGAGGACGGAACGGTTGCGGGCTATGCCAGTTTCGGGGATTGGCGGGCCTTCGACGGATATCGCCACACGGTGGAACATTCGGTCTATGTCCGCGCGGATCTGCGCGGCGGCGGGATCGGGCTGGCCCTGATGCAGGCGCTGATCGCGCGGGCCCGCTCCGCGGGCAAGCATGCGATGGTGGCCGGGATCGAGGCGGGCAATGCCGGGTCGCTGCGCCTGCATGAACGCCTGGGGTTCGAACGGGCCGGGGTGTTGCGCGAGGTCGGCACGAAATTCGGCCAATGGCTCGACCTGGTCTTCATGACGCGGCGCCTGGACGACCGGCCCGGTCCCGGGACCGGCGGCACATCCTGAATGCCGGAGGCGCCGGGGCCGGGTCGCCCGAAATGGTGACATAAGGCAGGCTATTGCGCCGCCGGAGGCGCCGCGCGGTCCCTCAGGCGCGCAGCGTCGCCCCGCCATCGACATACAGGTCGGCCATCGTGACATGGCCCGCCTCGCGCGACAGAAGGAACATGGCCGCGGCGGCGATGTCGTCCGGGGATGCCAGCTTGCCCAGCGGGATGCCGGTGCGGTACTGCGCGGGATTGCCCGCGACCACCCGCGCCGCCCCGGCTTCGGGATCGTCCCACATCCCCGACAGCATCGGGGTCAGGGTCGAACCGGGGGCAACGAGGTTCACCCGCACGCCCTGCCGCGCGACTTCCAGCCCCAGGCTGCGCACCAGCATTGCCGCGGCCGCCTTGGATGCGCCATAGGCCCCCATGTCCATCCGCGGCACGCCCCCGGAATTGGACCCGATCACCACGATCGCGCCCTCGCCCCGGTCGGCCATGCGCGCCGCCAGTCCCCGGGCCACCAGGAAACTGCCGCGCGCATTCACCGCGAAAACCCGGTCCCAGGCCTCCGGTGGCAGATCCAGAAGCGGCCGCGTCTCCAGCATCCCCGCCGCATGCACCGCCAGCGCAGGCGGGCCGAATGCCGTCTCTGCCGCATCGAGCGCGGCCTCCACCGCGGCGGCATCGGTGACGTCGAGCGGGTGCAGAAGCAGATCGGGCGCCGCGCTCAGCCCGGCCAGCGCCCCGGGCAGATCGGTGGCGAAGACGCGCGCCCCGGCGCCGCGGAGCCGCGCGATGGCCGCCTGGCCGATCCCGCCCCCGGCGCCGGTGACGAAGGCACAGCGCCCCTCGAACCCGGTCAGCTGCATGGCGGCCATCCGGTCGCGGTTGAAGGGTGGTGCGGCATGTCGGTCCCCCGGGTCGGGGCCGCCGTCGGGGCGGCGGCGCTGGTCGGATCGGCTGGCTGGGGGCTGGCGCTCGTCCCCGCGATAGCGGCGCCGCGGCGGGCCGTCAATCTTCGCCCCGCCGCCCCGCGCGTCGCGGCAATCGTCCCGCAGCGAGGCCGCCGGGAAAAGATGCCGGAGCGAAGATTCCGTTTTGACGACCTGCGCAGTCGAGATAAAGAGGAGCCCGGGGCAGGTCCCGGCACCGCGCGAGGCGCGCCCGCCTGCCGCGCCTCGCCGTCGGCGCGTTCCAGCACGGCCGTTCTCGGGTATTCCGGATGCTTTTCGGGCTTGGCTCCTTCGCGCCGCATGGCGCGCTTCTTCTTGTTCTCGCCGTCTTCGTGCTGTTCCTGACCGAAAGGATCGCCGCCGAGGTGGTCGCGCTATGCGGCGTCGCGATGGCGCTCCTTCTGGGGCTCGTCGGCGTCGATGACGTGCTCAAGGCGCTGAGCAACCCCGCCCCCGCCACGATCGGCGCGATGTTCGTGCTCAGCGCGGCGCTGGTGCGCACCGGCGTCCTGGAGGCCGTGGCCGAGGGGCTGGGCCGCAGCCTGAAACGCCATCCGCGCCGCACCGTCGCGGTCTTCTTCGCGCTGGCCGCCTTCGCCTCGGCCTTCATGAACAACACCCCCGTCGTGATGATCCTGATCCCGGTGGTCTTCGGGCTGGCGCGCGAACTGGGCACCAGCGCCTCGCGCTTCCTGATGCCGCTGAGCTTCGTCGTGATCCTCGGCGGCACTTGCACGCTGATCGGGACGTCCACCAACCTTCTGGTCGACGGGGTGGCGCAGGATCTGGGGCTGGAGGCCTTTTCGCTCTTCGAGATGGCGCCCCTGGGCATCGTCCTGGCGCTGATCGGCAGCGTCTTCCTGGTCTTTGCCGCGCCGAAGCTCCTGCCCGACCGGACCGCCCTGGCGGAAACCGGCGCGATCGGCCAGCGCAAATCCTGGCGGGTGGAGCTGTTCGTGCCGCCGGGATCGCCGCTGATCGGCCGGCCGCTGGGCGAAGTGCCTGATTTCCGGCGCAGCTCCACCCGGCTGATCGACCTGATCCGCGACGATGTCTCGCTGCGCCGCCGCCTGGCCGATGAGGTGCTGGAGGCCGGCGACCGCGTCGTGCTGCACACCTCGGATGCCGAGGTGATCGGCTTCCGCTCCATGGGCGCGCAGGGGCTGGAGATCTCGGGCACCGAACTGGCCCAGGCCAAGCGCCACCAGGTGGTCGAGGCGCTGGTGAAATCCTATCGCGGCCCGGTGGCCGATCTGGGCTGGCGGCGGCGTCACGGGGTCTATCCGATCGCGGTGCACCGCCACGGCGCAGCGGTTGATCTCAGCGATGCCAGGCTGCATCTGCGCCCCGGCGACACGGTGCTCCTGGACGGGCCGGGCGAGAATATCGCGCGGCTGGCGCGCGAGGAGGACCTGGTGCTGCTGGCGCCGATGACGGTGCGGCCCTTCCGCCGGGCCAAGGCGCCCATCGCGCTGGCGGTGCTGGCGGCGGTGGTGGTCGGCTCGGCGCTGGAACTGGCCCCGATCCTGCCGCTGGCGATCATCGGCGCGGCCATTGTCCTGGTGACGCGCTGCGTGGAACCCGACGAGGGGATCGGCGCCATCGACGGCCGGCTGCTGCTGCTGATCGTCAGCATGCTGGTCCTCGGCACGGCGATGGACAAGAGCGGTGCGATGGCGATGATCGTCGAGGCGCTGTCGGGGCCGCTGGCGGTGGCGGGTCCGCTGGCCGCGCTGGCGATCATCTATGCGGCGACCTCGATCCTGACCGAGATCGTGACCAACAACGCGGTGGCGGTGATCGTCACGCCCATCGCCGTGGGGGTGGCGCATCAGCTGGGGCTGGATCCGCGGGCCTTCGTGGTGGTGGTCATGTTCGGCGCCAGCGCCAGCTTCGCGACGCCGATCGGCTATCAGACCAACACGATGGTCTATAATGCGGGGGGCTACCGGTTCACCGATTTCCTGCGGCTGGGTCTGCCGATGAACATCCTGGCCGGGCTGGTGACGGTGCTGCTGGCGCCGCTGATCTGGCCGCTGCAGCCCTGAGCCGGGGGCTCAGGGCGCGGTGGTCAGGATCGCGCGGCCCTGCTGCAGATCGGCCATCCGCCCCTCCGCCCGGGCCCGGTTCAGGGCCTCGGCAAAGCTTTCGGCGGATTCGCTGACCGGGCGCAATTCCTCGAAAAGCGGTCCGCGGGTCCGCAGCGCGAGGATCAGCGACTTGCCCAGCACGCTGTCATCGACGGTGAAGGCGATGCGGCTGCCATCGGCCGCCTCCGCGGCCGGCCAGGCCAGGCGCAGCCCCTCCGGCCCGGCCTCGTCCCGCAGCGCCGTCACGTCGTTTTCCGGCCGCATCCGGTTGGGCAGCAGGTGGAAGACCACGCCTTCCACATCGATGATCGACACCCACAGACGTCCCTCCGCCGGATCCGCGGGCAGGTCCAGGTCGATCACCGGGTTCTCGCCGACATGGTAGAGCCCGGCGGTGTTCTCGGCATCGCGCCCGCCCCAGCCCATGCGGATCCGCAGCGGCGTGCCGCCGGGTGCGGGGAGTTCCGCCGCGACCCGGCAGAGCGGCGGGTTCAGCACCGCCATGTCCAGCCGCAGGGGACGATCCCGGATCAGGGGCGCCAGACCGTCCCTCAGGCGGCGCAGGCTGTCGGGGCCCTCCAGGTCCCCCGCCACCGCGATTTCCGCCCCCGCTGCATATCCCGCGGCGGGGGGATCGACCAGGCGCAGGGGCCCGCAATCCGCCAGCTCCGCCAGGGCCGCGCGCAGATCCGCAGGCGGCAGGATCTGCGGGGTCAGGGCGATCTCGGCCGTGCCGGTCAGCCCGGCGGGAAAGCCGGCGTCGAAGGCCGCCTGGCGAATGGCCTGCTCCGCCGGGGTGGCGGCGCGGCCGGTCACATGCACCTCCGCGCCCGCCGCCGTCATGCGGAAGTCCTGCAGCGGCAGGGCGCGTTCCAGAAGATCCAGCATCCCCGCCCCCCAGTCCCCGGGCAGATCGCCCCGGGCCAGCGTCAGCTCCGCGCTGCCGCCCGCCTCCGCCAGCCTGGCGGCGAAGGCATCGGCCAGGGCCCGGCTCGGCACATGGCCCGTGGCGCGGGGCGGGCCGCCCGCGGCGCGTTCCACCTCCAGCAGGTAGGGATCGGCCAGCGGCAGCTGCGGCATGCGGTCGAACACGCCCCCGAACCAGCCGCCCAGCCCCGCCGCGACCAGCA
>NZ_JACVXA010000007.1 GCF_014903745.1 Mangrovicoccus algicola | reverse complement strand
TACTGCGCCGAGGCGAATTCCACGAAGGCGGCGTTGGCGCAGGAGGGGATGATGTGGATCGAGCGGCCCCAGCAGGTCGGCAGGATGAAATCGCCGAATTTCTGGCGGCCGATCGACTGCACGTCCTCGGGCAGCTCGTAGGAGGCGGGGTAGGGGCAGTCCTCGGGGTCGTCATAGGTCTCGACGATGCGGTCCGCCTCCTTGCACAGGTCGCGGCACATGATCCCCCAGACGGTCTGTTCCTCGCTGACCGCGGTCAGCCCCATGGAATGGGTCAGCGTCGCCTGCGGGTCGAAATCGATCACCAGCACGCGATACCCGTCCAGCGCGGCGGCATGGGCCAGGTGCTGCGCCACCACGGTCTTGCCGACGCCGCCCTTGAAATTCGCCACGCCGACCCGCAGCGCGCGGCCCCGCGGGCGCGGGGGCACCAGCGAGGTATTCTTGAATTTCAGACCGCGCCGCAGCCGGGTGATCTCGTCGATGGTGAACCAGCGCTGGCCGTTCGATTTCTCCACCGTGCCCTGCGGCAGCTCGGGCTGGTCCATCAGCCGCTTGCGGAACGTGTCCTGGTTCACCCCGAAGATGAAATTCGCCACTTCCCAGGTCGAGAACCGCCGCAGCTGCTTGGTATCATCCGGAGAGAAGGTCTGCTCGCGCACAGCCTGCTGCTGCTGCAGGCTCGCCTCGTTCATCATCCTCAGTGTCGTGTGATCATCCATTGCCCTGATCCCGCCATTTCGTTGGGTCGGAGAATATCGGGATTTACAAAAATCCAAACCCCGAAAATCGAGAAATCCCGGATTTGGCAAAATTGCCGCCCGGCAACAACATGCTGCGGATTCAAGCTTCAGCCTGCGCACAGATGGGGGGAGGGGCAGGGTCACAGGGAGGCTGATCCCGGTATTGGTCAAAGTTTGACAAAATCCGGGACCGATGGCTAAACTCTGCCTCAAGGCCAGAGAATCGGGAACAACCGAGTCGGCCGGCAAGGCAGCGAGCAGCAAGGAGGCACAGCAGGCCGAAAAGAAAGAGGCGCCAGATTTCTCCGGACGCCCCATCTCGATTTAGCACCTTGAGCATGGCCCCCGGAGATTCGAAAGTCAACAACGCCTGACGGGCGGTTGGCCGGATATTGCCGTTTTCCCGGGGCCCCGTGACACGAACATGACCGAAGCAACCCAACCCGCGATCCCGCGGGCCAGACCGGTATTGCCAGAGGCGACCGGTACCGGGACGGCCCCTGCGCCGGTTCCCAACAAGTGGCGTGACCTGCTGGACCCTCTGAAGGCCTGCGCGCCGGAACTGGGCCTGAACGGAACGGATGTGCATTTCCTGGAAGTGCTGCTGAGTTTCGTGCCCGGGGCGGCGCTGGTCGCGGATCGGGACGGGGCCTGCATTGTCTTCGCCTCCAACGCCGCCATTGCCGGGCGGATGGGACGATCCGGCGACAGCACGGTCAACCGCTGCATCCGCCGGGCCGAGCATCACGGGCTGGTGCTGCGGCGCATGGCCCCCAACCGCAAGAGGTTCCGCCGGTGCGGGGCAGGGGGGGAACCGCTGCGAAGCTACGGAATTGATCTGTCGCCGATGATGCGCCGCCGCGGGGAGCTTGCCGAAACACGCGCCCGGCTCGATCGGCAGGCCGCGGAGACGGCCGTCAAGCGCGATGCCTGCGCGGCGTCCCTGCGCGCGCTGCGCGAATTGCGCAACGACCCGCGGCACGGACCAACCGGCGCCAATCCGGACATTGCCGGTTTCCAGCGTCGGCTCCGCCGCAAACCCGACCCGGCCGAACTGGACCAGCTTCTCGCCGAACTGCGCGAGGCCTGCGACAAGGCCCGAACCCGGCGCGATACCGCGGATATGAGCGGGACAGACGCCCGGAATGAGCGACACAAAGAGCACCAAATCTCAGAAAACCAGAATACCCACCTGAAACGAAACGCATCGACACCGAGCGAGATCGAAGACCGTCTGCCCCGGTTGACCCGCATTCTTGGAAACTGCGCCACTGCACCGGATATCGACCGCGCCCTCGATGATGCCGCCGCGATGCTTCCCGACAGCCGCCGGGCCTGGTCCGAGGCGCACCGACGCATGGGACCGGCGGCCGCCTCGGTGCTGCTGGGGACCGTGCTGGAACGCCATGAACGCCTGCACAATCCCGGGGGATACCTGCGCCAGCTGGTGAAGCATTGGGAAACCGGGTCCCTGACCCTGGATCAGCTGCTCAGCGCGTCGCAGGAGACTGCTGTTCCGCCTTCCCCTGTTATCGGACCTATGCCACGGCTCCCCGGTCCGGCGCTTTCCGTGTCATGACCACAGAAAACCGCCCCGCCGGACAGGACGTCCATCGCCGGATATCGCGTGGTCGAACCGGCATGCCGGCAAAGCCTGACGCCGGAAGGCGTCATCGCGGCACAGCCGGAGCCCTGTCGCCCGGGTGGGGGCGGCTATGCTGATGCGCATCCGTCCTCGCGAGAGCCTCCTGCATGAGCCCCTCCCGCGATTTGAGGAACGGGGGCATGTGACAGGCAATGGCCGGTGCCGGGGGGCGGGCCCCGGTCTAGTCCGGCAGCGCCCCGCAGAATCCGCCCGCGGAGGCTGTCCCAGACCCCAGCGCGAATGCCGCCGGGGCCCGGTAGGGATTGGGCGGCGCGGCTGCCAGGTCGAGCGCGACGATCACCCCCAGAAGCCCGAGCGCCAGGCAGGCCGGCACGGCGCGGGTCATGTCCGTGCCTCCAGCCCGGCCAGCGGGCGCAATCGGATGCCCAGATGCGCCCCGGCAAAGGCTGCGGCGAACCAGGCCCAGCCATGCAGGCTGCCGGTGGATATGCCGGAGAAGAAGGCGCCCACATTGCAGCCGAAGGCCAGCCGCGAGGAATAGCCCAGCAGGAACCCCGCCAGGACCGTGGCGATCCAGGCCCGCGCCGGATATCCCGGCAGCCCCGCGGAGAAGCCGCCGCGCCGCCAGGCCGCCACCCCGAAAGCCCCGGCGATCAGGCCGATATCGGTCAGCGAGGTGTAATCCGTCAGCAGGCTGGCCTGCACGCGATCCATGGAGCCCGGCGCCGTCCAGAAGGCAGAGCCCGCCAGGTCGCCGCCGAGCGCGACATAACCCTTCGCCGCCCAGAGCCCCAGCCCGTAGACCACGCCCCAGGGCTGGCCGGCGACCACCAGGTTGGCGATTGCCAGCGCGGCAATGACCGCCGCGGCGACGGCATGGCGGCGATTCAGGCGAACCGCGCCCGGCGCCGCCAGGCGCAGGACCACCAGCGCGACCGCCGCCAGCAGCCCCAGCGTGGCCGCCAGCCCCGGCAGGCCGGTGAAGGTCAGCACCGGCAGCGACCCCAGCGAGGTCCACCAGATCAGGTGGTAGGCGCCGGCGAAACTGCCGATGGCGAAGAAGGGCAGGGCCAGGAGGCTGACGGGATTGCCGCTGCCTGCATTGACCAGCGTGCCCGATCCGCAGCCCAGCACCACCTGCATGGCGGCGCCGAAGACGAAGGCGCCGCCGATCATCGCCAGCCCGACCGGCGCCTGCGCGCCGGAGAGTTCCCCGGGATGGGACGCCAGAAGGGGCATCGCCGCCATCGCCACCAGCGCGATGGACAAAAGCTGCGCCAGAAGTCCCGAGGGTTCGCGCCGCAGGATCATCGCCCGCCACGGCCCGGCAAAGCCGAAACGCAGCCCTTCCAGCGCGATGCCGAAGCCCAGCCCGATCGCGAGCAGCATCCCGTAGCGCGCGCCCACAAGGAGCATCACCGCCGCCACCAGCACCAGCGCCGCGGCGATCAGCCCGATCCGGCGCAGCGGCCGCGCCCCGGCGGGCGCGGCGGAGAGGGTCGCGTCGCTCATTGCGCGCCGAACTGCTTCTTGAGGGTCTGCCACAGGCCGGGCACGTTCTGCATCTCGCCGTCGGTGGCGGAGTATTCGACCATGGAACCGGGGTAGAGCTTGACATCGGGCAGCCCGGCCAGCTCGCTCAGCGCGAACCAGTTGGTCGCCGCCCAATGGCCGGTATTGCAGAAGGAGACGATCTCTTCCGGGGCGTCCTGCCCGAGACCGAGCGCGGATTTCAGCCCGTCCAGGTCGGTGACCGGCGAGATCGCGGTCTCGCCGTCATGGAAGAAATTGGTATAGGCGAAGTTGCGGGCGCCCGGCAGCGTGCCGGGGCGGGCGGCGGCATCATGGGCCTGCTCACCCTCGTAGAAGGCGGCCGGACGGGCATCGAGCAGCAGCGCCCGGTGGCCCCCCTGCACCGCATCCGCCACTTCGGCGGTCTCCGCCGTCCAGCGCTCGTCCCAGGTGACGGAGAGCTCGGTCGGGGCGGGCGTGACCGGCGCGTCCGAGACGGGCAGGCCGGCCCTCTCCCAGGCGGCGGCGCCGCCATTGAGGATCGACAGGCCGGTGAATCCCGAGCTCTTGAGCGTCCAGTAGACCCGGGCGGCGGCGCCGAAATCGGTATCGGACGCCCCGGCGGGCACGATCACCACCGGCCGCGCGGGGTCGAGCCCGAGGGATTCATACGTCGCCTCCAGATCCTCGACGGGCACCCGCTGGCCGGGATTTTCGGCGGGACCGCGGAAGAGCGCGTAGGGCGCCGAGACCGCCCCCGCGACATGGCCCTGCTCATAGGCGCCGCCGCGGATGTCCAGCACGACCGGCGGCTCCGCCTGCTGGAGCGCGGCGTCGAGCCCGGCGGGCGTGACCAGGGGGCCGAGCGGCTCGGCCGAGAGGGGGCCCGCAGCGAGCCCGGCAAGGGCGGCGAGGGCGAGGAAGGCATGTCTCATCGGGGGACTCCGCGTGATATGGGTTCGGGCGTCTCTCCTATGTCAGGGCCCGGGGCGCGGCTGCAAGGGCAGGGGAGGCGCCGGGTCAGGCCCGGCGCGGGACAGCACTCCGGCCCGGCCGGTCGCGCGCCGATGGCGGCATGGGGGCGGCGGCTCCGGGAGAAGATCTTCCCGCGCGCGGCGGAGCAGGGGAAACACGGTTCTTTTCTGCGTCCGGCGGCGCTGGAGTCGGGGCGGTGACGGGCCGCAGAGGCGAGCCGTCCCCTGCGCCGCCGCGCCTGTCCCCGGCCCTGTCTCCGGCCCTGTCCCGCGCCGGGCCCGACCCGGCCCTGTCCCGCGCCGGGCCCGACCCGGCGCCTCCCCGGTCCTTGGCGGGCCCTAACCCTCTTGGCCGCCGCCGACCAGCGCCAGGCCGTCGACCACGGCAGTGAAGGCCGCCCCGCGCTGCAGCGCCGCGCCGGGACAGATCGCCTGCGCTTCCTCCACCACCATCCGCATCAGCCCCGAACCGCCGACGAGGATCACCGACCCGATCCGCGTCGGCGGCGTGCCCGCGGCGGTCAGCGTGTCGTAGATGCCCCGGCGCAGCATCTCGCGCGGGCCCGAAAGGGCCGCGGCCAGCGATCCGGGGGTGATCCGCGCCTCCAGCCCCCGCTCGATCATTTCCAGCCCGACCAGGGCCGGGCCGGGACCTTCATTCGCCGCGATCTTGCCGCGTTCCACCGCGAAGGCCAGATCATGGCCCAGCTGCTCGGCGATCACCCGGCCCAGCCGGGCGATCCTGCCCGGCTCGACCGCATGGGCCTGCAGGTCGGCCACCGCGCGTTCGGTCTCGCGCGCATAGAGGAAGGGGATGGATGCCCAGTCGGCCAGGTCGCGATAGAGGGCGACCGGCACCGGCAGCTGCCCCGCGCCCAGGCTGCGGCGCAGCGCCCCGCCCATGCCCAGCAGCGGCATGACATGGGCCAGCGAGATCTCCCGGTCGAAATCTGTCCCGCCCAGCCGGATGCCGTGGCTGGCCAGGATCTCGGTGCGGGCGCCGTCGCGGCGGAAGACCGAGAAATCCGACGTGCCGCCGCCGATATCGAGGATCAGCGACAGATCGCCGGGCGCCGCGACGGGGGCGGCCGCCAGGGCGGCGGCCTCGGGTTCGGCCAGGAACCGGACCTCCTCGAAGCCCGCCGCGTGATAGCAGCCGCGCAGATCGGCGAGGGCGCGGGCATCGCGATCGGGATCGGGGTGGAACCGCACCGGCCGCCCCGACAGCACCTGCCGGAATGTCTCTCCGGCCTCCGCTGCGGCGCGGGCGCGCAGCTCTGCCAGGAAGGCGGTGACGATGTCCGCCAGCGTCCGGCGGGCGCCGCCGATGCGGCGCGGCTCGTGGAAGAGCGCCGTGCCCAGAACCGATTTCAGCGCCCGCATGTAGCGGCCCTCCTCCCCCGCGATCAGGGCCGCCGCGGCGGCGGCGCCGATGCGCATGGCACCGCCCGTCTCGGGAAAGAACACCGCCGTGGGCAGGGTCTCGGCCCCGGCCTCGATGGCCAGGCGGCGCGGGCGCCCGTCCTCGAGAATGGCGGCGGCGGTGTTGGATGTGCCGAAATCGACGCCAAGCACGGGGGCGGCGCGCGGCAGGGCGGGGGCAGGGACGGTCATGACGGGCCTCGGCGGCTGGGGAAGCCCCGCCCGCTATCCGATCGCCGCCCGGCGGGCAAGTCGCGCCCGGCCCGTCCCGCGCGCCCTGCGCCCGCGGCCCGCTTGCGGCCGGGCGGGATTGCGGATTATCACCGCCGGGCCGGTGCTCCGCCGGCCCCCAAGGCAGAAAGGACGCGCCGATGGATGACCGCCCCCGGATCCCCGAGACCGACGGCGAGGACGCGCCGTTCCGGCCGCATAGTTCGCATTGGGGGCTGTTCTCGGCGCGGATGACCGGCGATGGGCTGCAGGTGCGGGCGCATCCCGGCGATCCGGACCCGAACGGCATCATCGACAATTTTCCCGGCGCCTTGCGCCACCGGGCGCGGGTGACGCAGCCGATGATCCGCCGCGGCTGGCTGGAGAACGGCCCCGGCCCGGATCCGCGGCGCGGGCGCGACGAATACGTGCCGGTCAGCTGGGAGAAGGCGCTGGATCTGCTGGGGGCCGAGCTGTTGCGGATCCGCGACGGCGCGGGGCCGGGGGCAATCTTCGGCGGCTCCTATGGCTGGGCCAGCGCCGGGCGGTTCCACCATGCCCAGAGCCAGGTCCACCGGTTCCTCAACACCGCCTGCGGCGGCTATGTGCGGTCGGTCAACAGCTATTCCTCGGGCGCCTCCTCTGTGCTGATCCCGCATGTGATGGGCGATTACAACGGCCTGACCAAGCGCAACGTGACCTGGGACCAGGTGGCCGATCACAGCGAGATCGTCCTGGCCTTCGGCGGCATGGCGCTGAAGAATTCCATGGTCGCCGGCGGCGGGGTCAGCCGCCATGTCGAACGCGGCGCGATGGCGCGCGCGGCGGCGCGCGGCTGCGAATTCGTGCTGGTCAGCCCGCTGCGCGACGACCTGCCCGGGGAGACCGGGGCGCAATGGCTGTCCTGCATCCCGGCCAGCGATACCGCGCTGATGATGGCGCTGGTCCATACGCTGGTGGCAGAGGGGCTGCATGACCGTGCCTTCCTCGCGCGCTACACCACCGGCTGGGACCGGTTCGAGCGCTATCTGACGGGGGAAGAGGACGGCCAGCCCAAGGATGCCGCCTGGGCTGCGCCGCTGACCGGGATCGCGGCCGGCGAGATCATCGCCCTGGCCCGGCGGCTGGCGGGCAGGCGGGCGCTGATCGTCGTGTCGCATTCGCTGCAGCGGGCCGAGGGGGGCGAGCAGCCGGTCTGGATGGGCATGGTCCTGGCCGCGGCGCTGGGACAGATCGGCCTGCCCGGCGGCGGCTATGGCTATGCGCTGGGGGCGATCGCCTATTACGGGCGGCGCAACAACGCGGTGCCCGCCCCGACCCTGTCGCAGGGCAGGAACGGCGTGGCCGATTACATCCCCGTGGCGCGGATCGCCGACATGCTGCTGGGGCCGGGGACCGCCTATCGCTATAACGGCCAGACCCGGACCTATCCCGATATCCGGCTGGTCTACTGGGCGGGGGGCAATCCCTTCCATCACCACCAGGACCTGGCGCGGCTGACCCGCGCCTTCGCCCGGCTCGACACGCTGGTCGTGCATGAACTGGGCTGGACCGCGACCGCGCGCCATGCCGATATCGTGCTGCCCTGCACCATGACGCTGGAGCGCGAGGATATCGGGGCCTGTTCCAACGATCCGCTGATGGTGCCGATGCGCAGGCTGGCCCCGCCGGTCGGCGAGGCGCGCGACGATTACGACATCTTCGCCGATCTCGCGGGGCGGATGGGCGCGCGCGAGGCCTTCACCGAGGGGCGCACGTCGCGGCAATGGCTGGAACACCTCTACCAGCCGACGCGCGAGGGGCTGGCGCGGGCGGGCCTGCCCGCCCCGGATTTCGCCGAATTCTGGGAGGGCGAGGGGATCGAGCTGCCGCAGGATCCCGATGATGGCGGCTATCTCTGCGCCTTCCGCGCCGATCCGCAGGCCGCGCCCCTGTCCACCCCCAGCGGCCGGCTGGAGATCTTCAGCGAGACCATCGCGGGCTTCGCGGAGCCGGATTGCCCCGGCCACCCGGTCTGGCTGGGCCAGCCCTACCGGCCGGATGCCGAAACGCCCTTCGTGCTGATCGCCAACCAGCCGCGCACCCGCCTGCACAGCCAGCTGGATTTCGGCGGCCACAGCGCGGCCTCCAAGCGGCAGGGGCGCGAACCCGCGCTGATGCATCCCGAGGATGCCGCGCCGCTGGGCATCGCCGAGGGCGACGTGGTGCGCCTGTCGAATGCCCGCGGCGCCTGCCTTGCCGGGATCGCCCTGTCGCGCGACATCCGGCGCGGGGTGGTGCAGCTGGCCACCGGCGCCTGGTACGATCCCCTGGACCCGGCGGCGGAGCATCCGCTCTGCGTGCATGGCAATCCCAACGTGCTGACCCGCGATATCGGCAGCTCGGCGCTGGCCCAGGGATGCACCGGGCAGCTGACCACCGTCGCGGTGGCGCGCCATGACGGGCCGCTGCCGCCGGTGCGCGCCTTCGATCCGCCGGCCTGATCAGCCGCTCTGCAGCTGCTGCAGGGGGACGGACCAGACGGCGTCCCGCGGCAGCCCCCCGGCCAGCGCCTGCGCCATGGCCGGGGTCAGCGCCAGCAGCGGCGCGGGCGCGCGCCAGCCGCTCTGCCTGCCATAGGGCGTCGCGATCCCGCCCGCCTCCGCCAGGATCGCCAGCCCCGCCGCCACGTCCCAGGGATGGATGCTGGCCTCCCAGAACCCGTCGAGCCGTCCCGCCGCCAGATGGGCCAGGGTCAGCGCCCCGGCGCCGGGCATCCGGTAGGTGCCGCCCATCTGCAGGATCTCGCCGATCACCGCGGCGTGCTGCTGCGCCGGGGTCCTGAAGCTGAAGCCCAGCCCGAAGGTCGCGCGGTCGATCCCGCCGGTTTCGGCAACCCGCATCCGCGCCCCGTTCAGCGTCGCGCCGCCGCCCCGATGGGCCGAGAACAGCTCGTCGCGGCAGGGATCGTAGATGACCCCCATCACCGGATCGCCGTCGGCGACCAGCCCTGCCGAGAGGCACCAATAGGGAAAGCCGCGCAGGAAATTGGCGGTGCCGTCGATCGGGTCGAGGATCCAGGTCACCGGCCCCGGCGCGCCGCCGCCTTCCTCGCCCAGGACCGCATCCTGCGGGAAGGCGCGGGCCAGCGCCGCGCGCAGCCGGTCCTCGGTCCGGCGGTCGATGGCGGTGACGAAATCCTGGTGCCCTTTGGCCTCGACGGTGAAATCGCGCGACAGGCAGGCGGCCAGCGCCTCGCGCCCGGCATCGCGCAGCATCGTCTCGGCCGTCTCGCGGCGGGTTTGCAGGTCTCGGTCGGAGAGCATCGGGGGGCCTCGCGGGTCGCGGAATGGATAGGGAAGGCTCTAGCCCGGCGCCGGGACGCCGTCACATCACCGGTTCATGACGGGCCGGCGGCGCGGCGCACGGGTCACAGCGGCGGGTCTGACACAAAGCTGACGGGGTTGTCAGGCGACGTAATTTGCCCCGGCGCCCGGCCCCCGTTATTTCCGGAACGAGCGATCCGGAAATCAGGTGCCATGTCCCAGACCCAGCCAGAGCAGCCGCGCCCCCGCGGGCGCCCCCGCGGCTTCGACGAGGCCGCCGCGCTGGAGGCGGCGCTGCGCGTCTTCTGGGCCTGCGGCTATGACCAGGCCTCGGTGGCGCAGCTGTGCCGGGCGGCGGGGATGCCGCGCGCCAGCCTGTACCAGATCTATGGCGGCAAGGAGGGGCTGTTTCTCGCGGCGCTCGACCGCTATGCCGCGACGCGCCTTGCGCTGGTGGCGGCGGCGCTGGGACCGCGGGGCAGCCTGGCCGAGGATCTGCGCGCCTTCTTCGAGGCGGTCGTGACGCTTGCCGCGGGCGGCGCGGATCCGCCGGGCTGCCTGATCTCGGGGGTGCTGGCCGATGCGGCGATGACCCATCCGGGCCTGCGCGCGGAACGCGACCGCAGGCTGGGCGTGCTGGAGACGCTCCTGGAACGCCGCTTTGCCATCGCCGGGGATCCGGCCGATCCCGCGATCCGCGCCGCGCTGGCGGCGGCTGCGGCGCGGGGGCTGGTGCTGCGGGCCCGCACGGGATGGGATGCCGCCCGGCTCCGCCCGGTCGCGGCCGCTGCGCCGGCAAGCTTCGCCGCCTGTCCCGTCCCGGCCGACGCGTGATGCCGCCCCCCGCATCCCCGCCTGCGCCGCGTGCCCCGGGCGCGCCGCCCCACCGACATCGCGCCCGGCCGTTCCGCCCGGCGCCAGCTGAAAAGACGGATACATGAAGAAACCCCTTCTCCTCATCGGCCTCGGCCTGCTGGTCGCGGGCCTGCTGTGGCTCCTGCGCGGGCAGGACCTGGATCTGTCCGCGCTGCGGGCGCATCTGGAGGCTGTCGCGGATCTGCGCGCCGCGCATCCGCTGGCGGCGGCGGCGCTGTTCTTCGCCGCCTATGTCGCCGTCACCGCGCTGTCCCTGCCGGTGGCGCTGTGGCTGACCCTGGCGGGGGGGGCGCTGTTCGGGTTCTGGCAGGGACTGGTGCTGGTCTCCTTCGCCTCGGCCATCGGCGCGACCCTGGCCTTCCTGGTGGCGCGCTACCTGGCGCGCGACTGGGTGCGGGCAAAGCTGGGCGCGCGGGCCGCGGGGCTGGAGGCCGGCCTGGCGCGGGACGGGGCGTTCTACCTGTTCTCGCTGCGGCTGATCCCGGTGGTGCCCTTCTTCGCGCTGAACCTGCTGATGGGGCTGGGCCCGATCCGGGCGCGGACCTTCTACTGGGTCAGCCAGGCGGGGATGCTGGCGGGCACGGCGGTCTATGTGAATGCAGGCACCCAGCTGGCGCGGCTGGACAGCCTCTCGGGTCTGGTCTCGGGGCCGGTGCTGGCCTCCTTCGCGGCGCTCGCGGCCTTTCCATGGGCGGCGCGCGGGGCGATCGGCCTGTGGCGGCGCCGCCGGGCCTATGCCGGCTGGACCCGCCCGAAACGGTTCGACCGCAACCTGGTGGTGATCGGGGCGGGCTCTGCCGGGCTGGTCTCGGCCTATATCGCGGCGGCGGTGAAGGCGCGGGTGACGCTGGTCGAGGCCGGCGAGATGGGCGGGGATTGCCTGAATTACGGCTGTGTCCCCTCCAAGACGCTGATCCGCAGCGCCGGTCTGGCCCGCCAGATGCGCCGCGCCGCCGATTGGGGCCTGACCGGGGCGGCGCCGCACGTGCCCTTCGACCGGGTGATGGAACGGGTGCATGCCGCCATCGCGACCATCGCGCCCCATGACAGCGTCGCGCGCTACGAAGGGCTGGGGGTGGAGGTGATCCGCGGGCGCGCGCGGCTCATTGATCCCTGGACGGTCGAGATCGCGGGCCATGACGGCGGCACGCAGCGGCTGAGCACGCGCGCCGTCATCCTCGCCACCGGCGCGCGCCCCGCCCTGCCGCCGGTCCCGGGGCTGGAGGAGGTCGGCCCGCTGACCTCGGACACGCTGTGGGACCGGCTGCGGCACCGTCCCGACGCGCCGGCGCGCCTGGTCGTGCTGGGCGGCGGCCCGATCGGCTGCGAACTGGCCCAGGCCTTCGCCCGGCTGGGATCGGACGTCACCCAGATCGAGGCGGCCGACCGGCTGCTGGGCCGCGAGGACGCGGAAGTGTCGGAACTGGTGAGCGCCGCGCTGCGCGAGGACGGGGTGACGGTCCTGACCGGATCGCGCGCCACGGCCTGCGGGCGCGGGGACGGGCCCGATGGCGGCAAGTGGATCGAGATCGAGACCGCGCAGGGAACGCGCCGGATCGGCTTCGACGAGATCCTCGTCGCCACGGGCCGCGCCGCGCGGCTGGAAGGGATGGGCCTGGAGGAGATGGGCATTCCCGCCGGGCAGGTGGTGGAGACGAACGACTTCCTGGAGACGCGCTATCCCAACATCCTGGCGGCGGGCGATGTTGCCGGGCCCTTCCAGTTCACGCATACTGCCTCGCATCAGGCCTGGTACGCGGCGGTCAACGCGCTTTTCGGCGGGCTGAAGCGGTTCCGGGCGGATTACCGGGTGATCCCGCGGGCCACCTTCACCGATCCCGAGATCGCCCGCGTCGGCCTGTCGGAAACCGAGGCGCAGCAGAAGGGCATCCCCCATGAGGTCACCCGCTACGAGCTGTCCGGTCTCGACCGCGCCGTCACCGAGGGCGCGGCGCAGGGCTTCGTCAAGGTGCTGACCGTGCCGGGCCGGGACCGCATCCTGGGCGCGACCATCGCCGGGGCCCATGCGGGCGAGATGATCGGCGAATTCGTCACCGCGATGAAGCACGGGCTGGGCCTGAACAAGATCCTCGGCACGATCCATGTCTACCCGACCTGGGCGGAGGCGAACAAGGCGGCGGCCGGGGCCTGGCGGCGGGGCCATGTGAACCCGCGCGCGCTGCGCCTGCTGGAGCGGTTCCACCGCTGGAGGCGCGGATGATCGACGCGCGCCTCCTGCCGCTGCAGCGCGCCGTGCTGCAGCCGCCCGCGCAATGGCTGGCGGCGCGCGGCATCTCCGCCGACGCGATCAGCATTGCGGGGTTCCTGGTCGGGCTCATGGCCGTGGCGGCGCTGGCATTCGGGCTGTGGCCCTGGGCGGCGGCGCTGATCGCGGCGAACCGGGTGATGGACGGGCTGGACGGGGCAGTGGCGCGCATCGCGGGCCCGACCGATCGCGGCGCCTTTCTCGACATTTCGCTGGATTTCCTCTTCTACGCGCTGGTGCCCCTGGGCTTTGCCCTCCACGACCCCGCGGCCAATGCCCTGCCCGCCGCGGTGCTGATCGCCGCCTTCGTCGGGACCGGGTCCTCCTTCCTGGCCTTCTCCGCCATCGCGGCGCGGCGCGGCACGACGTCCTCTGCCTTTCCGCAGAAGGGGATCTATTATCTCGGCGGCCTGACCGAGGGTTTCGAGACGATCGCCGTCTTCCTTGCCATGTGCCTCCTGCCCCAGGCCTTCGCCGTGCTGGCCTGGATCTTCGCCGCCGCCTGCGCCATCACCACGCTTCTGCGCTGGTGGATGGGCTGGACCGCCTTTCGCTGAGCCCGACCCGAGGGAGTTTCCGATGAAGACCCTGATCGCCGCCCTTGCCGCCGCCCTCGGCCTTGCCGCCGGCGCCCTGCCGCCCGCCGCGTCCCGTGCCGGGGACTGGCAGGAGACGTTGCAGGAGGCGCGCGGACAGACCGTCTATTTCCACGCCTGGGGCGGGGATGAGCGGACCAATGCCTTCCTTGCCTGGCTGGGCGGCAGGCTCGAGACCGGGCAGGGCGTCACCCTGCGCCAGGTCAAGCTAAGCGACACGGCCGAGGCCGTGGCCCGCGTCGTCGCCGAGAAGGCGGCCGGGCGCGACGAGGGCGGCGCCGTCGACCTGATCTGGATCAACGGGCCGAATTTCGCCGCGATGAAGGCGCAGGGCCTTCTGCAGGGGCCGTTCGTGGCGGATCTGCCCAATGCGCGCTGGCTGGACCTGTCGCCGGGATCGGCCAACACGGTCGATTTCACCGTGCCGGTGGAGGGGCTGGAATCGCCCTGGCGGCTGGCCAAGTTCGTCTTCACCTACGATACCGCGCGGATCGGCGCGCCGCCGGCGCGCATGGCGGACTGGCCGGACTGGGCGGCGGCGCATCCGGGGCGGATCACCCATCCCGACCCGTCGAATTTCATGGGCGCGACCTTCCTGAAACAGGCGCTGATCGAACTGGCCCCCGCGGGCACCGACCTGTCCGTGCCGCCCGGCGATGACAGCTATGGCGCCGCCACCGCCCCGCTGTGGCAGTGGTACGAGGCGCTGCGCCCGCATCTGTGGCGCGACGGCACCGCCTTTCCCGCCAATGAATTCGCCCAGCGGCAGCTGCTGAACGATGGCGAGGTCGACCTGGCGATGTCCTTCGACCCGGCCTCTGCCGCGGCGGCGATCCGCGACGGGCTGCTGCCCGACACGGTGCGCGTGCATGTGCCCGCGCCCGGCAGCATCGGCAATGTCAGCTTCGTCGCCATTCCCTACAATGCCGCCCATGCGGCGGGGGCGCGGGTGGTGGCGAATGCGCTGCTGGATCCGCAGGTGCAGGCGCATATGCAGGATATCGACGTGCTGGGATCCTTCTCGGTGCTGGATCCCGCGCGGCTGGACGAGGCGGGACAGGCCGCCTTCGCGGCGCTGCCGCAGGACCCGGCCCTGCCCGCGCTGGAGGATCTGGGCGCGGTCCTGCCCGAACCCGATCCCGCCTGGATGACCCGGCTGACCGCGGACTGGCAGCAGCGCTACGCCAGATGAGATCCGGCCGCCTCCTGCGGATCGCCGCCGGGGCGGTTCTGGTGCTGGGGCTGGTCCTGCCGGTGCTGGCCGGGCTGGGCCAGAGCCTCGCGGCGGCCTTCGGGCATTTCCCGGCGCTCGGCGCGCGGGGGCCCGACCTGTCCGCATGGCGCGCGCTCCTGGCGGAGCCGGGGCTGGCCCGTGCCGCCGCGCTGTCGCTATGGACCGGACTGGCGGCGACGCTCCTGTCGCTGGGCGTGGCGCTGGGGGCGGTGGCGGCGCTGCAGGGCGGTCCGGGGCTGGGCCGGGCGGGACGCATGCTTGCCCCGGTGCTGGCCGCCCCCCATGCCGCCATGGCCATCGGGCTGGCCTTCGTGCTGGCGCCCTCGGGCTGGATCGCGCGGGGGCTGGCGCCGCTTCTGGGCTGGGACCGGCCGCCGGATGTCGCGACGGTGGGCGATCCGCTCGGGCTGGCGCTGATCCTGGGGCTGGCGGTCAAGGAACTGCCCTTCCTGCTGGCCATGGCGGTGGCGGGGCTGGGCCAGATCCCGGTCGCCGCGCATATGGCGGCCGGGCGGTCGCTGGGCTACGGGCGGGCGGCGATCTGGCTGCGGATCCTGCTGCCGCAGCTCTGGCCGCTGATCCGCCTGCCGGTGCTGGTGGTGCTGGCCTTCTCGGTCTCGGTCGTGGACATGGCGCAGATCCTCGGCCCCTCCACCCCGCCGACTCTGTCGGTTCTGGTCGCGCGGCTTTTCTCCGATCCCGATCCGCGCGCGATCCTGCCGGCCTCGGCGGGGGGGATCATGCAGCTGGTCCTGACCGGGGTCGCCGCCGCGCTGGTGCTGGGCGGCGCGCGGCTGGCGGGGCTGCGAACCCGCGCGGCGCTGCGGCGGGGACGGCGCATGGCGGGGGCCGACCGGGCGCTGGGGCTGCCGCTTGCGCTTCTGGCGGGGCTGGCAGGGCTTGCCGCGCTGGCGCTGGCGGCGATCCTCCTGTGGTCGGTGACCTTCGCCTGGCGCTGGCCCGATCCGTTTCCGGCGCGGCTGAGCGCCGGGGCCTGGCAGGATGCCGGGCGCTGGGGCGCGACGGCTCTGGGCACGCTGGGGATCGCGGCGGCCTGTGCGGCCATGGCGCTGGCCGCGGCGGTGGCCTGGCTGGAAGGCGCGGACCGGCTGGGGCGGCCGCAGGGCGACCGCTGGATGACGGCGGCGCTCTACCTGCCGCTCCTGCTGCCGCAGCTGTCCTTCCTGATCGGGCTGGCGGGGATGACGCTTTCCCTGCCTCTGCCGCCCTTGGCGGCGGTGATCTGGGGCCACTGGCTTTTCGTTCTGCCCTATGTGTTCATCGCGCTGGCCGGGCCGTGGCGGGCGCTGGATCCGCGCCTGGCGCGCAGTGCGGCAGCGCTTGGCGCGGGGCCGGCGCGGCGGCTGTGGCGGGTCAAGCTGCCGGTTCTGGCGGCGCCGCTGGCGCTGGCGGCGGCAATCGGCTTCGCCGTCTCGGTGGCGCAATACCTGCCGACGCTGCTGCTGGGCGGGGGCCGGATCGCGACGCTGACCACCGAGGCGGTGGCGCTGGCCTCGGGCGCCGACCGGCGCGTGGCGGCGGTGCATGCGGTGCTGCAGGCGGCGCTGCCCTGGGCGGGGTTCCTGGCGGCGCTGAGCCTGCCTGCGCTCCTCCACCGCAACCGCCGCGCGCTGCGGGGGGCGGCATGAGCCTGCTGCTGGAAGGGCTGACCGTGCTGGACGGGACGGGCGCGGCGCTGTTCGCACCGCTCGACCTGTGCGTGGCCCCGGGCGAGGTGGCCAGCATCACCGGCCCTTCGGGCGTCGGCAAATCGACGCTTCTGGCCGCGGTGGGCGGGCATCTGGCGCCGGACTTCCGCCTGCGCGGCCGGGTGCTGCTGGAGGGGCGCGACATGGCGGGGCTGCCGCCCGAGCGGCGCGGGATCGGGGTGCTGTTCCAGGAGGCGGTGCTGTTTCCGCATCTGTCCGTGGCCGACAACCTGGCCTTCGGCCTGACGCCGCGGATCCGCGGCCGCGCGGCGCGGCGCGCGGCGGTGGCGCAGGCCCTGGAACAGGCCGGGCTGGGCGGCATGGGCCCCCGCGATCCCGCGACCCTGTCGGGAGGGCAGCGGGCCCGCGCGGCGCTGATGCGCACGCTGCTGGCCGAACCCCGGGCGGTGCTTCTGGACGAACCCTTCTCGGGGCTCGACCCGGCACGGCGCGAGGGCATCCGCGCCTTCGTCCTGGCCACGATCCGCGAGGCGGGCATCCCCGCGCTTCTGGTCACGCATGACCGCGAGGATGCCGTGGCGGCGGCGGGGCCGGTCGTGGCGCTCGGCTGAGCGGCGGGCTCAGGCGTTCAGCCGGATCACCCGCTTGCCGAAGGCTTCGCCGCGCAGCAGCCCGATGAAGGCGGCGGGGGCGTTTTCCAGCCCGTCGATCATCTCCTCGCGGTAGCGGATGCGCCCCTGCCGGACCCAGTCGCCCATCGCCTCGGCGAATTCCCCGTAGAGATGGCCGAAATCGTCGAAGACGATGAAGCCGCGCAGGGTCATGCGGCGCTTGAGCACCTGGCCCATCAGCTGGCCCAGCCGGTCCGGCCCCTCGGGCAGGCCGGTGGCGTTGTATTGCGAGATCAGCCCGCAGACCGGGATCCGCGCCCGCGGGTTCAGCAGCGGCAGGACCGCGTCGAAGACCGCGCCGCCGACATTCTCGAAATAGATGTCGATCCCGTCGGGCACCGCCTGCGCCAGCATCGCGGCGAAGCCCTCGGACTTGTAGTCGATGCAGGCATCGAAGCCCAGCGTGCCGGTGACATGGGCGCATTTCTCGGCGCCCCCGGCGATGCCGACGACGCGCAGCCCCAGGATCCGGCCGATCTGGCCGACCGTGGCGCCCACCGGGCCGCTTGCCCCGGCGACGACCAGGGTCTCGCCCTTCTGCGGCTGTCCGATCTGGGTCAGCCCGGCCCAGGCGGTCAGCCCCGGCATGCCCAGCACGCCGAGCGCCCAGGACGGGTTCTGCGGATCCGGGCCCATGTTGATGACGCCGCGGCCGTCGGAGATTGCGTAATCCTGCCAGCCGCCGAAGGCCACGACCCGGTCGCCGGGGGCGAAGCCCGCGACATCCGAGCTGACCACCTCGGCGACGGTGCCGCCGACCATGACCTCGCCGATTTCCACCGGGGCGGCATAGGAGGGCGCGTCGCTCATCCGGCCGCGCATATAGGGATCGAGCGACAGGAACTCGTTGCGCAGCAGCATCTGCCCGGGGCCGGGGGCGGGGCGCTCGACGGTTTCCAGGCGCAGCGTGTCGGCATCGGGTTCGCCCTCGGGGCGGCGGGCCAGCACGAAGCGGCGGTTTCGGCTGTCGGATTGCGGCATGGGTCGGGTCCTTTCTCGGCTGCGGCGGCGCGTGCGGTCCTGCATCGCGCCCCGCTGCGGGATCTAGCGGGCCCGGCGGTGGCGGCCACCCCCGGCGGGGAAAGCCGCCGGGTCAGGCCACCACATGCAGCGGCGCATCCGCCCCGCGCCGCGGGCGCAGCCCCAGCAGCGCCAGCACCGCCAGCAGGATCAGCAGCCCGCCGGTCAGGGTGAAGGTCCCGGCATAGCCCTGCGCGGCGATCAGCGGGGTCGAGACCAGCGGCGACAGGAACTGCCCGGTGAAGACGCTGGTGGTGATCGCCCCGGCGGCCAGGCCGCGGCGATGCGCCGGGGCGACCTCGACCGCGACGCCCAGGAAGGTCGGCATCAGCAATCCGCCGCCCGCGCCGATCGCCGCCCCGCCCAGCAGCACCAGGCCGAATCCCTCCGCCGCCGCGAAGAGCAGGAAGCCCGCCGCGAAGAACAGGAATCCCAGCGCGGGCGTGCCGGCCCGCCCCAGCCGCAGCCGGACATGCCCGAACAGCAGCGAGCTGAAGCCGCCCGCCAGGGTCATCGCCCCCATCAGCAGCCCCGCCGCCTGCGGTTCGGGATGGCCCAGCGTGGCAAGGAAATAGGGCGCCTGGGTGGGCAGGAGGTAGAAGCAGACGAAGCACAGCGCCGCCAGCAGCACGACCAGCCCCAGCGTGGCGATCCAGCGCGGCTCGCCCTCGCCGGGCGGCACCGCCCCCCCGGCCGCGGCGGTGCCGGTCTGTGCCCGGCCCGTGCCCCTCAGCGACAGCATCATCAGCGGCAGGTACAGCAGGGCGACCCCGTAGATCACGAAGGGCCCGACCGGCGAGATCGCCGCCAGCCAGCCGGCCAGCATCAGGAAGATCAGCCCGCCGAAATTGGTGGCCGAGATCTGCAGCCCCATGAAATTCGACCGCGCCGTGCCGGTGAAGAAATCGCCGACCAGCGCCGTCTGGGCGGTCATGATCAGCGCGACGGACACGCCCAGCACCAGCCGCGACAGCAGCACGAGGTGAAGGCTGGGCAGGTACAGCCCGGCCGTGCCCGCCAGCGCGAAGAGCGCGACCCCGATCAGAAGCTGCGGGCGGCGGCCGAACCGGTCGGCCATGGCGCCGGCGAAGGGCGCCAGCAGCGCCACCATCAGCGAGGGCGCCGTCACCAGCAGGCGGGCCAGCAGCGCGGCATTCTCTTCCTCGGCAAAGCGCGCCTCGATCCCGGGAAGGGCGGGGCTGATGAGGCTGTTGGAGAGGATCGTCAGCGAAGCGGCCAGCAGCAGCGCGATGGCCCGGCGATCCCTGAGAAGGGTCAGCATGGTAAGGTCTCTTTGTCGGACGGGGCCCCGGCACCGGCCCTGGCCCGGACGGGCGGCGGGATGGCGGGGCGCTCGGCAATGGAAAACCCGCAACGGTCCGGGTAGGGGGAGGTCCGGGCCGCGCGGGTGATTGATTACGTTTTGCGGTTTCTGTAACCTGAACACGTCTCGAAGTCAAGGAGGAGCAGCGTGCCCAGAACCGGATTGTCCCCCGAGGCCGTGCGCCGCCGGGCCGTCGCCATCGCTGCGGAGCGCATCCGGACACATGGCTTCGCCAAGCTGCGCCTGGCCGAGGTGGCGCGCGACATGGGCGTCAGCCACGCGGCGCTTTATGCCCATTTCCGCGACAAGGCGGCGCTGCTGGACGGGGTCACGGGCTCCTGGCTGGAGGAGGCGCGGGCCGAGACGGCGGCGATCTGTTCGCGGCCGGGCCCGGCGACGGACCGGATCGAGACCTGGTTCCTGGCCCGCTACCGGCTGAAAAGCGCGCGGGCGCGTTCCGACCCGGAGGTGTTCTTCGGGTTCAACGCCGCCACCAGCGAGGACCGTCCGGTGATCCGGGCGCATCTGGAGGCGATGACCGGCGAACTGGCGGGGCTGCTGGCGGAGGCCGGGCTCGGCGGCCTGCCCGAGGCGCAGATGCTGGAAGAGGCGATGGCCTGTTTCCTGCATCCCGCGCTGATCACCTGCGGCCCCCATCCCGGGCGCGAGGCCGCGCTGTGCCGGCTGCTGCGGATCGTGCTGGCAGGGCTGGCGGCACAGGGGCGCGGGGCCTGAGCGTCAGCCGCGGCGCATCCAGCGGAAGATCATCATCAGCACCAGCGTCGTGGCCACCAGCCCCGCCAGATCGCCGAGCGCATAGACCAGCGCCACGGCAACCGCCTGTCCGGGCTGGATCAGGTCGGCGAAGACCAGCCCCTGTCCGGCGGAATTCAGCAACGAAGCCAGCATCCCCGCCAGCAGCAGCCAGCGCCAGTGCACCCGGCGCTCCTGTCCGGCGGCAAGCGGGCGTCCCGCCAGCCGCATCAGGGCGAAGGCGGCCGGGGCGGCGGCGGCCCCGATGAGGATCGACACGAGGATCACGGGATCCGTGGCGGCGAACAGCGTCGGCGGCGTGAACAGCAGTTCCGACAGGAAGGCCCCCGCCGCCAGCGGCAGGATGGCCCGCCCGCCCAGCAGCCAGGCGGAGAGGACCCGCACGCCATGGGGCAGGTAGAGCAGGCTGGCAAAGGCGGTGATCCCGGGAAACAGCTCCGCCTGCAAGGGCGTGACCAGCCGCGCGGTCAGCCCGTGGCAGAGGATATAGGCCATCACCACCACCGCGATCGGGACCAGCCTGGCCCTGATCGTGCCACGGGAGGCATCCGGCGCGGGGGTGCTGCCGGGCGGGGCCGATACGCTCACAGCCGCGCGAGCTGATCGCCGATGCGATCGCTGCGCACCGTGTAGCTCTTGGCCCGCGATCCGGTGGCCCGTTCCAGGAAGCCGCAGCCCAGAAGGCTGCGCACCGCCCGGTAGAAGGTCGCCTGCGTCACCGAGGCCACCAGCGGATGCGACCGGATCTGGTCCGAACTGACCACCGCGCCGGGGGTCACGCTCAGGCTGTGCGCGGCCAGCAGCACGTCGCGCTCGGTCCGGCTCAGCCGGTCGAGGCCGACATCGCGCTCCAGCTGGCGCAGCATCTCGCGCAGTTCGAAGATCGAGGAAAGCCTGTCCATGCGACATGATCCCCTAGCCGGGCGACACCGTCAACCATGACGGGAGGGTCCCGGGCACTGACTTAGAGGAAATTTCACCAAATTTTATCAAGTTGATAATCTATTGGCATTGAGGCGCTTTCATGCTAAGTGGCTCTGAGCGTTGATTTCCCTTCCCGGAGCTTCGCCCATATTTTCAGCATGCCAGCCCCGGAGACCTTGGTCGCCGGGGCTTTTTTCTGCCGGGGCAGGGGGCGCCCCTGCCGCCGGATGCGCTCAGCCCAGCACCGCCGCCACGGCGTCGCGGGTGACCGAGACGATGGTGTCGGCCTCCTCGCGGGTCAGGCACAGCGGCGGGGCGAAGCCCAGGATGTCGCCCTGCGGCATGGCCCGGGCGATCACGCCGCGCTCCAGCATCGCCGCGACCACCTTGGCGCCCTTGCCCTCGGAGGCCTCGAAGAAGCGGCGGCTGTCGCGGTCGGCGACCAGCTCCACCGCGCAGAGCATGCCCTCGCCGCGGACCTCGCCGACATTGGGATGATCCCCCAGCGCGGCCTGCATCTGGTCCTGCAGGTAGCGCCCGGTCGTCCCGGCATTCTCCACCAGCCCCAGCTCGTCGATCAGCTTCAGGTTGGCGATCCCTGCCGCGGCGCCGATCGGGTGGGCGGAATAGGTCCAGCCATGGCCCAGAACGCCGTTCTCGTCGGTGCCGCGTGCCAGCACGTCCCACATCCGCTGCGACACGATCGAGGCCGAAAGCGGCGCATAGGCCGAGGTCAGCCCCTTGGCCGAGGTGATCAGGTCGGGGCGCATCCCGTAATGGTCCGAGCCGAACATCGTGCCTAGCCGCCCGAAGCCGGTCACGACCTCGTCGGCCACCAGAAGGATGTCATGGCGGTCCAGAACCTCCTGGATGGCCGGCCAGTAGCCCGCGGGCGGCGGCACGATCCCGCCGGTGCCCAACACCGGCTCGCCGATGAAGGCGGCGATGGTGTCGGCGCCCTCGCGGGCGATCAGCGCCTCCAGCTCGGCGACGCAATGGGCGGTGAACTGCGCCTCGGACATGGCCGCATCGGGGCGGCGGAAGTAATAGGGCGCCTCGGTATGGATCACCTGTTCCAGCGGCAGGTCGAACTTGCGGTGGAACAGCTCCAGCCCGGTCAGCGACCCGGTCATCAGCCCCGAGCCGTGATAGCCGCGCCAGCGCGAGATGATCTTCTTCTTCTGCGGACGGCCGAGGATGTTGTTGTAATACCAGATCAGCTTGATGTTGGTTTCGTTGGCATCCGAGCCGCCCAGCCCGAAATAGACCCGCGCCATGTGGTCGGGCGCGCGGTCCATGACCATCTTGGACAGGGTGATCGAGGCTTCGGAGCCGTGCCCGGCATAGGCGTGGTAATAGGCCAGCTCGCGCGCCTGCGCGGCGATGGCCTCGGCGATTTCCTGGCGGCCATAGCCGACATTGACGCAGTAGAGCCCGGCGAACCCGTCCAGCAGGCGGTTGCCGTCGCGGTCGGTGATATGGACGCCCTCGCCGCCGGTCACGACGCGCTGCGCCGCCTCGCCGCGGGCGAACTGGCCCAGATGGGTCGAGGGGTGGAAGAAGTTCTCGCGGTCCCATTTCCCGAGCTGGTCATTGGTAAGCATGTCGTTTTCCTTGCAGTTTCGGCAGGCCGGGGTTCAGCCCCAGTCGCGGCAGACGTATTTGATGTCGGTGAAGGCCTCGAGCCCCTGGCGCGCGCCCTCGCGGCCCAGGCCCGATTGCTTGACGCCGCCGAAGGGGATCGGCGCGCCGGTGACCTTGGTGCGGTTGACCGCCACCATCCCGAATTGCAGCGCGCGCGTCATGCGGTAGATGCGCCGCGGATCGAGGCTGTGCAGATAGGCGACCAGCCCGTATTCGGTGGCATTGGCGCGGGCGATGACCTCCTCCTCGGTGTCGAAGGCGGCGACCGGCGCGACCGGGCCGAAGCTTTCCTCCGACATGATCGCCGCGCTGTCCGGCACATCGGCCAGCACGGTGGGGCGGAAGAACAGCCGCCCCAGGCTCTCGTCCACGCCGCCGCCGGTCAGGACCCGCGCGCCTTTCGACAGCGCGTCGGCGACATGGGCCTCCTGCTTGGCGATGGCGCGGTCATGGATCAGCGGGCCGATATCGGGATCGTCCATCCCGCGCCCCAGGCTCAGCGCGGCCGTCGCCTCGGCGAAGCGGGCGCAGAATTCGTCATAGACCGGGCGCTGCACGTAGAAGCGGTTCGCGCCCAGGCAGTCCTGGCCCGAGGTGGCGAATTTCGCCTTTACCGCCTCGGCCACGGCGCGGTCCAGATCGGCCCCCTGGAAGACGATGAAGGGCGCATGTCCGCCCAGTTCCAGCACCAGCCGTTTCACCGTGTCGGCGGATTGCCGGTAGAGCAGCCGCCCGATCTCGGTGGAGCCGGTGAAGGACAGCGCGCGCACCCGCGCATCGGCGGTCCATTCGCCGACGATGGCGGCGGCATCGCCGATCACCGTGTTGACCACGCCCGGCGGGAACCCCGCCCGCCGCGCCAGCTCTGCCAGCGCCAGCGCCGAAAGCGGCGTCTCGGCCGAGGGATGGATCACGACCGTGCAGCCCGCCGCCAGCGCCGCCGCGGCCTTGCGGGTGATCATCGCGCAGGGGAAGTTCCAGGGCGTGACCAGCGCCGCGACGCCCACGGGTTCGCGCCACAGCTCCATCTCGGCATCGGCCAGGTGGCTGGTGACGCCCTCGATATTGGGGCGCAGCGCCTCCTCGGCATAGAATTGCACGAAGCTGGCGGCATAGTCGATCTCGCCGCGCGCCTCGCCGATGGGCTTGCCCTGCTCGGCGACCATGATCCGCGCCAGGTCCTCCTTCGCCGCGACGATCAGGCCGTGCCAGCGATGCAGGATCGCGGCACGGTCCTGCGGCAGGGTGGTCGCCCAGGGCCCGAAGGCGCCATCGGCGGCGTCCACCGCCGCGCGGGCGCCCCTCGCATCGCTGATCGTCACCTGCGCCACCAGGGTGCCGTCGGCCGGGTCGCGCACGGCAAGCCGGCCCGCGCCGGGAAAGTCCCCCTGCAAGGGCAGAAGCTCCGGATCCGAGATCCCGAGGGTCGGTCGGTTCGACAGATCGCTCATGGCTGCACCTCCTTGTCGAGGGCATCCTGCCCCCGGCGCGGCAGAGGGTTTGCCTTGATTTCGCCGCCGCGGCAGAGGGATCCTCTGTTCTGCGCGCATCCCGGCGGCAAAGTCTCTGCCCCCGGGCGGGGAGGCTCAGCCGCGCAGCAGTCCCAGCGCGGGCGGGTCGTCCTTCACCGGCTTGGTGACGATATAGCTGTAATAGCGGCGCAGCCCCGCCCGGCTTTCCAGAAGGGCATCCATCAGCTCCTGGAAGGCGGCGACATCGCGGGCGACCACCTGCATCAGGTAGTCATAGCCGCCGCCGATCGCCCAGCAGCCGGTCACCTCGTCAAGCTGGGCGATGCGGCGTTCGAAGACCTGGAAACTCTCGGCGCGGTGGCTTTCCAGCTCCACCGTGACGAAGACCTGCACATGCGGTCCCAGCCGCGCCAGGTCGATCTCGGCGCGGTAGCCGGCGATCAGCCCGGCCTTCTCCAGCCGCTTCATGCGGTCCCAGCAGGGCGTGGGCGACAGGTTCACCCGGGCGGCAAGCTCGGTCTTGGCGATGCGGCCCTCGCGGCACAGCGTGGCGAGGATCGCGATATCTCGGTCATCTAGGCGGGCGGCATCCATGCCCCGCTTGTCCCGGCGAAAACCGCCGCTGTCAATCTGGACAAGCCGCCGCGCCTGGGGGACGGTGCCCCGCATGTCGCACTGGCCGCTCCGCCCCGAGGATATCACCCGCCCCGCCTATCGCAGCCTGGCGCAGGGCATCGTCGCCGCCATCGGCGCGGGCCGGCTGCGCCCGGGCGACCGGCTGCCTGCCCATCGCGACCTGGCCTGGCGGCTGGGCGTGTCGGTGCAGACGGTCAGCCGCGCCTATGAGGAACTGATCCGCGCCGACCTGGTCTCGGGCGAGGTGGGGCGCGGCAGTTTCGTGAAATCGGGGCTGCGCGAGGCCTCCGAGATCCCCTGGTATCGCGCCGGGGCGGGCAAGCCGCCGCGCGACCTGTCGCTGATGACCCCGGTGCATCTGCCCGAGATCGCCGAGGCCTGGGCCGACACGATGGGGCGGCTGGCGGCGCGGATGCCGCAGGATGCGATGTTCGCGCTGCATCCCGACCGCATCGCCGCGCGCCACGGCGCCACGGCCACCGGATGGCTGGCGCGCTGCGGGCTGATCGTGCAGTCCAGCCGCGTCCTGGTCACCAACGGCGTGACCCCCGCGATGTTCGTGGCGCTGATGACCGTGGCGCAGAAGGGCGACGAGATCGCCGCCGAGGCGGTCACCAGCCACCCGCTGAAACCCGCCGCCCAGCAGCTGGGCCTGAGGCTGCGCGGCATTGCCGAGGATGCGCGCGGCATGCTGCCCGAGGCGCTGCTGGCGACGGCGGCGGGATCGGGCGGGCGGCTCAAGGCGGTGTATCTGCTGCCCTCGGGGGCCGGGCCGCGGGCCCAGGTGATGGACCGGGACCGCCGCGCCGCGCTGGCCCGCGCGGCGGCCGAGGCGGGGATCTACATCCTCGAATGCGATCCGCTGGGGCCGCTGCTGTCGCGCCGCCCGCCGCCGGTGGCCAGCTTCGCCCCGGACCGCACCTTCTATGTCACCGGGCTGAGCAAATGCCTGTCGCCGGGTCTGCGCTACGGTCTTCTCGCGATGCCCGATCGTCTGGCGGTGCGCGCAGAAAACCGGCACCTCTCGATTTCGTGGATGGCCACGCCGCTGATGGCCGAGATCGCCGCCGACTGGATCGACAGCGGCATGGCCGACAACCTCCTGGCGGCGCAGCGCCGCGAGCTGGCGGCGCGCAACCGCCTGGCGCAGAGATACCTGGGCGCGGCCAGCCTGGGATTCGCCCAGGGGCTGCATCGCTGGCTGCTGCTGCCCGAGGGGCTGAGCGAGCGCGCCTTCCAGCGCCAGGCGCTGCATAACCGCGTTGCCGTGTCGCCCGGGGAGAGCTTCGCGCTGTCGGACCGGCGCGCGGCGATCCGCATCTGCCTGGGCGGCACCGGACGGGGCGACCTGGAGCAGGCGCTGGCCGCGCTGACGGCGCTGCTGCCGGTTTGCGATGCGCCGGTCTGAGCGCGGCCCGGGGCGGGCCGCAAATTGTCATGATTTAATATAGACATTGACTTGCTTATTTCCCGCTTCAGGTTGGGGGCATCCGCGCGGGTTCCGGCCCGCAACCTGAAACCAGCCCGGCAGAGTGAAGGCCGGGGCCGAAAGACAGGGGAAACCACGTGACCTGCAAGACATTCTTCGCCACCACCGCCGCCGTCCTGGCACTCAGCGCGGGTGCCGCGACCGCCGATACCTGGCGCTACGCCTTCGAGGAGGCGATGGACGAGGTCCAGGGCAAGTTCGCCCAGAAGTTCAAGGAAGAGATCGAGGCCAATTCCGATCACGAGATCCAGCTTTTCCCCTTCGGGACGCTGGGCGAGTCCGCCGACACGATGGAACAGGCGCAGTCGGGCATCCTGCAATTCGTCGACCAGTCGCCGGGCTTCACCGGCGCGCTGATCCCCGAGGCCCAGGTCTTCTTCGTCCCCTACCTGCTGCCGCAGGACGAGGAGCAGCTGGCCAGCTTCTTCAAGAACTCCAAGGCGATCAACGAGCTGTTCCCGCCGCTCTATGCCGAACAGGGGCTGGAGCTGCTGACCATGTTCCCCGAGGGCGAGGTGATGATGACCACCGCCGAGGCGGTCACCGGTCCCGACGACCTCGACGAGGTGAAGTTCCGCGTGATGACCAACCCGCTGCTGGTGGAAAGCTACCGCGCCTTCGGCGCGACGCCGACGCCGCTGCCCTGGGGCGAGGTCTATGGCGCGCTGCAGACCGGCATCATCCAGGGCCAGGAGAACCCGGCCTTCTTCATCGAATCGACCAAGATGTACGAGGTGACCGACCACATCACCCGCACCGGTCACAACAACTTCACCACCGCGGTGATGGCCAACAAGGACTTCTATGACGGCCTCTCCGAGGAGGATCAGACGGTGATCGCCGACGCGATCGACGCGGCCTTCGACTACATCATCGACTACCAGAAGGGCCTGACCGAGGAGTCGCTGGAGAAGATCAAGGAAGCCAAGCCCTCGATCACCATCACGACGCTCAGCGACGAGGAACGCCAGCCCTTCATGGATACCGCCGATTCCGTCGAGCAGGAATTCCTCGAGATCGGCGGCGACCAGGCCCAGGAGATCCTGGACCAGCTGAAGGCCGATCTTGAGGCTGCCGCCGACAGCTGAGCGCGCGGCTGACGATCTGCGCCCCGCCCGGTCCGCCGGGCGGGGGCACCCCCTCCCTCCCCCGCAGAAGACCGAGGACCGTGCCATGACGTCCCCGCAAGACCCGGCCGCTGCGCCGGATCCGCATGTCGAGATGCCGTCCCCGGCGATCGATGACGATATCGACGATGCAGGCTATGTCTCGGGCCTGCCGGGCGTGCTGGGCGTGGTCGACGCCGCGGTGGCGCGCATCGAGGCGGTCCTGCTGGCCGTCGGCGTCCTGCTGATGGCGCTCAACACCATCGCCAATGTCGTCGGGCGCTACCTGCTGTCGCAGAGCCTGTTCTTCTCCGAGGAACTGAACCAGGCGCTGATCGTGCTGATCACCTTCGCGGGGATTTCCTATGCCGCGCGCCATGGCCGCCATATCCGCATGTCCGCCTTCTTCGATGCCGCGCCGCCGCGGCTGCGCAAGGCGATGATGGTGGTGATCGCGGCCGTGACCGCGGCGGCGATGTTCCTGCTGGCCTGGTACGCGGTGCAGTATGTTTCGGCCCAGGCCTCGCGCGGGCGGCTTCTGCCGGCGCTGCAGATCCCCGTCTGGTGGATCATCGTCTGGGCGCCGCTGGGGTTCTTCCTGACCGGGCTGCAATATGCCCTGACCGCGATCAAGAACATGATCCACAAGGATATCTGGCTCTCGACAAGCACGCTCGAAGGCTATGACGACACCGGCGAAGAGGAGGTCTGAGCCATGACCCTCGCCATTTTCGGTACCATGATCCTGCTGCTTCTGGCCGGGTTTCCCATGATGATCCCGCTGATCGCCGGGTCGCTGATCGGGTTCGTCGCGCTGTTCGGCGGGATGGGCCAGCTGGATACCATGGTCCAGCAGATCCTGGGCGGCATCCGTCCCGCCAGCCTGATCGCGGTGCCGATGTTCATCTTCGCCGCCGACATCATGACCCGCGGACAATCCGCCAGCCGGCTGATCGACCTGGTGATGGCCTTCGTCGGCCATCTCAAGGGCGGGCTGGCCGTGTCCACCGCCGCGGCCTGCACGCTGTTCGGCGCGGTTTCGGGATCCACCCAGGCGACGGTGGTCGCGGTGGGCGGCCCGCTGCGGCCGCGGATGCTGCGGGCGGGATATGGCGACAGCTTCTCTCTGGCGCTGATCGTCAATGCCTCCGACATCGCCTTCCTGATCCCGCCCTCGATCGGCATGATCATCTACGGCGTGGTCTCGGGCACATCGATTTCGGAACTGTTCATCGCCGGGATCGGGCCGGGGGTGCTGATCCTCGTGCTCTTCTCGATCTATTCCTGGCTCTATGCCCGCCGCCATGACGTGCCGACCGAACCCAGGGCCTCCTGGCCCGAGCGCGGCCGCGCGATGCGCCGCGCGCTGTGGCCGCTGGGCTTTCCGGTGATCATCGTCGGCGGCATCTATGGCGGCATCTTCTCGCCCACCGAGGCGGCGGCGGCCTGCGTGCTCTACGCGCTGATCCTGGAAATGGTCGTCTTCCGCGAGATGTCGGTGAAACAGCTCTATGCCACCGCGAAATCCACCGGCCTGATCACCGCCGTGGTCTTCATCCTCGTGGGGGCGGGCGCGGCGTTTTCCTATGTCATCAGCTTTGCCCAGATCCCCCAGCAGGTGCTGGGCGGCATCGGCATCGACGAGATGGGGCAGTACGGGGTGCTGTTCACCATCTCCATCGCCTTCTTCGTGGGCTGCATGTTCGTCGATCCGATCGTGGTGATCCTGATCCTGGTGCCGATCTTCGCGCCGGTGGTGGATTCGGTGGGGCTCGACCCGGTGCTGGTGGGCACGATCATCACGCTGCAGGTCGCCATCGGCAGCGCCACGCCGCCCTTCGGCTGCGACATCTTCACGGCCATCGCCGTGTTCAAGCGGCCCTATGCCGAGGTCGTCAAGGGCACGCCGCCCTTCATCCTGATGCTGCTGAGCGTGGCGGTGCTGCTGATCTTCTTCCCGCAGATCGCGCTTTTCCTGCGCGACCTGGCATTCGACAAGTGAGGCAAGGCGATGTTCAAGCGGATACTGGTCGCCTATGACGGGTCGCGCGGCGCGGATGCCGCGACGGTCAAGGCGGCGGAACTGGCGGTGCTCAGCGGGGCGGAAATGCTGGTGCTGACGGTCTACCGGCACCACTCGATGCTGGAGGCCTCGCTGTCGATGGTGCGCGGCACCGATGTCGACGGGCGCGGGCTGGATGACACGATGCGGGCCTATGCCCGCGAGGCGGCGGAGGCCGGCAAGGCCCGGGCCCGCGCGGTGGGCGCGCAGAAGGTGCAGGCCTTCATCAAGGGCGGCAATTATGCGCGCACCATCGTCGCCTTCGCCCGCGAGAAGGGATGCGACCTGATCGTCGTGGGCTCGCGCGGGCTGGGATCCTCCGAGGGCTACATGCTGGGTTCGGTCAGCCACAAGGTGACCAGCCTGACCGACACGCCGATCCTGGTGATCTGAGCCATGACCTCCGACATGCTGCGCCGCGACGCGGTCCGGCGCTTCGGTCTGATCGCCCTGGCCACCGACATGACGATCGAGGGCGATGCGCAGCGGCTGATGCCGCCGGGCACGCAGCTGCACGTGACGCGCATCGCCTTCGACAACCCGACCACGCCGGAGAACCTGCGCCGGACCGGGCCGCGCCTGGCCGAGGCGGCGGGGCTGATCCTGCCGGGCGTCGCGCTTGATGGCATGATCTTCGGCTGCACCTCCGCCAGTGCCGTGCTGGGGGCGGATCTGGACCGGCTGGCCGGGGGGCGGGCGCCGCTGACCTCGCCGCTTTCGGCGGCGCGCAGGGCCTGCGCCGCGCTGGGGATCGGGTCGCTGTCGCTTCTGACCCCCTATATCCCCGAGACCACGGACCTGGTCGGCGATCACCTGGAGGCGGGCGGGCTGCGGGTGCTGGCCCGCCATTCGATGGGCCATCGCGATGACCGCGACATGGCGATGCTGACGCCGGAGGCGGTGATCGAGGCGGCGCTGGCCGCCGATCATCCGCATGCGGAGGCGCTGTTCCTGTCCTGCACGGCGCTTCCGGCCGTGGGCGTGATCGACCGGATCGAGGATCGCCTGGGCAAGCCGGTGCTGAGTTCAAACCAGGTGGCCTTCTGGGCGATGCTGGCAGCGGCGGGCGTCGCGGGCCGGGGGCCGGGACGGCTGTTCGGAGACCGGCGATGGTAGGGCTCGACGAGATCCGCATGGCGGCCGCGCGCATCGCGCCGATGATCCGCCGCACGCCGCTGCGGGTCTCGCGGGGGCTGACGGACATGGCCGGCGGGCCGGTCTGGCTGAAATGCGAGCATCACCAGGAGACCGGCGCCTTCAAGCTGCGCGGCGCGTCCAACGCGGCGGCCGGGCTGGGCCGGGTCGCGGGGGTCACCACCGCCTCCACCGGCAATCACGGCCGCGCGCTGGCCCATGCCGCGCGGGCGCTGGGGATCCCGGCGGTGATCTGCATGTCGCGGCTGGTCCCGGCCAACAAGATCGCCGCGATCGAGGCGCTGGGGGCCGAGGCGCGCATCACCGGCGCCAGCCAGGACGAGGCCTTCGACGAGGCGCGGCGGCTGGTGCGCGAGGAAGGCTTCGCGCTGGTCCCGCCCTTCGACGATGCGGCGGTGATCGCCGGGCAGGGCACGCTGGGGCTGGAGATCCTCGAGGATCTGCCGGAGGCGGCGGCGATCGCCATTCCCCTGTCGGGGGGTGGGCTGCTGGCGGGGGTGGCGGCGGCGGCCAGGGCGCTGCGCCCCGATATCCGCATCATCGGCATCTCGATGGAGCGCGGCGCGGCCATGGCGGCCAGCCTTGCCGCCGGGCATCCCGTCGATGTCGAGGAGCTGGAGACGCTGGCCGACAGCCTGGGCGGCGGCATCGGCCTGGAAAATCGCCTGACCTTCGCCATGTGCCGCGACCTGATGGACGATCTGATCCTGCTGGAGGAGGCGGAGATCGCCGCGGGCATCCGCTGGCTGGCCCGGGAAGAGGGCGAGACCGTGGAGGGCGCCGCGGCGGTCGGGGCGGCGGCGGTGCTGGCGGGCAGGCTCGATGCCCGGGCCGGGCCGCTTGTCCTGCTGCTGTCGGGCGGAAATATCGATCCCGCGCTGCACGCGGCCATCCTGAAGGGGGAAAGATGAGCGAGATCCGCATCCTGCACGAGGCCGAGCTGCGCGCGGGCGTCGCGCTGGACCTGCAGGCGGTCGAGGTGGTCGAACAGGCCTTCGCCGCCCTGGCCGGGGGCAGCGTGGAGATGCCGCCGGTGCTGTCGATGCACATGCCCGATGTGAATGGCGAGGTGGACGTGAAGACCGCCTATGTGCCGGGCCTGCCGGGCTTCGCGGTCAAGATCTCGCCGGGCTTCTTCGACAATCCCGCGCGGGGGCTGCCCTCCACCTCGGGGCTGATGGTGGTGCTCTCGGCGCGGACCGGCCGGGTGAAGGCGGTCCTGCTGGATAACGGCTATCTGACCGATGTGCGCACCGCCGCCGCGGGCGGCGTGGCGGCGCGGCACCTGGCGCGGGCGGATGCGTCGCGCGCGGCGATCTTCGGGGCCGGGCTGCAGGCGCGGATGCAGCTCCGGGCGCTCTGCCTGGTGCGTCCCGTGACGCGGGCGCTGGTCTGGGCGCGCGATCCCGGCCGGGCGCGGGCGATGGCGGCCGAGATGAGCGGGCCGGACCTGCGGGTGGAGGCCTGCGCCGATCCGGCCGAGGCGGCGGGTTTCGCCGATGTCATCGTCACCACCACCCCCGCGACGGCGCCGATCCTGATGGCGGACTGGCTGCGCCCGGGCCAGCATGTGACGGCCATGGGCAGCGACCAGGCGGGCAAGGGCGAACTGGATCCCGCTTGCCTCGGGCGCGCCGATCTCTACGTTGCCGACAGGCTTGCCCAGACCCGCAGGATGGGCGAGCTGCGCGCCGCGCTGGCGGCCGGGACGATCGCCGATGACGGGACCCTTCCCGAACTGGGCGATGTGGTCACGGGGCGCCATCCGGGCCGCCGCGCGCCCGGGGACATCACCATCGCCGACCTGACCGGGACCGGCGTGCAGGATACCGCGATTGCCACCAGGGCGCTGGCCGCCCTTGATCAGGACTGAACCGATGAACAAGCTGCAGAGAACGCCGGAACGCTATACCACCGCCGAATACGAGGAGCGGCTGGTCAGGATCCGCGCCCGGATGGAGCGCGAGGGCTTCGACATGCTGATCCTGTCGGACCCCTCCAACATGTCCTGGGTCTCGGGCTATGGCGGCTGGTCCTTCTACGTGCATCAATGCGTGGTCGTGGGCCCGGACGGGCCGCCCGTCTGGTTCGGCCGCGGCCAGGATGCGCAGGGCGCCTATCGCACCGTCTGGATGCAGCGCGACCGGGTGATCGGCTATCCCGACCATTACGTGCAGTCCACCGAGCGACACCCGATGGAATATCTCTGCGCCCGGCTGAAGGACATGGGCTGGGACAAGGGCCATATCGGCGTGGAGATGGACAATTACTGGTATTCCGCGCGCGCCCATGAACGGCTGACCGCCGGGCTGCCCGACGCGACCTTCAAGGATGCGACCGGCTTCATCAACTGGCAGCGTTCGGTGAAATCCGAGAAGGAGCTGGATTACATGCGCTCGGCCGCGCGGCTGGTCGAACGGATGCATCGCCGCATCGCCGAGAAGGTCGAGGTCGGCATCCGCAAATGCGACCTGGTGGCCGATATCTACGATGCGGGCCTGCGCTATGATGACTGGGAGGGCCATGGCGGCGACTACCCGGCGATCGTGCCGCTCCTGCCCTCCGGGCCGGATGCCGCCGCGCCGCACCTGACCTGGGACGACCTGCCGATGAAGCCCGACGAGGGCACCTTCTTCGAGATCGCGGGCTGCTATCAGCGCTATCACGTGCCCCTGTCGCGCACGATCTACCTGGGCAAGCCGCCGGGCCATATCCTCGATGCCGAACAGGCCGTGCTGGAGGGGATGGAGGCCGGGCTCGAGGCCGCGCGGCCGGGCAATACCTGCGAGGACATCGCCATCGGCTTCTTCTCGGCGCTGGAACGCCACGGCATCCAGAAGGACAACCGCGCGGGCTATTCGATCGGGCTGAGCTATCCCCCCGACTGGGGCGAGCGGACGATGTCGATCCGCCGCGGCGACCGCACCGTGCTGCAGCCGGGGATGACCTTCCATTTCATGACCGGGCTGTGGATGGACAGCTGGGGCTACGAGACCACGGAATCCATCGCGATTTCCGAGGAGGGCCCGCCCGAGGTGTTCTGCAACATCCCGCGCAAGATGCTGATCAAGGACTGAGGTGACGGGGCCCGCCCGGATGGCGGGCCCCGCCCCGGTCAGTCCGCCCAGTAGAGCCGCGTGGGGTTCTCCACCAGCAGCCGGCGCAGCGCCGCGGGGTCGGGCGCGATCTCTGCCAGCAGGTCCACCAGCAGCCCGTCATCGGGCATGTCCTTGCGGATATTGGGATGCGGCCAGTCCGTGCCCCACAGCACCCGGTCGGGAAAGCGCGCGACGAGTTCGCGCGCGAAGGGCACGGCATCGGCATAGGGCGGGCCCGCGCGGGTGATCCGCTCGGCGCCGCAGACCTTCACCCAGAAGCGCGGATCCTCCATCAGGTCCAGCAGCATCCCCCAGGCGGGCTGGTCGAAGCCCTTCGAGGCATCGACCCGGCCCATGTGGTCGATCACCAGGGGCAGGTCGAGCGTCTTCAGCACCGGCGCCAGGGTCTCCAGCCGGTCGGCGTCGAAATGCACCACCGCATGCCAGCCCAGCGGCGCGATCCGCGCGCAGAGCCCGGCCACCGCGTCGAAATCGGCATCGGCGCCCAGATGGGTGACGAAGTTGAAGCGCAGCCCGCGCACCCCGCCCGCATGCAGCCGGTCCAGCTCGGCATCGCCGATCTCGGGTCCGGTCATGGCGACGCCGCGGCAGGTCCCGCCCGAGCGGGCGATGGCATCGAGCATCGCGGCATTGTCGCGCCCGTGGCAGCTGGCCTGGACCAGAACGGTGCGCTGCAGGCCCAGCCGGGCATGCAGGGCCTGGAGCACCTCCCAGGGCGCATCGACCGGGGTATAGGTCCGCTCGGGGGCGAAGGGGAATTGCGCCGCCGGGCCGAAGACATGGCAATGGGCGTCGCAGGCGCCCTCGGGCAGGGCCAGGGCCGGAACCGAGGGATCGGGGTGGAAGGGCAGGTTGTCGTGTCGCATCAATTCGCCTCGGACAGGGTTGCAGCGGGGCGGGGCGCATGGCGCCCGCGCCGGATCAGCAGGAGGGCCACCGCGCCGAGGCCTATGGCACGGGCGGCCAGCGTGACGGGATCGGTCGCCGTCACTGCCGCGGGCCACAGCGTCAGGAGCGCGCCCGCTGCCAGGCCCAGCCGTTCCAGCGGGGCCATCGGCGAGCGGAACCAGCCCGCCATGGCAATGGTCAGCGCCACGGTGCCGATGGTGGCGAAGAGGATGGCCAGCACGATCTCGGGCAGGCTGCCCAGCATCAGCAGCCCCGGCATGGTGACGAAGAGGAACGGCACCAGCAGCTTGACGAAGCCCAGCCGGATCGACTCCACCGCCGTGCCATTGGCCGAGCCGCCCGAGATCGAGGCCGCCGCATAGGCTGCCAGCGCCACCGGCGGGGTGATCGCCGAGACCAGCCCGAAATAGAAGATGAACATATGCGCCACGATCGGCGGCAGGCCGAGCCTTGTCAGCGCAGGCGCCACCAGCACCGCCAGCAGCAGGTAGGAGGCCGAGGTGGGCAGGCCCATGCCCAGAAGGAAGGCGACGATCGCGGTCAGCCCCAGGATCGCCCAGATCGAGGAGCCGCCCAGATCGACGATCAGCCCCGAGAGCATCAGCCCCAGCCCGGTCAGGTTCAGCACCCCGATCACCACGCCCGCCGCGGCCACGGCGGCGACGATGGGCAGCACCGCCAGCAGCGTGTCGCGGCAGATCAGCACCGCGCCGACGGGTCCGAAGCGGCTGTCCTTCCGCCAGGGCGACAGCAGGAGCCCCGCGATGATCGCCAGGACCGCGGCGCGGGTGGGGGTGAAGCCCGCGATCAGGAACCCCACCAGCGCGACCAGCGGCAGCAGCAGGTAGCCGCGTCTCGCCAGCGTCTCGCGCAAGAGCGCGAAGCCCGCCTCGCGGTCGGGTTCCAGCCCCAGCCGCCCGGCCTCCAGCCAGACCGCGACCATCAGCGCCAGCACATACAGAAGCCCCGGCACCAGCGCGGCCAGCGCGATCTGGCTGTAGGGCATGCCGATGATCTCGGCCATCAGGAAGGCGGCGGCGCCCATGACGGGGGGCAGGATCTGCCCGGCCGAGGAGGCGGCCGCCTCGATCGCCCCGGCCAGGTTGGCCGAGTAGCCCGCGCGTTTCATCAAGGGGATGGTGAAGGTGCCGGTGGTGACGACATTGGCCACCGCCGAGCCGTTGATCGTGCCCAGCAGCGCCGAGGACAGCGCCGCCGAGAGGCCCGGCCCGCCGCGGGTCCGCCCGGTCAGCCCGCGGGCGATATCGACGAAGACCTCGCCGGTGCCGACCCGCATCAGCAGGTTGCCCAGCAGCGAGAAGAGGAAGATGTATTCCACCGCCACGCCCATCGGCACGCCATAGACGCCCTCGGTCGACAGCATCAGCGTCGAGCTGAGCCGGTCCAGCCCGTAGCCGCCATGGCCGTAGCGCCCGGGGATCAGGTAGCCGAACCAGGCATAGGCCAGCGCGACGGACATCAGCAGGATCAGCGGCCAGCCGATCTGGCGCTGCACCAGCACGTAAAGCGCCGCCATCAGCCCGGCAAAGCGCCACAGGTCGGGCGGGGTCGACATGGCGCCGCGCATGACGATGTCGGTATACTCCGCCTGGATCGCCAGCCCCGGCAGCACCGCCAGAGGCACAAGAACCCAGCACAGCGCGCGCAGCCAGCGCGCCTCGGCCAGCGCCCCCGCCCCGATCAGCCCCGCCGCGGCGACGGCGGAGAAGAACAGCGCGCGCAGCACATGCGCGGTGATCGTGCCGAAATAGGCGCCCTCGATCACCAGCCAGGTGGCAATGACGGCAAGCAGCGCAACGAGGGCGCCGGCGATCCGGGGCAGGGGACGGCGCGCGTCACCGGCCCCCGGCAGGGCGAGCCTGCCGGGAATGCTTGAAAGATCCACCCTGTCCTCCTGGGGGTCGTGGGGAAAGGCCGCGGGCTCAGTGGCCCGCGAAATAGGCCGCCGCGCCGGGATGCAGCGGGATCGGCGTGTCCGGCGCGGTCCGGAGCGTGATCTCCGCCGCCTGCGGATGCACCCCGGCCAGCTCGTCGAGATTGTCGAAGATCGCGGCGGTCAGCGCCTCGACCATCGCCGGATCGGCATCGGCGCCGATGAAGGCGGTGGCCGGGTCGTTGACCACCGTGACATCCGTGGTCTGGTCGCCATAGGTGCCCGCCGGGATGACATAGGGCTTGTAGAAGGGATAGGTCTCGAACAGGGCGGCGATCTTGTCCTGATCGAGGCTCAGCATCACCATGTCCTTGCGCGCATCCAGGTCGATCAGCGCCGCGGTGGGCGCCCCGGCCAGGACCGCGATCGCGTCGACCATGCCGTTCTCCAGCGCGGTGACGCCCTCGGCATAGGACAGGAACTGCACGTTCTCGGGATCGAAGACGCCATAGGCCTCCAGCAGGCGCTGTGCCAGAACGGCGGAATTCGATCCGGGCGGGCCCAGGTTGATCTTCTTGCCCGCCAGGTCTTCGAAGCCCGCGATGCCGGTGTCTTCCAGCGTCGCCACCTGAAGTGCGGCCGGGTAGAGATAGGCCAGCCCCGCCACCGGCTGCGCGCCGTCGGCGAAGGGGCCCTCGCCCTTGGCCGCCTCGTAGAGCGTCGAGGAGGAGGACAAGCCGAAGGTCAGCTGTCCGGCCGAGACGCGGCGTATGTTCTCCACCGAGGCGCCGGTCACTTCGGCGCGGGCGAAGGCGCCGTCCATGTGGCTGTTGATGACCTCGGCCATGCCGGCGCCGATCACGTAGAACAGCCCGCCGGTGCCGCCGGTGCCGATGGAAATGCGGTCGTCGGCGGCGGCGGGCAGGGCCAGAGAGCCCGCTGCGACCAGCGCGGCGAGAATGGGGGTTGGTTTCACGGATGGTTCCTCCCTGTTCCGTGCAGTGATGTCAGCCCGCGTCCGTCTCCTCCGGGACGAGGGCGAGGAAAGCTGCATGGGCCGCCGCGATAAGCATCGCGATGGCCCGGTCGTGATCGGCGGCATCCTCGGTGCCGTCCGACAGCCGGGCGATCCGCTCGGGATTGACCAGCGTGTAGTAAAGCCCGCCCAGCAGGAACTGCGCCTGCCAGACGATGGCGCCGCGTTCGGCCCCGGGCAGGCAATCCCCGATCGCGTCGAGGAACTGCCGCGTGGTGGCGTCGAAGCTGGCGGCGATGATCCCGCGCACCTTCGGATCGGCCTCGGCCGAGAGCATCGCGCGCAGCCGGGTGAAGCGCGCGCCGCCGCCGGTCTCGTCGCCCGAGGAGCGGAAGGCGGGGATCAGATAGGCGCGCAGGATCGCGGTCAGCCGGTCGGACCGGTCGGCGATCCGCGTGGCCTCGCCCAGCAGTTCGGCGCGGCGCGCGTTCATGGGCCGCGTGTGGCGGTCGTAGATCTCGGCCAGCAGGCCGAACTTGTCCTCGTAATGGTAGATCACGCTGGAGACGGCCACCCCCGCCTCGCGCGCGACCTCGCGCAGCGACACGGCGGAAAATCCGCGTTCCGCGAACAGCCGTTCCGCGGTGTCCAGCACCAGCGGTCCGGTCTGCGTCTGTGCCAGGGGCTTTCGCATCGGGTCCGTCTCCTCCGGGGCCCAGAAACCACGGGACAGGACAGGGTGTCAATAGATTCGGACAAGTGTTCAGTAAAGCGGTTCATCCGTCCGGAATGGCGCCGCGCCTCCGCCCCGGCTTGACAAGTCCCGGCCCGCCGCGGAGGGATGCCCGCGGACGGTTCCCCCGCAGGGGGGATGAAAAGGGAACCCGGTGCCCCGGCCTTCGCGGGCGGGAAATCCGGGACTGCCCCCGCAACTGTAGGCGGCCGTTCCGGCATCTTCGCCCCGCGGGGCGGGCCACTGCATCGCGCGATGCGGGAAGGCCGTGCCGGGACCATGGCCGCGAGTCAGGAGACCTGCCGCCCCGGTGCCGCGCGTCGCGGGCCGGTCCTCATGACCGCCGGACGGGGTGTCCGGAAAAGGAGTGTCGATGATCCTGTCCCGCCGCGGCCCCGGCCGCCTTCTGTGCCTTTCCGCCCTGACGGGGCTGATCCTGCCCATGGCCGCGCTGCGGGCCGATCCCGCGGGTTTCCCGCTGGAGATCGCCAATTGCGGCCATCCGCTGCAGGTCGCCGCCCCGCCCGCCCGCGCCGTGTCGCTGGGCCAGGGCACGACCGAGATCCTGCTGTCGCTGGGGGTGACGGATCGGATCGCGGGCACGGCCATCTGGCTCGATCCGCTGCCCGCGCCGCTGGCGGAGGCGGGGGCGGCGCTGCCGCGGCTGGCCGACAACTCGCCGGGTTTCGAGACTGTGCTGGCGGTGCGGCCCGATTTCGTCGCCGCGCAATGGATCAACGATATCGGCCCCGGCGAGTCGCGGGTCGGCAGCTGGGACCAGTTCGCCGATTTCGGCATCCCCGCCTATGTCTCCCCGGCGGAATGCGCGAAAAGCGCCTTCAACGCCGGGAGCGGCGACGGCGCGCGGTCGCAGGCCTGGGACATGGCGCTCTTGGAGCAGGAGATCGCGGAACTTGCCGCCATCTTCGACCGGCCGGAGGCGGGGGCGGCGCTGATCGCGGCGAACCGCGCGCGCATCGAGGCGGTCACGGCAGGGGCGGAGGCGCTGCGCGGACGGGATGTCTCGGTGCTCTACTGGTTCTCTTCGCCGCGGATCGAGGGCGAGGCCTATGTCGCCGGCCGGCTCGGCGCGCCGGGCTGGATCTCGCAGGTGACGGGGCTGCGCAACGTCATCGACTCGCAGGAGGAATGGCCGCTGGTCGGCTGGGAGACCATCGCCGCGCTGGATCCGGACGTGATCGTCCTGGGCCGGATGGAGCGGCGCAGCCTGCCGGGCGACGACGTGGCGGCCAAGCGGGCCTTCCTGGAGCGAGATCCGGTGGCCTCCCGGCTGAGCGCGGTGCGCGAAGGCCGGCTGATCGAGATGCCCGCCCAGTCGATGAACCCCACCCTGCGCGCGGTGGACGGGGTGGAGGTGCTGGCCGCGGGGCTGCGCGACCTGGGCCTGGCGCCATGAGCCTTGCCGCCGCGATGCGGCGCCTGCCCGCCGGGGGCCTGTCGCTGGGACTGGCGCCGGTTCTGGGCGCGGCGGCGGCGATCCTGGCCGTCGCGCTCGCCGCGGCGCTGATGCTGGGGGATGTCCGGGTCGGGGCGGCGGATGTCGCGGCGACGCTGGGCAACCGCCTGCTGGGCCTGTCGCTGCCGGTCGATCCGATCCGCGAGGGCATCATCTGGCATTACCGTGCCAGCCGCGCGGTGGTGGCCATGGCCTGCGGCGCGGCGCTGGCGGTCTGCGGCGTGGTGCTCCAGGCACTGCTGCGCAACCCGCTGGCCGAACCCTACCTGCTGGGCATCTCGGCCGGGGCCTCGGCGGGGGCGGTCTCGGTGATCGTGCTGGCCGCGGGGGCGGGCCTGCTCGGCGTGCCTGCCGGGGCGCTGGCGGGGGCGGCGCTGGCCTTCGCGCTGGTCGGGCTGCTGGCCTTCGGCGCGGGCGGCGGGACCGAGCGGATCATCCTGGCGGGGGTGGCGGGGTCGCAGCTGTTCAATGCCGCGACCGCCTTCATCGTCGCCTCCTCGGCGGATGCCGAGCAGACCCGCGGCATCCTGTTCTGGATGCTGGGCAGCCTCGGCGGGGTGCGCTGGCCGGATGCGGCGCTGGCGGTGCCGGTGGCGCTGGCCGGTCTGGGACTGTGCCTGTGGCGGGCGCGGGCGCTGGATGCCTTCGCCTTCGGCGAGGATGCCGCCGCCGCGCTGGGGGTGGAGGTGGTGCGGCTGCGCGCCGGGCTCCTGGCGCTGACCGCGGTGCTGACCGCGGCGGTGGTCAGCCTGATCGGCGCGGTGGGCTTCGTCGGGCTGGTGATCCCCCATGCGATGCGCTTCCTGGTGGGGCCGTCGCACGGGCGGCTGATCCCGGCCGCCGCGCTGGCGGGGGCGGTGTTCCTGACCGGGGCCGACGTGCTGTCGCGGCTGGTGCTGCCGGGGCAGGTCCTGCCGGTCGGGGTGGTCACTGCGCTGTTCGGCGCGCCGGCCTTCGCGCTGATCCTGTGGCGCTCGCGGGGGCGGCGATGAGCCTCTCGGCCGAGGATCTGCACTGGGCGCCCGGGGGCGTGCCGATCCTGCGGGGGGTCACGCTGCGGCTGCCCGGACGCGGCGTGCTGGGGCTGGTGGGGCCCAACGGCTCGGGCAAGTCCAGCCTGCTGCGGCTGATGGCGGGGCTGCGCCGCGGCACGGGCGGGGCGGTGCTGCTGGATGGGCAGCCCATGGCGCGGATGCGCCGCCGCGATGTCGCCCGCCGCCTGGCGCTGGTGGAACAGGATGCCGCGACCGCCTCGGCGCTGAGCGTGCGCGAGGTCGTGGCGCTGGGGCGGCCGCCGCGGCGCGGGGCCTGGGCGCCCTGGTCGGCGGCGGACGAGGCGGCGGTGGCGGCGGCGCTGGCACGCGCCGGGATGCAGGGCCGCGGCGACCAGCCCTGGGCGACCCTGTCGGGCGGCGAATGCCAGCGCGTGCAGATCGCCCGCGCCCTGGCCCAGGAACCGCGCGAGCTGCTGCTGGACGAGCCGACCAACCACCTGGACATCCGCCATCAGCTGGAGCTGCTGCGGCTGCTGCCGCATCTGGGGGCCCGCGTGGTGGTGGCGCTGCATGACCTGAACCAGGCGGCCGCCTTCTGCGACGAGATCGCGGTGATGCAGGATGGCCGGCTGGTGGCGCAGGGGCGGCCCGCGCAGGTGCTGGATGCCGGGCTGATCCGCGACGTCTTCGGGGTCGAGGCCCGGATCGAGCGGTCCGGGGCGGGGCTGCGCATCGCGTTCTTCTAGCGCCGGACCCGCTGCGGGCGGCGGCTATTTCTTGCGCAGATACGCCCAGGAGACATAGCCGGAAACCTCGCGCGCGCGATCCAGCGAGACGCTGCACCAGCGCGTCGGGCCGGTCTGCTGGCAGCTATGGACGCGCAGGACGGTGCCGTTGGGCAGGCCGAGAAGCACGTTATAGCCCGTTCCCGGCCCGGCGCGCATCTTGAGCATGTCCTCGCCCTCGACGCCGGCCACCTCGTAGCGGCCCATCGAGGCCGCCATTGCCGGAACCGGGGCGATCGCCGCGCCCAGCAGGGAGGCCGCCACCGCGGCAAGGAGGGTTCTGCGCATCGGGGACTCCTGTCTGCTGTCCGTATCTTCTGCCTCGGGCCGATCCTAGCGCGGCGGCGCGGCGAAAGAAACAGGCGGCAGGCGTCCGGATGCAGGGCGGGGCGGGTGCGGAGGGGCACCCGCCCCCGGACGGCCGAAGGGAAGGGCGGCCGTCAGTTGCTCAGTTCGGAATCGATCGTGGCGATATCCGAGGCCAGGCGGTCATAGGTGTCCTCCAGGGACAGTTCCCCGACGATCAGCTGCGACATGCGCTGCACGATCGCGCCCTGCACCGCCTGGATGCCGGGGAAGGCCGACCAGTCGCGGATCTCGTCGGTGACCTTGGGGGCATTGCGGGCGAAGACCTTCATCGCCGCGGCGGCGCTGGGATCGTCGATCTGGTACGCGAGATCGTCGATGGCGGCGCCGGGGATGATGACGAACCGCTCCGCCAGCGCGCGCACGACCTGTTCGGAGCCGAGGAATTCCACCAGCTTCGCCACCGCCTCGGGATGGTCGGTGGTGTTGAAGGCCGCCAGGAACGTGCCGCCCGGCATCGGGATGCAGCCGCCGTCGCCGCAGGGCGCGTCCAGCACCGTCCATTCGAAATCCTGGCCGATCTTGGCCCTGAACGGGTTCACCATCCAGTTGCCCGCGAAATAGGTGGCCACGTTCGCATCGACGAATTCATCGCCCATGTTCTTGTAGCGCGACCCGCCCGCGGCGCCCCACATCTCCTTGGGGAAGGCGCCTTCCCGGGTCCAGCGATACATGTCGGCGATATAGGCCTTTGCCGCCTCGTCGGGGAAGGTCAGGTGGCCGTCCACCGCGTAATGCGCGCCATAGGAGAAGGCCGGGCCGGTGAAGCGGTGGCCGGAGCGGTCCATGGTGAAGGGGATGTCGATGCCGGTGGCCTCGGCGACGCGCTGCGAGGCCTCGACGATCTCGTTCAGCGTCGCGCCCGCCTCGGGCAGGGGTTCGCCCGCCTGGTCCCACAGCGTCTTGTTGACGAAGGGCAGGTTCAGCGTCTGCGACAGCTGGAACCCCCCGATCTTGTCGGCAGGCGCATCGGCGGTCTTCAGCAGGTTCAGCGTGCTGCCATGCAGCGCGGCGAACCCGTCGGGATCGGCCATGTAGGGGCGCAGGTCCAGCGTGTAGCGCATCAGCCCGTGATCGGCGATCTTGGCCAGGTCCGGCCCCTCGCCCACGGCCAGCTGCAGGGGCAGCTGCTCGACCAGCTGCGAATAGCCCGCGGTGATGAATTCCACCTCGATATCGGGATTGGCGGCCTCGAACTCCTCCAGCAGCGCGCCCATCCTCTCGATATAGGCGGGGTCGTCATCGGTGAAGGCGAAGCTGATCGTGTCCTTGGCCAGAGCCTGCCCGGCAATCAAGGCCAGGGCGCTCGCGGCGGTCGCAAGCTTGAGCATGGTATCCTCCCTATTCCTCCCGGTTGCGCAAAAAGTTTCGCAACGCATCTGGACAATTGTGCAAGTCTGTGGCTCTGTCAACGCCGATATGAGGCTGAATTGCCGTTTTATCCGGAATATCAGGCCTCGGGAGGAGAGGATTCGTGCAGCACGTAGAGCAAAAAGTTGCGCAACATGGCGCAAAGCCGGTCTGGTGGCCGCTGGAGGAGGGCGCCGCCGTGAACCGCTGGCTGGTCACCCCGGCCGCGCGGGAGATCTTTCCCGGCACGGCGCGGGTGCATCCCGACCAGGTGGATTACCGTTTCGTCAATGGCTGGGTGGCGACCGGCGACCTGCCCTGCCGCGAGGCCTTCCGCAAGATCCTGCCCGGGCTGGATCCGCAGATCCCCGCCGCGGAGAGCTTCTCCGAGGTCTATCTGGGCGGCGAGAATCCGCGGGTCGATTTCACCACCTTCTGTTTCCGCCCCACCCGCATCGCCCGCTTCGCCCGCGCGCTGATCCGCGCCGAGGAGGCGCAGAGCGTCACCTTCGAGATCGAGACCTGCGGCGTCGTCCATCTCTGGGCGGGCGAGCGGCTGGTGGCGGTGCATGCGCCGCTCGACCGCAACATTCCCCACAAGGCGCGGGTCGCGGTGGCGCTGCCCGCGGGGGTGACGGCGCTGACCGTGCGGATCGAGGACCTGCATGAGCGCGATACCAGCTGCTTCTTCCGGCTGGGGCTGGTCGCGGGGCAGGGCCTGTCCGCGGGTCTGCAGGCGGCGGTCGATCCCGAAAGGCTGCGCGATGTCGAGAAGACCCTGGCCGCGCTGCGCACGACGCGTCTGTTCCACGAGGAGGGACAGCTGGCGGTGGTCTGTGATCACACGCCTGCCGAGCCGGTGGAGGTGATGCTGCATGACGGGCAATCCGCCGATGGCAGCGCGACGATGAACGTGCTGGCCGACCGGCTGCCGCTGAAGGCGCCGGTGCGGTTCACCGTCACCCGCGCGGGCGAGGTGCACCGGCTGTTCGATGTCGCGGGGATCGCGCCGGGCTGCTATGCGCTGGTCTTTTCCGTGCAGGCGGGGGCGGTGCGGCTGGACGCGTCGCTGGGCACCACGATCATGGGCGAGGTCGCGCGGCTGGAGGGCGCGACGCTGGCCGAGCGCAAGGCCCGCGCCCGCGCCCGCATCGCCGCCGAACCGGGCACCAGCATTTCCCGCGCGCTGCTCCTGCTGCGCGAAGGGGGCGATGCCGGGGAGATCGAACGCATCTTCCGCCACACGATGCGCGGCATCAATGACCGGCATGACTGCGCCGATTTCTGGATCCTGCCGCTGATCTGGGCCTGGCGCGCCCATGCCGGGACCGGGGTGGCGCAGCCGCTCTGGGACGAGGTGCGCCGCGCGATCCTGGATTTCCGCTACTGGCTGGACGAGCCGGGCAATGACGTGATGTGGTTCTGGAGCGAGAACCACGCCTTCTGCTTCCATGTCGCGCAGTTCCTCGCGGGGGACACCTTCCCCGACGAGGTCTTCCCCAATAGCGGCCGGAGCGGCGCCGGGCATCGCGAGGCCGCGCGGATCCGGCTGGGGCGGTGGTTCGACTCCGTCGAGGATCACGGGCTCGCCGAGTGGAATTCCTCCTGCTACTACCCCATCGACCTCCTGGGGCTGTTCACGCTTGAGGCCTGCAGCCCGGATGCCGATCTGAAGGCGCGGGCGAAGGCGCTGATCGACAGCATCTTCGTGATGACCGCGCTGCATTCGGTCGACGGCATGCCGGTGGGCAGCCAAGGCCGGGTCTACGAGAAGGAGCTGTTCGCCGGGCCCGCCACCGAACTGGGCGCGGTGGCGGCCATCGCCTTCGGCGGCATCTGGTGCCCGGGCCATGAACGCGCCGCGGCGCTGTTTGCCGTGTCGGATTACGCGCCGCCCGCCGCCTGCGACGCGCTGCACCGGCTGGAGGGCCATGACCGGCTGGAGGCGCGCTATGTCCAGGGGCTGAACCAGAACGCCAAACTGGCGCTGTGGAAATCGGCCGCGTCGCAGCTGTCGGCCGTGACCGGCCACCGCACCGGCGATCCGGGCCACCAGCAGCATGTCGCGGAAATCCAGTTCGCCGCCCATCCGCTGGCGCGCACATGGATCAACCATCCCGGCGAGCTGAAGGTCTGGGGCGGCGGGCGGCCCTCCTACTGGATGGCCAATGGCGTCGTGCCGCGGGTCTGCATGGAGGGCAATGTCGCGGCGCTGGTCTATGACCTCGACCGCCACGATCATCCGGTGCGCTTCACCCATGCCTTCGCGCCCGCCGAACTGCTCGATGACTGCATCGAGGACGGCCAGTGGCTGTTCCAGCGGGCGGGGGAGGGCTATGCCGCGCTCTGGGCCTCGGCGCCGCTGGAACGGCTGGAGACCGGCCTCTACAAGGGCCAGGAATGGCGTGCCCATGCCGCGCAGGCGGGCTGGCTGATGGTGGCCGGATCGGCGGCCACCGATGGCGGGTTCGCGGCGTTCTGTGCCCGCGCCCGGGCGCTTGCCCCGGTCTTCGACGCGGCCGCTCTGCGGCTGGACTGGCAAGCCGGGGGCGCGACCCTCTCCGCCGATTTCGCGGCCGGGCTGCTGCGCGACGGCGCGGCCGTGCCCTTCGCCCCCCTCTCGATCACCCCGCATGCCGGTTTCGACGGCGCGCCCCTGACAGCTGTGGAGTTCTGAATGACCTATCACGCCAATCTGGATACCGCCTCTGCCATCGCCGCGCTGTCGCGCGGGTTCCGCAGGCTGAAGGGCATCGGCGACGAGGGCGCGGCCCCGGGCGACGAGATCGATTTCGACGAATGGGACTGGGAGGTCGGCGTCGGGCTCTATGGCGAGTTCCGCCGCGCCGAGGCCGAGGGCGACGAGGCGGCGATGGACCGGCTGGCGCGCTGGTACGACCGCCAGATCGCCCGCGGCCTGCCGCGCCGCCAGGTCAATTCCACCGCGCCGATGCTGGCGCTGGCGCTTCTGGCCGAACGCCGCCCGCGCGCCGACTGGCAGGCGCTGATCGCCGACTGGGCGGGCTGGCTGCACGAGGAGATGCCCAAGACCGAGGAGGGCGGCTATCAGCACACGGTCAAGGAACGCGACAATGACGGCCAGCTCTGGGACGACACGCTGGTCATGGCGGTGCTGTTCGTGGCGCAGGCCGGGCGGATCTGCGCGCGCCCCGACTGGATCGAGGATGCGCATTACCAGTACCTGACCCATGTGCGGTTCCTCGGCGACCGCGAAAGCGGGCTGTTCTATCACGGCTGGACCTTCCACGGGCGCCACAGCTATGCCCGCGCGCTCTGGGCGCGGGGCAATGCCTGGGTGACGATCGCCATTCCCGAACTGTTCCGCATCTGCCCGCCGCAGGGCGCCGTGGCGCGGTTCCTGCGCGAGGTCTACCTGACCCAGGTGCGCGCGCTGGCGGTGCTTCAGAATGACGAGGGGCTGTTCCACACGCTGCTGGACGATCCCGGCAGCCCGGTGGAGTCCTCGGGGACCGCCGGCATCGCCTATGGCGTTCTGGCGGGGCGGCGCGAGGGGCTGATCGGCGCGGAAGAGGCGCGGATCGTGGAACGCGCGCTGCCCGCGATCCTGTCGCGAATCGACGGCGACGGGTTCCTCGGCGATGTCTCCGACGGCACGCCGATGGGCCACACGCTGGAATTCTACCGGCAGATCCCGAACCTGCCGACCCCCTACGGACAGGCATTGGGGAGCCTGTTCCTGATGGAATACGACCGCGCGCAGGCCGCGTCCGCGCGCTGAGCACGCAACAAGGGAGGAGACGGAAATGGCATCCATCCGGATGGACGGGCTGACCAAGGCCTATGGCAGCGTCGAGGTGATCCACGGCGTCGACCTGGATATCGAGGAGGGCGAATTCGTCGCCCTCGTCGGCCCCTCGGGTTGCGGCAAATCCACCATGCTGCGCATGATCGCGGGGCTGGAAAGCATCAGCCGCGGCGAGATCGCCTTCGACGGCGCGGTGGTCAACGACATGACGCCCTCGGAGCGGGGCATCTCGATGGTGTTCCAGAGCTATGCTCTGTATCCGCATCTCACCGTGCGCAAGAACCTGTCCTTCGGGCTGGAGAACCTGCGGATGAAACGCGCCGAGATCGATGCGCGCGTGGCCGAGGCCGCGCGGATGCTGGAGCTTGACGCCTATCTCGACCGCAAGCCCAAGGCCCTGTCCGGCGGCCAGCGCCAGCGCGTCGCCATCGGCCGCGCCATCGTGCGCCATCCCAAGGTGTTCCTCTTCGACGAGCCGCTGTCGAACCTCGACGCCAAGCTGCGCGTCCAGACCCGCGGCGAGATCACCCGCCTGCACCGGCAGCTTGGCACGACGATGATCTACGTCACCCATGACCAGGTCGAGGCGATGACCATGGCGGGCAAGATCGTCGTGCTGAACGGCGGCCGGGTGGAGCAGGTGGGCCGTCCGCTGGACCTGTTCGAGCGGCCCGCCAACCTGTTCGTCGCGGGCTTCATCGGCAGCCCGCGGATGAACCTCTATGACGGGCAGATCACCGGCATCGAGGGCGGCATGGCGCGGATCGCCTCGCCCGAGACCGGCGAGCTGCTGGTGCCTCTGGGCGATGCCGCCGCCGGGCGGGAGGTCAAGATCGGCCTGCGCCCGTCGCATTTCGCCGTCGGCCCCGAGGCGGAGGGATCGCCCTTGATGCTGGATGTCGACCAGGTGGAGAGCCTCGGGCACGAAACCTACCTGCATGGCCGGCTGAACGGGTCGCAGGGCACCACCATCGTCCATGTCCAGAACCACCTGGAGGCCAGCCCCGGCGACCGCATCCCCGTGCGCCCGCGCGAGGGCCATGTCCACCTGTTCGACGCGGCCGGCGGCCAAAGCCTGGGGAGGGGATGAGATGACCGCCACCGATGACGGCTATGCCCGGACCGCGCGCGCGGCTCCGGCCCGCCCCGGCGCGCGCGGCGACCGCCTGCTGGAGGCGGTCATGGCGCTGGTGGAATGGCCCTTCACGCGGCTCCAGCGGCTGATCGGCCTGCGCCGGATGCCCTGGGTCTTCGTGCTGCCCAACATGGCGCTTTTCACCATCTTCGTCTTCATTCCCGTGCTGCTGGCGATCGGCTATGCCTTCACCGGCGGCACGGAACTCCTGCTGTGGAACCGCCCCTATGTGGGGTTCGAGAATTTCTCGCGGCTGCTCAGCTGCGGCAGCTATCTCGACCCCGCCACCTGCGAGCTGGACCTGTTCTGGACCGCCGTCTTCAACACCACCTGGTACACGGCCTTCAATGCCACCGGCACGCTGGTCGTGTCGCTTGTCACGGCGCTGGTGCTGAACCGGCTGACCCGCGGCAAGGCCTTCTTCCGCGCCATCTTCTTCTATCCGGTGCTGCTGTCGCCCGTCGTGGTGGCGCTGGTCTGGAAATGGTTCCTGGCGCGCAACGGCCTGCTGAACGCGGTCTTCGCCGACCTGATGGGCGACCGGGTGATCTTCCTCCTGGAAGTGCTGTGGTCGCGGTTCTGGGTGGTCTATGTCTCGATCTGGTTCCACATGGGCTTCTATACGCTGATCATCCTGGCGGGGCTCCAGGCGATCCCGCGCGACATCTACGAGGCGGCGCTGATCGACGGCACCTCGCGCTGGCGGCAGTTCTGGCGGCTGACGCTGCCCTTGCTGATGCCGAACCTGCTGGTGGTGCTGGTGCTTCTGCTGATCCGCTCGGTGCAGGTCTTCGACGAGGCCTGGGTGCTGACCGATGGCGGCGGGCCCGGCACGTCCAACACCTTCCTCGTCCAGTTCATCTACGAGACCGCCTTTGCCACCGATGTGCGCCTCTACGGGCTGGCCTCGGCCGCCTCGGTGCTGATGGGGCTGGCGCTGCTCGTGCTCACGCTGGTCCAGCTGTGGCTCGGCAAGAAAGCGGAGAATTGACATGACCGGATTCCTGACCCGGACCCGCGGCAAGACCCGCATGGACGTGACCGACATCCTGGCCTTCGCCTGGCTGATCCTCGGCACGCTGGTGATCGCCATTCCCATCGGCTGGGCCTTCCTGTCCTCCTTCAAGCCCGAGGCCGAGATCAACAGCTTTCCGCCGACGCTGATGCCGCGCGCGGCCGAGACGCTGGTGATCGAGGGCTATGACGATCCGCTCCCGGCCTATGCCTGGACCGACGAGACCGGCGAGACCCGCACCGTCGGGCTGATCCGCCGCATCGGGCTGAAGGCCACGGTGGTCGATCCCGACACGCCCGGCGAACGGCTCAGCGTCGATGCCGCGGCGATCGAGAAACGGACCGAGATCCGCCCCGAATGGTCGAACTACACCGACCCGCTGGAGCGTTTCGCCTTCCTGACCTACCTGAAGAACTCGGTCTTCGTCACCGTGGTGGCGACGGTGATGACGCTGGTGCTGAACTCGATGGCGGCCTTCGCGCTGTCGAAATACCGGTTCCGCGGCTCGACCACGATCTTCGTGCTGATGCTGTCCACGCTGATGCTGCCCCTGTCGGTCATCATGGTCCCGGCCTTCATGGTGATCGTCGGGCTGAACCTGGCCGACAACCTGTGGGGGGTGATCTTCTCCACCGTGGCGACGCCCACGGGCGTGTTCCTCTTGCGCCAGTACATGCTGACCATCCCCGACGACCTGATCGAGGCGGCGCGGGTGGATGCGGCCAGCGAGTTCCGCATCTACTGGCGGATCATCTTGCCCCTGTCGGCGCCCGCGCTGGCGGTCCTGGCGATCTTCTCGGTGATCTGGCGCTGGAACGACTTCCTGTGGCCGCTGATCGTTCTGTCGAGCCCCGAGAACTACACGCTGCAGCTGGGTCTGAACGCCTTCCAGGGACAGTTCACGGTGCAATGGCACTACATCCTGTCGATGACCGTGGTGGCGCTCCTGCCGGTCACCCTTATATTCCTGTTCCTGCAAAGGTACATCACCGAAGGGGTGGCCAGTTCCGGAGTGAAATGACGTGAGCCTTAAGAACATCGCCCAGGCGGCCGGGGTCTCGGTCAGCACGGTCAGCCGGGCGCTGCAGGGCAGTTCCCGCATCTCCGAGGAGAAGCGGCGGGAAATTCTCGAGATCGCCCGGGCGCAGGGATATATCGACACCCGCCTGCGCAAGGCCACCCAGGCGGGGCTGCATTCCATCGTCCTGGCGATGCCCGAGGCGATGCTGCAGGCCTCGGAAACCAACTTCACCTCCTGGCGCATCCTCGAGACGCTGCGCCGGGAATGCGCCAGCCGGGGGATCCGCGTCGATCCGGTGATCTCGCCGGGCGACCGGCTGGATCCCGACCGGGTGATGGCGGGGATTGCCGGATCGGATGCCGAGGCGATCGTCGTGCATTTCGACGAGAACCCGGCGCTGATCGGGCGGCTGGCCGAGGAGGGGCGGCCCTCGGTGCTGCTTTTCGGGCTGGATCCGTCCTCGCGGATCAGCTCGGTCGGCATCGGCAATACCTATGCCACGGCGCTGGGGGCGCAGCATCTTCTGGATCTGGGCCATCGCGACATCCTGCTTCTGTCCTGGCCGGGGCGGTTCACCATCCGCCGCCGCGAGGCGGGGTTCCGCGAGGCGATGCGCGAGGCCGGGATCGGGGATGCCGGGATGCGCATCCTGCGGCTGCCGGGCTTCGCCCCCGAGGACGTGGATCGCGGCTTCGGCGCCTGGCTGGCCGAACAGGGGCCGCGCCTGCCGGTGACGGCGGTGCTGTGCCTGTCCGACAATATCGCGATCCGCGCGATGCAGTGCCTGCGCCGCGCCGGGATCGACGTGCCGGGCGAGGTGTCGGTGATGGGGTTCGACGACAGTTTCGCCGGGCAGATGTCGGATCCGCCGCTGAGTTCCATCCGCCCGCCGCTGGAGGATATCGCCATTACCGCGCTGGAGGAACTGGAGCTGGCGCTGCGGCGGCCCGGCAGCCACCTGGCCCGGCGCATCGAGCTGGGCTGCCAGATCAGCCATCGTGACAGCTGCGCCGCCCCGCGCGGTCCCGCCTGAGGGCGGCCCCCGGCCGGGGGGCGTTCGCGGCTTGGATCTTCCGCGCGGACATGCGACCTGCGTGGCGGCGCGGCCCGCCCGCGCATCCGATCCGCAGAGGCCCCCCATGCGCTACCCGCCCAGCACCAAGCAGGTCCTCGTCTTTCTCGCCGTGGCGCGCCACCTGAAATTCCTGGCCGCGGCGGAGGCGCTGAACATGTCCCAGCCCGCCGTCACCGCGCAGATCCTGGAACTGGAACGCAATCTGGGGCTGCGGCTCTTCCACCGGACCAAGCGCGAGGTGGCGCTGACGCCGGAGGGGCGCGACCTGGTGCCGATGATGGCCCGCATCGCCGAGACGCTGGAGGCCGTCGTGGAGGCCAGCGAGGAGCTGGGCGCCGGACGGCGCGGACGGGTGCGGATCGCGGTGCTGCCCTCGGTCGCCGCCTCGATCCTGCCCGGGGCCATCGCCGGGTTCCGCGCCGCGCATCCGGGCATCGAGATTGCCGTCGCCGATGTGCTGGCCGAGGAGATCCTGGCGCTGGTGCGGTCCGGCGAGGCGGATTTCGGCATCGGCCCCCGCGCCGGCGCCGACCGGTCGATCGTCGCGGAGACGTTCCTGACCGACGAACTCTGCGCCTTCATGCCCGGCGACCATCCGCTGGCGCGGGAGGAGGCGCCGGATCTGCGCCGCTGCGCCGGGTTCCCGCAGGTGGTCACCACCCAGGGCAGCTCGGTGCGCGGCCTGCTGGAGGCCGCGCTTGCCGCGGAGGGCGCCCGGATCGAGATCGCCCTGGAAGTGGCCTACATCTCCACCGCGCTGGCGGCCGCGCGTGCCGGGCTGGGCATCGCCATCCTGCCGCGCAGCGCCGCAGAGGCCGGCAATGCCGCGGGGCTGGCCTGCCGCCGGGTGGGGCCGGGAGGTCTGCCGCGGCAGTTGCAGATCCTCACGCGGCGGGGGCGGGACCTGACGGTGGCGGCGGGGCTGCTGCGGGACTGGCTGCGCGCGGATGCGGCGGATCGGGCAGGGTGATGGCCAGCATCGCCGAGGCCAGGCACTTGCCATGGGCGTCAAGCGCCAGCGACACCGTCACCCCGCCGCCAAGCGCATGGCGCAGCACGAAATTCAGCGCGCCGAGGCTGTCCAGCTCATAGCGTTCCACCCGCCCCGCCAGCACCGGGGCGAAGGTCTCGGCCACCAGCGCGGCGGTCAGGTGGTCGCGCAGGAAAGGGTAGTCGGCGGGATCATGGGCGATCACCGAGATATTGGAATGGTCGCCCTTGTCGCCGGTTCGGGAATGGGCGATGTCGCGCAGCTGGATCATCCGGTCACCATGGTCATCTGCGGGCGGGCGGCCTCCCGCGGAACAAGGGCCGACAGCATCGCCACGATGCGTCCGCCCGATTTCACGGCGCCGCCGCCCGAGGCGGGACCGTTGGTGTAAAGCGCCTCGACCTCGTTGCCGATGCGGGCGGCCTCCGCCGCCGTGGCGCAGCGCCCGGCGACGCGCAGCCGCACCTCCGAGGGCGCGCCGCCCGCGGCCATGCCCGGAAGGATCGCGTCCATGCCGATCAGGTCGAAACGGAGCTCCTCCGCCTGCACCCCGACGAGGGCGAGGCGCTCGCGCACGATCTCGCGCGCCAGTTCCGCCCGCGCCAGCGCGTTCGGCCCGGCATAGGAGATCTGCCCCTCGCCGCGCCATCCCGCCACATAGCCGACGGAGGCCTTCAGCCTGGCGGGGCGCTCGCGGCCGGTGCCGCCCTCGATCCGCACCCGGTCGGGGCCTGCCGCGGTGACGCAAAGGCCGGTGAAATCGGCGGTGACATCGGGGGTCAGATAGGCGGCGGGATCGTGCACCTCGTAAAGCAGCTGCTCCTTCACCGTGGCGGGGGTGACGATGCCGCCGGACCCCGCGACCTTGGTGATCGTGCCGTTGCCGTCGGGATCCACCTCGGCCAGCGGAAAGCCCAGCCGGGCCAGGCCGGGGACATCCTTCACCCCGGGATCGGCGAAATAGCCCCCCGTCACCTGCCCCGCGCATTCCAGCAGGTGGCCCAGGATCGTGCCGCGCCCGAGCCTCTCCCAGTCATCCGCCGCCCAGCCGAATTCGTGGATCATCGGCGCAAGGAACAGCGAGGGGTCGGCGACGCGCCCGGTCAGCACCACATCCGCCCCGGCCGCCAGCGCCTCCACCAGGGGCGCCGCCCCCAGATAGGCATTCGCGGAAACCAGCCGGTCGCCCAGCTCGGCCGCCGGGCGGCCGGTCTCGGTCAGGACATGTCCGCCCGCGACGAGTGCCGCGCGCATCTCGTCGCCCGAGATCGCGGCGACCTTCAGCCCGGGCAGGCCGAGCTCGGCCGCAACCCCCAGCACGGCGCGGGCGGCGGCCTCGGGATTGGCCGCCCCCATGTTCGAGATGATGCGGATCCCGTTCTGGCGGCAGGCGGGCAGGACCGCGCGCATCCGCGCCTCCAGCAGGGGATCGTACCCCGCCTGCGGATCGGCCAGCCGCGCCTCCTGGGCGATGGCGATGGTGCGTTCGGCCAGGCATTCGAAGACCAGGTAGGAAATCCCGCCCTTCTCGGCCAGCTCGACCGCGGGTTCGATCCTGTCCCCCGAATAGCCCGCCCCGGACCCGATGCGCAGAATGGTCATTGCCGTCTCCTTCTCAGATCGAGATCGCGCCGGTCGCCACGGCGGCGGCGGTCATCACCAGCGAGATCGCCCAGAGCCAGCCGAAGGTGAATTTCTGATGCTCGCCCAGATCGATTCCGCACAGCCCGATCAGCAGGAAGGTCGCGGGCGTCAGCGGGCTGACCGGGAAACCGGTGGTCATCTGCCCCATCATCGCCGCGCGGCCCATCTCCTCGGGGGCCACGCCCAGCACCGCGCCCGCCTCCGACAGCACCGGCAGGATGCCGAAATAGAAGCTGTCGGGATCGAAGAGCAGGCTCAGCGGCATGGCGAAGACCGCCAGCACGGCGGGCATCCGGTCGGCATGGGCCTCGGGCACATGGGCGGCGGCGAAATCGGCCATCGCGGTCAGCATCCCGGTGCCCTTCATGATGCCGATGAACACCCCCGCCGCCAGCAGGACCGAGGCCATCATCAGCGCCGCGGTGGCGTGGCTGTCGATGCGTTTGCGCTGTGCGGCGACATCGGGATAGTTCACGATCAGCGCGGCGATGGTGCCCAGCATGAAGCACAGGACCGGCGCGGCCAGCTCGGCGATCATCGCGCCCAGCACCGCCAGGATCAGCGCGATATTGACCCAGAAGAGCCCCGGCCGCGCGGTCTCGCGCGGGCCGGTCGCCGCCCCGGCGCCCGCGCCCGTGCCGGCGAAGGCCGAGGGGATCCCCGCGGCCAGGCGGCGTTCCTCGCGGCGGCCCAGATACCAGGCGAAGCCCGCCACGGCGGCCAGCCCCGCCAGCTGCACCGGCACCATCGGCATGTAGAGCGTGCCGATCTCCAGCTGCAGCGCGCTGGCGGCGCGCAGGGTCGGCCCGCCCCAGGGCAGCATGTTGGCCGTGCCCGCCGCCATCGCCACGGTGCAGGCCAGCACGCGCCGGTCGATCCCCAGCCGGTCATAGAGCGGCAGCATCGCGGGCACGGTGACGAGGAAGGTCGAGGCGCCCGAACCGTCGAGATGCGCGATCACCCCCAGCACGGCCGTGCCCAGGACGATGCGCGCGGGCCGTTCGCCCACCCGTTTCAGGATCGCCGCGACGATCGGGTCCAGCGTGCCGGCATCGGTCAGGACGCCGAAGAACAGGATGGCGAAGACGAACATCCCCACCACCGGCGCGATGGTCCGGATCCCGTCCAGCGCGAAGCCTCCGGCCTCGGCCATGCCGAACCCGGCCAGCAGCGCGCCGAGGATCGGCACGAGGATCAGCGCCGCCATCGGCGACAGGCGTTTGGAAAGAATGCCCGCCAGCACGATCGCGATCGTCAGCAGGCCCGCAAGTGCAAGCATGGTCGTCCTCCCTCCGGGCGCGCGGGCCTGGCCGCGGCGCCTGTTCCGTCTGCTGCGGCCCTGCGATCCTCCTCGCCCGGCTGCGGCGCGGGGACCATCGCGCAGCGGGAGGCGCGGGTAAAATGGATTAACCGGAACTCAGTCATCCGGTTTTCTTATGACGGGCCGGGCGGGGGTGGACATATCGCGGCAATTGCATGGGTTCTGCGGGGCGCCTAGGATGGAGGCGCAGATCGTCCCGCAGGGAGGCCCCCAGATGCCGCGTCCGTCCCCCCGGCGCCCCGCCGCCGCCATCGCCGCCCGGCTGCTGGGGCTTGCGCTGCTGCTGCCCCTGCCTGCGGCCGCGGCAGAACGGGTCGCGCTGGTGATCGGCATGGGCGGCTACGAGGCGCTGGGACCGCTGGACAACCCGGTCCCCGACGCGCGGGCCATCGCCGGAGCGCTGGCAGGGATCGGCTTCGAGGTGACGCAGGTGCTGGATGCGCCGCTGGCGGATCTGCGCGCGGCGATGGGGCGTTTCGCGTTCGAGGCCGAGACCGCCGAGCTGGCGCTGATCTACTTCGCGGGCCATGGCGTGCAGGTGCAGGGCGAGAATTTCCTGCTGCCCGTCGATGCCGCCGCGGCCAGCAATGCCGAGCTGCAGCGGCGGTCCGTTTCGCTAAGGGACTTCCTGGCGACGGTGGACGGGGCGCGGCGGATGCGGATCGTGATCCTCGACAGCTGCCGCGACAATCCGCTGGGCGGGGGCATCGCGCCGGAGCCGGGCGCGGCCGCGCCGCCCTCCGGAATGGCGCCCGCCTCGCCCGAGCGCGGCACCCTGGTGGCCTATGCCGCGCGCGACGGGCAGACCGCGCTTGACGGCACGGACGGCAACAGCCCCTTCGCCGCCGCGCTGGTGGAGAAGCTGACCGTGCCGGGGCTGGAGATCAGCCTGATGTTCCGCCAGGTCCGCGACGAGGTGCTGCGCCGCACCGCCAATCTGCAGGAACCCCATACCTACGGCTCGCTTTCCGGCGTGCCCTATTACATCGCGGGCCCGGCCCGGGGGCAGGACGCGCTGCCTGCCGCCGATCCGGTCCTGGCCTGGGCGTCGCTGCGCCCCGAGGAGGAGGCGCAGCTGGTCGCGCTGGCCGGGGCGGGGGATACGCGTTCCATGGTCGGGCTGGCCTATCGCCACCTCAACGCGGCCGGGGATTTCCGCCCGGCGGAGGCGGTGACGCTGTTCGCCCGCGCCGCGGAGGCGGGATCGCCCGTGGCGCAGTTCGAGCTGGGCAAGCTTTACGAGAAGGGGCTGGGCGTGGAGGCGGACCCGGGCCGGGCGCTGGATCTCTACCGCGCCTCCGCCGCGCAGGAGTTTCCCGATGCGCTGAACGACCTGGGCTACCTGTATTTCCAGGGAGGGCTGGGACTGCGCCCCGACCGGCAGCAGGCGCTGGCCTATTTCGAGCGCGCCGCCGACCAGCGGCATCCCGAGGCGCAGTTCAACTTCGCCGCGCTGATCGATGACGGGCTGGTCCCCGGCAAGGGACCGGCGGAGGCGGCGCGCTATCTCTATGCCGCGCTGCGCTCGGGCAATGCCAGCGTGCTGGAGATCCTTCAGACCCGCTCGGAGATGTTCGGGATCGACACCCGCAAGGCGCTGCAGGGCGAGCTCAGCCGCAATGCCTTCTACGACCAGCCGATCGACGGGCAGTTCGGCGAGGGCACGCGCCGCGGGCTGCGCCGGGCCTACGGGGCGGCGGAATGACCCGGTCCGCCATGGATGCGGATATGCGAATTTGTGCAGGACAGCGCCACGGGCTGCGGTTATGCTGGCGGCAGGAGGAGCGGGACGTCGTGATGCCAAAGCTGTTTTCGATCCGGACCGCGCGGCGGGCGCCGCCGCTTCTGCTGGGGCTGGCGGCGCTGAGCCTGGCCGCCGCGCCGGCCGGGGCCCAGGAAAGCGCCGGCCTGCCCGCCGCCATTCCCGACGCGGCCGATGCCTTCCGCAAGAACGTCACGCTGCTGGGCATTCCTCCCGCCACGGTGGCCCCCGACGGGCTGGTCTTTGCCGCCGCCTCCTGGACCGACCGGCGCGACGGGCTCCATCCGCAGGATGACGCCTCGGTGGCGGCCGGGTTCGGCATGGGGCTGGGCGAGGGGCTGGTGGATCTGCAATTCACCGCCAACATCACCTCGCTGGAGGATGATTTCGGCGATTCCGGCTATCTGTCGGTGAAGGCCTCGCATCGGCTGGCCGGGGCCGCGGTGCCGACCTTCGTGGCGCTGGGGACGGATTTCCTGGGGGCCTGGGGCGATGCCGAGGATCGCGATCCGGGTGTCACGGCCTCGCTGACCATGTTCCCGGTGCTGAGGCTGGGCGCGCAGGCCTTTCCGCTGATGCTGACGCTGGGCGGCGGCGATGCGGTCAGCGATTTCGGCGAGGAGGAGGGGCTGTTCGCCGGGATCGGCATCGGGCTGAGCGAGAGTTTCGGCACCAGCCTGGCCTATAATGGCGACAATTTCGATTTCGGCGGCTCGCTGCGCCTGCCGGGCCTGAGGAACTGGGGGCTGACCGCGATGATGCGCGACGTGTTCGACGAGGATGACCGCCAGCGGGTCGTGGTCTCGGTCAACTGGATTGCGGCCGATGTCTTCTGAGGCGCGGGTCGCGCGGGGTCCGGTCGGGACGGGGCTGGTCGCGATGGCGCTTCTGCTGGGCGGCGGCCCCGCCGGGGCCGGGGACAGCATGGTCGATCCGGTCGGACCGATCTTCGTGCCCGCTCCCGCCGCCCTTTCCGCCGGGGCCGGGGCGGGGCCGGGCGGGGCGGCGGCGGTGCTGCGCGGGGCGGCCGCCTTCTGCGGCGCGCTGCAGCCGGCCTATCAGGTGTCCTGCCTGGGAGACCGCATCGCGGCGGCGGCCGCCGCCCTGCCGCGCGGGCCAGAGACGGCGGAGGCCCGCAAGGCGCTGGAGGCGGCGGCGGCGCGGCTGGACCGGCTGGCCCGGGAGGCGCGCGATCCGGACATGCCGCAGATCACCGCGCGTAGCACCGGGCCGCAGCCGCAGCGCACGCAGGGACCGCTGGTGCCCGTCGCCCCGGCGCGCCAGGCCGATATCCGCGCCGAGGCGCTCGAGGTGGTCGCAGAGGCGCAGACCGTCCTGCTGCGCTCCACCAGCCGCTCGGCCGAGCGGCAGGCCCAGTTCGTGGAGATTGCGCAGGCGCTGGAGTCCGGAAAGGTCCTGCTGCGGTCGTGATCCCGCCCGCAAGGCGCTTTGGCCGCGGCGCGGGCGCTAGGCCGGCGACCCGGTGACGGGGGATGATGCCGCCGCAGCAGAGGGCCCTGCAATCCGCCGTGGGAAAGGCACCGGGCCGGATGGCGAAGGAAGGCCCGACCCGGCCGAAGCCGCGCCGGAGCCCCGGCCGGTCGCGGTCGGGCCCGCGCCTGCCCGGCGGCACTGGCGCCCGGGGGAAGCCCGGGGAGGGCGCCTCACGGCATCGGCGCGCGATTGTGTGGCCCTGGCCTGCGCGGGTGCTTGCCAGATGAGGGTTTTCGACTCAAACTCGTCCGACCCGCGCGCTGCGCTCTGCAGCCGAGGCGGCCCCGCAGTCACAGCCAGGAAAAGGCGATCCATGCCGCGCATCAGAGACGTACCGCTTGCCCGCATCCCGCAGCCCGCCGTGGCGGGCAATTGCACCGACGGGGACGGGCTGCGGCTGTTTCGGTCCTGGATCTCCGACCCCCTGAGGGTTTCCTCGGTCGCGCCCTCGGGGCGGCGCCTGGCGGAGCTGATGACGCGGGAGATCGCGCCGGGCTGCGGCCCGGTGATCGAGCTGGGGCCGGGCACCGGCGTCTTCACCCGGGCGCTGATCGCGCGGGGCATCGCGGAACGCGACCTGACCCTGGTGGAGTTCGGGGCGGAATTCATCCCGGCGCTGCAGGCGCGGTTCCCGGCAGCCCGCATCCTGCAGATGGATGCGGCGCGGCTGGACGAGATCGCCCCCGCCTTCGCGACGCCCCCGGCCCATGTGGTCAGCGGCCTGCCGCTCCTGTCGATGCCGCAGTCCCAGCGGCGGCGCATCCTGGCGGCGGCCTTCGCGCTGCTGCGCCCCGAGGGTCGCCTGTACCAGTTCACCTACGGTCCGCGCCCGCCGGTTGCGCCCGCCACCCTGGCGGCGCTGGGACTGGTGGCCGAACGCGTCGGCGGCACCCTGCGCAACCTGCCCCCGGCCAGCGTCTACCGGTTTCGGCGCGCCGGCTGAACCCGGCTGGTGAGGCTGATGAAGAGGTGAGCGCCGGCCCCGCGATGCCGTGCTAGGCTGCGAGTCGCGGCCCGCGATCAGGCCGCGCCGACAGGGAGACAGGAAATGGACCAGAAGGTGCAGCCGCCGCGCATGACCGCGGCGGATTTCGATCAGCGGCTGCTCGATCTCTACGACTATTATGCCCATGGCCGCATCACCAAGCGCGAGTTTCTCGACCGCGCGGGCAAATACGCAGTGGGCGGGGTCACGGCGCTGGCGCTTCTGGAGATGCTCAGCCCCGATTACGCGCTGGCCCAGCAGGTGCAGTTCACCGATCCCGACATCTTCCCCGAATATGTCGAGTATGACAGTCCCCAGGGGCATGGCACGGTGCGCGGCTATCTGGTGCGCCCGGCAAGGGAGGGCGCGGCGATTGCCGATCCGCTGCCCGCGGTGCTGGTCGTGCACGAGAATCGCGGCCTGAACCCCTATATCGAGGATGTCGCGCGGCGGCTGGCCAAGGCAGGCTACATGGCATTGGCGCCCGACGGGCTCAGCTCGGTCGGCGGCTATCCGGGCAATGACACCGAGGGGCGCGCCCTGCAGGCCACGGTCGATGGCACGAAGCTGATGAATGATTTCTTCGCCGGGTTCGAGCATCTGACGGGGCGCGGGGACGGCACCGGCAAGGTCGGCTGCGTCGGCTTCTGCTATGGCGGCGGCGTCTGCAACGCGCTGGCGGTCGCCTATCCGGAACTGGGCGCATCGGTGCCCTATTACGGGCGGCAGGCGGCGGCGGAGGACGTGCCGCGGATCGAGGCGCCGCTGCTGCTGCAATATGCCGAGCTGGACACCCGCATCAACGAGGGCTGGCCGGCCTACGAGGCGGCGCTGAAGGCGGCCGGCAAGACCTACGAGGCGCATGTCTATCCCGGCGTCAATCACGGGTTCCACAATGACAGCACGCCGCGCTACGACGCCGCGGCGGCGGAGCTCAGCTGGCAGCGCACGCTGGACTGGTTTGCCGCCCATCTGTCGTGAGGGGGCATCCGGTCCGGCGGGTCACTCCGCCGGACCGGGCGCCGCATGGCCCGCGATCGCGCTGGGGCGGCGGCCGATCCTCTCGACCAGCAGGTAGATCACCGGCGTCAGCAGCAGGGTCAGGACGAAGGCGATGCTGAGCCCGCCCGCGATCACCAGCCCGATGGCGCGCCGCGCCTCCGCCCCCGCGCCCTCGGCAAAGGCCAGCGGCACCGCGCCCAGAACCGTGGCGATGGTGGTCATCATCACCGGGCGCAGCCGCGTCACCGCGCCTTCCAGCGCCGCCTCGCGCAGGCCCATGCCTTCCTCGCGCAGCTGGTTGGCGAATTCCACCATCAGGATGCCGTTCTTGGCCATCAGCCCGACCAGCAGCACCAGCCCCACCTGGCTGTAGATGTTCACCGACTGGCCCGCCAGCCACAGCGTGGCGACCGCGCCCGCAAGCCCCACCGGCACGGTCAGCATGATGGTCAGCGGCGTGCGGAAACTCTCGAACTGGGCGGCGAGGACCAGGAAGACGATGGCCAGCGCCATGGCGAAGACCATTGCGACGCCCGAGGAGGAGGCGAGGAAATCCGCCGCCTGCCCGGTCCAGGCCAGGGTCGCGCCCGCAGGCAGCCCCGCCATCGCCGCCTCGACCGCCGCCATCGCCTCGCTCAGGTCCGTGCCCGCGACCAGGTCGGCCTCCATTTCCACCGAATGCAGCCGGTCATAGCGGGTGACGGCGGGCACGGTGGCGCCGGTGGCGATCGAGGCAAAGGCCGAAAGCGGCACCAGGTCGCCGCGATCGTTGCGGATCATGACCGACATCATGTCCTCCAGCGTGTCGCGATCCTCGGGCCGGGCCTGCAGCACCACCGGGTACTGGCGGCCGTCGCGGGAATACTCGCCGACCGAACGGGAGGCGAAGAGCGCCTGCAGCGTCGAGGCCACGGTCTGCGCGTCCAGCCCCAGATCCTGCGCCAGCACCCGGTCCACGGACAGGGTCGCGCCGGGCTGGTTGGCGGCATAGCCGGTCTCGATCCCGTCGAGCCCGCCATAGCCGTCCAGCGCCGCCTGCAGCTCATCGGCCCAGCCCGCGGCGGTTGCGATATCCGGCCCGCCCAGCATCCATTGCAGGCTGCCGCTGTTCGACCCGATGCCCAGCCCGCCGGCCGCGCGCAGATACACCCCCGCCTCGGAGATGCGCGCCAGCTGCGGCCGAAGCCCGGCAATCACCTCCTCCACGCCCAGATCGCGGTCCTCCCAGGGGGCCAGACCGACCAGGATCAGCGCGCGGCGCACCTCGCCGAAGGCGCCGATGATGGAGGTGACGTTGGTGACGGTGCCGTCTTCGACCAGCGGCTGCAGCATGTCCTCGACCCGCGCGGTGACGGCATCGGTGACCGCCAGGCTGGAGCCCTGCTGCGCCGAGACGAACATGATGATGCGCCCACGATCCTCGTCCGGGGTCAGTTTCTGGGGCAGCGTGCCATAGGCCGTCCAGGCGCAGGCGATGGCGAAGGCCGTGCCCGCCAGGAGCGGCAGGGGCCGCGCCAGCATCAGGCCCAGCACGGCGCGATAGCCGCGCTCCAGCCCGCCCAGCACCGCATCGACCGCGCGCGCCAGCCATCCGGCCCGGTTCCTCGCGGGCATCAGCCGCGCCGCCAGAACCGGCGAGAGCGTCAGCGCGACGAAGCCCGACACCGCCACGGCCACGGCCAGCACGATGCCGAATTCGGCGAAAAGCTGGCCGATCTCGCCTTCCATGAAGCTGACCGGCAGGAACACCGCGATCAGCACGGCCGTGGTGGCGATGACCGCGAAATTCACCTGGTTCGCGCCGCGCCGCGCCGCCTCGGCGGGGGGGACGCCCAGCCGCCTGTGGCGCTGGATGTTCTCCAGCACGACGATCGCGTCATCGACCACCAGGCCGATCGCCAGGATCATCGCGAAGAGCGTCAGGATATTGACCGAGAATCCCAGCCCGAGCATCACGATGGCCGCCCCCAGGATCGAGACGGGGATCGTCACGACCGGCACCATGGCCAGCCGGGCGGAGCCCAGGAACAGGAAGATCACCGCGGTCACCAGCAACACCGCCTCGGCGAAGACATGGACCACCTCGCGGATCGAGCTTTCGATGAAGACCGCCTCGTCGGTGGTGACGTCGATGCGCATGTCCCCGGGCAGGGAGGGCCGGATCCGGGCCAGTTCGGCATGGACGGCGCGGGAAATCGCCACGGTATTGGCCTGGGCCTGCGGCAGGACCCCGATCCCCAGGGCGGGGACCCCCTGCGACCGGAAGAAGGACTGGTCGTTTTCCGGGGCGATCTCGATGCGCGCCACATCGCCCAGCCGCAGCGGCCGCAGCCCGTCATCGCGCACCACCATGTCCTCGAATTCCGCGACGGAGGAGAACCGGGTATCGGCGAGGATCTGAAGCTGCCGCGCCCCGGTTTCTATCTCGCCGGCGGGCAGTTCGATATTGCTGGCCTGCAGCGCCGAGACGATATCCCCCGCGGTGATCCCGTGGGCGGCCATGCGGCTGACATCCAGCCAGACGCGCATCGCGGGAACGCGTTCGCCATAGATCTGGGCCGCCGCCACGCCGGGCAACCGCGCCAGCCGGTCGCGCAGCATGCGCTCGGCGAAATCCGACAGTTCCATCGGCGTCATGTCGGCGCTGGTGACGCTCATGCGGATCACCGGATCGCCTTCGTCGTCGTTCTTCTCGACCTCGGGCGTGCCGGCCTCCTCGGGCAGGTCGCCCGTCACCCGGTCGATGGCGCTGCGCACGTCATTGGCGGCGCTGTCGATATCGACCGACGGGTCGAAGGTCAGCTTGCTGCGCATGCGGCCGCGTTCGGATTCCGACTCCATGGAGCGCAGCCCGGCGATCCCCGCCAGCGCGCCCTCGATCACCGCCGTCACCTGGGCGTCGACCACCTCGGGGGAGGCCCCGGTATAGTTGACGCGGACCGTCACCTCGGCCGTGTCGGTCTGGGGCAGTTCGCGCACCGGCAGCCGGGTCAGCGCGACCGCCCCGATCAGCACCACCAGCAGGTTCAGCACGCAGGCCAGGACCGGGCGGCGCAGGCAGAGATCGGGCAGGCTCATGGCCGCGCCCCGGCGGCGGGGAGGGCAGGCTCTGCCGGTGCCACCGCCATCCCGTCCGAGACCCTGTGCAGGTTGGACACGATGACCTGCGCGCCGGGTTCCAGCCCGTCCAGCACCTCGACCAGCCCGTCCGCGCTCTGCCCGGTGACCAGTTCCGCCAGCTGCGCATGGCCGTCCCGCGCCACATGGACCATGGTGCGGTCGCCCTCGACGCTCAGCGCGCGTTCCGGCACGGCCGGGCTCATCCGGTCCTCCAGCAGCAGCGACACCTCCATGAACATCCCCCCCGTCAGCGCGGCATCGGCATTCTCGATGGCCGCGCGGATCAGGATCGACCGGGTCTGGCTGTCGACGCGGGTGTCGATGCCGGTGATCCCCCCGGAGAAGACCCGCCCGGGATAGGCGGCCGAGGTCAATTCCACGGGCAGGCCGGGATCCAGCCGCGCCATGACCGTCTCGGGCACGCGGAATTCGGCCTCGATCACGCTGGGATCGTCCAGGGTCGTGACGATGGTGGACGTGTCGATCATGCCGCCGATTTCCAGCTCGGTCAGCCCGGTCACGCCCGCGAAGGGCGCCCGCAGGGTGCGCTCCTGCAGCGCGACCTCGGCCAGGTCGCGTTCGGCCTCGGCGCGCAGCAGCGCGGCACGCGCGCTCTGCCAGGTGGCATCGGCGGCGGCCCCGCGGGCGCGCAGCGTCTCCTGGCGGTCATAGGCGGCGCGGGCCTCCTCCAGCGTGGCCTCGGCGGATTTCAGCGTCGCGCGTTCAACCGCGTCATCCAGGCGCAGCAGCGGCGCCCCCGCCTCGACGCTCTGCCCCGCGACGAAGAGGATCTCGGTGATGCGCCCCGAGGCATCCGGCAGCAGCGAGATCGCGCGATGTGCCCTTGTGGTGCCGACCGCGCTGACGCGGGTGACGAAGCGGTGGGAGGCGGCGGGAACGGTGGCGACGCGCAGGGGCTCGGCGTCCCGGTCACGGGCCGGTCCCAGCGCCGCCTGGGCGGGGCCCGAGGCCAGGAACCGTTCGCTCAGTTCCAGCCCGCCAAGGCCGGCGGCGACGACGACCGCCGTTCCGATCAGGAGTTTCAGGGCTTGCATGGGCGGGCGCTCCGGATGATCCAGGGACAGTGTCGATGGTCTGCCGCCTCGCGGCAAGCGAATTGAGCGGACCACCGCCGCCGGACCCTGCGGCCGGTCGCCCCTCATGGCCTCAACGCGGAGGCGCGCGGGTTCCGGCGCGGAAAATGTCGTTTTCCCGCATTTTGTTTCCCACCGTCTCCGGCAGGCGCGCCGCGGCCCCGTTCCGAAACGGAAAACACCCCCGGCACGGGGCCGGGGGTGTCCAGATGGTCGCGGATCGCGGGTGGATCAGAAGGTCTGGGTCATCCCGATATAAAAGCCGCGGCCGGGCTCGTTATAGGATTCCGAGCCGTTGCCGGTGCGCTCCAGCGTCTTGTCGAAGATGTTGGTCACGCCGAACTTGATGAAGGCCGCATCCGTCACATCCCAATGCGCGCCGACATTGAAGATCCCGTATTCGCCCTGTTCGACCAGGTCTTCCTCTTCGGTGATCTCGGTATTCTGGCTGAGCGACCGGGTAATGGTCGGGATCGGCCCGTAATAGGTGCCGCTCAGCGTCAGCAGCAGGTCGTCGCGCGCCTGCCAGTCGAGACCGGCATTGATGGTGTAATCGGGCACCAGGCTCAGCGGGTTGCCGGTCTGCTTGTTTTCCGATTCCAGCATGTAGGTCAGGTTGACGTTCAGGCTCAGCGCGCTGCCGATCGGCGCGTTGAAGCTGCCTTCGAGACCGCGGACGACGGCCTCGGGGGTGTTGGCCCATTCGAAGACCGACCCGCCGGTGGCCGGATCGACCGCGCCGTCGACGACATCGGCCGCGATGCGGTCCTTGTAGTCGTTGTGGAAGTAGGTCAGCGTCCCGTCCACCCCGTTCAGGCCGGAATAGGCGACGCCGATTTCCTTGTTGATGCTGTATTCGGGATCGAGGTCGTCATTGCCCTTGATGCGGCAGGGGCCGGAATAGCCCTCGGGGCAGCCGCGCCCGCGGGTGTTGTAGTAGTAGTCGGGGTTCAGCTGGTAGAGGTTCGGCGCCTTGAAGGCCCGCGCGATCCCGCCCTTGATGGTCCAGGCGGCGCTGATCTCGTATTCGGCATTCAGGCTGGGCGAGAGGTTGTCGCCGAAGCGGTCCGAATAGTCATAGCGCAGGCCCGGCGTCAGGATCAGCCGGTCGGTGGCCTGGATGTTGGCCTCGGCATAGACCCCGTAAAGCGCCTGTTCCTTGTAGTCGGAATCCTTGAATTCCAGCCGCGTGTCGCTGATGCTGGAGACGCTGGAGGGCACTTTCTGGTCGATCTTCTCGCCCCGATATTCGGCACCCAGCGTGTAGACGCTCTCGCGGCCCAGGATGGAGCCGTAGATGTCCCATTCGGTCTTGGCGCTGAGCGACTCGTAATCGTTGGTCAGCCAGGCGAAGTCGTCGGCCGACCCGTCGCCGTCGGTATCGGCGCAGTAGCTGTAGGTGCCTTCGCCGCCGCCGGACATCCCCTGGCAGAGCGACTCGTTATGGGTCTTCTCGTACTGGATGTAGCTGAAGGACTCGCCGAATTCGTAGGTCCCGTTATGGGTGATGGCGAAGGTCTCGCGCAGCTCCTTCTTGGTCTCCTCGCCCATCAGCTCTTCGGAGACGCCCGTGGCGAGGCCGGTGCCGAAGCCGCTTTCGCCCGCATATTCGTTGCCCTGGCGCGACCAGCCATATTCGAAGTCCAGCGTGTGGCCTTCCATCATGTGCCAGCGCAGGAAGGCGTTGAGGTCCTTGTTGATGACCCCTTCATAGCCCGCGTTCTCGTCGTCGTTGACGCCCGGATCGTCGGCCTCGGTCTCGTTCCAGCTGCCATAGACGCGGAAGCTCAGCTTCTCGCCGATCGGCCCCGCCACCAGCGCGTTGGTGCGATAGGTCGAACCCTCGTCGTCATTGTCGGGGATCTCGGCATAGCCCGAGAGCTGGGCAAAGAATTCCTCGGGCTTCTTGGTGATGATGTTGACCACGCCGCCCGCGGCGCCCGAGCCGTAGCGCGCCGCCGCCGGGCCGCGCAGGATCTCGATGCGGTCGACCATCTCGGCGGGCACCCAGTTCGAGTCGCCGCGCGTGTCGCGTTCGCCCTGGCGGCCCATCCGCGCCGAGTTGCGCGAGGTCACGGGCTTGCCGTCGATCAGGATCAGGACGTTTTCCGGGCCCATGCCGCGGATGTCGATCTGGCGCTGGTTGCCGCGCTGGCCCGAGGCGCTGTTGCCGGTCAGGTTGACGCCGGGCTGCTTGCGGATGATTTCCGACAGGTCGTTGGTGACCGGCTGCTCGTCGATCTCCTCGGAGGTGACGGTCGTGGAGCCGAGCGCCTGCAGGACCTGGTCTTCCGCGGAAACGAGGATGTTCTCCAGCCGGATCGCCTCGCCGGTCGCGGTGGCTTCCTGCGCGATGACGGCGGAGGCGGCAACGGACGCAATGGCGGTCCCGAGCAGCGCGGACATGGTCCGGCCGCGCACCCAATGAGTGTTACGCATTGGTTTACCTTGTCAAATGAAACGGTACTGGCTCGCTCGGGGTCGCTAGCTCTCCCGCACCGACTGTCACATCACCGCGACAAATGCACGGGACCGTGAGGTTGATGTCTCAATATGTCCGGATTTTGTGTCCCGTTTGCAACTGCGCCTCGCGATGCGTCGCGGGGGCGGAGAAAAAACTCGCAATCCGCGAAGCCTGCGCCGGGGCGATCATCTCGCGGTGGTGGCATTCCAGAGACAGCGTCTCCAGGCGCCCGCAATAGGGCAGCCACAGATCCGGGGCGAATCCCGTCCGCAGATGTTCCAGCCGCGCATGGACATGGCGCACCGTCCCGCGGATCACGGGTTCGCGATGGCCCCGCACCAGCCTGTTGGTGGCCCGCACCGCGCGGATCACCCCGGCGGCTGCCTGCGGCGGCAGCGCCGCCAGCGGATGGCCCCGCGCGGCCAGGAACCCCAGCACCGCGGCCACGTCCTGCAGGTCGCGATGGGCCTCCGGGTCGAACCCCGCCACCGCCAGGATCGCGCGCAGCGCGGCGCCGTCATCGGGTTCGGGTTCGTTGCGCCAGCATTCCGACGGATAGGCATCCAGCAGGCACAGCCGCCCCGGATCGCGGCCGCGCGCCTCGAATTCCGCCGCCATCGCATGGGCGATGATCCCGCCCAGGGACCAGCCGATCAGCGAGACCGGCCCCTCGGGCACCAGGTCCTCTGCCAGATCGGCATAATCCGCGGCCAGCTGCGACAGGCTTTGCGGGTCCGGCCTGCCGGGATCCAGCAGCGGCGATTGCAGCGCGATCACCCGCAGTCCCGGCAATTCCCGCGCCAGCGCCCGGTAGCACCAGCCCAGCCCGCCGGCCGGGTGCACCGCGATCACCGTCCCGGGGCCGGCACCGGGCAGGCGCAGGACCGGGCCCAGCCCGTGATCCGCTGCCGCCTGCCGGTCCAGCCGACGCGCCAGATCCGACAGGACCGGGGTCTCGATCAGCGTGCCGAGGCCCGGATCGCGCCCGGTTTCCGTCTCGATCGCCAGGCACAGCCGCATCGCCGCCAGGGAGTCCCCGCCGGCCGCGAAGAAATCGGTCCGGGGTCCGGCGGGATCGGACAGTCCGAGGATCTCGCCATAGAGGCGCCCCAGCAGCGTCTCGGTCCCCGCTGCCAGCCCGCGCCGTGCCGCGACGGTCCGGGACGGGGCGGGCAGGGCGCGGCGGTCCAGCTTGCCGCTGGGGCTCAGCGGCAGCGCGTCGAGGCAGGCGACCAGCCCCGGCTGCAGCAGCGGCGGCAGCGCCGCCGTCAGCGCCCGCCGGATGGAGGCGGCATCCTCCCCCGGGGCGGGCACGGCCCAGAGCGTCAGATGCGCGCTGCCCGCCGCGTCCTGCCATAGTCCCGCCGCCGCCTGGCGCACGGTGCCCGTCGCCAGCGCCGCCGCCTCGATCTCGCCGGTCTCGATGCGCACGCCGTTCAGCTTCACCTGCCCGTCGGCCCGGCCCAGATAGGTCAGCGCGCCGGTGGCGTCGGCGGTGACGATGTCGCCGGTATCGTACATGCGTTCGCCGGGATGGAACGGATCGGGCAGGAACCGCTCGGCCGTCAGCTCGGGCTGGCCGTGATAGCCCTGCGCCAGCTGCCGCCCGGCGAGGAACAGCCGCCCCGGCACGCCGTCGGGCACCGGCCGCAGGGCATCGTCCAGCACGTAGGTGCGCGTGTTCCAGACCGGCCGCCCGATCGGCACGCTGGCGCCGGTCTCCGTCCCCGTCGCCTCGCGGAAGGTCACATCCACCGCCGCCTCGGTCGGGCCGTAGAGGTTGTGCAGGCGCGCCGCGATGCGCTCGTGGAAGGCCCGCGCCAGATCCGCCGGCAGCGCCTCGCCCGAGGCGAAGACATGCCGCAGGCGCAGCCCCCGGGCCTCGGGCACGTCGAGAAACAGCGCCAGCATCGAGGGCACGAAATGCGCCACCGTCACCCCGGCCTGCCGGATCAGCCCGGCCAGCGCGCGCGGATCGCGATGCGCCCCGGGCGGGGCCACGACCAGCGTCGCGCCCGAGATCGCGGGCAGGAAGAATTCCCAGACGGAGACATCGAAGGTGGCGGGCGTCTTCTGCAGGATGCGGTCCCCGGCGCCGATCGCGTAGGCGTCGCGCATCCACAGCAGCCGGTTGACGATGGCATCATGGGACACGACCACGCCCTTGGGCCGCCCGGTCGAGCCGGACGTGTACAGAAGGTAGGCCGGATCGTCCGGTGCGGGCCCGGCGGGCAGGGCCTGCCGCGGCGCCGCGGGCCAGTCCGCGGGCGAAAGGACCGGCAGCCCGTCCGGGGCATAGCCCCGCTCGGCCAGCACCAGCTCCGGCGCGGCGCGCTCCAGCATGTCGCGGCTGCGCGCCGATCGGTCCTCGGGGTCGAGCGGCACATAGGCGGCGCCGGCACGCAGCACGCCCAGAAGCGCGACGATCAGATCGGCCGAGCGCGGCAGCGCCACCGCCACACGCGTGCCCGGCCCGGCGCCGCGGGCGGCCAGGTCGGCGGCCAGGGCAAGGCTGCGCCGGTCCAGCTCGGCGCGGCTCAGCACCGTGTCGCCGAAGACCACCGCCGGGCGCTCCGGCTCTTCGGCCAGCCCCTGCGCGATCAGCGCCGCCAGCGTGGTCGCGGGCACCGGATGGGCGGTGCGGTTGCGGGTCTCGACATGGGCGCGATGTTCCGCCGGCGTGAGGCTGGGCAGGTCCGCCAGCCGCTCCGCCCCTGCCGCCGCGGTCAGGAAGGCGCGCAGGCGCTCGGCATGGGCGGCGGTCGCGGCAGCGCAGTAGAGCCCGGGATTGGTATCGACCTGCAGCCGCAGCCCGGCAACCCCGGTGCCGCGGAAACAGATGGTCATGTCCTCCACCGCGCCCGCGCCCAGGATCTCCAGCCGCGTGTCCAGCCCCTCGATCCGCGGGCAGGGTTCGAAGGGCAGCACGTTGATCAGCGGGCCGTACAGCCTGCGGCCGCCGCCCAGGCGCCCCGTCTCGCGGCGCAGGCTCTCGCCGCGATAGCGGCCGTGGCGGCGCAGCAGCGCCAGATCCGCGCCCGCCGCCGCCAGCCAGTCCGGCAGCGGCGCCTGCGGGTCCAGGGGCGCGCGCCAGGGCAGGATATTGACCAGCGAGGCGAGAACCCGCGCCGCTTTCGGTCCCATCCGGTTCATCAGCGGAATGCCCGGCACGCAATCGCGATCGGGCGAGAACCGCGCCAGATAGGCGGCGCAAAGCGCCGTCAGCGCATCGGGCCAGCCGATCCCGGCGCGCTCCGCCAGCGCGCAGAGCCGCGCGGAAACCCCGGGCGGCAGCGCCAGTTCGCTGCGATGGAACCACGGCCCGGCCGGCCGCGCCTCCTGTCCCGAGGGACTGCCCACCGCGCCCATGCCGTCCAGGCGGGCATGCCACCAGTCGCGTTCCGCCGCACGGCGCGGATCGGCCTGCCAGGCGGCATCGGCCTCGGCGCGGCGGGACAGCGGCGCCAGCGGGCGGCCCGGATCGCGCCCGGCCGCCTGCGCGCCGTAAAGCGCGGCCAGGCGGTTGGTCACGAGGAGGTTGGCATAGCCATCGGCGATCAGGTGATGCAGCTTCTGGGTCAGCGCATGCCGCGACGGTCCCAGCCGCCACAGGGTGAAGGCCGCCGCCGGACCTGCCGCGAGATCGAAGGGCACGCGCGCCTCGGCCTCGAAGGCCGCCATGGCCGCGGCATCATCCGCACCTTCCAGGGACCGGTGCGCCAGCTGCGGGGCGGGCGCACCGGCGATCTGGCAGGGCCTCTGCGGCGTCTCGTCGAAGCGCAGCCTGAGCGCCTCCGCCTCCGCGCCCAGCATCGCCACCGCGCGTTCCAGCGCGGCCACGTCCAGCCGTCCCTCGAGGAACAGCACCTGCCCGGTATTGAAGGCCGGGCTGTCGGGGGCCAGACGCTGGGCGTACCAGACGCCCAGCTGCTCCTCCAGAAGCGGCGTCGCCGTCATGCCCTTGCCTGCGTCTCGGCGACGATGTCCCACCACTCGTCCAGCGTCTCGACCTCGACGAAGCGCGTGTAGTCCAGCCCCGGCAGCGCCGCCTCCCAAGCGGTCACCAGCTTCAGCAGGCGCACGGAATCGAGCCCCAGATCCAGCAGGCTGTCCCCGCCGCCGATCTCTTCGGGGTCGATCCCCAGCTGGGCGGCGATGTCGGCGCGCATCTGCGCGCGGGTCAGGGGGGCGGTCGTCATTGTTCTTTCCTTGCCTCTGCCTCGGCCTTCAGCGTCTCGCGCAGGCTGCGGCGGCTGATCTTGCCCACGGCCGTGACGTCCAGCGCCGCGACCATGCGGATTTCGTCGGGGATCTTGAAGGCGGCGATGTCGCGCCCGCGCATGAAGCGGCGCAGCTCCGCCGGTTTCGGCGCGGTCCCGGCCCGGCCCAGGATGAAGGCGCAGCTGCGTTCGCCCAGCACCGCGTCGGGGATGGAAACGACGACCGCATCCTGCACGTCGGGATGGGCGATCAGGTGGTCCTCGATCTCCTCGGCCGAGATCTTCTCGCCCGCGCGGTTGATATGGTCGCCCGCGCGGCCCATCACCACCAGATGCCCCGAGCCCTGCCGCGCGACGATGTCGCCCGAGCGGTACCAGCCGCCCGGCTCGAAGCTGCGGGCGTTGGCGCCCGGCTCGTCGTGATAGCCGCGGATCGTGTAGGGCCCCCGGGTCAGCAGGTGGCCCGCCATGCCGTCGGGCACCGGGTCGCCCGCATCGTCGACCACGCGGATCTCGTCATCGGGGCTGATCGGGCGGCCCTGGGTTTCGGTGATGACCTCCTCGGGATCGTCCAGCCGGGTGTAGTTCACCAGCCCCTCGGCCATGCCGAAGACCTGCTGCAGCGTGCAGCCCAGCAAGGGCCGCACCCGGCGCGCCGCCTCGGGCAGGAATTTCGCGCCGCCCACCTGCAGGACCTGCAGCGTCGGGATGTCCGGCCGGGTCTCGGCGGCGGCATCGAGCCAGGTCAGCGCCAGCGGCGGCACCAGCGCGGTGATCGTCACCGCCTCTTCGCGGATCAGGCGGAAACAGGCCTCGGGCGTGGCGACCGGACCCAGCACGACCGTGCCCCCGGCATAGAGCGTGCCGAAGGTGCCGGGCGAGCTCATGGTGAAGTTATGCGCCACCGGCAGCGCCGCCAGATAGCGGCTGTCGCCGTCGAGCCCCGAGATCCGGGCGCTTTCGCGCAGGGTGTAGATATAGTCGTCATGGGTGCGCGGGATCAGCTTGGGCAGGCCGGTCGAGCCGCCCGAGATTTGCAGGAAGGCCACCGATTGCGGATCGGGATCGGCAGGCAGGCCGGCTGGATCGCCCGCGACGGCGGCCATCTCCGCGGCGCCCCCGGCGCTGCCTGCGACGATGACATGCTCCAGCGCGGGCAGCTCGTCCTTCAGCGACAGCGCCAGAGCGGCATGGTCGAACCCGGCGATCCGCGCCTCGATGATCATGCCCCGCGCGCCGGACCTGGCCAGAAGATGTGCGATCTCGGTGCGCCGATGCGCGGGCAGCGCATAAACCGGGATCAGACCGGCGGCGAAGAGGCCGAAGACCGCGGTGAAGAACTCGGGGCAATTGCCCATCTGCACCAGCACCCGGTCGCCGGGGACGAGCCCGCGCGCCAGAAGTCCCGCGCCGAAGGCCTGCGCCCCGGCGGCCAGCTCGGCATAGGTCATCCTGCGGCCATTGCCGACCACCGCCTCGCGCGTGCCATGTGCCGCGGCGCGCGCGCGCAGGAGCGCCGGGAAGGTCTCGCCCCGCCAATGGCCGCGGGCGCGGTACCGCGCGGCGAAATCCTCGGGCCAGATCTGGGTGATCTCGGGCATCGTCTGTCTTCCTGTCCGTCGGGAGGCCGGGCGGAAGGGATCCCGCCCGGCCGGTCGCTCACTCGCTCAGCGAGATGTGGATCAGCTGGTTGCCGTCATCGCCATTGCCCTTGTTGACCATCCAGGCGCCGCCCTTGCCGTCGGCGATCAGGTGGTTGGGGAGCGGGCCGACCGCGGCATTGGCGACGATCTCGCCATCGGCATCCAGCGCCACGACCGTGCCCGAGGCGCGCACCGCCACCCAGGCCAGGCCGCTGACCGGATCGAAGGCGACGTTCAGCGGGTTCGCCCCGACCCGGACCTGCGCCACGACATCGCCCGACTGGCCGTCGAGGATGGTCACCGTGTCGCTGCCCTGGCCCGCGACGAAGATGCGGTCGGTCTCGGGATCATGGCTGACGCCGATCGAGCTGTCCGATCCCGGCACCTGGTGGACCGAGGCGACCTCGCCCGAGGCCAGGTCGATCGTGGCGACCTCGTTGGAGGTCAGGCTGGTGACGACGATCTCTGCGGCCTCCGGGTCGAGGCTGAGGCTCGCCGTGCCGAATTCCGAGCCGCGCCCGGCATGGGACGGGATCTCGATGATGCCCGCGGGCTCCAGCGTGGCGGTGTCGAAGACATGGACCTCGGGCAGGAAGGTGGCCGAGACATAGGCCTTGCCGTCATGCACCACCACGTCGCGCGGATGGCCGAGCTGGCCGGGATCGAACTGCTTGACTAGGCTCAGGTCGCCGCCGTCATAGACCGCGATGGTGTTCTGGCGGGTATTCGTGACCCAGACCTGGCCCGTGGCGTCGTCCACGCCCACGCCATAGACCGCGAAGACGCCGCCATCGCTGCCATCCTCGCGCGCGGGGGCGGCAGGCGGGGTCGCCTGCGCCAGGATCTCGCCGGTGGCGGCATCGACCTTCAGCAGCGCGCTTTCCTTCACCGGCGGACGGCCCACCGCGCTGGTGACATAAAGCACGTTCCCATCCGCGGAATGCGCCACCTGGTAGAGCCCCGGCGCCATCGGCGTCGTGGTGATCTCCAGGTTGCCGGTCTCTTCCAGAACCGGCGAGACCTTCAGCTTGGTGACATCGGCATAGGCGGGGTTCGCCACCTCGATCACCACCGGATAGACGGCGGGCTCGACATCCTCGGGGATGTTCACCTCTGCCGAGATGCGGCCCTCGTCATCGGCCTCGAAGGGCACCGCGTTCAGCGGCACGCCGTTCTGGCGCAGGATCACGGTCTGCCCGGCCTCGAACCGCTCGCCGCTGACGGTGACGGTCGATCCGGCGGTGACCGGGCCGCGATCCACGCCCGAGAACTGGACGCGGGCATCGAAGGCGGTGTCGAGCGGCCCGAAGGCCTCCTGCGCGGCCAGAGGCGCCGCGAGGCAGAGGGCAAGCGCGCTGGCGGCGCTGGTCAGGCGGAAAATGGACGTCATCGGAGATCCCTTGTGATCCTGGAGGAAGGCTGGCCCGGCGGCTGGCTTGCGGTGTTGAACGTCGCGGCGGCGGAAATCCGTCGCGGCGCAGATGGTGCTGCGGCAATCAGGCGGCGTCGAGGCCGAGCGTATGGGCCAGGGAGGCCGAGAAGGCCTCTCCATGGCTGAGCCCGGGAAAGACGCGTGTCTCGCCCGCCACGCCCGCGCCGCGCAATGCGGCGTCAAGCTGCGCGGAGGCATCCGCAGGCAGCCGGTCGCGCATCGCGACCACGCCCTGGGCCGCGGCATTGTCGGGGCGGCTGGCGCGTTCGCGCTCGGCCCCGCCGCGATGCAGGTCGATGCGGATCCGCGGCACCGGGGGGGTTTCCAGCTGCGCCAGAATGTCGTGCCAGAATGCGCCGTCATTCCACCACAGCGCCGGGCTGGCGGCGATGACGCGGTCGAAATCCGGTTCGGCCCGCATCCCTTCCCACAGCGAGAAGAGCCCGCCATAGGAATGGCCCCACAGCGCGCGGCGCCCGGCGCCCTGCGGCAGGTAGGATTCCGCGCGCGGCAGGATCTCGCGGACCAGCCTCTCGCGGAACTCCGCCGCCCCGCCGCCGGGACGGCCGCGCGGATCGGGCACATGCGCGCCGTCGGGTCCGGGCGGGGTGTAGTCGCGGGCGCGCTCCATCGTGGCGAAACGGGCCTTGAGGCTGTAGCCCACCGCGACGATGGCCGGGCCGCCCTGCGCCGCCAGCACCGCCAGCCGCTCGGGGGTCAGGAACTCGGCCACCGCGCGCCCGTCCAGCGCATAGAGGATGTCGGGCTTCGGCGTGCCGCGCTTCGGCCAGGCCACCTCGATGAAATCGTCGCTGCCGCCCTCGGGTCCGGGAAGGGTGAAGCTGGCGGTGTGGTAATCGGGCGATCCGGTCTCGAAGACCGTCGGCCCCTTCAGCTCCTGCGAGGGCTGGGCCAGGGCCTGACCGGCCAGCATGGCGCCGGGCAGCGCCGAGATCACGCCGCGCCGCGTCCAGCCCCCCCTCATCGTGCCGCCTCTTTCTCCAGCTCCGCCAGAAGGGGGGTCTTCTCGTGCCAGGCGTCGTACCAGGCGCTGACCGCCGGTTCGAACCAGTCGCGGCCGACTTCGGTGACGGTCAGCCCCGCCGCCTCGATCCTTTCGCGGTTCTCCGCGTCGATCCCGGCATAAAGCCCGACGAGATCCTTCAGCCGCTCGGAAAACACCTCCTCGACCACCGCGCGATCCTCGGGCGCCATCGCCGCCCAGCTGCGCCCCGAGGCCACCGCCGCCATCGGGAAGATCATGTGGTCGGAGGCCAGCATCTGCCCGCCATGGGTGTAATAGCCGGTGTTCCAGCTGCCTTCGTAATCGATCTGCATCCCGTCCACCTGGCCATTGGCGAAGGCGTCATAGAGCGCGGGCAGCGGCATCGGCGTCGGCGCGGCGCCCAGGAGGCTCCAGAATTCCATCTCGGGGGCCAGCGGCACGGTGCGGATCTTGCGTCCCGCAAGCGCGCCGACATCCTCCGCCGGGGCGGCCAGCAGCACCTGGCGCATCCCCGCCAGGCCCCAGCCCAGCCCGTGCAGGCCGAATTGCGACATCCCCTGCAGGAGACCGGCGGCAACCTCACCCTGCAGCAGATCGCCCGCCGCCGCGATGTCCTCCACCAGGTAGGGCGCATGGAAGATGCCGTAATCGGCATCGCGGCTGGCGAATTCGCCCAGCGTCATCATCGAGAAATCCACCGCGCCGGTCTGCAGCTGCTGCAGCACGTGCGCCTCGCTGCCCAGCTGGCCCGAGGGGAAGACGAGGATATTGACCCGCCCCCCGGTCGCCTCGGCGATCTCGGCCGCCGCCGCCTCGGCGGATTTGGTCCATTGATGCGGCGGCGGGGTGATCAGCCCCAGCCGGTAGTCGCGCGCCTCGGCAGGCAGCGCGGCAAGGATCAGGAACGGGACGAGAAACGCACGCATGGATTTGTCCTTCAGTTCAGAAGCCGCCCCAGCCCGCCCGAGACGGCAGGCCAGAGCGCGGTCAGCAGGATCACCGCCCCTCCGGCGGCGAGATAGGGCAGCGTCAGCCGCGCCAGCCGTTCGGGCCGCACGCCGTTCAGCCGCGCCGCGGTGAACAGGCCCGATCCCACCGGCGGGGTCAGCAGCCCCAGCGTCAGGTTGAGGCAGGTCACGACCCCCATCTGCAGCGGATCGAACCCGTAGCTGCCCGTGGCGATCGGCAGGAAGACGGGCACGACCAGGATCAGCGCCGGGATCGGGTCGATCACCATGCCGATCAGGATCAGCATCAGGTTGTAGAGCAGCATGAAGACCAGCGGGTCCGAGGTCAGCCCCGAGATCAGCGCGCCGGCCTGGGCGGGCAGGTTCTGCCAGGCCGCGATCCAGGACCACAGCCCCGCCGCCGCCACCAGCATCAGGATCACCGCAGAGGTCAGCGCCGTGGATTTCAGCGCCGGCCACAGATCGGCCACGCGCAGTTCGCGATGGATGGCGAAGCCCACGACCAGCGTCGCGAGGATGCCGAACGTGCCCGCCTCCACCGCCGTGGCGATGCCGCCGAGGATCGAGGCGATCATCGCCAGAGGCACCAGCGCCGAGGGCAGCGCCGCCAGCACGATGCGCCCTCGCCCCGTCGCCGGGCGGCGCGCCACCGGCAGGTTGCGCCGCCGCGCCCCGGCGGCCGTCACCGCCGCGAGCGCCGCGAACAGCAGAAGCCCCGGCACCACCCCCGCGACGAAAAGCTCGCCCACGGGGATCTGCGCCGTCACCCCGAAGAGGATCAGCAGCATGGACGGCGGCAGCACCGGCGCCAGCAGCCCGCCCGCCGCGGTGACGGCGGCGGCGAGGTCGCGCGGATAGCCCGCGCGCTCCATCTCGGGCACGGCGAGTTTGGACATCAGCGTGATCTGCGCCACCGAGGATCCCAGGATCGCCGCCATCATCGCATTGGCGACCAGCGTCACCTGCGCCAGCCCGCCGCGCACCGGTCCCACGGCCAGCGCCGCCAGCGCCAGCAGGCGCCGCCCGGCCCCGGCGGCATTCATCAGCTCGCCCAGCAGGATGAAGACCGGCAGCGCCAGCAGGCCGTAGCTCTCGATCCCGGCGAAAAGCTGCTGCGGCACGCTGAGGAACAGCGCCGGGTTGCCGGTGGCCGCGATCTGCCACAGCGCCGCGGCGAGGATCGCGAAGGCGACCGGCAGGCCCAGCACCAGAAGCCCCGAGAACAAGGCCAGCACCGTCATCGCGCCGCCTCCGCCAGCCGGGCCAGCCGCGCCGCCAGATGCACCCCCGCCCCGAGGCAGAAGAGCGGCAGCACCGACCAAAGCCAGATCTTGCGCAGCCCGAGGGTCACGGTCGGTTCCACCCAGACGAAGTTGAAGGCGGTCTCGGCCAGGCGCTGCCCCGATCCGGCCTGCCACAGTCCCGCCGGGTCGAGCCAGCGCCAGATGACGGAGGCCAGCCAGCCCAGCAGCGCGGCGAGGATCAGCGTCTCGGCCAGGGCCCGCCACCACCCGGCGCGCGGGGACAGCTTGGATTCGAGAATGCTGACAGAGACATGCGCGCCCTGCGCCAGCGCGGCCGAGGCCCCGGCAAAGGCCGCCCAGCACATCAGGCCCACCGCCGCCTCGTCGGCCCAGATCAGCGGGGCGCCCAGGCTGCGCGCCACTGCCGCGGCCGCCAGCACCAGCGCCAGCGCGCCGGTCAGCCGGGCGGCGAGGGCGAGTTCGGCCCGGGCCAGCCCGGCATCGATCCGCGCCAGCGCGCCGGGCGCCTTCTGGGTGCTGAGTTCCGGTTCCATTCCCGACCTGCAGAGATTGGCATTCCGGCTTGCTCGGGCGACGGGGTCGGGAAAGCTGGCTGGTTCGGGCGCATAAATACAGAACTGGAGCGCAGGGGCCAGCCGATAATTCGACCGTCTTCCCGCCCCGCCCCGTCGCGCGCCGCGTTCGGGTCCGGCGCGCCTTCCATCCGCGCGGCCTTCATCAGCGCCCGGCGGAGGGCGCGATGGCCCGGCCGGGCCGCGGCGGGCCGTCCGCTCAGGCGCCGGGCGGGGCCGAGGTGCTGTGGCGCAGGACGATCCGCGGCGCCGTTTCCTCGCTGCGCGGTGCCGACCCGGCCATGCGCTCGAGGATCCTGTCTCCGATCATGCGCCCCATCGCGACGGGATCGACGGATATGGTGCTCAGCCCCGGCAGGCATTGCCCGGCAATGTCGAAATCGCCGAAGCCCAGGATCGACAGCTGCCGCGGCACGGCGATACCCCGGCGCTGGCATTCCATCATCGCGCCGAAGGCCATCGTGTCGGAAATCGCGAAGACGGCGCTGGCGCCGGGATGGTCGTCGAGCAGCCGCGCCATCGTGCCGGCCCCCTGGCCATGGCGGATCGGCACTACCGCCTCGCGCAGGATGACCGGGTCGGGCAGGCCCAGGCGCCGCGCCGCGTCGCGGAACCCGCGCAGCCGCTGTTCGCCGCGGTAATCCTTCAGCGTGTCGTCGAGGCTGCCGCCGATCGCCGCCAGCTGGCGGTGCCCCAGCCCGGCGAGATGTTCCGCCGCCAGCTCTCCCGCGCGGCGGTTGGAGAAGCCGACGCACAGATCGACCGGGTTGTCGGTATATTCCCAGGTCTCGATCACGGTGATGCCGCTGGCATGCAGCAGCCGCGAGGTTTCCCGGCTGTGGGTCGTCCCAACCAGGACGAAGGCATCCGGGCGCCGCGCCAGCATGATGCGCACCAGTTCCTCCTCCTTTTCCAGGGAATGGCCGCTATGGCCGATCAGCGGCTGGTAGCCCGCGGGCAGCAGGATGTCCGAGATCCCCTCGGCGAGATCGGCGAAATTGCCGTTGGCCAGCGTCGGCAGGGTCAGCGCGACGATATGCGAGCGCTGCGAGGACAGCGCGCCCGCGTTGCGGTCCGGCACGTAGCCCGTCTGCAGCACGGCCCGCCGCACCTTTTCCAGCGCCTCGGGACTGACCCGGTCCGGCGTCGCGAGCGCCCGCGAGACGGTCATCACCGACACCCCCGCCAGCGCCGCCACATGCTTCATCGTCGGCGCCGCGCGCCGATGCTGTCCGCGCCGTCCGGTCCCGTGTTCCGTCATCGCCCTGCCCCTCGATCTCCTTCATCATGGTATCGTTACCACGCGGAGGCCGCAATTGCCCGCGTCGCCGCGAATCACCCGAACCATGCCGTATCCGGACCCGGACAGGAACCTGCGTCATTCCCCCATGAACTCAGGTTCTCAAATCTTCCGCCTCTGCCTGCCCGTGCAGCCGGGCGCCCCGATTGCAGCCCGAATTCGGACCAGATCATGGTATCGATACCACGTTGACATTGCGGGGGCCCCGTCCCTAGCTTGGACCCACCGGGAAGGCGGCACCGGACCAATGAAACACAACAGGCCCGCCACCCAGAAACACTGGATTTCCAACAGAAAGGTACCGGGAACATGTCGATGACACGTCCTGGGCTCCCGGCATGGCTGCCGGCGGCCTCGCTGCTTGCACTCTCCCTCTCGCTCCCTGCCGCGCCCCTCTGGGCGCAGGATCCCGTCCGCGGCGGCGAGATGACCATCATCAACGGGTCGGACATCAAGGGCTGGGACCCGGCGGTGACCAATTCGACCTATCCCGGCGGGCCGATGGACGTGCTGGACGCGATCTACGGCTTCATCGTCTATGTCGACGTCAACGGGCAGGTGCAGGGCGGCATGGCCGAGAGCCTGACCAGCGAGGATGCCGTCACCTGGGTGCTGAAGCTGCGCGAGGGCGTGACCTTCACCGACGGCACGCCCTATGACGCCGAGGCCGTGAAGATGAACTGGGACCGCGCCGGGGCCGAGGGATCGCTGGCCAGCGCGCGCGACTGGGTCGCCTCCTGGGCGGCGGGCATGGAGGTGGTCGATCCGCTGACGCTGAAGATCACCCTGCCCGGCCCGAATGCCATCTTCGCCCAGCAGGTCGCGGAACTGGTGCCCTTCATCGCCTCGCCCGCGATGCTGGAGGCCGCCGCCACCCCCGCCGATCTGAAACCGGTGGGCGCGGGGGCCTTCACGCTGGACAGCTGGGACCAGGGCATCGGCATGACGCTGGTGCGCAACCCCGATTACTGGGATGCAGAGCGGCCCTATCTCGACACGCTGAACTTCAAGATCATCCCCGAGACCAACAGCCGGATCTCCACCGTGGTGCAGGGCGGCGCGACGATGATGGCGGGCTATCCCTACCAGTTCGGCAACAATGCCGAGGCGCCGGGCGTCACCGCCAAGGAGATCCCGATCCGCGGCATCTATCGCGGCTATTTCAACTTCGAGCACGGCATCTTCCAGGATCCCCGCGCGCGCGAGGCCCTCTATGCCGCGATCAACCGCGACCGGCTGATGCAGGCCTATACCCAGACCGCGGGCTACGAGGCGCCGGGCAACTATTTCGGCGAGGGCTCCTCCTATTACACCGCCGATTACGCCGTGCCGGGCTATGACCCCGAGCGCGCGCAGGAGCTGATCGACGCGCTGGCCGAGGACGGCAAGCCCTTCGAGGTGGAAATCGTCACCTATCCGAATTCCGACATGAAACGGCTGGCGGAATACATGCAGCAGGTGATCAACGCCTATGACGGCGCCAGCGCGACGATCACCGAGGTCGCCATGGCCAACCTGCGCGACACCTGCAGCAACCAGATGGCCTATGATTTCTGCGTCGATGGCGGCGCGCTGGTCTCGAACGGGGCGGAGCCCAACATCTCCAAGCTGCTGGGCACCGGCGGCACGCTGAACTGGAGCCACTATTCCAGCGAGGAGATGGACGCGCTGCTGGAGGCCGCGACCCGCACCGTCGACGAGGACGAGATCCGCGAAAGCTATGTCGGCGTGCAGAAGCTCTTTGCCGAGGACCTGCCCTTCTACCTTTTCGGCGTCGACAACCGCTTCCTGCTGATGCGCGACGATACCGGCGGGGTGGTGAACTCCAACGGCGGGATCCTGCAGAAGCAGTACCTGTTCAAATGCGACGGCCCCTGCGCCGAGTGACCCCTGCGGCGGGACCTTCCGGTCCCGCCCCTTCCCGCCCGGCCGAGACCGGATCACTTCAACGAGGCAAGACCCCGAATGCTGCACAAGTCCCCCCGCGTCACCTTCCGCGACCTGATGTCCAAGGGACAGGTCTTCACCCCCTGCGTCTGGGACTGCTATTCGGCCAAGGCCGCCGAGATGGCCGGGTTCCAGGCGATCCTGCTGTCGGGCGCGAGCCTGGGCTTTTCCATGTCGGGCGTCCCCGATCTGGGCCTGCACAACCAGGAGGAACTGGTCTGGGCCACCGACCGGATCGCCGATTACTCGCCCCTGCCCCTGATCATCGATGCCGATGACGGCTTCGGCGACGTGGTCAATGTCTACCGCACCTGCCACCGCCTGGCCAAGGCGGGCGCGGGCGCCATCCTGATCGAGGACACGCCCAATGAACGCGGCTTCGCCCGGTTCGGCGCGGCGATGGAGAAGGCGACGCTGGAAGGCCGGGTCGACGGCAACGTCCCCCATCCGGTCGTCTCGCGCGAGCACTGGCTGGCCAAGATCAAGGCGGCGATCGAGGCCTGCGAGGGCACCGATTGCGTGGTCATCGCCCGCACCGAGGCCAAGCTGGAACTGGGGCTGGAAGAGGCGATCGTGCGCTGCGAGATGGCCGAGAAGCTGGGCGCCGAGATGACCTATGTCCATGCGCTGCGCACGCTGGAGGAATGCCGCACGGTTGCCGCGCGCCTGCCCGGCTGGAAGATGTTCGGCGATGTCGCCTGGGTCAATGGCAAGCCCTTCGTCACCCTGGAGGAGATCGCCGAGCTGGGATTCAACCTGGTGACCATGCATTATCTGGAAAAGGGGTCGATGTACGGCATGATGGATTACGGCCGCCGCGTCTTTGCCGAGCAGTCCACCCGCTATGCCGACGAACATGACATGGGGGGGCTGACCGAGGCCGAGCGCCGCGCCTCGGTGGAACGCGACCGCGGCTGGATGGAAGGCGACGCGCGCTGGAAGGCGCTCTGAGCCACCGAGCCAACGGCCAGGAAAGGAGACCAGCCATGACCGCCCCGATGCGGAGCTATCTCAGGGCTTTCGCCATAAGGATCGCCGCCGGGATACCGGTGGTGCTGCTCGTGACCTTCCTGGCCACGGCACTGTCCGACCTGATGCCCGGATCCGCCGCCCAGGCGATCCTGGGCGAATTCGCCACGCCCGAGCAGATCGCCCAGCTGAACGCCGCCTATGGCTATGACCTGCCCGCCTGGCAACGCTACCTGCGGTGGCTGGGCGGCGCGGTGCAGGGCGATTTCGGCGTGACGCTCTACAGCCAGCAGCCGGTGGCGGAGGTGCTTCTTGCCCGCGCCGCCGTCACCTTCGAGATCGCGCTGGCGGCGATGCTGCTGTCGCTGGCCATCGCCATCCCGCTGGCCCTGGCGATGGCGGCGCGCGCGGGCAGCCGCATCGACGGCGCCTTCCGTATTGCCGCCAGCGCCATGCTGGCCGTGCCGACCTTCGTGTCGGTGGTGGTGCTGAGCCTGCTTTTCTCCATCACGCTGCGCTGGCTTCCCGCCACCGGCTGGGTGCCGCTCTTCGAGGATCCGCTGGAGAACCTGCGCCATATCGCGCTGCCGGTGCTGTGCCTGTCGGTGCACCAGGTGGCCTATTTCTTCCGCGTGGCGCGCAACGAGTTCCTCGCCACGCTGCAGCAGGATTTCATCGCCTCCGCCCGGGCCAAGGGGTTCTCCACCCCCTATATCCTGTGGCGCCATGCGCTGATGCCCTCGCTGCCGCAGATCCTGACCGTCATGGGCCTGTCGCTGACCTACCTGCTGGGCGGCTCCTTCATCGTCGAGAGCTTCTTCGCCGTGCCGGGCATCGGCTGGACGGTGCTGGCGGCAGTGCAGGACCATGACCTGGCGATGGTGCAGGCGATCCTGTGCCTGACCGTGGCGATCTTCGTCATCGTCTTCGCCTGCGTCGATCTGGGCTATGCGCTGATCGACCCGCGGCTGGAGGTGCGCTGAGATGACCGCAGAGACCCTGAGCGGCTGGCGCGCCGGGATCGCGCGGATGCGCTTCCCCCGCTCCAGCTTTCTCGAGGCCTTCTCGATCGGCTTCCTGATCCTGCTGGTCGCGCTGGCGGTGCTGGCCGACTGGATCCCGGGGCTGGTCAATCCCAACTTCCCCTATGGCGATTTCTCCGCCCCGCCGGATCTGACGCTGAACGGATTGTTCGGCACCGACGCGCTGGGACGCTCGATCCTGTCGCGGGTGATCTACGGGGCGCGCCAGACGCTGGTGATCGTAATCCTCGCCACGGCCATTTCCATGACCGGCGGGCTGATCCTGGGCATGATCGCCGGCTATTGCCGCGGCATGGCCGAACGGACCGTCGATCTGCTGGCCAACACGATGGCGGTGCTGCCGCCGGTGCTGATCATCCTGGCGCTGGTCTCGGTCACCGGCACTTCCGTGGTGACCATGACGCTGACGCTGGGCATCCTCGATATCGGCACCTATGCGCGTCTGACCAAGGGCGGGGTGATCAGCCAGAACCAGCGCGACTACGTGCTGGCGGCGCGGGCGCTCGGCGCCGGGCACGGGCGGATCCTGTTCCGCGAGATCCTGCCCAACCTGGTGCCCACCATGACCGCCGTCGTGCCGCCCCTGATGGCCGGGCTGATCATCACCGAGGGGTCGCTGAGCTTTCTGGGCTTCGGCATCCCGGCCCCCGCGCCCAGCTGGGGCGGCATGATCGCCGCATCGACCGACCTCATCAGCCGCTTTCCGCTGCTGATCTTCGGGCCGATCCTGGCGATCGTGCTGACGGTCTATGCGCTCAACACCACCGGCGACTTCCTCGCGCGCCGCATCGACATCCGCGAAAGGCAGATCTGATGGCCGATCCCGTCCTTCTCGACATCGCGGGGCTGTCGCTGTCGCTGCCCTCGCCGGCGGGGGATCTGCAGATCCTCAATGACATCACGCTGCGGCTGGAACGGGGCCGCACGCTGGGCATCGTCGGCGAATCCGGGGCGGGCAAGTCCATGCTGATCCGCGCGATCCTGGGCCTTGCCTCGCGCCGGGCGCGCATCACCGGGGCGGTGCGGCTGGACGGTCAGCATCTGGGCGCCCTGCGCGAACGCGACCGGCGGCGCTATCTCGGGGCGCGGGTGGGCGTCGTGTTCCAGAACCCGACCGCGGCGCTGAACGCCTATCAGCGCGTGGGCCCGCAGGTCTCGGAATCCGCCCGCGTCCATCGCGGCCTGACGAAGATGCAGGCGCGCGAGCTGGCGATTTCCCTGCTCGACCGGGTGGGCATCCCCGACGCGGCCAGCTGCCATGACCGGTTCCCGCATGAATTCTCCGGCGGCATGAAGCAGCGGATCATGATCGCCTCCGCCCTGGCGGTGGAGCCCGACCTGCTGATCGCCGACGAGGCGACGACCGCGCTGGACGTGACGGTGCAGAAGGAGATCCTCGATCTGCTGCAGATCCTGCAGCAGGAAACCGGGATGGCGATGATCCAGGTCACCCATAACCTGGGGGTCGTGGCGGGGCGGACCGACGAGGTCGCGGTCATGTATGGCGGCCGGCTGGCCGAGACCGGGCCCACGCCGCAGGTCTTCGCCGCGGCACGCCATCAATACACCGCCCAGCTTCTCGCGGCGGTGCCGAGCCTCGACAGCCCGCCCGACCGCGACCTGCGCAGCATCCCCGGCCAGCCCCCCGACCGCCTGATCGGCATCACGGGCTGTCCCTTCGCGCCGCGCTGCCATGCCGCCGATGCGCCCTGCGCCGACCGGATGCCCGTGCTGCGCCGCGACCCGGCCGGGCACGGCGCCGCCTGCCATCACCCGCCGCAAGACGTCCCCCTGCCGGAGCAAGCACGATGACCGCCCCCCTTCTGGAAATCCGCAACCTCTCCGTGCGCTTTCCGCGCGGCCGCGACAGCTTCCTGGCGGTGGATGACGTCTCCTTCGACCTCGCCCCCTCGGAAACGCTGGGGCTGGTGGGCGAAAGCGGGTCCGGCAAGACCACGATCGGGCGCGCGGTGCTGCGGCTGCTGGCGCCGGGCCATCGCGGCATCGTGGGCGGCATGCGGTTCCGCGACGCCGCGCTGAGCGATCTGCGGGGCGGGGCGCTGAAACGGTTCCGCGCCGAGGCGCAGATGGTGTTCCAGGACCCGGTGTCCTCGTTCAACCCGCGCCGGACGATCGAGAGGATCGTGGCGGAGGGGCTGGAAATCCAGGGCCTGCCCGCCGCCGAGACGCGCGACCGCGTCGATGCCGCCCTGGCCGAGGTCGGGCTGAGCCGCGCGATGGTCAAGGGCCGGCGCCCGCACCAGTTCTCGGGCGGGCAGTGCCAGCGCATCGCCATCGCCCGCGCGCTGGCGCTGCGGCCCTCCATGCTGGTCTGCGACGAGCCGGTCGCGTCGCTCGACGTGTCGGTGCAGGCACGGGTGCTGAACCTGCTGCGCCGGATGCGGCAGGCGCGCAGCCTGGGCATGATCTTCATCTCGCACGACCTGGCGGTGGTGCGCAGCATCTGCGACCGGGTGGCGGTGATGTATATGGGGCGGATCGTCGAGATCGGCCCGTCCGCGGCGATCTTCGCCGCCCCCGCCCATCCCTATACGCGCACGTTGCTGGATGCGGTGCCGGTGCCCGATGCCAGCCGCAAGCTGGTGCCGGACCGGGCGCGGGCGGCGCGCGCCTCGCGGCTGGAAGATGGCGGCGGCTGCGCCTTCCGCGGCCGCTGCGCGCGGGCGACCGGCCTGTGCACGACGCAGCGCCCGCCGCTGGCCCCCGTCCCCGGCGGCCACATGGCCGCCTGCCATCACCCGCTGGGCGCGGCGGCTAGCGCCCCAGCCCCGGCCAGCGCCTGATCTCGCTGTCGATCCCGAAGATGTCCAGCACCCGCCCGACCGAATGCGAGACCAGCTCGTCGATGCTTTCGGGATTGGCATAGAAGGCGGGCATCGGCGGGGCGATGGTCGCACCCATCTCGGCGGCGGCGGTCATGCTGCGCAGATGGCCCAGATGCAGCGGGCTTTCGCGCACCATCAGAACCAGCGGCCGCCGTTCCTTCAGCACCACATCCGCCGCCCGCGTCAGCAGCGTCGAGGTCACGCCCGAGACGATTTCCGACAGGCTGCGGATCGAGCAGGGCGCGACGATCATGCCCATCGTGCGGAACGATCCGCTGGCGATGGTGGCGCCGACATTGCCGACCGGATGCAGCACGTCGCACAGCACCTCCAGGTCGCGCAGCCCCATCCCGCATTCCGAGCGCAGCGTCAGTTCGCCCGAACGGCTGACGACGAGGTGGGTCTCCACCTCGGCCTCGCGCAGCATCTGCAGCGCCCTGAGCCCGTAGATGGCCCCCGAGGCACCGGAAATGCCCACGACGATTCTGCTTTGCCCCATCTGCGAAACCCTGTCCTAAGCTCGGTGCGGAAACGCGACCCTTCAACCACCCGGCGGTGCCCCATGGAAAGAGAGAATTTCTGCGCCACGATCTTCGATGAGATGGTGGAGATCTATAAAACAGGCGATATTTCGGCGCTTTGCCTGTCATTGCAGCAGGAGTTCGACGCGGATGTGCCGCTTTTCCTGATCTGCCTGATGGCCGACCGGGCCGGGCTGGGCCTTGATCCGGCGGGGTTCGCTGCCTGGCTGCAGGCCTCCGCCGCATGGCGCGACGAGGTCATCAAGCCCCTGCGCGCCCTGCGCGTCCGGCTGAAGCCGAAGATCGCGGATCCGCAGATAAACGACTTTCGCGAAAGGATAAAATCCTGCGAGCTGGAGGCGGAGCGGCTGCATGTCGAGCACCTGGCCGCAGAGTTCCTGCACGGGTCCGGCGATGGCGCCCTGGCGCGGCGCTACCTGCTGTCGCTGGGCCTGTCCGCGCCGCAGGCAGGGCAGCGCATCGACGCGATCGCCTGCCGGATCGCAACCTGAACCTGCATGAACGCAGGCTATGGATAGCCGCCATATTGGCATTCGGGGTCATGCCCCCGCGGCGTCAGGGAAGCCTTGGAACAGGGCTGCGAACAGACAGGCCGGGGGCAAGATGGCAGATTTCGACAAGGTGGTGCGCGGCAGGCTGGGGACCGAATAGGGCGTGACCGGAAACGGCGTGGTCGCATCCGCGACGGGCGCATCGCCCGGATCGGCACAGGGCCCGCCGCCGCCGAGACCCACCACTTCGGCGACGCGCTGGCGCTGCCCGGCGCCAGAGGCATGCCGGTGGCACCTTTCGCCCGGGAAGACAGCGCCATGCCCAACCGGCGCGTCCCCGCCCTGGCCGCCGCGCAATCGGGATCGGTCCCGGATGCGGTCGGGGCGGCTGCCGGCGCGCTGACCTGACCGGCGGCGGGGCGCCCCCCCGCCCTAATGCCGTTCCGCGGTCTTCGCCAGGTCGCGGAAGATGTCGAGAAAGGCGCGTTCATGGCGCGACAGCGCCGTGCCTTCGCGCCGGTAGAGATGGATGCCGAAGCGGATATGCGGCCGGATCGGCCGGATGCGCACATTGATCGGCCGGGTGATGGCGGTGAATTCGTCGACAATGCACGACCCTACCCCGTTGGCGATCAGCTCGCGCGCCACCGAATAGGTCTGCACCATCAGCCGGGGCCGTTCCGGCAGGCCGCGCGAGCGCAATTCGTCGCGCAGCAGCGTGCCCAGGAAATGCCGACCGCTCAGCACGATCAGCGAGGACACGTCGATTTCGGCCAGCGTGACGGGGGCCGCCCAGCCGCCGCGCCCCGGCTGGATATGGACCATCTGACCCTCGGCGACCAGGTCGCTGCCCAGCCCCGCCATATGCGGCGCCAGCCCCGGCGGGCCGAAGGTGAAGGCCAGGTCGTATTCGCGCGCCCGCACCCCTTCGAGCATCTCGCCCTCGTGCTTGGTGGTGATCTCCAGCGCGACCTCGGGAAACCTCCTGTGGAAGGCCACGACCGCCTGCGGGACCAGCCACTGGCCCAGGCTGGGCAGGCAGACGATGCGTACCGAGCGGCTCAGCCCGTGGCGCAGCCCCGCCGCGCGGCCGCGCATCTGCTCCAGGCTTTCGAAGATCCGCGCCGCGTCGTTGAGCAGGATCTCGCCCTCCTCGGACAGGACCAGCTTGCCGCGGACCCGGTGGAACAGCTCGAATCCCAGGCTCTGCTCGGCATGTTTCAGCGTCTTGCTGACCGAGCTTTGCGATATCGCCAGTTCCTCGGCCGCGGCCGTCACCGATCCATTGCGCCAGATGGCGAAGAAGACCTCGATTTGGCGCAATCTCATGGGCTTGTCCTGCAGATCCGGGCGCGCGGGCCCTGCCGCAGGTCTATCCCCCTGCCCCGCCGCAGGCAACCGCGACCCGGCCGGGATCCGCCCGCCCCGGCGGCGGGGCATTGACCTTCGCCGCGATCCGCGCGAAAGGGCGCATATCGTACCGGGCGCAGCGGCAGCATAGGTGGACTGACGCGGCGACCGGCACCGGGCGCGGATGGCAGCATCGGCGCGGCGTGCAGTACGAGTGACGCGGACGTTACCCGCGACGCAAGCCAGGCGCGTCCCTCGTCGCGCCAGCCAGCGCCGTCCGCCCTGCTTCCTTTCCGAAAGACCCCCGCCGGCGCGTGTCACCGGCCGCGCATGGCGTGCGATTTCCCCGTCCCGCATGGTGCAATGTCGCAGCCCCATGGTGGCGGCGGGATGCGATCCGCCCCCCTTGCCGCCGCGATCTGCTTCGGTCTGCCCGGGTCCGGAAAGACGATGCCCTCGAAAGAGAAGCCGAAGGCGAGCGGGGATGCCGGATCCCATCCCGGGCCCGGATCCTCCCGGCCGATCGCAGCCGGGCCCCCCTGCCCCCCGCCATGCTGCGGCAACAGATCTTCAGGCCGCTGCTAACGGGGCGTTGACGAAACCGTGTTGGTACCATAATCACGCGGCAGCAATGCGGAACTTGACCGGTACCACTGATGGTCGCCCCTTGGCGGACATGCCCCGGTCCTTCTTCGCCGGCCAGACATGACAGTCCCGCACCGGTTCCGGTCCGGCTGTCGCCCCCCACCGGCAGCTCTCGTTGACCCTGCGGCTGCCGGACCGATGCCGTCGCCGGCCAGCCGCACACGCCAGCCATGCGATCCCTTCCCCGCAGGACAGAAGGACGCTGCAATGACACGCCTCCCCGGGCTCCGCCTTCGCGGAGCCGCCTCGCTCTTGACCGCAGCCGCGCTGAGCGGAACCGCCGCCCTGGCACAGACCGCCACGACCTCCGAGGCGATCACGCTGGAAAACATCGTGATTTCCGCGCAGCAGGAAACACTGCAGAATCTCGGCGTCTCCGAGATCACCGCCGAGCAGATCGAGAAGACCCCGGTCTCCAACGACATTTCCGAGCTGGTGCGCAAGCAGCCGGGCGTCAACCTGACCGGCGCGTCCTCCTCCGGCCAGCGCGGCAACCAGCGCCAGATCGACATCCGCGGCATGGGCCCGGAGAACACCCTGATCCTGATCGACGGCGTCCCGGTGCAATCGCGCAACGTGGTGCAGATGCGCCGCGGCGGCGAACGCGACACGCGCGGCGACTCCAACTGGGTCCCGGCCGAGTTGATCGAGCGCATCGAGGTCATCCGCGGCCCGGCGGCGGCGCGCTACGGCTCGGGTGCGGCCGGCGGGGTGGTGAACATCATCACCAAGCGCCCCGAGACCGAGACCTTCTCGGTCAACCTGCGCTATGACCAGCCCGAAAGCGACATGGAAGGCGCGACGAAGCGGGTCAACGTGATGTGGGCCAAGCCGCTGAGCGACAAGCTGAGCTTCCGCGTCACCGCCAACTACAACCGCACCGAGCCGGATGACCCGGACATCAACGACGCGGCCACCTCGGGCTGCACGAGCACCGGCGACGACTGCGACTCGGCGGCCGGCAGCGAGGGCGTGATCAACAGGGACGCGACCTTCCTGCTGAGCTGGGAACCGGTGGGCGGCCAGGAATACGATTTCGAATTCGGCATCAGCGAACAGGACAACATCTACGCCGGCGACACGCTGCTGTCGAACTCCACCGACACCACCACCGCGCTGGCCGATGACGAGGAGACCACCAACAAGATGCTGCGGCGGACCTTCAAGCTGACGCATCGCGGCGAATACGATTTCGGCGACACGATGAGCTACTTCCAGTGGGAGCATACCCGCGACAAGCGGCTCTCCGAAGGCTCGGCCGGGGGCGGCGAAGGCGCCATCAACTCGGAGTCCGAATGGGGCATCCGGGTGATGAACAACATCACCGCCAAGACCGAGTGGACGATGCCGATGTCCCTGGCGGGCAGGGACGCCTCGACCACCGTCGGCGCCGAGATACGGCACGAGCGGATGGACGACCCGGTCTCGATCGCGACCAACGAGATCTCGGTCGATTTCGGCGACTACCCGCAGACGGCGGCGGAACGCGACCGCCACCTGCAGCAGACCATGGCGGGGCTCTATGTCGAGTCGAACATCCTGGCCACCGACCGGCTGACCGTGATCCCGGCGCTGCGCTATGACTGGGCGGACACTTTCGGGCATGCCGTGTCCGGCGGCCTGAACGCCTCCTATGCGCTTTCCGGCAGCTGGACCCTCAAGGGCGGGGCGGCCCAGGCGTTCAAGGCGCCCAATATCTACCAGCTGAACGAAGGCTATGCCTATGTGACCTCGGGCAATGGCTGCCCCTATCCCTATCACCGCAACGGCCCGTGCTATGTTCTGGGCAACGAGGATCTGGACGCGGAAACCAGCCTGAACACCGAGCTGGGGATCGCCTATAATGGCCTCGGCGGGCTCAATGCCACGCTGACCGGCTTCTACAACTACTACCACGACAAGATTCAGTCGGGCACCAACCAGATCGGCACCGTCACCAGCGGCAGCCGCACCTACCGGCTGTACCAATGGGAAAACGTTCCCGAAGCCGAAGTCGGCGGGGTCGAGGGCAGCGTCGCGGCGCCGCTGTCGGATGTGCTCGATTTCTCGGCCAACTTCACCTGGATGGCCGTGTCCGAGAACAAGGAGTCCGGCGAGCCGCTGTCCCTTGTGCCTGACTACACCATCAATGCGCAGCTGAACTGGCAGGCCACGGACAAGCTGAGCATGATCCCCGCGGTCACCTATTACGGCCCGATCCAGGCCGCGGAAACCAGCGAGCTCACCGGCTACGACAATGACGAGACCGACAGCCGCAAGGCCTATGGCCTGGTCAATCTCGGCTTCTACTACGACTACAGCCAGAAGATCCGCGTCTCCGCCGGGGTGACGAACCTCTTCGACAAGACCGTGCTGCGCTCGAACGAGGGCGCCAACACCTATAACGAACCGGGCCGCGCCTATTATGTCGGGCTCAGCTCGACATTCTGATCCCTGCCCCGCCCGCCCCCGCTCCGGGGCGGGCCCCCGCCGCTGCATCATTGTCATCGCGGCCCCGACCGGCTACCCATCGGGGAGAAACATTTTGACACAAAACGCAGATGCTCGGCGACCCACCGCCTCAGACCCCCCAGCCGCCGCGACGCGGCCGTCCGCGCAGGATCTCGGATCAGGCCCTGCGCGACCGTGTGCTCAGCGCGGCGATGACCAGTTTCATCGAGAAGGGCTTCGCCCGCGCCACCACCGCCGATATCGCGCAGCGCGGGGGCCTCTCGAAACGCGATGTCTATCGCGCCTTTCCGGACAAGACGGATCTGTTCACCGCCGCCATCCTGTCGCGGCGCCACCTGATCCTGGACCTTCCCCGGCCGGCACGGGAGGAGCGACCGGTGCTGGAGACCCTGCGGCAGATCTTCCGCCTGGATCTGGAGGACCGCGATGCCGCGGAACGCGATGCGCTGATGAACCTGGTCGCCCGCGAGAGCCTGCTGCTGCCCGAGCTGAACGCCCTGCTCTATGATACCGGCATCATCCGGTCGCGCGAATTGCTGATCGACTGGCTGGCGGCGCAGATGGATCGCGGCGCGATGCCCCGCCATGACGCAAGCGACCTGGCCGGGATGATGATGGACGTGGTCTTCGGCGCGCTGCTGCCCCGCCGGCGGCCTCACGGACCGGTAGACCGGCGCAGCCAGGCCGATCAGATCACCGCCCGGCTGGGGATCGTGCTGGCCGGGATCGGCCAGCCCCGCGAGGACGCGGACTGAGGCCCGCCCCCGGCCCCGTCGCGGCAGACGGGCATCCTGCCCGGGCCGGGGGCGGGCCTGTCGTCTTCGCGATCTGACGGTTCAGAGAACCCTGGCCACCGCCAGCGCCAATTCCGGCGCGCGGGAGACGTCGAGCCCCGCGAGGTTCATCCGGCCGTCGGAGACCATGTAGATCGCGAATTCCTCGCGCAGCCTGTCCACCTGGGCTTCGGAGATCGGCAGGCAGCAGAACATGCCCTTCTGCCCTGCGAGCGCACCGAAGCGGGTGGCGTCGATATCCTCCAGCGCGGCGGCCAGCGCGGCGCGGTTGCGGCCCACATGGGCACGCATCGCACCGACCTCGGCCCGCCACTGGGCGTTCAGCTCGGGCGAGCCAAGCACGCCGGCGACGATCTTGGCGCCGTGGTCTGGCGGCATGGAATACGCCACGCGGTTGCGCACCTGCAGCTGGCCCCGGGCCGCGACAGAGCCTGCCTCCGACTTCGACAGCACGAAGGCCGCGCCGGTGCGGTCGCGGTAGATGCCGAAATTCTTGGAACAGCTGTAGGCCAGCACGAGCTCCGGTGCGGCGACGACCAGCTTGCGCAGCGTGGCAGCGTCTTCGTCAAGACCCTCGCCGAAGCCCTGATAGGCCAGATCGACGAAGGGCAGCACGCCCTGTTCGACCACGGCGGCGATGATGCGATCCCAGTCCCCGGGCTGCGGGTCGGCGCCGGTGGGGTTGTGGCAGCAGCCGTGCAGCAGGATCACGTCGCCCGCCGCCATCGCCTTGATGTCCTCCAGCATGGCGTCGACCGTGACGGTGCTGCTGGCCGCATCGAAATAGCGGTAGGCCTTGGTCGGCAGACCCGCATCGGCCAGCACGGAAAGATGGTTCACCCAGGTAGGATCCGGCACATGCACCATGGTGCCCGGCGCCTGAAAGGCGATGAGGCCCGCGAGCGTGCGCAGCGCGCCTGCCCCGCCGGTCGTCTGCACCCCGGCGATCCGCGCGACGGGGGCGTCCTTGCCGAAGGCCAGCTCGCGCACCAGGGCCACGAAATCCGGGTCTCCGCCCGGGCCGACATAGGCCTTGGTGGTCAGGGCGGCCACATGGGCGGCCTCCACCTGTGCAACCGACGGCAGGATCGGGGTCACGCCCGCCTCGTTCTTGTAGACGCCCACACCCAGGTCCAGCTTGCCTTGGCGGGTGTCGGCGCGGAACAGCTCGGCCAGCGACAGGATCTTGTCCGGCGGCGGGGCCTTCATGGTTTCGAACATCACTCGCTTCCTTCCTTGTCGGCCGCACCTGTCGGCGCGGAGAAAATCTTGCCGGGATTCAGCCGGCCGCCGGGGTCGAAGGCCGCCTTGATGCGGGCCATCAGAGACAGCTCCGCGGCGGGCTTCATGCGGGCCAGCGCGTCGCGCTTGTGCAGGCCGATGCCATGCTCGGCGCTGACGCTGCCCGAAAGGCCGCGCGCCACGTCCTCGACCATCAGCGACAGGGCCCCGGGCAGGCCGGCGGGGGCAATGTCGGGACGGGGCAGGAAATTCACGTGGATGTTGCCGTCACCCAGATGCCCGAAGAACGCGGCGAAGGCCTCGGGCGCCTTGGCCGCGGTGCCTTCTGCCACGCCCGCAACGAATTTCGGCACGGCCTCGACCGGGACCGAGCAGTCGGTGCGCAGGATCGGTCCGCGATGCAGGTCCATCGCCTCGGCGACGCCCTCGCGCAGGTGCCACAGGCCAAGGCGCTGCGCCTCGCTCTGGGCCAGCACGCCGTCATGCACCAGCTCCTGTTCGAAGGCCTCTTCCAGAAGCGCCTCGAAGCCCCCGGCCAGATCGAAGAACCGGCTGGTCGCCTCGGCCTCGATCAGCAGCAGCCAATCGTGGCGATCTTCCAGCGGGGATCCGGCGCAATCCATGCGGGCGGCGAAATCGACGGCATCGCCCGACATCAGCTCGGCCGCGCAGATCGCCTCGCCCAGTGTCTCATGGGAGAGCGCCAGCAGGTCCAGCGCAGCGGCAGGGCTGCTCACCGCGAACAGCGCCGCCTGACGGTCCTTGGCCCCGGCGCGCAGCTTCAGCGTCACTGCGGTGACGAAGGCCAGCGTGCCTTCCGCGCCAGCGATCAGCTGGGCCAGGTTGTAGCCGGTATTGTCCTTCCACAGCTCGGAGGCCTGGCCGATCACCGTACCGCAGGGCAGCACGGCCTCGAGGCCCAGAAGCTGGTCCCTGGCCATGCCGTAGCGCAGCACGTTGGCGCCGCCGGCATTGGTCGAGATGGAGCCGCCGAGGCTCGCGCTGCCCGCGCCGCCATGGGTCAGCCCCAATTGCAGCCCGGCCTCCAGCGCCGCCTGCTGCGCCTCGGCCAGGACGACGCCGGCCTCGGCCACCATCAGGCGGCCACGGGGGTCGATCCGGCGGATGGCGCGCATGCGTTCGGTGCTGACGATGATGCTGGCGCGCGTCCCGTCCGGGGTTGCCCCCCCGGCCAGCCCGCTGCCCCCGCCGCGCGGCACGAAATCGAGGTCCAGATCCGCCAGGGCCTTCAGGCCGTCGGACAGCATCCGGGTGCTGTCGGGGCGAAACACGCAGACAGCTGCCTGCGTCGCGCGATACATCATGTCGCCCGCATAGGGCCGCGCCTCGGCCCCGGTCACAACCACGGAAGGGCCGAAGCGGCCGGTCAGACGACCGGCCGCTTCTTCAAGGATGCGCAATCCTTCCGCCATGATCAGTTGAGCGCGCCGATGGCCGCTTCGACCGCGTCGAGGATTTCGCCCGACTCCGCCAGGGCCAGCGCGGGGATGCGCTGGTTCGGCATGTAGCTGTCTTCCTGCTGGAACGGGACCTTCGAGGACATCACGTCATAGGCAACCTGGCTGCCCTTGCCGAGCTTGTAATCGGCCAGGACGTCCTGGGTCAGGAAGATGGCGCGCGCGGCCAGGAGATACTCGACACCGATGATTTTCGGCATGTTGTCGAGGACCTGCTGGGCCTTGCGGCAGGACCATGCGGCCATGGAAACGTGGTCTTCCTGGCTCGACTTGGTCGGGATGGTGTCAACGACCGAGGGGAAACCCAGCGTCTTGTTCTCGGAGGCGACCGCCGCGGCCGAGGTCGCGATGATGCCGTAGCCGTAGTTCAGGCCGATCGGCTTGCCCGCGAGGTTCGGCGGCAGACCGTAGTTCAGGGTCACGTCGTTCAGGGCGAACAGCCGGCGCTCCGAGATGTTGCCGATCTCGATCAGCGCCATCGCCGCGAGATCCATCGCGAAGGCGATCGGTTCGCAGTGGAAATTGCCGCCGGACATGAATTCCAGCGCGCCCAGTTCGTTCCAGAAGACGAGCGGGTTGTCCGTGGCCGCGTTCAATTCGCGGGAGACGAGGGTCTTGGCGTGCTCGATCTGGTCACGGCAGGACCCGTGGACCTGCGGCAGGCAGCGGAAGGAGTACTGGTCCTGGACCCGCGGCGCATGGGTCGGGTGCAGGATGTCGTCTTCCAGATGCACCGCGCGGGAGGCTTCGGTGGTGCGCCTGGAGCCTTCGATGATCTTGCGGATGTTCTCCGCCGCGTTGATCTGGCCCGGCTGCTTGCGCGCGGAGTGGATGCGCGGGTCGAAAGCGGCCTGCTCGCCGCGGATGGCTTCCAGCGACAGCGCGCCTGCGGTGTCCGCGACCTTCATCATCCGCTCTGCATCCCACAGGGTCAGGGCGGCCATGCCGGCGCACAGGGAGTTGCCGTTGATCAGCGCCAGGCAGTCCTTGGCTTCCAGGTCGAAGGCAACCGGGGAAATGCCGGCTTTCTCCAGCGCTTCCGGGGCGGTCATCGTGACGCCTTCGTAGATGGCTTCGGCTTCGTGGTAGCCCACGAGCACCGAGACCATGTGCGCCAGCGGTGCGAGGTCCCCCGATGCGCCGACGGAACCCTGGATCGGAACGATCGGGGTGACGCCCTTGTTGATCATCTCGATCAGGCGCTCGACGACTTCGACGCGCAAGCCCGAGACGCCCAGGCAGAAGGCGTTGACGCGAACGACCATCATGGCGCGCACGATCTCGACCGAAGCGGGCTCGCCGAAGCCCGAGCAATGCGACAGGATGATGTTCTTCTGGAAGCGGGCGTTGTCCGCCTGGCTGATCTTGTAATCCTTCAGCTTGCCGACGCCGGTGTTGAAACCATAGGTCGCCGGGGCGTTCTCGGTCAGCCAGTTCTCTTCGATGTAGTTGCGGACCTTGACGATTTCGGTCCGGGATTCAGGGGCCAGTTCGACCTTCACGCCGTCGCGTGCGACGCGAACCACGTCCTCGATCGTGAGGCTGTCGCCATCGAGAATAATCGCAGTCATCAGTTTTCCTTTCTGTGTCCCCTCGAGGGACGTCTTGTTCTGGATTTCGGGGAGCCAGGGAGGGGTGTTCGTTGCTCAGAGCAGCCCGGTCAGCCACAAGGCGAGGCCGGGGATGAAGAGGACCAGCAGGATCCGCAGGATATCCATCAGGTAGAAGCCAAGGACCCCCAGGTAGGTTTGCTGGATCGGCACGTCCTTCGCGATCGAGTTGATCAGGAAGAGGTTCATGCCGAATGGCGGAGAGATCATGCCCGTCTCGACGCTCATCAGGACGAGGATGCCGAACCAGATGAGCACCGCATCGGAGGGCATGCCGAAATCGAGCCCGGTCATCACCGGCACGAAGACCGGCAGCGTCAGCAGGACCATGGCAAGGCTTTCCATGAAGCAGCCCAGCACGATGTAGATCAGCAGCAGGCACAGCAGGATCACGATCGGCGGGAGGTCGAAACCCGAGATGGCCCGGGTGATCTGGTTGGGCAGCTGCGACAGGGCCAGCGCGGCCGAGAAGAGCTCGGCTGCGAACATGATGAGGAACATCATGGCCGAGGTGATGCCGGCGGCCAGCACGCTGTCGACGAAGCCTTTCCAGCGCAGGCCGCCGGTGAAGATCGCCAGGATCAGCGTGGCGAAGGCGCCCACCGCTGCCCCGTCCGTCGGAGAGAACCAGCCCAGGTAGATGCCCAGCACGACCACGGCGAAGACAACGACGATGGGCCAAACCGACCTGGTCGTGCGGACCCGCTCGCCCCAGCTTGCCCTGGGGACAGAAGGCGCCGCCTCGGGCTTGAAAATCGCCCAGATGGTGACGACGGCCGCATATTGCAGCACTGCCAGCAGCCCCGGCAGCAGTGCCGCGATGAACAGCAGGCCGACGGATTGCTCGGTGTAGATCGCATAGATCACCAGGATGACCGAGGGCGGGATCAGGATGCCCAGGGTGCCGCCGCCTGCAAGGGTGCCGGTGGCCAGCGAGGGGGCATAGCCCATCTTGCGCATCTCCGGCAGGGCCACCTTGGACATGGTCGCGGCCGTGGCCAGCGAAGAGCCCGAGATCGCGCCGAAGGCCGCGCAGCCGCCGATCGTGGCGACCGCAAGCCCGCCGCGCCAATGGCCAAGCCAGGCCCGTGCACAGGCAAACAGCCGCGAGTTCATGCCGCCGCGGGTGGCGAATTCGCCCATCAGCAGGAAGAAGGGCAGCACCGACAGCTGGTAGCTGGCGAATTTCGAGAAGGTCTGCGACTTCAGCGTGCTCAGCAGCGCCCCCTGCCCGGTGATCATGACGTAGCCCGCCATGCCGGCCAGCAGCATGGCGCCGGCCACGGTCATGCGCAGGGCGATCAGGATCAGCGCCGCGGCAAACATCAGGAGCCCGATGTCGAACTTATCCATCGATGTGCTCCCTTTCTTCGGAGGCCGCGGGCGGCTGAATGCCGAGGAAGACGCGCAGGGACGTCCAGGTGGTGTAGAGGATGACGACGACCCAGACCGTGCAGGCGATGGCGCCCACCAGGTAGGTCGGCCATTCCGGCAAGCTCAGGAACATCGACTGCTTGTTGCGGTCCCAGGCCGAAAGGCCGCCGACGTAGAGACGCCAGGTCAGCAGGGCCGCCACCAGCGCGAAGACCAGGGTCATGATGACATCGGCCAGGTTGCGCATCGCCGGAGGCAGCGGTTTCGAGAAGTAGTCGACGACGATGTTCGCGCCCTTCAGGTGGGTGGGGGCGAGAAAGCAGAAGATCGACGCCCCGATCAGCAACTCGACGATTTCGTCCGCCCCCAGGATCGGAGCGCCGAAGACGTTGCCGATCACGTGGACCACCAGGGTCATCATGGCGGCGATCATGAAGACGCCGCCGATCAGACCAAGCCAGTGGCTCAGGCGGGCGAGGCCCTGACCGATACGGTCATACAGGGCCTTGCCGTGGTGCTCGTTCATTCAGGACGACCGTATTTCGCGGTCAGGGCCATGATGTCGTCGAACATCTCCTGGCCGGGCAGGCCGCGCTTGTCCATCTCGTCGATCCAGATCTGGTAGACCGGTCTGACGGCTTCCTTCCACTTCTCGATTTCCTCGTCCGACACCGAGTACAGGACGCCGCCCTCTTCGGAGATCGTGGCCTTGGCGGCATCGGTCAACTTGTCGATGTTCCCGGCGATCTCGACCGACTTGTCGAACCCGATGTTGTCGTCGATGACCTTCTGCAGATCCTCGGGCAGCGCATCGAAGCTGTCCTGGTTCATCAGGACGAAGATCGAGTTCTGATACAGCGGATTCTCCATGTGGTACTTGGAGACTTCCTGCAGCTTGTAGGGGGTCATGATTGCCCAGTTGATGGTCATGCCATCCACCTGGCTGCGCTCGAGCGCCTCGTATGTCTCGCCCAGGGACAGGCCGACCGGGGTGCCGCCAAGCGCCTTGACGGCTTCGCCGGTGTAGCGGCCGGGGGCGCGCAGCTTCAGGCCCTTCATGTCATCCATGGACTCGATCTGCGTTTCGGTCGTGTGGATCACGGCCGCGTCGGTGCCGTGCATGTGCAGGATCTTGATGCCCTTGAATTCGTTATCCAGCAGGTACTTGTTGGTGAAGTCCAGCAGAGCGGCGGTCTGGCCCTGCGAGGTGCCGACATTGGTGAAGGGCATGTCCATGCCTTCCAGGCCGGAGAAGCGGCCGGGGGTCAGGCCGGGGATCGCGACAATGATGTCGACCACCTGGTCTTCCATCTGCTCGACCAGGTCCGAGGCGGAACCGCCCAGCTGCATCGAGGGGTAGAATTCCATCTTCAGCCTGCCGCCGGACTGTTCCTCGACCGCCTCGATGAACGGCAGCACCATGTTGATGGCTTCCGGCGCCTGCGGGCCGGAGAAGCTGTGGATCTTCAGCGTGTAGGCATCCTGTGCCTTGGCAGCGGCGCCGAGGAGGGTGGTCGCGGCAGCGGCCGCGGCAAGCGCGGTGAACTGGCGGCGCGTGGTCTTGATCATGGTCTAATCCCTGTCTTGGTTCTTGTCATGATGTCCCCTCCCCTGACGGTTCTCCCCCGACGTCCGGCTAGGCGTCGGTCCCATCCGTTTCGGCAGCCGTCCGCGCGCCGGCACGGATGCGGGCAACGATATCGGCGGTCGCGGCATAGGCGTCCTCGGGCGGCAGCGCAGGCGTCCAGTCCGGGCGGTCCTCGGCGCGGCGCGTCGCCACGAAGCCGTAATTGGTGATCGTGCCGCCCAGCTTCATCGGCTCCGAGCGGTCGGTGCGCATGTCGGGAACGATCACGATATCGCGCTCGGCCCGCATGCGGGTCATGACGGCGGTGCGCACGGCGAATTCGTCCCAGGGGTCCACGTCTTCGTCGACCACGATGACGTGCTTGACCAGGTTGACGGCCGACAGCGCGCCCAGGATCGCCTTCTTCGGATCGCCCGGATGGTGGCCCTCGGCCAGGGTCACGACGCAGGACAAGCGGCCGCAGCCGGAGTTGTCGACCGCCACGCGCTTCACCGCCGGGATGATGCCCTTCAGCAGGCTCTCGAGACCGGCCGCGATCGAGACGCCGCCGATCAGCAGGTGCTCGATGTGGAAGCCGGGGACGATGGCCTGATACACCGGCTTCCTGCGGGTGGTGATCTTCTTGATCCGCACCAGCTGGCCGGGCCCGTAATCCTCGTACATGCCGTGATACTCGGAGACGGGGCCTTCGTGCACGCGCGCTTCGGGGTCGATGACGCCTTCGATCACGATCTCGCAGTCGGCCGGCACCAGCATCTCGGGCGCGGTCTTCGCGCGGACGCATTTGACCGGCGCGCCGTCCATGGCCCCCGCGATCTCCATCTCGTCGTCGCCCATCTTCAGGTACAGGGCCGCCGCCAGCAACACCGAGGGAGAGTTGCCCAGGGTGATCGCGATCGGCTGCTCTTCACCGCGCGCGGCGGCCTTGCGGGCCATGACCGCCAAGTGGTGGTTCGGCGCGATGCCGATCAGCGCGGTATCGGGCCCTTCGGGGCGCAGCCGGGCATAGGAGAGGTTGGCGATGCCGGTTTCGCCGTCAACGCCGACGATGCAGCCTGCGGTGATGTAGGGGCCGCCCTCTTTCTCGAAGAAGCGGGGGATCGGCAGCTTGGTCAGGTCCGCGCCCAGATCGACTTCTTGGCAGGCGCCGGTCTCGACGACCTCGGGGGCGACGGGGCGGCCGATGGCATCGGTGATGGCGGTCGGCAGGTCGGCGCGGGTCAGGCCCAGGCCAAGCGCCACGCGGTCGATGGAGTTCAGGATGTTGGCCACAACCGGAATGCCGGTCGCGCCGGTATCGGTGAAGATCGTCGCCGGACCGTCATGGGTGGCAGAGGCGATGGCGGCCAGTTCGAACCCGTCGGGATCGACCGGCGTCGCGATCTCGGCCAGTTCATTCGCCTGCTCCAGCTGCGCAAGGAAGCTGCGGAAGGTGTTCTTTTCCTGGGCGTAGCTCTCGGGAAGGGTCATGGGTCGTCTTTCTCGTCCTCAGGCCTTGTCGGCCAGCAAAAGGGTGTCCAGCAGGCAGGTGGCGCCCTGCGCCATCTGGGCCGGGTCCGTCCATTCCTCGGGGCAGTGGCTCTGCCCCTTCCTGGACGGTACGAAGATCATCGCCGCCGGGGCGACCTGGGAGAGGAACACCGTGTCATGGCCAGCGCCGGAGGCCAGATCCCGGGTCGAGACCTGCCGTTCGCCCGCGGCCTGGCTGATCGCGGCGCGCAGTCCCGGCGCGCAGGCGGCAGGGGCCACGTTGCTGATGCGCTCGAAGCTTTTCAGCCGGCATCCCTCCATCTCGGCGGCGGCTTCGCCGAACTGGCGGTAAAGCTCGACCTGTTCGTTCATCAGCGCGGTGTCCTCGGCGCGGATGTCGATGATCGCCTCGGTCCTGCCCGGCACCACGTTCGCGCCGCCCGGCAGGATGTTCACCACCCCGATGGTGGCGACGAAATGGCCCCGGCCTGCCGCCGCGGCGGCGACGGCGGCATCGCGCATGCGCAGCTGGAACCGCGCCAGCGCCATGCTGGCATCGGCCCGCATCGACATCAGCGTGGTGCCCGCGTGGCCCGCTTCGCCCTCGAAGGCCAGCTTGACGCGGCTGATCCCGGCAATGCCGGTGACCACACCCAGGGCGATGCCCTCGGCCTCCAGCACCGGGCCCTGCTCGATATGCAGCTCCACAAAGCCGGTGATGTCGTCGCGCCGGGCGCTCTTGAGCTCTGCGACATTGCCGCCGATACGGTCGATGGCATCGGCCAGCGTCTCGCCCCCCGGCCCCGTCAAGGCCAGTTCCTTTTCACCCAGCGCCCCGGCCATGCCGCGGCTGCCGACGCAGGAGAGGCCCCATTCGCTGGGTTCCTCCGCCAGGAAGTCGACCAGCTCGATGGTGTGGCGCGGCGTGTAGCCGGCCGCGCGCATGGCGCGGATCGCGGCCAGACCCGCCAGCACCCCGCCGATCCCGTCGAAACGCCCGCCATCGGGCACGGTGTCGCTGTGCGACCCGGTCATCAGCACGCCCGGATCCGCGGCAGCGGCTTCCGTCCCCTCGAGCCGGCCGATCAGGTTCCCGGCCGCATCGATGCGGCAAGCCAGCCCCTCCGCCTCGAAGGCACGGATCAGCCAGTCCCGGCCCTCGAGGAAGCGCGCCGAGAAGGATCGCCGTGTATAGGGGCGGTCGGGGTCGGTGATCGCAGCCAGGGCCTCGATGTCGGCCCACAAGCGGTCAGCGTCGATTTCGGGGCGCATGGTCCGGGTCATTCCGCTGCCTGATCCAGCGCCAGCGGCAGGCGCGGCTTGATCCATTCGCCCCGGCCCGGTTCCGCCAGCACCTCGGAGCCGTCGAAGACCAGTTCGCCACGCAGGTAGGTCGCGACGACCTTGTGGCGGATGGTGCGGCCCTCGTAGGGGCTCCAGCCGACGACGTTGTGACCGGACGCTGCGGCATCGTAGACGCGCGGCCGGTCGACATAGACGGCGATGTCTGCATCGGCGCCGGGCGCCAGGACGCCCTTGCGGTCGGCGATGCGGAAAAGCCGGGCGGGATTGCCCGACAGCAGCCTGGCGGCATGGGTCAGCGGCAGGCCGCGTTCGACCAGGCCGTCCAGCAGCAGCGCACCCATCACTTCCAGACCCGGCATGCCCGAAGCGTTTTCCAGCATGTTGGCGGAGGATTTGCGATCGAGGCTCCAGGAGACATGGTCGGTGGAGACGACGGTGATATTGCCCTTCGCCAGGTGATCCCACAGGGCTTCACGCTCGGCGCGCGGACGGATCGGCGGGTTGCACTTTGCCTTGCCCACCAGCCGCGCGACGTCCTCTTCCTCGCAGCAGACGAGATAGTGGATGCAGGCTTCGATGGTCGCGTCCACGCCTTGCGCGCGGTAGCTCTGCGCCATCTCGTAGCCGCGGCCCAGCGAGCAATGCACGATGTGACCACGGGCACCGGTGGATTTGGAAATCTCGTAGACCTCGGCGATGGCCAGCGTCTCGGCGATGGCGGGACGCGAGGCGCCGTGGGCGCGGTAGTCGGTCACGCCCGAGGCATTGACGGCCCGGGTTGCCGCTTCGACGACTTCCTGGTTCTCGTTGTGGACGCCCGCGATCAGCCCGGTCCTGGCCACCGCGGCGAAAGCTTCGTGCAGCATCGGGGTGGTGATGCGCGGGAAGCGCTCCGGGTGGGTCTCGAAGGTCGAGAACTTGAAGGCCGCCGCCCCGGCCGCGGCCATGGCGGCAACCTTGCTGGCACCGTGCAGCGGGTTGATCGTGGCATAGAGCGCGAAATCGACCCGCGACTGTTCAGCCGCTTCACCGGCCTTTTCGCGCAGCATCTCGGGGGTCGAGATCAGCTTGCCCTGATCATAGGGCATGTCGACGATGGTGGTGACACCACCGGCTGCGGCCGCGCGCGAGGACCAGATGAAATCTTCCTGGTCCCCCTGGCTGCGCGAATGCACCTGGGGGTCGATGGCGCCGGGCAGGATCAGCGCGTCGCCATGATCGTCGACCTCGGCCGCGGCCGGCGCCACCCCCTCGCCCACCACCTGGATCTTGCCGTCGCGGATCGCGATGAACCCGTTTTCGATGATCCGGTCCTCGGTGACCAGCCTGCCGCGCACAACCTTGTCGAACTCTGCCATGACGTCCTCGATATTCAACTCGAGGCACAGCTAGCGGGGATCCCACCCTGAACTCAAATTCCAAGAATGCGGAAATCCATGATCTGAGGGAATGGCCTATCAGGCCCGCCAGGCAAGCCGAACCCGGCCGGTGCGGCCCCGATCCGGCCTTCGTTCATGCCCGGGATGGCAAGGGGGGCTCCGCCGGTTTTCCCTCTCCCCGGCCCTTCGCAAACCCCGCCCCCAAGGCCGCGACATGCAGCCTCTCGGATTCCCGATCTTGGGCCTTTACCCCTTCCTGCAATTGGTTTTTTTCCGGATCGGCAATCTGTGGGTCCAGCGCCATCCGGACGGCGCGCCACGGTTTGCCCCCTCCTCGCGACAGCGCCTGGCCGAGGCCGCCCGGGGCCCGAACCCGGCCTCGGACTGTCCCAGACCGGCCCGGTCAAGCATCCCGCAAATCAGCAGCAAGGGCATATCGCTATAAAAATCACGCTGAATCTCAGGGCAATGTCCGAAAATTTCGACCGCGACATAGGCATTCACAGGTCGGCAGAGACCGCAGCGCAGAATTTTCCGGGGCCACGGGGGCGGTCCGTGGGCTGCGCTGCCTCGACATGCGGCGCACCGCCGGGATCGACACGCGCCCCAGCCTATCGCAAGAGATCGAGCATTTCAGCCTTCGTTTGCCTGGCGCCCGGTCGCGGCCCCGCCAATGCAGCGGCCCCCATGGTCCGCCCGGCCGGGATCAGAATGCGATCCTGGCAGCCACGCCGACAAGCGGCGCGGCGTCATAGTCCTCGTCATAGACCTTGCGATCATCCTCGTCATCGAAGGTGATGGAACCCGCCAGGGCGACGCCGGCAAACCCCGAGACCGAGACCCTGTCATTCGGCGACCAGCGCCCGGTCACGACGACGGGAATGGAACTGTCGGTCCCGATGCCGTCCGAGACCGCGTGATCCTCATCCAGCCGGAACTCGAATTGCTCGTAACGGGCCTCGATCCCGAATTCCAGGGCGTCGGATGCATGATGCGCCAGCCGAAGCCCCGGGCCCCGGCTCGCCGCGAAGCCGGAGCCGGTGGAAAGCGACCAGCGTTCGGCGAAGCGCCAGTCGACGATGAGGAAGGGGAAGAAGGCGGTTTCGTCCCGAAGGGTGGATTGCGCGCCAAGAGCGGGACCGAGCATGAGATCGGGTCCGAGGCGCCAGGCCACCCCGGCAAGCAATCCGTAGGACGCCCCCTCGTCGAAATCGACGCCGCTCTCGCCCGCGTAGCTCACGCTCGGCGTCAGGAAGGCGCCGGCCTCTTCGCCCAGGGGGATCCGCATCGGCAGCGACAGGCTGAACTCGTCGATGTCGAGACTGTCCTGTCCCAGCGTATCGCTCCCGAAGTCATAGCCTGTCCGCCCGAACTCCAGCTGCACCCCGATCGACCGGGCGGGAGAGCTGCTCCGGGCGGCTTCGAACCGGGTCACGGCGCGGGACCAGGACATGGAATTGTCATCGCCCAGGTCGGCTTCGCCGGAGGCCGCCGCAGCGGCGATCGCTTCGAATGCGAGGCCGGGATGTTCCTCCGCGCAGGACCTGTCGGGAGCGGCAAGGACAGCAAGGGCGGCCATAAGACCGAGCGGGCAAGCGGTGATGGAGGTCACTTGGAAATCCTTGCAGATGGACGGATGGAACCCGGTGCATTTCGGACAGGCAGGATGGTCATCGGCCGAGCGGCCCGTGCGACGCGACATCACGGCGAGATTCCCGTCATGAGGGCACTTTCATGCCATAGCAGGTCCTGTGCGGCGCGGTCACGCGCGAGTTCGGACGGCTCGGGGAAGGTTGGCCGCCCCCTGACCAGCGAAACGTAGACCTGCCCCTCCGGCGGCCTGATCTTTCCCAGTGCCACATCGGCCAGCATGGCGCCCGAATGTTCGGGCGCATTCATGACGAATTCCGGGCGGACCAGGCCGATGATGGGAAACACCATGCGCATGACGACCGCCAGCAGCGCCTTCTGGATCGCGGGAGCATCCCGGCCGGCGGCGCCGCCGGTCAGGCCCGGATTGAAGGCGACCACGTCGAGGCGCCCTGTCCCGACCGCTCCCAGCCGCGAGAAGGACAGCGCCGTCATCAGGTTGCAGAGCTTCGATGCCGTGTAGCTGCGGATGCCCGCGCCGGACCCCTTCGGCGTCGGATGGGCCCATTCGTCGATATCGAGGGATCCGGGCGCGATCCGCCCGAGCGGCGGATCGTGCATGTTGCTCGAGGTGATCACCAGCCGGCCGCCATCGGCGATGTTCGGAAGCAGGAGCCGGGCGAGAAGGTAATGGGCAAGATGATTGACCGCGAAGGTCAGGCCGAACCCTTCCGCGCTGCGGTCTTCCGCCGCGGAGCCGTGGAGACCGGCATTGAGGATGAGGATGTCGATCCGCGTGCCTGACAGCTCGCCCGCCACGGCGGCGGCAAAGCTGCGCACGCTGGCCAGCGAGGCGAGGTCGAGCGGCAGGATCCTCACGCCCGGCGGCGCGGTCCTTCCGGTGCCGCGCGCCCCGATGATGACCCGCGTCCCCGGTTCGGCCGCGATCTGCCGCACCGCATGGACGCCGAAGCCGCTCGTGGCACCGGTCATCACGACCACGCGTTTTCCGTCATGCCTGTTCATTTGCATCTCCATTTCCGAAGCTCAGCGTTGCCCCTTCGCCGCCCCGCGTTCGAAGGCAAGGACGCCCGAGGGGTCCCCGGTCCCCCGGTCTCCGCCGGTTCTGCCCGACCCGAACCAGCGCGAGATCCGTTTCAGGGCATTCAGGACATCATCGAGGAAGGTGAAGATCATCGGGATGACGATGAGGCTGAGGAAGGTCGAGGTGATCACGCCGCCGATCACAACCAGGGCCATGGGGCGGCGCACGCCGGGATCCCCGCCGGTCAGGCTCAGCGCCACGGGCAGCATCCCGCAGGCCATGGCGATGGTGGTCATCACGATGGGCCGCGCCCGCTTGTGGCAGGCATCGACGATGGCCTCGAAGCGCGGCATGCCGTTGCGGCGCGACATGATCGCGTATTCGACCAGCAGGATCGAATTCTTCGTGACGATCCCCATCAGCATCAGCAGGCCGATGACGACCGGCAGCGAAAACGCCGTCCCGGTGATCAGCAGCGGCACCAGCGCCCCGCCGATCGACAGCGGCAGCGCCATCAGGATGGTGAAGGGCTGCAGGAAATCATGGAAGAGCAGCACGAGAACCGAGTAGATGCAGAAGACCCCGATCGCCATGGCGATCGCGAAGCTCGCGAACAGTTCCGAGGCCTGCTGCAGCTCGCCCTGCTCGACCAGGGTCACGCTGGAGGGAAGGTTCTGGAAGGCCGGCAGCGCCTGCACCTCGGCATAGACATCGCCGAGAACCCGCCCGTTCAGCTCGACAGACAGCGTGACATTGCGCATCCGGTCGATGCGGTCGATCTGCGACGGGCTGCCTCCGATGCGGATATCCGCGACCGATCCAAGATCGACGCTGCCCCGCGCGCCCGTCACGCGCATGGTGCGGATGTCATCGAGGGTCATCCGGGCGTCGGGGCTGAACCGGACCACGATGGGCAGCTGTCGCTGCGGCAGGTTCAGCTTGGGAAGCATCGCGGAATAATCCCCGCCCGTCGCCACGCGCACGGCCTGGGCGATATCGCTTGATGTCACCCCAAGCGCGGCGGCGCGGGCGAAGTCGGGGGTGATCCGGATCTCGGGGGCCTGCCGCGAGGCGGTCGAGGTCACCGCGCCGACGCCGTTCAGCGTGCGAAGCGCATCTTCGAGGGCCACGCTTGCCGCATCCAGCGCCGCCGGATCATCGCCGGCCAGCGTGATGTCGAGCGTCGTGCCATTGCCGCCGGCCCCCACCGCGATCCGGACACCGGGCAGGACGGCCAGCGCCTCGCGGATGTCCTCCTCGACCTGCTGCTGCGTGACGTCGCGATCATGGATCGGTGTCAGCACCGCGGTGATCGTCGCCGCGGCCACGCTGCCCACCGTGGCCGACCCCGGCCCTCCCCCCGACGAGGCCGACCCGATGGAGGTGAAGACATGCGTGACCTCCGGGACCCCGCCGACGATCTGTGCCGCCTTGCGGGCCGTGTCCCCGGTCTGCCCGATGGTCACGCCGGGCTGAAGGGTCAGGTTGATCTGGCTGCGCGCGTCGTCGGCGGCAGGCAGAAACCCCGATTGCAGGAAGGGTATCGTCGCGAAGGACAGCACCAGCGCGACGACCGTGAGCAGCGCGGTGATCCGCCGATGGCGAAGCGAGGCCTTCACCACCGCCATGTAGCCGCGCATGACCGGCCCGTCGCGCGCCTCCGCCGGGCGCGCCTTCATCATATGGGCCGCCATCATCGGCGTCAGCAGCCGCGCCACGACAAGCGAAGCGACCACCGCCACCGCCGCGGTGACCCCGAACTGCCGGAACAGCAGTCCCGGCACGCCGCCCATGAAGGCGGTGGGCAGGAAGACCGCCACCAGCGTGAAGGTCGTCGCGACCACGGCCAGCCCGATCTCGTTCGCGGCCTCCATCGCCGCGTCGAAGGGGCGTTTGCCCATGCGCAGGTGGCGGGCGATGTTCTCGATCTCGACGATCGCGTCATCGACGAGGATGCCGACGACCAGCGACAGCGCCAGCAGCGTGAAGATGTTCAGGCTGAAGCCGAGCAGGTTCATCACCAGGAAGGTCGGAATGACCGAGAGCGGCAGGGCCACCGCCGACAGGAAGGTCGCGCGCCAGTCGCGCAGGAAGAAGAACACCACGACGATGGCCAGTGCCGCGCCCTCGTAGAGCATGTGCATCGACCCCTCGTAGCTTTCGAGGATCGGGCCGACCACGCTATAGGCCTCTTCGATCTCGACGGCCGGATGGGCCGCGGCGAAACCGGCCATGGCCGCCTCGACACCCTCGGCGACGCCGGTATCCGAGAAGCCGTTCGAACGCCTGATCTCGACGGCAATGACCCGCTCGCCATCGAGATAGGCCATCGAGCTGCGATCCGCATGGCTGTCGGAAATCGTCGCGATCTCGCCCAGCCGCACCTGGCCGCCGCCGGCCAGCGGGATGCGCAGCGAATTCAGATCCTCGATGGACGCCACCGTGCCGATGGTGCGCACCGACTGCCGGATGCCGCCGATCTCGCCGACACCGCCCGAGGTGTCGCTTTGCACATCGCCGAGCCGGGCCGAGACGGCGGCGGCCGTGACACCCATCTGCGCCATGATCCGGGGATCGAGATCGACATGCACCTGGCGGTCCATCCCGCCGATGCGGCTGACCTGCCCGACGCCCGGAACCGAAAGCAGCGCCTTGGTCATGTCGTTGTCGACGAACCAGGACAGTTCGGTCTCGTTCAGACGGTCCGAGCGCACCGCGAAGGTGATCAGCGCCGAGTTCTGCAGCGTGACCTTGGTGACACTCGGCGGCTCCATCTGTGCAGGCAGGTCTGACCTGACCGTATCGACGGCATTGCGGACCTCGTTCAGGGCCTCTTCGGTGTCCTTCTCCAGCTTGAACGACACCCGGATCGAGACCGTGCCGTCGGACACCGTGGTGTTGATGTGATCGAGATGGCTGAGGGAGGCGAGGCTGTCCTCGATCACCCGCGCCACTTCGGTTTCAAGCTGGGCCGGCGCCGCCCCGTCGAGCCGCGCGGTCACGCTGATCGTCGGAAGATCCATGTCCGGAAAGTCCTGGATCGCCAGGCCGCGGAAGGCCAGCAAGCCGCCGATGGTCAACAGGGCGAACAGGAGGATCGCGGGAATGGGATTGCGGATCGACCAGGCCGAGACGTTCATTGCCCGGCCTCCGCCACACGCACCAGCACGCCGTCGGACAGAAACGCGCCACCCGAGGCGACGACCCGCGCCGACGGGTCGAGACCCGAGGTGATTTCCACCTCGCCGTCGCGGCGCCGCCCGGTCTCGACCCGCGCGCGCGTGGCCCGGTTGTCGGGGCCGACGGTGAAGAGGTAGTTCAGCCCGTCGCGGAACACGATGGCGGTTTCAGGGACGGTGCGCGCGGGCGTGTCCTGCAGCTCGATGCTGCCGGTCACGTAATGGCCGGGGCGCGGCGGGGTGTCGGCATCAAGGGCGATATAGACGGTTGCCCTGCCGGTGGCGGTATCGACCGTCGGGCTGACCAGCCGGACGGCGCCGCGGAACGCTTCGCCATGCGGCCCCTCGAGCCCGACCGCCAGTCCCTCGGCCAGCAGGGGCAGATCGCGGGCCGAAACCTCCGCCTGCCACTCGATGCGCCCCTGCCGGATCATCCGGAACAGCTCGGTTCCCGGCGACACGACTGCGCCCAGCCTTGCCGCGCGCGAGGTGATGACACCATCGTCGATCGCGGTGATCTCGGTCTGGTCGAGTCTGATCCGCTGGCTTTCCAGCGCGGCCTCTTCCGAGGCGAGGGCCGCCTGCGCCGTCAGTTCGCCCGTCAGGACATCGGTCAGGCTTTGCTGGGATACGGTGCCGGATTCACGCAGTCTTCGCGCCCGGTCGGCATCGGATCTGGCCCGTGTCAGGTTTGCCTTCGCCGTCTCGACGGCCGCCTGCTGGATCCGGATATCGGCGAGGATGCCCTCCTGCGTCAGCCGCACCAGGGGATCGCCCTTGGTCACGCGGCTTCCGACATCGGCGAGGATCTCGGTGATGCGCAGGCCGCCTGCCTCGGATGCGATCACGGCCTCTTGCCAGGGGGCCAGCCAGCCGCTGGCCGGGACGGTCTCGGGCCAGTCGCGCGTCGCCGGGGTCACCAGCGACACGGTCAATGCCGGGGCGTCGGATTGCGCCATCGCGGCGGAGCATATGGCAGATGTCGCGACCGCGGCAGCGGCCAGCAGGGCAAGCAGGGTTTTCACGGTGACGTCCAGGCGGTTCAGGTGACTTCGGCAGGTGACGGGCCACCACCGGCGACCGCCATCCGCGTCGCGACCAGCTGTAGCGAGGTGAACGTCAAGTGCGGTCAAGAGCGTGTAAAGTTCGGTAAAACTTCACGACACCCCGTGCCGGCACGATATGAAGGACGCAACTCAAATGGGGAAAGAGCCTTTGACCAGGATCCTTCTCGTCGATGACGATACCGAATTGACCGCGCTTCTGCAGGAATACCTGTCCGACGAAGGCTTCGGCGTGGCGACCAACACGGACGGTCGCGCGGCCGTTGCCGCGGCCGTGGCCAGCTCGGTCGACCTGATCGTTCTCGACATCATGATGCCCGCCATGAACGGGATCGAGGTGCTGCAACGGATCCGCAGGCAAAGCCAGGTTCCGGTCCTGATGCTGACGGCGCGGGGCGACGATATCGACCGCATTGCCGGGCTGAACCTGGGCGCGGACGATTATGTCCCGAAACCCTGTTCCACCGGCGAACTGGCCGCGCGCGTGCGGGCCATCCTGCGCCGCAGCGGCCAGCCCGCCGGTACGGCCGAGCTGGCCCCGATACGGGCGGGCCGGTTGGTCCTGGACCCCGGCAACAGGACGGCCGAATGGGACGGGCACCTGCTGGATCTCACGGGAACCGAATTCAGCCTGCTCGAGGTCCTGGCCCGCAAGGCAGGTCAGCTCGTATCCAAGCAGGACATCTCGAAACAGGCTTTCGGCAAGCCGCTGACGCCCTATGACCGCCGGATCGACGTCCATATCAGCAGCGTCCGCCACAAGCTGGGATTGCGGCAGGACGGGCAGTCGCGGATCCAGGCCGTGCGCGGCCAGGGCTACCAGCTTTTGCTGGACTGACATGCCGCGTCTGTTCCGAAAGTTCCTCATCACCATATGGCTGACCTTGGCCCTGTCCATCGCCGGCATGACGCTTGTCCTGATGGAGTTCCAGGCCTCGCCGCTGGTGCCGAAGCTCGAACTGCAGAAACGGGAAATCCTGCTGGACCTCGCGCAGCAAACCCTGATCGAGCACGGCGAGGATGAAGTCCGGCAGCTCATCCGGACAAGCAACCGGCTCGACCCTCTGGGGCTTGCCATCGACAGGATCGGGGGCGACTGCGCCGATGCCCCGACCGAGGCCGCCAGGACGGTGCGCGATGGCGCGGCGTGTTTCCGGATCACCCTGCAGCCCTATGACCGGCTCCTTCCGGACAAGGTCGCGCCCATCATGCTTGTCCTCGCCGGATTGCTTGCCAGCCTGCTGGCGGCCGTCCTGCTGGCGCGCTATCTCATCCGGCCGGTCAAGGATCTACGGGACGGGCTGAGCGCGCTGGCCCAGGGACGTTTCGACGTGCGGATCGGCAGGAAGATGACCCGCCGCAATGACGAGATCACCGCCCTCGGGCAGGATTTCGACGTGACTGCCGAACGGCTGCAGGAACACCGCGAGACCCAGCAGCGGCTGTTCCACCACGTCTCGCACGAATTGAGATCGCCCCTGTCGCGGCTGCAGGCGGCGGTGGGGATCCTGCGCAAGAGCCCTGCCCGCCTGGAACCGATGCTCGAGCGGATGGATCGGGAGGTCGAGCGGCTCGATGCACTGGTCGGCGAGATCCTGACCCTTGCGCGCCTGACCGTCCGTTCGGGAGTGCCCTTGCAGACGCAGATGCTGGACGTGATCGACCTGCTGAACGATATTCTCGCCGATGCTGCATTCGAAGGCCAGGATCGGGGCATAAGCATCACGACCGATATCGGCGGCACCTTCCCCGCCGAGGTCGAGGGCGAATTGATCTACCGCGCCTTGGAGAACGTGATCCGCAACGCGGTCCGCCACTCTGCGCCGGGCACGCAGGTCCGGGTCTCCTGCAATGCCGCAACCGACAGGCTTGCCATCGAGGTCACCGACAGCGGGCCGGGCGTCGTTCCCGAAGACCTCGACCGGATCTTCCAGCCGTTTTCCCGCGGCAAGGATGCACAGCACCATGATGGCTACGGGCTTGGCCTCGCCATCGCGCGCCAGGCCGTCGAACGCCACGGCGGAGATGTCCGCGCCGCCCTGCCGGGCGGGGGCGGGCTGGTGATCACCATGGAAATCCCCCGCTACCCGCCCAGACCGGCGGACGCGATCGCCGCAGGTCCGAACCGCGATGACTGATGCCAGACCCGCCCCGTCCCGATTCAGGTCCGCTCATCGAAAGATCGCGTTTCTTCTGCTGACGCTGCTCGGCTGCACGCCAGACCGGACCTATGACACCAGCGACCATTTCAACGGCAAGACGTTCCTCAACCCGACCTTGGCCGATCAGGTGTCGCCCGGCATTTCCGACGTGTTCAGGATGATCCGCGAAGCTCGGCCCGACTGGCCCGCCCGCGCCGAGACGACCGGCGTTCCCCGATTGGCAGAGGACCTGGGTCAGGACGGAATGGCGATTACGTTTGTCAATCACGCGACTTTCCTGATCCAGCTTCCGGGCCTCAACATCCTGACCGACCCGGTCTGGTCCGACCGCGTCAGTCCCGTTGGCTGGTTCGGCCCGAAACGCATCCGGAGGCCGGGGATCGACCTGGACAAGCTTCCCGCCATCGACCTCGTCCTCATCAGCCACAATCACTATGACCACCTCGACACGGCGACACTGAAGACGCTGAACGAGCGGTTCGCGCCGAGCTTCGTCGTGCCGCTCGGCAATGCCGACCTGCTGTCCTCTCTCGGAATCGAGGATGTGCGCGAACTCGACTGGTGGGAAAGCGCGGGCGCGGGCTCCCGCACCCGGGTGATCCTGACACCGGCGCAACATTCCTCGGGCCGGGGCCTCCTTGATCGCGACCGAAGCCTGTGGGGCAGCTTCTACATCAAGGATGGTGATCGCAGCCTGTTCTTCGGTGGCGATGGCGGCTATTCCACCCAGTTCTCCGATATCCGGGAAAGGCTGGGTCCGCCCGAGGTCGCCCTCCTTGGCATCGGCGCCTACGAGCCCCGCTGGTTCATGAAACCGCTCCACATGAACCCCGCCGAGGCCGTGACCGCGCATCGGGACCTTGGCGCCGGAACAAGCATCGGCATGCATTTCGGCACGTTCCAGCTGGCTTCGGAAGGCTTCGCGCAACCGGAACGTGACCTGTCCGAGGCCCTGGACCGGCAAGGCGTCGCCCATGATCGATTTCAGACGATGAAAGAGGGAGAGACCATGCTGCGCCCGCCTCCCCCGAAATAGCGCATGCCGGCTGCGGCGCCATCGCGGCAACGGGCATCATGACCGGTCCGGAGGCGCGCGGAGGACGCCGGCCGGGCCGGATCGCTTCAGGCCGCTGAAAAGACAGGGCATGGCGGCCGGTCACGAAGGCCCGGCAAAAGATGCGACCCCTGTTGCGCCTGCGGCGCCATCCTGATCCGGCGCGAAGGGGCGTCCCTGATCCGCGGCGGATAGAGCGGCATCCGGACCGATGAAGCGCCGCCCCTGCCCCGCTTTCCGATGTCCGGTAATATGCGGCAATGCCTCACCCGGAAATGGCAGCCGGGATCGCCGGCGCGGGGACGGCGCCATGGTGCAACAGCCGCGCCTGGGCCGCCAGGGCGGCCCGGACGTGATCCAGCGCCTCTGCCGAACCCTTCCGGCGGCGCAGCTTGCGGGACAGTCCGGACCTGGGATTAGCCGCCTCCCCGGCCAGCGACAGAAGCGTGATCTCGGCCAGCCGGTGCAGCAGGTGATCGGCCGCATCGCCCCCGCCCCCGCGCGGCAGCATCCCGGGGCTGCAGCAATCCTGCAGCAGATCCCAGATCATCCCGCCGCGGCCGGATTGCCGCGCCAGCGCCAGGCAGCGATCCGTGGCCTCGCCCAGTTCCTCGCGCAGCTCGGCAAAGGCGATGGCCGCCCCCGCCGGCGCGGTCCGGCCCAGCCGCAGCACCTGCACCCCGTCGGGCAGGCAGCGCAGCGAAAGCGCCTCCAGCTCCAGCCCGAAGCGCGGGCGCCGCCCGGAATGCAGGTCGCAGATCTCGGCAAAGGCGATCAGGCGCGACAGGCCAGGGCGCGAGAGGTCGCAGGACAGCCGCGAGATCCCCGGTTCCCCGGGCTTGCGGTAGATGAAGGACAGCCGCGCGGTGCCGTCGTCGCGCAGGGCGAGGGAGAAGCTCTTGGGTGCCATGATCCCGATATACGCGTCGCACGGGCGGCTTCAACCGGATCCGCATCCCCGGTTTCCGGGGGATGTGCAGCACTTGAAAAATCGCTGCACACCTGCATGATGTGCAGCATGGATTCTTATGCTGCACACAGGATGCAACCCCGGCCATGACGATGCCCTCCCTCTCCCGCGCGGCCCAGGCGGCCTATCAGGACCTGCTTCGGCTGCAGCTCGACGAGGCAGCCGCCGGTCATGTCGGCAGCCTCGAGGCCAGGCCGCGCAATGGCCGGGTCTATCTCTATGACAAGTTCCGCATCGGGACCGAGATGAAAAGCCGCTATCTCGGCGAGGACAGCCCGGCCCTGCGGGCGCGGCTCGCCGGGGCGGAAGGGCTGCGCGCCGGGGCGCAGGAGCGGCGCAGGACCATGGCCCGGCTGGCGCGGATCCTCCGTGCCGAGGGGCTGATCACGGCGGACCGGGAGACGGGATCCATGCTGCTGGCCTTCGCCCGTGCCGGGCTTTTCCGGCTGGGCGGCACCCTGATCGGCACCGCGGCCTACGGCCTCTATCAGGGCGAGCTTGGGCTGCGCTTCTCCATGGACGAGCTGGCGCAGACCGGCGATGTCGACGTCGCCAGTTTCGAACGGCTGTCCATCGCGCTGGAGGACCGGGTCGAGGAAACGCCGGACACGATCCTGCGGGCCCTGAAATTCGAGCCCGTGCCCGGCATCCATGACAGGCAGGTCTGGCGCTGGCGGCAGAGCCGGGGCGCCGCCATGGTCGAGTTCCTGACCCCCGCCTTCGGAGAGGAGACCGTCCGTCCCCTGCCCGCCCTCGGCGTCAGCGCCCAAGCGCTGCACTATCTCAACTACCTCATCGCCGATCCGATCCAGGCCCTGGTCCTCTACCGCTCCGGCGTGCTGGTGCAGGTTCCGCGCCCCGAACGTTTCGCCATCCACAAGCTGATCGTCGCCGATCGCCGCCGCGGCGGACCGGACCAGGCCAAGTCGCGCAAGGATCTCGGGCAGGCGGCCTTCCTCATCGCGGCGCTGGCGGAGGACCGGCCCGACGATCTGGCCCTGGCGCTGGAAGAGGCGCTGTCGCGCGGGCCGCGCTGGCGGGCCCGCATCGGGGCCAGCCTGGACCGCCTTCCGGAAACGGCGGCACGCCTGCGCGGATTGGAGGGATGACCCCGTCCCGCACCGGGATTTAACGGCCGTTAAATCCCGGCATCCGCAGCGCCCGGCCGGTTTAACGGCCGTTAAACTCAGCCCTGGTTTTCCCCGCGCAGCACCGCCTCGAAGGCACGCCAGGCCTCTTCCAGAACCTCGCGGGGCACCTCGGCGTAATCCACCGGCGCCTTGATGCGGATCTCGCCCCGGCGGGCAGTCAGTTTCGCCTGCCCCATGCGGAACTCGGTCTTGGCGGCCCCGGACCGGGCCGATCCCCGCGGATCCGGACGCCGTTCGACCCGCTCGACGAAGTCGCGCAGGATCTTCTGCTGGGCCGATGGATCCTCGGCCTCATCCAGCGCCTTGCGCAACCCGGCAAGGTTGTCGTCGCTCAGCGCCCGCGCGACCTGGACGCCCAGGTCGCGGGCCAGGGAGCGCGCATCGATCAGGCTGTCGCCCAGCAGCTGCAGGAGCCGGGCGAAGGCATTGATATAGGAGCGCTGCGCCGGGCTCTGCGCGTGATAGAGCCGGTTGATCGCCGCGCGCAGATCGGGCGTCCCCGCCTCGGGATCGGCCGCCACAGCCATCGCCAGCCCCGCCATCTCGGCCAGGGACAGGTTCTTGCGCACCACGTTTTCCGTGACCATGTCGACATAGCGGTCCATGCGGCCATGGGCGGAAACCTGAACCTTCGCCATGACCAGCGAAAACCGGTCCTCCCCGGTCTCCTCGAACAGCATCCGCAAGGCGTTCAGCCGCCGCCAGCCGGAGGTCAGCGAATAGCCCTCCTCGGTCTGCTGCACCGCGATCGGCTCCTTCTGGCCGAGAACGCGGATCGACTGCTTCAGCTCCTCCATCTCGGGGCTCTTCAGCTCTTCCGCCAGATTGGAACGGTCGCGCGCCAGGTCCTCGGCCCGCACCAGATCCAGCGGCAGGCGCAGCAGGATCAGGCCTTCCTCCATCGCGGACCGCCATTGCCGCGCCTCCTCGGCATTGCGCTTGCGCTGCTGGCGCAGGTCCTCCTCGGCCTTGTCCAGCGTCTGCGCGGTCTCGCGGATCGCGGTGCTCATCGGGCCGGGTTTCGCCTCGGCCTGGGCCGCCTTGCGGGCCGAGACGCCCGGGACGATATCGAATTTGGACTTCGCCATCTCAGCCTGCCTTCCTTGCCGGTTTCGCCTGATCCGGCCAGACCGACAGGATCGTGTCGCGGAATTCCGCGTAGGCGTCGTCGAAACTCTTGCGCGCGCGTTTCCAGGTGTCGCGGGTCATCTCCCGGTAATCCTGTTCATAGATCGAGTTCTGGAACCGCCCGGACTGTTCGACCGCGCGGGTCATCTCGATGGAATGCGCGCAGACCCGCCCGTCAAAGACATTGTGGAAGGCGCGCTTCATCGCCTCGTGCAGTTCGTTGGAGGGCTCGAACCGGGTCATCAGCACCCGGATGGCGAGGAACTTCTTGGGCAGGGCCAGCCGCGCGCCCGCCGCATGGGAGGCATAGCCCGCCGAGATATCCTCCATCGCGGTGGCCAGCTGGCCGAGGAAGGACGTCGTGGAATCGTATTCCCAGTAGCCGGGCCCGGAGGGGATATAGAGCACGTCCGCCGCGAAGGTGGCATTCAGCGACTGATAGCCGATGGCCGGCGGGCAGTCGAAGATGATCAGGTCGTATTCGTCATCCGGCAGCTCGTCGAGATAGCGCGAGACACAGCCGAAGAAGGTCCAGCCCGGATGCAGGTTGCGATACTGCGCCGAGGCGAATTCCACGAAGGCGGCGTTGGCGCAGGAGGGG
>NZ_JACVXA010000069.1 GCF_014903745.1 Mangrovicoccus algicola | reverse complement strand
CCCGCAACGCGATTCTCGCCGAAATCGCAAAAAAAGACAGGTGACGTAACGAGAGGCTCGCGCCTGACCCTACATATGGACAGCGCAGGGCCAGGGCTACAAGGTGTAGTCAGACGCCCCGGGGGCATTCCGGTCCGCTCAGCGCAGGAAGCTTTTCAGCTCCACCTGCGGATCGGCAACCAGCGCCGGATCCGGGCTGCGGCCCGACTCGAGCAGCCGCTTGGCCGTCATGTAGGCGCGGGGATCGTTCATCGCATCGCAGGCCAGCAGCGTCCCGCCCCGGTAATACCAGTGGGAGCGCGACCCCTCCCGCGCGCCGGGGCGCATCACCACCCGATCATGGCCGCGGCCCAGCCCGGCAATCTGCAGCGAGAGGTCGTACTGGTCGGACCAGAACCAGGGCGCCGGCTCATAGGGCACGGCCGCGCCCAGCATGTTGCGCGCCACGGTCTCGGCCTGGTCCACCGCGTTCTGCACGCTTTCCAGGAGGGTCGGCGCGTCGCGGAACGCGAATTCGGCGCAATCGCCCGCCGCCCAGATCGCCGGGTCCGATGTCCGTCCGAATGCATCGACCAGGATGCCGCGGCCCACCGAGAGCCCCGCGCCGACCGCCAGGGGCGGCACGCAATCCGCACCGATGCCCGCAATGACGAAATCCGCCGGGATCCGGGTGCCGCAGGCCAGTTCGACCCCGTCGACGCGCCCTTCCCCGGTCAGCCGGGCAATCTGCGCATCGAGACGGATCTCGACCCCGTGGCGTTCATGCAGCGCATGGATGAAGGCCGCCGTCTCGGCAGAGGCCACGCGGCGCAGGATGCGTTCCGAACGCTGCAGCAGCACGACCTCCAGCCCCCTGGAACGGGCCACCGCCGCCGCCTCCAGGCCGACATAGCCCCCGCCGATCACGACAAGCCGGCGCCCCGGACGGAATTCCGCGCCGCAGGCATCGATATCGGCCAGGCGCCGGATCGCGTAGACCCCCGCGAGGTCGCCGCCCCGGGCAGCCGGGACGCGCAGCGGCTCCGCCCCGGTGCAGATCGCCAGCGTGTCCCAGCCGATCACCTCGTCGCCCAGGGTCACGGTACGGGCGGTCCGGTCGATGGCGCCGACACCGCGGCCCAGCCGCAGCTCGATCCCCTGCTCGGCATAGAAGGCGGGCGGACGGAAGAACAGGCGCTCTTTCTCCATCTCCCCCAGAAGGTACTTCTTCGACAGCGGCGGGCGCTGATAGGGGGGGTGGGGCTCGTCGCCGATCAGGGTCAGGCGCCCCGAGAACCCCTCGCCGCGCAGCTTTGCCGCAAGGCTGAATCCCGCCTGCCCGGCGCCGATCACCACCACATGTTCCATGTCGTCTTCCGTTCCTCAGTAAACCTTGCCGAGCCGCAGCTCGTCCTCGCCCAGCGAAGCCAGCATCGCGGCCACCTCCGCGGGGGCGACATCCGTCGGGGCGCCATGTCCCCAGCGCGCCGGCGTGCCGTCCCGGGCCATGCGGGCGCGCAAGCCCTCGGGCAGATCGGGCCGCTCCAGCGCGCGGCAGCCGAAGCGGTATTCCTGCGCCAGCGCCGACGCCAGCCCGCCGCCGCCGCCGCGCTGGCCGCGGATCATGGTCAGCGCCGCCGCCATCGACAGAGGCGCATTCTGCCGGATCGCCGCCGCCGCCCGGGACGGTGCCTCCCCGGCCTCCCCGGACATCTCGTCCAGCGCCGCCAGGATCGCCCCCGGATCGCGGCGCGAAAAGGCCGCGTCGATCCAGGGGGCCTGCGATGGCGGGGACGCCTCCGGCGGCGGTTCGGCCAGGTCGGCCACGGCCGAGACGGTCCCCCGAGACAGTTTCCGCATCAGGTCCCGCCAGCGTTCCTGCGGCAGGTAGTAATCGGCCAGCCCCGCGGCGATCGCCGCGCCAGGCCCCACGCGCCCGGCAGTCAGCGCCAAGAATTCGCCCAGATGCCCCGGCGCCTGGGCCAGAAGCCAGGAGCCGCCGACATCCGGGACCAGGCCGATGGCGCATTCCGGCATCGCCAGGCAGCTGCTTTCGCAGACGACGCGATGCGAGGCATGCGCCCCGATCCCGACCCCGCCGCCCATGCAATACCCCTGGATCAGCGCGACCACCGGCTTGGGATATTCCGCGATCTTCAGGTTCAGCCGATACTCGTCGCGCCAGAACTGCCGCACCGCGCCCGGGTCGCCGCCCCCCAGGTGGTCATGGATGGCGCGCAGGTCCCCCCCCGCGCAGAAGGCCCGGTCGCCCTCGGCATCGATCACCACCAGCGCCACATCGTCGTCATGGCTCCACGCGTCCAGCGCCGCCTCCATCTCGAGGCACATCGCATGGCTCAGCGCATTCAGCTTCTGCGGCCGCGCCAGGGTGATCCGCCCTGCTGCGCCCTCGACCTGCCGGCGGATCTCAGCCATCCGCCCGGTTCCTGTCGCCTGTCATGGCCCTCTCCTGCTTTTGGCGGGACATTGGCGAAAAGCGGCGCGGGATACAAATGCATCCGCGCCGCAGGCAGGCGCGCCGCGATCATCCCGCCGGTCGATGGCGGGCGGACACCGTTCAAGGGCCGGGTCGCCCGCCGGATCCGGACCGGCGGATATCGCATGGACAACGGCCATGCGCGCGGCGCGGCGATGCTCTTCGATGACCTCAGCCCTCCGCCGGCGCCAGGCCCTGCCCCGCCCAGGCCAGCCAGACCGCCGCCGTCCAGGTGAAGGAGCCGCCGCCTGCAGGCGCCCCGTCGCGGGGGTCGAAATACTCGGCAAAGCCGTGGCTGGCGATCAGCCGGGCGGTCATGGCGCGCAGCGCCGCGCCCCTGGGATGGCCGAATTCCTCCAGCCCCATGCCCACCAGCATGTTGAGCACCCCCCAGACCGGCCCGCGCCAATAGCGCCGCGGATCGAAACGCTCATCCTGCAGCGCCAGGCTCGGCACGCCGTAAGGCAGGGGCGCCATCACCTCCTCCAGCGTGCGGGCCAGCTCCGGCCGGTCGATGCCCCCGTACCAGGACAGGAAGGAGGCGTTGGACAGCGTCCCCGAGAAAGCCCCGTCCAGCACGTTGCGGGAATCATAGGCGCCGATCGCCGGATTCCACAGCGTCTCGGCCCCCTGCTCCAGCATCGCGAGATCATGCATCAGCCCGGCGGTCGGCAGGCCCAGACGCTCGCCCAGCCAGATCAGGTCGCGCACCCCGCGCATCAGGGTGAAGGTCATGGTCGGATCCGCCACCAGGAAGGGCGGATCGACCGCGAGGCTGGGCGCGTGCCAGCCCAGCCGCCGCCCGCGCTGCACAAGCCAGATATAGCGGTCGTAATCGTCCTTGGTCGGACGCATCGCGGCATGGACATGATCCAGGTCGCGGCGCTCGTAGCTGCCGACATCGGCCGGGTCGATCGCCGCCATCGCCCGGTCCCAGTCGGCGGCATTGTCGCGCCCCGATTCCCAGGGATGCGCGATGCAGATCGCCCCCCGGTCCTGGCGCCAGGCCAGGAACCACTGGATCCAGCGGCGCATCGGGTCGAACAGCATCCGCACGGGGACCTCGCCCAGGGCGGGGGCAGCCTCGTAGAGCCTGCGCGCGAAGCTCAGCGCCACCGGCGGCTGCGTGATCCCCGAGGAAGGGAGCGGGCCGCGGCACTGCCACACATCGGGACCGGGGAAATAGCCGGGGTCCGGGCGGTGGAACAGGATATGCGGGACCATCCCGTCAAGCCACTGCCCGGAAAACAGGATCTCGATCTCGCGCCAGGCCCGGGCCGGGTCGAAGGCGGCGAAGCCCAGGGCCGCGAAGGCACTGTCCCAGTTCCACTGATAGGGATAAAGCCCATGGGTCGGGATCGTGTAGCCGCCCCGGTCATTGTCGCGCATGATCTGGATCGCGCGCCGGTCGAGTTCGTCCCTGATCGCCTGCATGCCCTGCTCCGTTCCCTTCTCTTCGCGTCCTTTGGCGCGGGCGGCAAGGCGAAGCGGCGGTTTCGCGCCCTCCCGAACGGCAAATGCCCCGAATTTCAGCAGCGGCGGCGGCAAGGCCGGTCAGAAGCGCGCAATCGCCCCGGCGATGCGGGCAATGCCCTCGGGGATCGCCGCGCGCGAGATCGAGGAATAGGCCAGCCGGTAGAAATGGCCCGGCCGCGCCCCCGGCTCGAAGAAGGCCGCGCCCGGCTCGATCAGGACGCCTTCGCCGCGCAGCCGCAGCGCCAGGTCCTCGGTATCGACATGGGGCGGCGCCGCCATCCACAGGCTGGATCCGCCAAGCGCGTCGCGCCCCGCCACCTGCAGGCCATGCGCGGCGATGGCTTCCTCCATCACGGCGCGGCGCTGCTGGAAGGCGCCGGACATGCGCCGGATCAGGGCATCGTAATGGCCCAGGGACAGGAAATAGGCGACGGTGCGCTGGATATGACCCGGCGGGTGGCGCAGCATCAGCGCCCTCAGCGCCCGCGCCTCGCGGATGAAGGGCGCCGAGCCGACCAGATAGCCCAGCCGCAATCCCGGGAACAGCGACTTGGAAAACGAACCGACATAGATCACCCGCCCGTCGCGATCGATGGATTTCAGCGCCGGGGTGGGCGGGGTGAGAAACGACATCTCGAATTCGTAATCATCCTCCACCACCAGGAAATCCTCGGCGGCGGCGCGTTCCAGCAGGCGGCGGCGGCGTTCCATGGGCATGGTCGCGGCGGTGGGGCATTGATGCGAGGGCGTGGCGAAGACGACGTCGGCGCCCGCCGGCACCGCCTCGGGGATCAGCCCGCGCCCGTCCACCGGCACGGTCAGCACATCCGCCCGGCTTTCGCCCAGGATGTCGCGCAATTGCGGATAGCCGGGGCTTTCCCGCACCGCCCGCCGCCCCGGCCCCAGCAGCACCTGCGACGCGATCCACAGCGCATTCTGCGCCCCCAGCGTCACCAGGATCTCCTCGGGTCGGGCGCGGATCCCGCGCCGCGGCAGCGAATGGCGGGCGATGAACTCCACCAGCCGGTCGTCGTCGCGGTCATAGTAGTCCTCGGTGAGCGCCGAAAAATCCCTCTGCCCCAGCGCCATCAGCGCGCATTGCCGCCAATTGGCGTGATCGAACAGCCGCTTGTCGGTCTGCCCGTAGATGAAGGGAAAGGGATAGCTGCGCCAGTCGGCCGGGCGCGCGACGCGGGCATCGCGGGAATGGCCCGCGACCAGGTGCCGACCCCAGTCCACCCGGTCCTCGGCGGGCGGCGCATCGCCGAATTCCGGCAGGCGCGGGGCGGTCTCGGACACGAAATAGCCCGAGCGCCCGCGCGCCGTCAGGTAGTCATTGGCGACAAGCTCGGTATAGGCCAGCGTCACGGTGATGCGGCTGATGCCCAGGTGCTGGGCCAGGCGGCGGCTGGATGGCAGCCGCGCCCCCACCGGGAACCGCCCCGACAGCACGCCCTCGGCCACGGCATGCTGAAGCTGCTTCTGCAGCGTGCCCTCGAAGGAGGGGTCGAGAAAGAACAGCTCCTCCGAAATGGCCATGACCGCCCCGCTCTGGACCTAGCTTGCGGCGCCTTGTTAGGGCCAGCCGACAGGACAGGCAAGGGCGGACGGCGCGGCACCCCGCGCCGTCCCGGCCGCGATCAGCCGAAGACGCGTCCCAGCGCGCCGTCGACCGCATCGGTGATCTGGTCGATGTCGTCCGGCGTGGCGATCAGCGCGGGCGAGAAGCACAGCGTGTTGTTGAAGCCGGTGAAGCTGCGGTTCGTAGCGCCGATGATGACGCCCTGCGCCATGCAGTCGGCGACCACGGCCTGCACCATCTTCTCGGCGGCGGGCGCCTTGGTGGCGCGGTCCGCGACCAGTTCGGCACCGCAGAACAGGCCCTTGCCGCGCACGTCGCCGATGACCGCGTGCTTCTCCATCAGGGCATGCAGGTTGCCCATCATGCGCGCGCCCATCGCCTCGGTATTGGCCAGCAGGTTTTCCTCTTCGAGGATCTTCATGTTCTCGATCGCCGCCGCCGGGCCGGCCGTGCAGCCGCCGAAGGTGGAAATGTCGCGGAAATAGTCCAGCGGATCCTCGGCATCGGACTTGAACAGGTCGAAGACCTTCTCGGTCGTCACCAGGCAGGCAATGGCGGCATAGCCCGAGGCCACGCCCTTGGCCATGGTCACGAAATCCGGCTTGATCCCGTAATGCTGGTAGCCGAACCAGGTGCCGGTGCGGCCCATGCCGCAGACGACCTCGTCGATATGCAGAAGGATGTCGTATTTCGCGCAGATCTCCTGCACCCGTTCCCAGTAGCCCGCGGGCGGCACGATCACGCCGCCGCCGGCGGTCACCGGCTCCAGGCACAGCGCGCCGACCGTGTCGGGGCCCTCGCGCAGGATGACCTCCTCGATGGCATCCGCCGCGCGCTCGCCGTAATTCTCGCAGTCCCACTGGGCGCGGTACTCAAGGCAATGCGGCACCTCGACGAAGCCCGGCGTATAGGGGCCGTATTGCAGGTTGCGCTCGGGCTGGCCGCCCGCCGAGATGCAGGCGATGGTCGAGCCGTGATAGTCGCGCTCGCGATACAGGATCTTGTGCTTCTTGCCGCCATAGCGCTTATGCGCGATCTGGCGGACCATCTTGAAGGCCTTCTCATTGGCCTCGGAGCCCGAGTTGACGTAATAGACGCGGCTCATCCCCGGCATCTTGGCCAGCAGCATCTCCGCGAACTGGCTGCCCGGGATCGAGCCCGCCGACTGGGCGAAATAGTTCATCTTGACCAGCTGCTCGCGCACGGCATCGGCGATGCGTTCGCGGCCATAGCCGACATTCACCGTCCAGACCCCGCCGGAAACGGCATCCAGATGCTCCTTGCCGGTCTGGTCCCAGACGCGCATGCCCTTGCCCTCGACGATGATCTTGGGATCCTTCGTCTCCAGCGTCTTGTGCTGCAGAAGGTGGTGCCACAGATGGGCCCGGTCGGCCTCGATGACCGCGGACAGATCGTTGGGCTGGACGGACTTGTTCATGGCAGGGCTCCTGACAGGGATTCGCGCGGGAAGGGGGCCGCGCCGCTTGTCATCCTCCCTGCCCCGTCCTCCCGCAGCGCGATAGGGCCAACGCCCCGCCCGGCATATCGCCAGTTCTCCGGCCCCCCGTTTTCCCTCCTGTTTTCAAGGCACGAGGCCGGAAACGACATCCCCCCGCGAGGTCGGGACCACGCGGGGGGATGGAAAAACAGGCATCCGTCAAAGACGGGGCGATGCGGCTCAGGTGATGACGTCGGGCGCGTCGCGGCCGGTGCGGGCGCGGATCTGCGCGATGGTCTCGGCGGCGGCGATCACCGCGGCCAGGGCCTCTTGCGGGTCCCTGTCCATTGCCGCCGGGTCGGTTTCCACCAGTTCCAGGTAGACGCGGATCGTGGCCCCCACCGTGCCGGTGCCCGACAGGCGGATCACGATGCGCGAGCCCCCCGCGAACCCGATGCGCAGCCCCTGCCCTTCCGAACGCGACCCGTCCACCGGGTCGTCATAGGCGAATTCATCCGCGCTCTCGACGGTCAGACCCTCGATCACCGTGCCGGGCAGCGTGGCGAACTGGCCGCGGACATGATCCATCAGCCCGGCCGCCGCCTCGGCATCGACGCCTTCATAATCATGGCGCGAATAGTAGTTGCGGCCGTATTCGGCCCAATGCGCCGCCATCAGCGCCTGCACCGACTTGCCGGACCCCGCCAGCACGTTCAGCCACAGCAGGACCGCCCAGAGCCCGTCCTTCTCGCGCACATGGTCGGCACCGGTCCCGGCGCTTTCCTCGCCGCAGAGCGTCGCGCGCCCGTCATCCAGCAGGTTGCCGAAGAATTTCCAGCCCGTCGGCGTCTCGTAGCAATCCAGCCCCCGGGCCGCGGCCACGCGGTCCAGCGCCCCGGAGGTCGGCATCGACCGCGCCACGCCCTTCAGCCCGTCGGCATAGGCCGGGGCGTGATGGGCATTGGCCGCCAGCACCGCCAGCGAATCCGAGGGCGTGATGTAGATGCCTTTGCCCAGGATCATGTTGCGGTCGCCATCGCCATCCGAGGCGGCGGCGAAATCCGGTCCGTCCTGCGACATGACGAGGTCCACCAGCGGCTTGGCCCAGATCGGGTTCGGATCGGGATGGCCGCCGCCGAAATCGGGGCTGGGCACGGCATTCATCACCGTTTCGGCGGGCGCGCCCAGGCGATTGACCAGGATCTCGGTCGCATAGGGGCCGGTGACGGCATGCATCGCGTCGAAGCGCATGGTGAACCCGCCCGCGAAAAGCGCCCGGATCGCGTCGAAATCGAAGAGGCTCTCCATCAGCTCGGCGTAATCGGCGACCGGATCCACGACCTCGATCTCCATGCCGGCCAGCGTGGTTTCGCCGACCGTGGACAGGTCGACATCCGCGGCCTCGACGATGCGATACTCGGTGATGGTCTTCGTGGCCTCGAAGATCTTGCCCGTCACGCCCTCCGGCGCCGGGCCGCCATTGGCGGTGTTGTACTTGACGCCGAAATCCTCGTCGATGCCGCCCGGGTTATGGCTGGCCGACATGATGATGCCGCCGAAGGCCCCGCGCTTGCGGATCATGTTCGAGGCCGCGGGCGTGGACAGGATCGCATTCTGCCCGACGATCACCTTCGCCGCGCCCGAGGCCGCCGCCATGCGCAGGATCACCTGCGCGGCACGTTCGTTGAAATACCGCCCGTCGCCGCCCAGGACCAGCGTCCTGCCCTCGACGCCACCGATGCCGTTCCAGATGGACTGCACGAAATTCTCGAGGAAATGCGGCTCCATGAAGGTGCGCGTCTTCTTGCGCAGCCCCGAAGTGCCCGGCTTCTGCCCCTCGATCGGCGCGGTGGTGACTGTGGTGACCTGCATCGGCCCTCCTCGGAATTCTACTCGTCGCGGCACTGCCCACGCGGCCGCCCGGCCACGTCGCCGCAAGACAATAGCGCGCCGCCGCAACGGCTCAAGCGGCTTGCCCTGCGGCCAATGGGCCGGCTCACCGATGCCCGGTCAGCGGGTCCACCAGCGCATGCAGCGGGGCGATCCCGGGCATCTCCAGGAAGTCCGGCAGGGCGCGCAGCCGCAGCGTCCAGGCGTGCAGAGCCGGGTAGGGGTCCAGCGCGATACCGGCATCCGGGGCCAGGGCGACATCGGCGAAACAGGCGATATCGGCCACCGTGGGATGCGTGCCCACCAGCCAGCCGCGCCCCCCCATCCCCTGCAGCAGCAGGTGCAGCTCCATCCGCCGCAACAGCGCCTCCGCCGATTGCGCCGCGCCGGAGGGGGCGGGGTGTTCCAGGAGCGCCTCGCGCCGCAACGCGCCGGCCGTGGCCGCCAGGGCGGAGGCCGTTTCCAGCCAGGCCTGCACCTGCGCCATCGGACCCGGATCGCGGGGATACCAGCGATCGGTCACGTCATGGGCCGCCGCCATCCAGACCAGGATCGCCGGAGCCCCGGACAGGACCAGATCGCCTGCCGCCGCCACCGGCAGCGTCCCGGCGGGATTCAGCGCAAGGAAATCCGCCGCCCGATGCCCTGCACCGGGATGGGCCTCGACCGCCGCGATCCGCGGGGACAGGCCCAGAAGCGCCGCCAGCAGCCGCACCTTGTAGCATTCGGCATCGAGCACGTCATTGTAGAGCGTGAAGGTCATTGCGCCTCCGTCATCGCGCCATAGGTGGCCCCGCGCCGCTTCAGCCAGCGGCGATAGGCGATGGAGGTCAGGTCGGCGCGGGTCGGGATCTCCATCCGCGGGTCCAGCGGCAGCCGCACGGGCAGCTGGTTTTCCAGGATCGAGCGGTCCTGCACGAAGATCTCCTGCTGGAACTGCACCATCTCGGCATGGCTGGACTCGTCGTCATACAGCGCCATCCAGGGCCAGGCGATGCATTCCGTCTCGCTGACCGGCTGCACGAAGATCGCGATCACGTCCCAGGCTTCGGGCCGCGGCGGGCAGGTCTTGTACAGCACCGCGGCCATCGGGTGGGGCACGCGGTACTCATAGCGGATCTCGGTCGCGCCGCCGGCCGATTTCGCCGCCTGCGGCTGATGGAACCGCACCTGCGTCGCCCAGACCTCATCCACTTCCTCGCGGATCTTCACCGCGTAGGGGAAGACCTCGGTTTGCGGCTCGGCGCCGAGAATGCCTTTGTGCACAAAGGGAAAATGCGCGATATCGAGGAAATTCTCGACCGCCCGCAGCGGCGAGCAGCGCACCCGCACCCGGCCGCAGGGCACCAGCCGCCTTCCGGGCTCCTCCGCCTCGGAAATCTCGAACAACGCCCGCGGCGCGGCCCCCAGGCAGGTCCAGACATGGCCATAGCGGATCTGCACCGGATGCGCGGTCCCGGCGGCATCCGTCACGGCCGCCGCCGCCCCGTCCCAGGCGACCTGCAGGTCGGTATCCAGCAGCCGCGTCGCCCGCGCGCCGGGCCGCACCGTGTCGGCCACGGGATACCAGTCATTCACGGCATGGTCGCGGCTCATGCGGTTTCCTCCGCCTCGGCGGCGCGGCGCAGCGCCTCTGTCAGATGGACGGCGGCGACCCGGTCCGCCGCGGGCAGAGGCGCGGTCAGCACATGCGCCTCGACCTGCCCGCCGGGCAGAGGGTTGGGCAGGATCACCAGGCTGGGATGATCGGGCAGATACAGCACCGGCGCCGCCTCCAGCCCGCAGATCCGGGCCAGCCGCGCGGCGTCGCAGCGGAAGGTGAGGCTGCGCAGCGCCACCAGCCCGCGCGGCAGTTCCGGCGGCGCGGCATAGCCCTCCGGCGCCACCCAGATCACGCCGCCAGCCTCGGCGGCATCGCAGCCCGTCGCGCGGATGGTGGCGGGCGGGCACAGCTCGGGATGCGCCGGGATATGGGCGCAGGTGCCGTCGGTTCCGTATTGCCAGCCATGATAAAGGCAGGCCAGCCGGTCGCCCCGGACGAACCCGTGGCTCAGCCGCATGCCGCGATGCGGGCAGCGGTTGTCCCAGGCCGCGACCTGTCCCGAAGCGCCGCGCCACAGCGCCAGTTCCCGCCCCCGGGCAAAGACCCGCTTCACCCCGCCGGGCGGCAGGTCGCGCGACAGCGCCACCGGACAGGGGGTCATTGCCGCGGCTCCCGCGCGATGTCCTCGACCAGCACCCCGGCCGGTCCCAGGCTGCAGGCCGCCTCCATCGCCCAGATCAGGGGATCGGGCCCGGCCACGGTGACGCGGATGGCGGTGGGCGAGAGGCGGCGGATCTCGGCCTGCAGGTCCAGCACGCCCGCACGGTGGCGGATCCAGTCCAGGAAGCCGTCATCGGCCAGGGACCCCGTGATGAGAAGCGGCACCGCCCCGGCGGGGCGGAACGGGTCGGGATCGGCGGCGCGGGTCATGGAACCTCCCTGGCTTGGCCGCGGCAGGCTGGCCCGGCGACGCGGCGCCGTCAAGCCCCGCGCCTGCCTTGCCCCCCGCGGGACCCGCCGCGGCGTCCCGGCCCCCCCGCGGCCCGGCGCAGGCGCAGCGCGTTGGCCAGCACGAAGACCGAGGAGAGCGACATCGCCCCCGCCGCCAGCACCGGCGACAGCAGCGGCCCGCCGAAGGGGTAGAGGGCCCCCGCCGCCACGGGGATCAGCGCAATGTTGTAGCCGAAGGCCCAGGCCAGGTTCTGGCGGATGTTGCGCAGGGTCGCGCGGCTGATCTCCAATGCGGATGCGACACCCGCGAGACTGCCCGAAACCAGCACGACATCGGCGCTTTCCATCGCCACATCCGTGCCGGTGCCCAGTGCCAGCCCCACATCCGCCGCTGCCAGCGCCGGGGCGTCGTTGATGCCGTCGCCGACGAAGACGGTGCGGCCTTCGGCCTTCAGCGTCTCGATCACGGCGCGCTTGTCGCCGGGCTGCAGCCCGGCATGGATCTCGGCGATGCCCAGCCCGGCCGCCACGGCCCCGGCGGCGGCGGCGCTGTCGCCGGTGACCATGACCAGCCGCAGCCCCTCGCCGCGCAGCCGGGTCAGGGCGGAGGCCGTGTCGGGCTTGGGCCGGTCGGCGAGGGCAAGCGCCCCGGCGACCGCCCCGTCCACCGCGACCAGCATCACGCTTTCGCCGCGCGCCTCCGCGGCCGCCACCGGCCCGGCCAGCTCCTGCGGGACGGCCCCCAGCAACGCGCGGTTGCCCGCGCGGATCTCGTGCCCCGCAACCGTCGCGCGGAGCCCCCGGCCCGGCAGCGCCTCGAAGGCCTCCAGCGCGGGCAGAGGCCCCTCATGGGCCGCGCGGATCGCCCGGGCCAGCGGATGTTCCGACCCCTGCTCGGCCGCCGCCACCAGCGGCAGCAGCGTCTCCGCCCGCCAGATGCCGGTGCAGTGGATCGCGGTCAGTTCCGGGCGCCCCTCGGTCAGCGTTCCGGTCTTGTCGAAGGCCACGATCCGCGCCCCGGCCAGCGACTGGAGCGCGTCGCCGCGGCGGAACAGCACCCCCAGCCCGGCCGCCCGGCCGGTCCCCACCATGATCGAGACCGGCGTGGCCAGCCCCATGGCGCAGGGACAGGCGACGATCAGCACCGCCACCCCGGCGACCAGCGCATGAACGAGACGCGGCTCGGGCCCCAGGACCAGCCAGGCCAGGACCGTCACCGCCGCGATGGCCAGGATCGCGGGCACGAACCACAGCGTCACCCGGTTGACCAGCGCCTGGATCGGCAGGCGGGCGCCCTGCGCCGCCTCCACCATCGCGATGATCCGCGCCAGGACGGTCTCGGCCCCCACCGCCGTGGCGCGGATCACCAGCGTGCCGGTGCCGTTCACCGTGCCGCCGGTCACCTGCGCGCCCGGCCCCTTCTCGACCGGCAGGGGTTCGCCGGTCAGCATGGATTCGTCGACCGGGCTGGTGCCCCGGGTCACGACCCCGTCCACCGGCAGCCGCCCGCCCGGGCGCACCCGCAGCAGATCGCCCGCCAGCACCGCCTCCAGCGGCAGCGCCTCCTCGGTTCCGTCCGGGCGCAGGCGCTGCGCCGTCTCCGGGCGCAGCCCGCCCAGCCGCGCGATGGCGGCGCCGGTGCGCCCCCGGGCGCGCGCCTCCAGCCAGCGGCCTGCCAGGATCAGCGTGACGATCACCGCGGCCGCCTCGAAATAGACATCGCGCGCCGCGGCGGGCAGCAGCCCGGGCAGGAACAGCACGACCGTCGAATAGGCCCAGGCCGCCCCGGTGCCGAGCGCGACCAGCGCATCCATGTCCGGCCGTCCGCGGATCAGCCCCGGCCAGCCCCGGCGGTGGAAACCGCGGCCCGGCCCGGCCAGCACGGCCGTGGTCAGCGCGAATTGAAGCGCCCAGTTCACCTCCTGCCCCACGGCCTGCCCGATCCAGCGATGCAGTGCCGGGATCATGTGTCCGCCCATCGCCAGCAAAACCACCGGCAGGCTCAGCGCCGCCGCCACGGCCAGGTCGCGGGCCAGCGCGCCGCCCGCCTTCGCCTCCGCCGCGGCGGAGGGCGGGGCGTCCGCACCGGCGGGACGCGCGGGATAGCCCGCATCGCGCGAGGCGGCCGCCAGCGCCTGCGGATCGGTCGCGCCATCGAGGATCTCGGCCACCGCCCGGCCGCTGACCGGGTTGACGGAGGCCGTCACCGTGCCCGGCACCGCCTCCAGCGCGCGCGTCACCCTGGCGGCGCAGCTTCCGCAATGCATGCCCTCCACCTGCAGGATCACCCGCGTGCTGCGCGCCGGATAGCCCGCCTCCGCCAGCGCGGCGGACCAGTCCGCGGGGGTCCCGCCCGCGACTTCCGCGGTCTGCGTCGCCAGGCTGACCCGGGCCGAGGACACGCCGGGCGCAGCGGCAAGCGCCTGTTCGGCACGCCCCGCGCAGGCGCCGCAGCTCAGCCCATCCAGGCGGAAACGGACGGGAACGGCATGGGACATGGCAGGACTCCTTCTTCCGGCGGCACGGCGGGCCGGTGCAGGACAGCGTTAGCACCCCGCAGATCTGTCGGCGCGTGCCAATTCGGCGCTCCAGCGCTGGAAGGTTGGTCCCGTCTTCGTGAACGCCCTGCGGTTCAGAGCGGGTCGAGGCCGCTGACCGACTTGACCGACTGGAAGGCGCGGATCCCCCAGATCCCCGCCTCGCGCCCGTAGCCGGAGCGTCCCACGCCGCCGAAGGGCGCCCCCTCGGCGCGGCTCCGGCCGTTGATCTGCACCATCCCCACCCGCAGCCGGGCCGCCAGACGCCGCTGGCGCGCCGGATCGGCGGTCTGGACATAGCCCGCCAGGCCGTATCCGCCCTCATTGGCCAGCGCGACGGCCTCGGCCTCCGTGTCGAAGGGGGTGATCGCCAGGACCGGGCCGAAGACCTCCTCATGGAAAAGCCGCATCGCCGGGGTCACGTCGGCAAAGACGGTCGGGCGCGGATACCACCCCGCGCCGAGGCCCGGCGCCCGGCCGGGACCGCCCGCCACCAGCCGCGCGCCCTCCGCCAGCGCCGTGGCGATATGGGCCTGCACGCGGTCATATTGCGCCTGCGACACGAGCGGGCCCAGATGCGGGCCCGGCCGGTCGGGCGGCCCCATCTGCCACTCGGCCGCCTCCGCCGCCGCCAGCCGCACCGCCCGGTCATACAGATCCCGCGTCACGAGCATGCGCGAGGCGGCATTGCAGGACTGGCCGGAATTGCGGAAGCAATGCGCCACCCCCTGCTTCACCGCCAGCGGCAGGTCGCAATCCCCGAATAGCAGATTCGCCGATTTGCCCCCCAGTTCCAGCAGGGCCGGCACCAGATTGGCCCCCGCCGCCGCCGCGATGCGCTGCCCCACCGCCGTCGATCCGGTGAAGCTGACGATGTCGATCCCCGGATGCGCGGCCAGAAGCCGCCCCGTCTCGCCATCGCCCGCCAGAACCGTGAACAGCCCCGGCGGCGCCCCCGCCGCCGCCATGCATTCGGCGAAGATCAGCGCCGCACCTGTGGAGCGCTCCGAGGGTTTCAGGATCATCGCGCAGCCCGCCGCCAGCGCCCCCCCCACCTTCAGCGCGACCTGGTTCAGCGGCCAGTTCCAGGGCGTGATGAGAGCGGCCACGCCCAGGGGCTCATGCGCGACCTCGTGGCCGCCGGGCGCGATCTCGGTCGCGGCGGGCACATCGCGGGCCGCGGCCAGCGTGGCGCGCAGGTGATCGCAGGCGGCATCCACCTGCTTGCTCCGGGCAAAGTCGATCGGGGACCCCATATCCTGCGAGATCGCGCGGGCGAAATCCTCGCGCCGCGCCTCGATCGCCCCGGTCAGCCGCGCGAGGATCGCCAGGGGATCGCCGGTGCCGATCGCGGCGCGCGCGCGGCGGATCGCGGTCTCCACCTCCGCTCCGCGCGCCAGCGGCAGAACCGCCCGCGGCAGGCCGGTGGCCGGGTCCTCCAGCACCAGGCGCGGCAAGGCCGGGTCGTCCCAGGCGGCGGGCGCGGGCAGGACCGCATCGCCGCCCGGATGCGGCAGCACCGGCAGCGCGGCAGCGTCGGGGGTCAGGGTGTCGTCCATCGGGGCCTCGGGTCGCAGGGTGTCCCGGGTAAAGGGCTTTCGCCCCGCGAGGTCAAGCGCGACCCGGACCGGCGGCGGAAACGTGACCCGCCCCGCAGGCCGCCAGCATGGCCGGCAGATCGGCGCGCAGCCGCGCGGCCCCGCCCGGCCGCCATCCCAGTCCGCGAAGCAGGCTGCAATCCATCTCGCTGACCCCCGCGGCATCCGCGCGCGGCGGCAGCGGCAGGTCGCGCCCGGCAAGCGCATTGACCGCTGCCAGCAGGTCGTGCCGGTCCAGGACCAGGTCCGAGACGTTCCAGACGCCGCTGCGCCCGGCGACCCGCCGCACGGCCTCCGCCAGATCGGCGCCATGCACCTCCGTGGCCACGCGCGGGGCCACCGGCCGCCCGGCCAGGTGATCGGCCAGCAGCCCGGCCCATTTCTGCCCCGGCCCGGCCCCGAACACCCCCGTCGCGCGCAGCGCGGCGGCGGCGAAATCCGGACCGGCCAGCGCCGCCAGCCCCTCCTCGACCGCAAGCTTGGCCTCGCCATACAGCGTGTCCGGGCGGGGCTCCATCGTCTCGGACAGGCGCGCGCCCGGCGGATAGGCCCCGTAGACCGCCCGCGAGGACAGGAACACCGCGGCCCGCACCCCCGCAGCGCGGGCCGCCGCGAACAGCTCCAGCGACCCCGCGACGTTGCGCGACCGGAACCCTTCGGGATCGTCCCCTTCGCCGCCGCGGTATCTCCCCGGCACGTGATCGAAGGCGCAATGCACCAGCCGGTCCACCCCGGCCAGCCCCGGCACGCCCGGCTGACCCAGCAGGAACGGCCGGACCTCGACCGGCCGGGAGAAGGGCGGATCGGGCAGCCGGGTCCGGCCCAGGACCGCCACCTGCTCCCCGGCCGCCAGCAGGTGCTCGACGATGAAACGCCCGACCAGCCCGGTGCCGCCGGTGACCGCCCAGAGCGTCATGGCCGGGGCAGCTCGGCCAGGGGCGGCATCTCCCCGCCATCGGCGATCCGCCGCCACAGCGCGATCAGCGGCGCCAGCTCGGCCGCCTTCGGATGCGGGTCCTGCCAAGGTTTCTCGTACTGGAAATGCAGGATGCGGATCTGCGGCCAGTCCCACAGCTCCGCCATCGCGAACCAGACATATTGCAGCATGTTGAAATAGACCGGCAGCCCGTGCCAGTCCGGAAAGAAATGCTGCAGGAAGCTCTGGTCGGTGCGCCGCCAGAAGGCGCCCGGCACATCCAGCGCCGCCATCATCGCCGCGAAGGTCGCCTCGGAAGGCCGCGCGGTGAAGACGCCGCTGTTCATCCGGCCGAAATCGGCCAGCCCCTCATAGACATTCGGCGCCGCGCAGAATTCGGGATAGCCGAACAGCTTGTCGCAATTCTGCACCGCGATCGCATCGGCATCGATGAACACGACCGCGCGATATTCCGTCAGCTGCCACAGCCTGAGCTTGGCGAAATTGTCCAGCGGCGTGTGGAAGGCCGGCTTGCCCCCCTTGGTGAAAGGTGCCGCGCCATGCAGCGCCGCGCGCGCATGGGAGGCGTTGAACGCCGCGGAAGTCTCCAGCAGGTCGGTGCGCACCAGCCGCGCGCCAAGCGCCCGCAGCTGGTCCAGATCGGCATCGGGAACCCCGCCGGTATGCAGCACGACGCAATCCGCCGTGGTGCCGGTCAGGCGCAGCGACCGCACCAGCGCCGCCGCCCCGCGGGCGTAATCGGCATTGGTGACCAGCGTCACATAGGCCCGGTCGGCCCGCGGCGGCGCCTCGGCCAGGAGCCCCGCCACTCAGCCGACCTCGCGCAGTGCCTTGCCCTCGGGGTCGCGCTCCACGCGGCTGCCCAGCTCCCTGGTCCAGCCCGACACCGCCGGCACGCGCGAGCGGTCGACGCGATGGGCGAATTTCTTCGCCACCTCGACGACTTCCTCCAGCAACCCCTCGGCCAGCGTCGTCGGATCCAGCCCCAGCGCCAGGAACTGGTCGTTCTTCACGATCAGGTCGTTCTCGGCGGCTTCCTTGCGCGGGTTGGGCAGATAGGCGACCTTGGCGCCGGTCATCCCGGCGATCATCTCGGCCAGGTCGCGGACGCGGTGGGTCTCGGTCATCTGGTTGAAGATCTTCACCCGGTCGCCGCGTTCGGGCGCATCGCCGAGCGCAAGCTCGATGCAGCGCACCGAATCCTGGACATGAATGAAGGCCCGGGTCTGACCGCCCGTGCCGTGCACGGTCAGCGGATAGCCGATCGCCGCCTGGATCAGGAACCGGTTCAGCACCGTGCCGTAATCGCCGTCATAGTCGAAGCGGTTGATCAGCTGCGCATGACGGCGGGTCTGGGCGGTATGCGTGCCCCAGACGATGCCCTGGTGCAGGTCGGTGATCCTCAGCCCGTCATTCTGCGCGTAGAACTGGAACAGGATCTGATCGAGGCTCTTGGTCATGTGATAGACCGAGCCGGGGCGCGTGGGATACAGGATCTCCTGCTCCACCTTCTCGCCGTCGAGTTTCGCGATATCGACCGGCAGGTAGCCTTCGGGGATCGCCGCGCCGATCGTGGAATAGCCGTAGACGCCCATCGTGCCCAGATGCACCAGATGCGCGTCGATGCCGGTTTCCACCATGGCTGCCAGCACGTTATGCGTCGCGTTGACGTTGTTGTTGACGGTATAGACCTTGTGGCGGTCGGTCTTCATCGAATAGGGCGCGGCGCGCTGCTCGGCGAAATGGATGATCGCCTCGGGCCGGTGCTCGGTCAGCCAGGCCTTGAAGATCTCGTAATCCCTGGCCAGGTCGATCAGGTGGAAGCGGATGCGCCGCCCGGTCAGCTCGTGCCAGATCCGGCAGCGTTCCTGCACGCTGTCCATCGGCGTCAGCGACTGCACGCCCAGTTCCGTGTCGATCCAGCGGCGCGACAGGTTGTCGATGATATGGACCTCGTGGCCCGCCTCCGACAGGTGCAGCACCGTCGGCCATCCGACAAACCCGTCTCCCCCAAGAACTGCAATGCGCATGGCTCGTCTCCCGATTTCCACCTGCCGGTTTCCGGCCTCTATGTAACCTGCAGCTGACGGATTTGCGACAGCCCGGCCGCGACATAATCGCCGCGCGGCCGCGTTGCGCCGCAATCCCGCCGCTTCCGCCCCGCCCGCCGGGCTCAGGCCTCCGTCGCCAGAACCGGTTCATGCGCCGGCGGCGGCGAGGCCGGGCGGACCAGTTCGTAATGCACGCGCCCGGCATCCGGACCGCGATGAAGCGCCTTCAGCCGCGCGGCGATATCGGCGCCGGCGACGGTGCGGCGGGCATGGTGGCGCTGGGTCTCGATCCAGGTGGGCGTCTTGAAGCGTTCATGCCACAGCTCGGGGTCCAGCAGGTCGCGGCTGAGCGTCCAGCGCCGGGCCCCGTCGCGGATGCGGCCGCGGCGGCGTTCCGCCATCAACGACAGGAATTCCTCCACGTCCTCCTCGGCGATGCGATAGGCGATGCTGGTGATGATCGGGCCGCTCTTGGGCACCATGTCGATCTCGGGCTCGGGCTGGGACCAGCGGCTGTGCGGATCCAGCCGCGAGGTGTCGAGGGTCCGCAGGGGCAGCACCAGCCCGAAGGCGGCGACCGCCAGAAGCCCCGCCGCCGCCGCGACCAGCGCCCCGCCCGTGCCGATCTGCCCGGCGGTCATGCCCCAGATCCAGCCGCCGATGGCAAAGCCCGCGAAGTTGCAGCTCTGGTAGATCGCCAGGCAGCGGCTGAGCACCCAGCGGGGGGAACTGAGCTGGACGGTGGTGTTCAGGCTCGACAGCAGCACCGGCCAGGCGGCGCCCGCGATCATCACCGCCAGGATGCTCAGGGGAAACACCGTGCTCATCCCCAGAAGCGCGGTGCCCAGGGCATAGCCCAGCGTGCAGATGCGGGCATTGACCTCCAGCGAGACCATCGCCCGCAGCCGCGACGCCCCCAGCGCGCCGAGGATCGCGCCCACGCCGAAGCCGCCCAGCAGGAGCCCGTAGGTCAGCGGACCGCCGCCCAGCTGGTCGCGCGCCACCAGCGGCATCAACGCCATCAGCGAGATCCCGGCAAGATTGAAGAGGAACCCGCGCAGGAACACGGTCAGGTGGATCGGCGACAGCCCGACATAGCGCAGCCCCGCCATCATCGCGCTGCCGATCGCCTCGGGCGGCAGGCGGTCGTCGCGGGCCGGGCTCTGCCAGCGCGAGGCCGAGACCAGCACGAAGAGATTGGCGGCGGCATTGACCACGAAGGCGGAGAAGGCGCCGACCGAGGCCACGAGGACACCGCCGATCGCCGGGCCGACCGAACGCGCCAGGTTGAAGCCGATGGAATTCAGCGCCACCGAGGCCGGCAGGTCGGATTTCGGCACCAGTTCGCTGACCATGCTCTGCCAGGCGGGATTGTTCATCGCCTTGGCCGTGCCGATCAGGAAGGTGAATCCCAGCAGCCCCCAGGGCGAGAGCAGCCCCAGGAACGCCGCCCCCGCCAGCATCGCCGAGATCAGGCACAGCGCCCCCTGCGACCACATCACCGTGCGCCGCCGCCCGAACGTGTCGGCGATGGCCCCCGCAGGCAGCGAGAACAGCATCAGCGGCAGCGCGATGGAGGTCTGCACCAGCGCGACGAGCTCCGGCGCGCCATGCATCGAGGTCATCAGCCAGGAGGCGCCGACCGTCTGGATCAGCCAGCCGAAATTGGCGGCCAGCCCGACCAGCCAGTAGCTGAGGAAGGCACGGTGGCGGAACGGGGCGAAGGGCGAGCTGTCTTTCAGGGCGTGGTCTCCGGTCTTGTCCGATTGATAGCGGATTGCCGCCCCCAGGCAAGCCCGCCCCCGCGCCGGGCTCAGCGCCGGGCGATCTCCGCCCAGATCGGCAGGTGGTCCGATCCGCGCTGCGCAAGGGGCGACTGGTCCACCCCCGCCGCCGTCACCCGCAGCCGGGCGCCGATGGCGAAGCGGTCCAGCGCCGTGACCGGTCGGCGGGCGTGGAAACTGCGCCCCGGCGCCAGGATCTCGTGGCTGTCGGCCAGCGGCTGCAGCCCCCCGACGGGCGACCACTCGTTGAAATCCCCGGCCAGGAGCGAGGTGCCGTCGCCCTGCCCCAGCCGCGCGGCCAGCGTCCGGGCCTGCCGCCGCCGCCAGGGCCGCAAGAGCGCCAGATGCGCCCCGATCACGGTCAGCCCCTCGATCTCGGCCAGCACGGCGCCGCGGGGCTCCAGCCCCGGCAGCGCGATGCGCTCGCTGCGCCCGAGCTGCAGCCCGCGGCGCAGCAGGATCGCGTTGCCGTGCCAGCCCAGGCTGACATCGTTGACCGCCAGCGGCGCGACCTCGAAATCCGTCGCGCTCTCGATCAGCCCCGGCGGCAGCGCGGCGGGCCGCGCCCCCAGCCGCAGGTCCGCCTCCTGCAGCAGAACGATATCGGGCTCCAGCCGGTTGAGGATGTCGAGGATGCGCCCCGGGGCGCGGCGGCGATCCGTGCCCAGGGCCTTGCGGATATTGTAGCTGACGATGCGCAATCCGGGATCCTCACAGGATGGGGGCGAGAAGGCGCGCCACCGGCGCGCCGAGGCGCAGATGCCAGGGCTGCGCCGAAAGCGGCTGCTCCAGCCGGAAGGCGCGGGCGAAATCCGCCTCCAGCATCGCCGCGACCTCGGCGGCGAAGCGCGGATCGAACCCCAGCACCATCGCCTCGAAATTCAGCCGGAAGGACCGGTTGTCGAAATTTGCGGTGCCGATCGCGGCCAGGCGGTCATCCACCAGAACCACCTTCTGGTGCATGAACCCCTCGCGATAGCGCCAGATCTCGACCCCCGCGCCGCGCAGCGTGTCGAAACAGGCGAAGGCGGCCAGCCAGGGCAGGCGGTGGTCGCAGGCATCCGGGACGAGGATGCACACCTCCACCCCGCGCAGCGCGGCATGTTTCAGCGCGCTCATTAGGTCGCTGTCGGGCACGCAATAGGGCGAGGCGATCCAGATGCGGCGCCGTGCCGCCGCGATCGCCGAGAAGAAGAACAGCGCCCCGGTTTCCAGCTCATCCGCCGGGCCCGAAGGCAGCAGCAGCGCGGTCATGTCCCGCGCCTGCGGCGCGATCTCCCAGTCCAGCTGATCGAGGATCAGCTCGCCCGAAACCCAGAGCCAGTCCTCGGCGAACATCAGCTGCGCCTGGCCGACCACGGGGCCGCGGATCTCCAGATGGGTGTCGCGCCAATGGCCGAAGCGCGCGGAGCGGCCCAGATATTCGTCGCCGACATTCAGCCCGCCGATGAAGGCCACCTGCCCGTCGGCGATCAGCGTCTTGCGGTGATTGCGGAAATTGATCCGGAACCGGCTGCGCGGGCGCCAGCTTTCGGGGCGTTCGGCCACCTCGATCCCGGCCGCCCGGAGATCGGCCAGATAGGATTGCGGCAGGCGGTAGCTGCCCACGGGATCGGCCAGCAGCCTGACGCTGACCCCCCGCGCGGCGGCCGCGACCAGCCGGTCGCGCAGGGCCCGGCCGGTCCGGTCGTCATGGATGATGTAGAACTGCACCAGAAGGTAGGACCGCGCCGCGTCGATGGCCGCGAACATGGCGGCGAACCCCGCCTCTCCGTCGATCAGCGGGACCAGCGCATTGCCCTGCAGCGCGGGCAGCCCGGCCAGGCGTTCGAACAGGCGCGGATCGGGGTCGGGCGGGGTGGCCGGGCGCATCGCCTCGGCCCGTTCGCGCAGCCCGGCGATCACCTCGGCGCTGGCGCGCCGGGTCAGGGTGTAGCGGCGGTACTTGTGATGGCCGAAAATCAGGTAGAGCGGCACGCCCCAGAGCGGCGCCGCCAGCAGGAACACCGCCCAGCCGACCGATCCCTCGGGCGTGCGCGACTTGCGCACCGCGCGCCAGGCACAGGCGGCCGCGACCAGATGGATCGTGACGACCGCAAGAACCGCGATTTCCGCCCACATGCAACTCTCCTGCCCGACCGCGTGCCAGATTTGGCGCGGGCCGCGGCGCTGTCAACTACCGCGGCTCATCGCGCCAGGGCGGCGCCGACCTTCAGGGCATCGGCATGCTCGGCCACGTCATGGACCCGGATCACCCGCGCGCCGCGGGCGATTCCCTCCAGGTTGGCGGCCAGCGTGCCGGCCAGGCGCTGCTCCAACGGGCGGCCCAGCAGATCGCCGAACATCCGCTTGCGCGATAGGCCCAGCAGCACCGGGTATCCCCAGGAGCCCAGCCAGTCCAGCCCGTTGAGACAGGCGATGTTCTGCGCCAGGGTCTTGCCGAAGCCGATGCCGGGATCCAGGAGGATCCGCTCGCCCGGGATGCCCGCCCGCCGCGCCAGGTCGAGCGAGCACTCGAAGAACCGCTCCAGGTCGTGCAGGATGTCCAGGTCGGGATCGGTCTCGGCGCGGTTGTGCATGATCACCACCGCCGCGCCGGTCTCCGCCACCGCCGCCGCCATCTCCGGATCGTGCTGCAGCCCCCAGACATCGTTGACGATCGACGCCCCCGCGGCCACGGCGGCACGGGCCGTCGCCGCCTTGTAGGTGTCGATCGAGACCGGCACGCCGCCTTCCGCGCAGAGCCGCTCCAGCACCGGGCAGACACGGGCGATCTCCTCCGCCGCCCCCAGCGGCGCGGCGCCGGGGCGGGTGGATTCGCCGCCCAGGTCGATCACGTCGGCCCCGTCGGCGACCATCGCCGCGGCATGGTCCAGCGCTGCCGCGGGCGCGTCATGGCGGCCGCCATCGGAGAAGCTGTCGGGCGTGACGTTGAGGATGCCCATGATCAGCGGACGGATCCGCAGGTCGGACAGGAAACGGTCGCGGGCGGCGGCGATGGACATGGGCGGTCTCCGGCTGGGAACGGCTCCGTCCTACGCCCTCCCGGCGGCGAAGACAAATCCCGGCGGGAGGCCCCGGGTCGGGCCCGGGGCGGGACGGCGCCCCCTGCCCGCCGCGCGCCCGCAAAGGCGGGCCATCCCTCCCCTGTGACCTGCCGCCTTGCCCGCCCCCCGCGGAGCCGGGCCGCGGAGGAGGCACGGACCGGGAGAGAGAGCCCCGCGGGGACCCGCCCG
>NZ_JACVXA010000068.1 GCF_014903745.1 Mangrovicoccus algicola | reverse complement strand
GCCGCCGTGCCGGGCTCCAGCCGCATCTGCAGGCACGGCCGCTGCGACAGCGTCACCCAGGCCGGATCCCGCCCCTGCGCGCCGCCGGGCCGCGCCGTCGCGGCCAGGCCCTGGTGCAGCGCCTGCGCGGCGGCGGGATCCAGCGCCAGCCGTCCGTCGGCACGGATCGCGATCCCCGCGGCGCCCCGCAGCTGGTCCTCGAGCCCCGGCGCCATGTCGAGGATCTGCCCCGAGGGCGCGAAGATGACCCATCCCGCGCCGAGCGCGCGGCACAGGTCCCGGTCCTGCCGGGCACGGTCGCGCGCGCGCTCCAGCGCGCTCCAGCCCTCCAGCGCCGGCAGCAGATGCGGCGAGAGATGCGACAGCAGCAGCCCGTCCACCGCGCGGAAATCCGTCCCGCCGCGGGCCAGCGCCAGGATCACCTGCCCGCCGCGCCCGCCGACCCGGCGCAGCGCCCGCAGCGGCCGCGCGGCATCATCCGCCGCGCCCCCGGGCAGGTCGGTCGCGGAATAGACCCGGCCCGCGCGCATCCGTTCGGCCACCTCCGCGGGCGGTCCCTGCCAGGGGGCCCCGGCCTGCCACAGCCGCCCCGGCAGGCCCGGCAGATCGACGCGCAGCAATGCGCTCTCGGCCTGGGCGGCATCCGCCAGGCGGGCGAGGAATCCCGGCCAGGACGGCGCATCGGCATCGGCGGCGGCCGCGTCCCCGGACGCCATGGCCGCCTCGTAGAGGGCAGCGGTGATCTGGGTCTCCTGCGACATTCGGGCCCTCCGCATATTTACCCCCCATATGGGGGGTTCCGGGCGGGGAAGGCAAGTTTAGCTTGGGTCCTCAGTAGAGTATCATTCTGACAGAGACGCCCGATGGACAGCAAAACCCTTACCCACCTGCAGCGCCTGGAAGCCGAGAGCATCCACATCCTGCGCGAAGTCGTCGCCGAGGCCGAGAACCCGGTGATGCTTTACAGCGTCGGCAAGGACAGCGCCGTCATGCTGCATCTGGCGAAGAAGGCCTTCTATCCCGCGCCGCCGCCCTTTCCGCTGCTGCATGTCGACACGACCTGGAAATTCCAGGAAATGTACAAGCTGCGCGACAAGGCGGCGAAGGATGCGGGCATGGAACTGCTCGTCTACCAGAACCCCGAGGCGCAGGAACGCGGCATCAACCCCTTCGACCATGGCGGGCTGCATACCGACATGTGGAAGACCGAAGGCCTGAAGCAGGCGCTGGACAAATACGGTTTCGACGCGGCCTTCGGCGGCGCGCGCCGCGACGAGGAGAAGGCCCGCGCGAAGGAACGCGTGTTCTCCTTCCGCTCGGCCAACCACCGCTGGGACCCCAAGAACCAGCGCCCGGAACTGTGGCGTCTCTATAACGCGCGCAAGGCCAAGGGCGAAAGCGTGCGGGTCTTCCCGATCTCCAACTGGACCGAGCTGGACATCTGGCAGTACATCCACCTGGAAGGCATCGAGATCGTGCCGCTGTATTTCTCGGCGCCGCGCCCGACCGTGGTGCGCGACGGGCTGATCCTGATGGTCGATGACGACCGCTTCCCGCTGAATGGCGAAGAGCCGGTGATGCGCTCGGTGCGGTTCCGGACGCTGGGCTGCTATCCGCTGACCGGCGCGGTGGAGAGCGAGGCCAAGACCCTGCCCGAGGTGATCCAGGAAATGCTCCTGACCACCACCTCCGAGCGCCAGGGCCGGGCCATCGACCACGACCAGGCCGCCTCGATGGAGAAGAAGAAGCAGGAAGGCTATTTCTGAGCGCCGCCGCGCCGGATCGCCTTCCCTCCTCCCATTTCAGTCAGGTATCCCTTCCATGAACACCCAAGACCCCATCTACAAGACCGACGCGCTGATCGCCGAGAATATCGAGCAGTACCTGGAGACGCACCAGCACAAGACCATGCTGCGCTTCATCACCTGCGGCTCGGTCGATGACGGCAAATCCACCCTGATCGGGCGGCTGCTCTACGATTCCAAGATGATCTTCGAGGATCAGCTGGCCACGCTGGAGGCCGACAGCAAGCGCTCGGGCACCCAGGGCGAGGAGATCGACTTCGCGCTTCTGGTCGACGGTCTGGCCGCCGAGCGCGAGCAGGGCATCACCATCGACGTCGCCTACCGCTTCTTCACCACCGAGAAGCGCAAGTTCATCGTCGCCGACACGCCCGGCCACGAGCAGTATACCCGCAACATGGTCACCGGCGCCTCGACCGCCGACCTGGCCGTGATCCTGATCGACGCGCGCAAGGGCATCCTGACCCAGACCCGCCGCCACAGCTACCTGGTCAAGCTGCTGGGCATCCGCCACGTCGTGCTGGCCGTCAACAAGATGGACCTGGTGGGCTATGACCAGGCGGTCTTCGACAAGATCGTCGCCGATTACACCGCCTTCGCAGCCGAGATCGGCATCGAGGAATTCACCCCGATCCCGATCTCGGGCTTCAAGGGCGACAACATCACCGGCCCCAGCGAGAACACCCCCTGGTATGACGGCGTGTCGCTGCTGCCGCATCTGGAGACCGTGGAAGTCGAGGACAGCCGCGAACAGGCCGGTCCGTTCCGCATGCAGGTGCAGTGGGTGAACCGCCCCAACCTGGATTTCCGCGGCTTCGCCGGTCTCGTGGCCTCGGGCCAGGTGCGCCCGGGCGACGAGGTGCGCGTCCTGCCCTCGGGCAAGACCTCGACCGTGGCGCGGATCGTGGCGCTGGAGGGCGACCGCGACCTGGCGGTGGCGGGCGAATCCATCACGCTGACCCTGACCGACGAGATCGACTGTTCGCGCGGGCAGGTGATCTCGGCCGCGCAGGCGCCGCTGGAAGTGGCCGACCAGTTCGAGAGCACGATCGTCTGGATGGACGAGCAGGAGCTGCTGCCGGGCCGGGCCTACTGGCTGAAGATCGGCACGCAGACCGTGTCGGCCACCGTCGCCGAGCCGAAATACGAGGTCAATGTCAACACCCAGGAACACCTGGCCTCCAAGACGCTGGACCTCAACGCCATCGGCGTCGCCAACATCACGCTGGACCGCGAGATCCCCTTCGCGCCCTATGCCGAGAACCGCGACCTGGGCGGCTTCATCCTGATCGACAAGATCACCAACCACACGGTTGCGGCCGGGATGATCAACTTCGCGCTGCGCCGCGCCCAGAACATCCACTGGCAGGCCACCGATATCGGGCGCGACCACCACGCCCACATGAAGCACCAGAAGCCCGCCGTCGTCTGGCTGACCGGCCTGTCGGGATCGGGCAAGTCGACCATCGCCAATATCGTCGAGAAGAAGCTGGCGCGGATGAACCGCCACACCTTCCTTCTGGACGGCGACAACGTGCGCCACGGGCTGAACAAGGACCTGGGCTTCACCGAGGCCGACCGGGTGGAGAACATCCGCCGCGTCGGCGAGGTCGCCAAGCTGATGACCGATGCGGGCCTGATCGTGATCACCGCCTTCATCTCGCCCTTCCGCTCGGAACGCGACATGGTGCGCGGCATGATGCATCCCGGCGAGTTCCTGGAGATCTTCGTCGACACGCCGCTGGATGTCGCCGAGAGCCGCGACGTGAAGGGGCTCTATGCCAAGGCGCGTTCGGGCCAGCTGAAGAACTTCACCGGCATCGACAGCCCCTACGAGCATCCCGAGGCGCCCGAGCTGCGCATCGACACGACCGAGATGACCCCCGAGGAGGCGGCCGACCTGATCATCGCGCGGCTGATCCCCTGATCGCCCGCCCTGCCGTCCTGCCGGGCCCGCCCCGGCCGGACGAAGGGACCTGACATCAGCGCCCCCGCCGGCCCGTTCCGGCGGGGGCGTTTCCGTTTCCCCGGCCCCGTCCGGCCCGGGCATGGCGGGCGGGCGGCTGCACCGGAAACGGGGACAGATCCGGGGCGGCCGGTGCCGCACCGATGGCGATGGCGCCACGGTTGCGGGCCATGCGCACGCCGCGCTGATCCGGCAAGACGCATGGCGGCCGCTCCCGACCCGCCGCCCCATCCGGGGCCATGCGGGAAATGGACGCCTCCGGCGACCGTCATTCTGCGGAGACCGGCCCGGGCCTGTCGCGCCGGACGATCGCCGCATGCGAGGGAAACCCCCTGGCCGTGCAGCCCCCCGAATCCTCGGGGCCCGGGCAGAGGCCGGCCTCTGCGCCCGGCATGGACCGGAGGTCCGCGCCCCGGGTCCTGCCGGGAAAGGGGTCCGGATACCGGAGAGACAGCCGATCCCCGGAGCACCGGGGCGGACGGATCGCCGCTTCAGGCCTGCGCGCCGGGGGCTGCCGCGGGGGCCGCGGACCAGGCTGGGACGCACATGGCCCGGGCGGAGGCAGGGTCTCCCCTGCGCCCCCCGGGCCATGCCGCCTCCCGGCCTGGTCAGGCGGGAGGCGCGGAAACCGTCACGCCCTGCGGCCGGATCCCCGGGCGCGGCGGCACCGGATCACAGGCGGCGCGGCGATTTCCCGCGCGCCAGATAGGTTCCCTCCGGCCGTTCCGCGACCCCGCCGGCCTCGCTGAAGACCGTCTGCCCGCGCAGGATGGTGCGCACCGGCCAGCCGGTGATTTCCATCCCCTCATAGGGCGTGTAATCCGCGCCGTGATGCAGATGCTCCTGGCGCAGCGTGCAGCGGCGCTGCGGATCCCAGAGCGTGATGTCCGCATCCGCCCCGATCACCAGCGCCCCCTTCTGCGGATACATGCCGTAGAGCCGGGCGGGATTGGTGGCGGTCAGCGCGACGAAGCGCTCCAGCGTGATGCGCCCCTTGGACACGCCCTCGGAGAACAGGATCGGCAGCCGCGTCTCCACGCCCGGAATGCCGTTGGGCACCCATTTGAAGGCGGTGCGCGCCCGGGGATTGTCCTTTCCCCTGCCGCCCGCCTCCTCGAAGAAGAACGGGCAGTGGTCGGAGGAGAACAGGTCGAAGGTGCCGTCGCGCAGCCCCTGCCAGATTGCCTCCTGGCTGTCATGGTCGCGCGGCGGCGGCGAACAGACGTATTTCGCCCCCTCGAAATCCATGTTCAGCCCCTTCAGGTCGTCGCGGGTCAGGGCGATGTATTGCGGGCAGGTCTCGGCGAACACGTTCAGCCCGCGCCGCTTGGCCCACTGGATCTGCTCCATCGGGTCGCGCCCCGAGACATGGACGATCACGACCGGCACATCGACCAGCTCGGCATGGCTGATGGCGCGGTGCGTCGCCTCGCGCTCGGCGATGCGCGAATGCGCCTCGGCGTGGAAATAGGGGGCGGTCTGCCCGGCCTCCTCCAGCTTGCGGGTCATGTGCTTGATCGCGTCATGCCCCTCGGCATGGACCATCACCAGCGCCCCCTCGCGGCGCGCCACGTCGAACACTTCCAGAAGCTGGGCGTCGTTCAGCACCATGTCGTCATAGGTCATGAAGACCTTGAAGGAGGTATAGCCCTCGCGCACCAGGGCCGGGAGTTCCTGTCCCAGGACCTGCGGCGTGGGATCGGTGATGATCATGTGAAAGGACAGGTCGCACCAGCACTGGCCCTCGGCCAGCGCATGATAGGCCGCGACCGCCTCGCGCAGCGACTGGCCGCGCCGCTGCAGCGCGAAGGGCAGCACCGTGGTATTGCCCCCCGCCACGGCCGAGCGCGTGCCCGAACCGAACCCGTCGGCCATCACCGTGCCGTCGCCCTGCTCCTGCGCCAGGTGGACATGCGCGTCGATCCCCCCGGGCAGCAGCAGCAGCCCGGTCGCGTCGATTTCCTCGGCACCGCCCGCGACATGCTCGGCGATCTGCGTGATCCGCCCGCCGCTGACGGCAAGATCGGCACGGAACCGGTCCGCGGCGGTGACGATCGTGCCGCCGCGGATCACCAGGTCGGGCTGCGCCGCGGTCATGCCGCGGCCTCTGCCCCGATGATGCCCGGCAGCGCGGCAAGCATCCGCTCCAGTTCGGCCAGGGTGTTGTAATGCACCATGGAGACCCGCACGACGCCCTCGTCGTGATCCTCGCCCAGCAGCTCCGCCAGCCGCCGCGAGTGGAAATCGCCGAAGCGGATGGCCACCCTGTGGTCGTCCATCGCCCGTGCCACCGCCCCCGAGGCCATGCCCGCCACGCGGAAGGCGATGGTCGGCACCCGCAGGTTCGCGGGGTTCTCCGCCGGGCCGATCACCCGGCAGTCGCCGCGCGCGCGCAGCCAGTCCAGCAGCCGGTCGGTCAGCACCTGTTCCTGGCGCGCGATGGCCTCGAACCCGGCCTCCAGCAGCGCGCGGCCCTCCGCCTGCGATCCGTCCCGGCGTCCGAGCTCCTGGATATAGGCGACCACGGCGGTTGCCGAATAGGCCAGTTCGTAATTGGGATTGCCCGGCTCCAGCTTTCCGGGGACCTTATCCTTGCCGTAGAAATAGTGGTACAGCCCGTCCAGTTCGGCCAGCAGCGCGTGCTTGCCGTACATGATCGCGGTATGCGGCCCGTAGCACTTGTAGAGGCTGAAGATGTAGTAATCGACATCCCAGCCGGTCACGTCGATCGCCCGGTGCGGCGCATAGGCGACCCCGTCCACGCAGATCTTCGCGCCGCGCGCATGGACGAATTCCGCGATCTCCCGCACCGGGTTGATCTGTCCGAGGATGTTGGAGACGTGATGCACGCAGACCAGCTTGGTGCGCGGGCCCATCAGCGGCTCCAGATCCTCCAGCCGCAGCTGCATCGTGTCGGTATCGAAGGGCCAGACCCTGATCACCACGCCGAATTCGCGCAGCCGTTCCCAGGGACCGATATTGGATTCGTGATCGGCATGGGTGACGATGATCTCGTCGCCGGGTTCGAACTGGCTGCGCATGGCCGCCGCCAGGGTCTGCACCAGCGCGGTGGTCGAGGCGCCGAAGACGATCTCCTCGGGGCGCGCGGCATTGACGAGGGTCTGCGCGGCGCGGCGCCCCTGCATCAGGGCCTCGGCCGCCAGCTGCGAGATCTCGTAGCTGCCGCCGATCTGCACGTCGCGATGGGTCAGGAACTCGACGATCCGCTCCATCGCGCCGCGCAGCGTCTGGGAGCCGCCGGCATTGTCGAAGAAGGCCCAGTCCTTTTCCAGCGCGGGAAACTGGCCGCGCACGAAGCCCATGTCCAGCTGATCTTTGTAGTCCGGCATCGCCTGCCCCTGTCTCTTGTCGCTATGTCTTGTTCAGTGATCCAGCACGGCGTGCAGGAAATTGCGGGTGCGGGCCTCGCGCGGGGCGGAGAAGAACGCCTCCGGCGGCGCGCTCTCGATCACCTCGCCGCCATCCATGAAGATCACGCGGTCGGCGACCTGGCGGGCGAACCCCATCTCGTGGGTCACCACCACCATCGTCACGCCGGTCTGTGCGAGGTCGCGCATCACGTCGAGCACCTCGCCGACCATCTCGGGATCGAGCGCGGAGGTCGGTTCGTCGAAAAGCAGCACCTGCGGCTCCATCGCCAGCGCCCGGGCGATGGCGACGCGCTGCTGCTGGCCGCCCGACAGGGCGCTGGGATATTTCCCGGCATGGGCCGCGAGCCCCACCCGCTCCAGCAGGCGGTCCGCCTGGGCCGCGGCCTCGGCGCGGCCGGTGCGGCGCACCCGGCGCGGGGCCAGCATGATGTTCTCCCGCACGGTGAGATGCGGAAACAGGTTGAAGCTCTGGAAGACCATGCCGACCTCGGCGCGCACCCGCGCCAGGTTGGAGCCGGGCAGGACAGGCACGCCGTCGACGCGGATGGCGCTGTCGGCGGAGAAGTCCTCCAGCCGGTTGATGCAGCGGATCAGGGTCGATTTCCCCGATCCCGAGGGCCCCACCACGCAGACGACCTCGCCACGGGCGATCTCCAGGTCGATCCCGCGCAGCGCGTGGAACTCGCCGTAATGCTTGTGCAGGTTTCGGATGCTGATATAGCCCGGCATCATGCCTTCCCCCGGTTGAGCCGCCGTTCCAGCCGCGACACCAGCAGCACCAGCGGCAGAAGGAAGGCCAGGTAGATCACGGCCGCCCCGATCAGCGGGCTGGGATTGGCCGCCAGCGCCTGCGCCTGGGTGGCCTGTTTCAGAAGGTCCGGCATCGCCACGACCGAGGCCAGCGCGGTATCCTTGACGACGTTGATCGAATTGTTGGTCAGCGGCGGAATGACCATGCGGATGGATTGCGGCAGGATCACGTCGGTCATGGTCTGCCGATGGCCCAGACCCAGCGCCGCCGCGGCCTCGAACTGGCCGCGCGGGATCGCCTCGATCCCCGAGCGGAAGATCTCGGCCGTGTAGGCGCCCGAGACCATGGTCAGCGCGGCCATGGCCGAGACGAAGGGCGACAGCCGCAGCCCCACGAAGGGCAGCGCGTAATAGACGATGATCAGCAGCACCAGCAGCGGGATCGAGCGGAAGACATCGATATAGACGCGGGTGAGGATCTGCACCGGGCGCGCCGCATAGAGGCGCATCATGCACAGCCCGAGGCCCAGGACCAGCCCCGCCAGGATGCTTGCCGCGCCCAGCTGCAGCGTCAGCCACAGCCCCTTGAGCAGCATCGGAAAGCTGCGGGCCAGCACCTCGAGATTGAAGAAGGTTTCGAACAAGTCCATGGGGATCCCCTGCTGGGGCCCGGACGCCGGGGCGCCCGGGCCGCGCGCGTCACTCGGCGGCGGGCATGTCGAGCACGGTCACCGTCGAAGTGCCGGCCTCGGGAGCGGCGCCGAACCATTTCTCGTGCAGCCCGGCCAGCGTGCCATCCTCCTTCAGCGCGCCGAGGATGCCGTTGACCTCCGAGGCCAGCTCCGCGTCCTTGGCGAACATGAAGGAGTATTTCTCGCCGGTGGCGATGCGGGCCACCACCTCCAGGTTGGGCTTGTCCTTGACGTAGTACTGCAGCGCCGGAATGTCGGAGATATAGCCGTCGATCCGCCCCGCGGTCAGATCCAGCATCGCCGGCTGGAGACCCTCGTAGCGGCGGATGTCGGCGAAGCCGTATTCCTCCGCATGCTCGGTCGCCCACATGTCGCCGGTGGAGCCGGTATCGACGCCGACCACCTTGTCCTTCATCTCCTCCACCGAGGCAGGCCCCCCGGCAGCCACGGTCAGCGACTGATCGCTGTCATAGTACGGCTGGGCAAAGCTGACCGATTGCAGGCGCTCGTCGGTGATGGTGATGGAGGACATCGCCATGTCGATGCGCCCCGACTGCACCGCCGAGAACAGCCCGTTGAAGGGAATGTTCACGATCTCCACCTCGCGGCCGAGCTGCGCGGCGACGGCATTGGCCAGATCGACCTCGAAACCGACGAAATCGCCGCTCTCGTCCTGGAATTCCCAGGGCACGTTGCCGATATTCGCGCCGACTTCCAGCGCCTCCTGCGCCTGTGCGGCCGCACCGAAGCCCGCCGCCACGATCCAGGCCGGAATCATCACTTTCCTGAGCATAACGTCTTCCCTGTTCTTCTGTCGCGCGAGGCGCGTTGCAATTTACTGGTCTGACCAGTCATACCGGTAAGATCACGCTGGCCACCGTTTTGCAAGTGTGCAATCACTCCTTCCGGTGGGGCATGCGCCCGGACCGGCGCGACCTGCCTAATTCGAGGACGGAATGATGACAGAGGATTTCGGAAAGCTGCCGGTGACCGAGGTTGTCACGCGCCGTATCCAGGAAATGATTCGCAGCGGCGAGTTCCCCCCCGATTCCCGGCTGCCCTCCCAGCGGGTCCTGTCGGAACGGCTGGGCGTGTCGCGCGCCTCGCTGCGCGAGGCCCTGCTGACGCTAGAGACCCTGGGGCTGATCCGCACCCTGCCCGCGCGCGGCACCTTCGTCAGCGGCGAACGCACCCAGGCCCCCAAGGCCGGGGAGAACTGGCGCCATGACGCGCGCCATACGATCGCCGAGGTGTTCCAGACCCGGCTGGCCATCGAGGGCGAGATGTGCCGCTTGGCCGCCGCGCAGATGACGCCTCCGCAGCTCGAGGCGCTGGCCACAGCGGCGCAGCTGTTCGAAACCGCCTGGCGCAACGGCGACCTGCTGGCCCATGTCGAGGCCGATCTCGATTTCCATTCCCTGATCGCCGATTCCTGCGGCAACGGCATGCTGCGCATGTTCTACCGCTCGATCCACGACGTGCTGACCGAAAGCCAGCGCGTGCCCATTCCCAATACGGAAGTGTCGCGCATGGAGGCCTCCATCGCCGAGCATCACGCCATTCTCGCCGCGCTGCGCAGCGGCGACGGCAGCGCGGCGGCCCGCGCGATGCGCACCCATATCGGCAATACCGCCCAGATCGCGGGTGTGGTGGTCCCGGTGTGACCCCGCCCTCGCCCGCCGCGCGCAGGGTTTCCGCGCCGGACAGGCATGACGTCCCGGCCCCCCGGGGCGGGTCGGACGGATCCCTGCGGGACGCAGCTTCTCGCGGGACCGGTCCGGCGACCGGCACCTGCGGCTGCTAGCGGCGGTAGCCCGGTCCCTCGTGCCAGGCCCGGGCGGTGGCGATCATATCCTCCAGCGCGGCATGGCGGGGCGTCCAGCCCAGGGCTTCGGCGGCGCGCGCCGATCCCGAGACCAGCGCCGCGCAGTCGCCCGGACGCCGCGGCCCCTCTTCCACCGGCACGCTGCGGCCGGTGGCGGCCTCCACGGCGGCGATGACCTCGCGCACGGAATGGCCATGCCCCGAGCCGAGGTTGAACAGCTCCGGGCCCCCGCCCCTCTGCAGGTGATCCAGCGCCAGCAGATGCGCAGCGACCACGTCGCAGACATGCACGTAATCGCGCAGGCAGGTCCCGTCGGGCGTGGGATAATCCGTGCCGTTGATGCGCAGCCCCGCCCCCTGCCCCGCCGCGGCCGCCAGCGCGCGCGGCACCAGATGCGTCTCGGGGCGGTGGCATTCGCCGATCTCCGCCGAGGGATCGGCCCCGGCGACGTTGAAATAGCGGAAGATCACGTGGCGCAGCCCCGATGCGGCGGCGGTGTCGCGGATCAGGTCCTCGGCCGCGCGCTTGGAGGCGCCATAGGCATTGAGCGGCCCCAGCGGGCAGGTCTCGTCCAGGACCCGGCCGTCATGCGCCTCGTAGACCGCGCAGGTCGAGGAGAAGACCAGCTGCCCGGTCCCGGCCGCCGCCATTGCCTCCAGCAGGCGCAGCGTGCCGACGACATTGGTGTCCCAGTAGCGCGCCGGATCGCGCCCCGCCTCGGCAATGTCCGACAGGGCCGCGAAATGCAGCACCGCCCGCGGCCGGTGCCGGGCCAGCACCTCTGCCAGCCGCGCGCCGTCGCGCAGGTCGCCCTCCTCGGCGGGGCCGTATTTGACCGCCTCGCGCCATCCGGTCGAGTAATTGTCGAAACTCACCGGCACATGACCCAGCGCCGCCAGCGCCTTGCAGGCATGCGAGCCGATATAGCCCGCCCCGCCCGTCACCATCACCGTTGCGCCCAAGGAACCGCGACCCCGCTTTCCGTCCATCACCTGCCCGCGCGCCGCGGCGCCGTGGGTCCGGCGCTTCTACGCCGGCGCGGCGCCGCTGTCATCGCGCCCTTTCAGCGCGGCCGCAGCGGGCGGAACCTCGCGCAGGCAGGCGCCTGTTCGGCCCTGTCGCGGCCCGGGACCGGGATCACGGGACGGGCCGCCGCGCATCCCCCCGGGCCGGGCGCGGCCGTCAGCCTGCACGGGCTGGCGGGGTGCTGCGCGACAGGCCCGGCACCGGCGGGAACAGCACCGCCTGCAGCGAATGGTAGATATCGGGCTTGCCGGTGAACTGGCGCGCGGCCGGACGGCCGGCCTCGTCCAGTTCGGGATACCAGCCGCCGCGCTCGTGATCCACCAGATGCGCCGCGGCGAACTCCCAGAACCGGCGATAAAGCGCCTCGTCCGCCTCCGCCTCCGCGCCGCCAAGCTTGATCAGCGCCGCCATCACCCCGATCCCCTCGGTCACCGGCCACCAGTAGCGATCCGCGACATCCACCCCGCCGCCGAAATCCAGCGTGTAGGCGAAGCCGCCATCGGGGCGCCAGGCATCCTCCACCGCCTGCGCCACCAGCCGCCGCGCCCGGGCGGGGGCCGCATCGCCGGGACGGCCCGTCAGGTCCCAGTGCTGCAGCAGCAGCCGCGCCAGTTCCAGCGAATGGCCCGGGGTGGTGCCCCGGGGGCGGAACATCGGGTTGCCCGCATAGCCGGGATCGACCTGCCAGTCGGCAGTGTAATGCTCCGGCAGGCGCCAGCCATGCCGGGGCGCGATCCGGGCGGTGAAGACCTTGAGGATCCGCCCGGCCCGCTCGAGGAAGACGGTCTCGCCGGTGGCCTCGTAGGCGGCCAGATGCGCCTCGGCGGCGTGCATGTTGGCGTTCATCCCGCGATAGTCCGAGAAGGGCTGCCAGTCGCGGGTGAACTCGTCGCGGAACAGCCCCGCCTCAGCGTCCCAGAACCGCGTCTCCAGCACCTCGGCGACATCCGCCAGCAGCGCATCGGCCTGCGGATGCCCGGCCAGCCCGGCGCTGGCGGCGGCGAGCAGCACGAACATGTGGCCATAGGCCAGCTTCGTCCCGTCGCCCCCCGCCCCGGCCGAGGCAAGATAGCCGCCATGGCGCGCATCGCGGTGATGGTCGCGCAAAAAGGCCATGCCCGCATCGATCACCGCCTCGCCCCCGGCGATCCCGTGGCACCGCGCCAGCGCGAAGGAATGCACCATCCGCGTGGTGGTGTGCAGCTCCTGCGGGCCGCGCGGCAGCGGCGTGCCGTCGAGATCCAGCAGGTCGAACCCGCCATCCGCGCGCAGGCTGCGGGCGAAGAACCCCGCCTGCCGCGCGGCATCCTCCCGCAGGAAGGCAAGATGCACCGGGTCCTGCAGCCATGAACCTGCGGCATCGGCGGAAGCCAGGGGAAGCGGGTCTGTCATCGTCGGGTCCTTTCGCGGCAGCCGGGAGAGCCTGCCATCCGGTACCGGTGCGCCGCCTCCCCCCGGCCGGGGCAGTACTATCCGGATCGGGCGCGGACCCCAGTGCCGCGATGCCGCAGGCCCGCCCGGATCAGCCGGTGCCGATCACGCCCCAGGCGCGCAGCGGCATCCAGATGCCCATCGCCACCATCACCAGGTTCTCGCTGAGCGAGACGAAGCCCAGCGGCACGTCCGAACCGCCTCCGACGCAGGCGCATTTCAGCGCCCGCCGGTCGATATAGACCGCCTTGAAGACGCTGACCGCCCCCACGGCCCCGATGAACAGCGCCACCGGCGCGGAGATCCAGACCAGCGCCCCGGCGGTCATCAGCACGCCCGCCGCCGCCTCGGCATAGGGATAGATGCGCCCATAGGGCACCCATCGCCGCGCCAGGAGGTCGTAATTGAGGAACATGGTCGAGAAGGACTCGACATCCTGCAGTTTCTGCACCGCCAGCAGCACCATCGACAGCGACAGCGCCCATTCCGCCGCCCGCAGCGTCAGGAGCGTGCCGTATTGATGCCAGCTCAGCGCCAGCGCCGTCAGCGCGGCGATGCAGAAGATCACGATCACCGGCCGATAGGTCGTGCCGCTGCGCGCCTGCTCGGGCTTGTCGATGCCCAGATGGACGCGCAGATCGTCATATCCGCCGATGCGCCTGCCATCGATGAAGGTCTGCGGCGTGGTCTTCACCCCGTGCTCGGCCTTGAAGGCCTCGGTCTCGTCGCGGCTGGCAAGGTGATGGTCCTCCACCCGGTAGCCCCGCCGTTCCAGCAGGTCCTTCGATTTCAGGCCGAAGGGGCAGAGGTGATCGGGCATCACCATCCGGTAGAGGATGGCGGTCGGTGCATTGGCGTCCGGCATGGGTCTCTCCTTTCGGGTCTCTGCGCGTCTCGGTCGGCAGGGCGGGGTCAGAACAGCCGCATCCGGCGCATGACCAGCAGCACGGCCAGCCCGATCGCCACCAGCGCGCCGGAGAAGATCCAGAACCCCGCCGATGATCCGGCCCCCGGCATCCCGCCCAGGTTTATGCCCATCAGCCCGGTGAGAAAGCCCAGCGGCAGGAACACCGCCGAGATCACCGAGAGGATGTACAGGTTGCGGTTCGTGCGCTCGTCGCGCGCCGCCTCCAGCTCGTCGCGGATCGTCTGGAACTGGTCGCGCATCGCCTCCAGCCCCTCCAGCATCCGCGCGCCCTGGTCCAGCTGTTCGGCGATCAGCTTGGCATCAATATCCTCGATCCAGGCCATCTGCGCGCGCAGGATCGCCTGGATCGCCTCGCGCTGGGGCGCCAGGAAGCGGCGCAGCCCGATCAGCTCCAGCCGCATGTCCGACAGGCGCGCGCTCAGCGCCGGATGCGGATCGGCCACGGTCTCGGCCTCCAGGGCCTCTGCCCGCTCCTCCAGGTCGGCCACCTGCGCCTCCTGCCGCTCGGTCAGCTCCTCCACCAGCTCCGCCAGGAAATCGCCGCTGCGCGCGGGGCCCTGCCCCGCCGCGACCCGCGCCGCCACCGCCGCGACGGACCGCAGCGGACGGCGCGACAGAGAGACGATGCCGTTGCCGTCGATCCACAGCCGGACCGAGACCATGTCCTCGGGGTCGCTGCCCTCGTTGAAGTTGATGCCCCGCAGGTTGACCAGCAGCCCGGCGCCGAGGGCCACCGCCCGCGGGCGGGTCTGCTCCTCGGTCAGCGCCTCGCGCACCGGCGCGTCGAGATGGTGCAGATGCGCGTCGATCCAGCCCGCGCTGCGGCTGTCGGCGGCGGAAAGATGGACCCAGGCCGGGGCGGGGTCGCGCAGCGCCGCGGCGATCTCGGCATCGGCGGTCATCGCGCGGCCCCGCTGCGGCCCTGTCAGGTGATAGGCAAATTCGATGAACTCTTCCACGCGCCGCGCCGCCCCTTTCCGCTCCCGCATCCGTTACCGGAACAATGGCCGCGACGGGCCCGTTGTTCCGCCATGATGACCCGAGGCAAGAAGGGAGACCCGACATGGCCCTCAATTCGCTGAAAGACGTGTATCTTGACCAGCTCCAGGACCTCCACAGCGCGAATGACCAGGCCGCCGAGGCCACCGTCGCGCTGGCCCGCGCGGCCACGGATCCGGAGTTGATCCGCGCGCTGGAGGACGGCGTGAACGGCATCGCCGAAGGGCTGGAGCGCACCGCCGAGCTCTGCGGCGGGCACGGGGTCGAACCCACCGGCGAGCATTGCCGCGGCATGGAGGGGCTCTCGGCCGAGGCGATCGCCCATGGCGTCGATGCCGCCTTCGGCGATCCGGCCGCGCGCGACGCGATGATCATCGCCCAGTACCAGCGCATGGTCCATTACGCGGTTGCGGGCTATGGGTGCCTCGTGGCCTATGCCAACCGGCTGGGGCTGCACGGCGATGCCGCCGCGCTCTCCGCCTGCCTGGACCATACGCTCTCGGGCGATGCCCGCATGACCCGGATCGCGCAGACCCGCGTGAATGCCGCCGCGGCCTGAGCCCGCGCCGTCCCGGCCCGGCCCCCGAGCCGGGCCCTCCCCCTCCGCGGCGCCTGCGGGCGGGGTTCAGTCGTCCGGCGCCCGCTCCGGCTTGCCCTTGCGCGGGGTGGAGGCCATGTCCTCCAGTTCCGCCTCGGACATGCTGTCATGCATCTCGCGCGCGGCCCCCTGAAGGTCGCCGACCTTCGTCTCGCCGCGTTTCGCCGAGAGCGCCGCCCCCGCCGCCTTCTGCTGTGCCTTGGATGTCGCTTTCATCGCTGCCTCCGTCGCGGGGCGCCGATGCCCCGCGATACGGCAACAGCGCAGGGGCGGAAAAGTTCACCTTCCCCGCCCCGGCCGGATCTCAGCCCAGCCGCGCCCCCGTGGCGGCGTCGAACAGATGCGCCTGGGCCGGGTCGTAGCACAGCCGCACGGTGTCCCGGCCGGTCATCGCGCCATCGCGCCGCGCGCTGACCACCAGCCGCCCCGGCGCCGTCTCGCAATGCAGCACCACCTCCGCGCCGGTCATCTCCGACAGCACCACGCGTCCCTCGATCCCCGGCGCGGCGCTTTCCGGCGGCTCCAGCCGGAAGGCCTCGGGGCGCAGCCCGACGGTGACATCCGCCGGGCCGGGCCATCCGGGCAGCGCCGCGGCGGGCAGGAAATTCATCTGCGGCTGGCCCAGGAACCCCGCGACGAAGCGGTTGGCGGGCCGGTCGAAGATCTCGGCCGGGGCCGCGAATTGCTGCAGATGCCCGTCCTTCATCACCGCCACCCGGTCGGCCAGCGACAGCGCCTCGGTCTGGTCATGGGTGACATAGACCATCGTGGCGCCGAGCTGCCGGTGCAGCGCCTTGATCTCGCTGCGCATCTCGACCCGCAGCGCATTGTCCAGATTGGAGAGCGGCTCGTCCATCAGGAACACCCCCGCCGCCCGCGCCATCGCCCGGCCCATCGCCACGCGCTGGCGCTGCCCGCCCGAAAGCGCGCCGGGCTTGCGCGACAGGTAGGGCGTCAGCCGCAGCGCCTCGGCCACCTCGCGCGCCCGCGCCTGCCGCACGCGCCGCTTCACGCCGCGCAGCTCCAGACCGAAGCAGATATTCTCCTCCACGCTCATATGCGGATAGAGCGCGTAATTCTGGAAGATCATGGCGATGTCGCGATCCTGCGGCGGGATGTCGTTCACCTGTCGGCCGCCGATGGCGATCTGGCCCGACTCTGCCCGTTCCAGCCCCGCCATCAGCCGCAGCAGGGTGGATTTCCCGCAGCCCGACGGCCCGACGATCACCGCGAATTCGCCGGGGCGGATATCCATCGACACGCCATGCAGAACCTGCGGCCCGCCGGCATAGCTCTTGCGGATGTCGCGCAGCGTGATGCCGGTCATGCGCCCCGCTCCTGCAGGAAGGCCTCGCGCCGGGCGATCGCCAGAAGCGGCCGGTCGGTGGTGAAGACCTTGACCCCCAGCGCCAGCGCCCGGTCGATCCGCGCGGTGTCATGGGCGGCGTAGCAGCCGAATTCCAGCCCCGCCGCACGCGCCCGCGCCTGCAGCCCGGCATCGGCGCAGTCGATCATCACCCCGATCTCGGGAATGCCATGGGCCAGCGCGGTCTCGATCACCGCCGCCTCGCCCAGCTGGCGCAAGACCGGCGGACTGACCAGCCACAGCCGCGGCCGGTCGCTCAGCCGCGCCAGCTCGTCCTGGGTCTCGATCTGGAAGGAAGAGAAGACCGTGCGCGCCAGCATCCCCTCGCGCGCCAGCGCCTCCAGCACCCGGGGGACGAAACCCGGATAGGGCCGCCCGTCGGCGCCGGGCTTGAATTCGCAGCGAAATCCGACGGGACTGTCGCGGAAGATGGCGCACAGCTCCTGCAGGGTCGGCGGCGGCGCCCCCGCCCCGTGATCCAGCCGCGCGCCGCGGATCTCGGCCAGGCTCATCCCGGCGATCGCGCCGCTGCGGTCCGTGCTCCGGTCCAGGGTCGCGTCGTGATGGACGATGATGGCGCCGTCGGCGCTGGGATGCAGGTCGAATTCGACCTCCTCCAGCGCCAGCGCGGCGGTGGCGCGGAAGGCCGCGGGCGTGCTGTCGCCGAAATCCAGCGTGCCGCCGCGATGCGAGGCGATGCGTGTCATGTGAAGCTCCGTCATTTCACGGCTCCCATCGTGATGCCGCGCACCAGATGGCGTTCGACAAGAAGGAAACCCAGCAGGATGGGCAGGATGGTGATGGTGGAGGCCGCCATGACGAGCGGCCAGTTGACCAGGTCCTCGCCGGGATTCTCCTTGTAGAGCTGCGCCAGCCCGATCTGCAGCGTGTAGAGGTCGCGGTCGTTGAGCGCGACCAGCGGCCAGATGTAGTTGTTCCATTCGCCGATGAAGATATACAGCCCCATCGACAGGATCGCCGGGCGCGAGATCGGCACGATCACCCGCCACAGCACCTGGCGCGGCCGCGCCCCGTCCATATAGGCCGCCTCGTCCAGCGCGCGGGGAATGCCGCGGATGTACTGGCGCAGGAAGAAGGCGGCGAAGCCGTTGGCCAGCGCCGGCAGGATCAGCCCGGCATAGCTGTCCAGGAGCCCGGCGCGCGCCAGCGTCAGGTAATTGGGGATCAGCGTGATATGGCTGGGGATCATCAGCGTCGCGACCACCGCCGCGAACATCAGGTTGCCGCCGGGAAAGTCGAACCGCGCGAAGGCGAAGGCCGCCGTCACCGCCATGGCCAGCCCGCCCAGCGTCACGACGCCCGAGACCAGGATGCTGTTCAGCAGGTAGCGCAGGAAATCGTACTGCCCGAAGGCCTGGGCATAGTTCTTCAGCGTGAAGGAGAAGCCCCCGGCATAATAGGCCTCCACGCTCTGGAAGGACAGGACCACGGTATAGAGGACCGGCGACAGGAAGATCAGCCCGGCCGCCAGCGCCGCCCAGCTCCACAGGGTGTCACGCCTCATAATGCACCCTCCGTCCCAGGACGCGCGACTTGATCAGCGCCAGCGCCGTCAGCAGCACGAAAAGCAGCACGGCGATGGCCGATCCGGTGCCGATGTCGAACAGGGTGAAGCCCACGCGATAGAGCAGGTTGACCAGCATGTCCGTCGCCCCGGCCGGGCCGCCGCGGGTCATGACATCGACCACGGTGAAGACCTGGAAGGCCTCGATCACCGAGATCATCAGCAGGAAATAGGTGGTGGGCATCACCAGCGGCACGGTCACCCGGCGGAAGACATGGCCGCGGCGCCCGCCATCGACGGCGGCGGCATCGTACAGGTCCTGCGGGATCGCCTGCAGCCCGGCGATGTAGATGACGATGTCATAGCCCAGCTGCTTCCAGGTATTGACGATGATGATCACCCACAGCGCCAGCCCCGGATCCTGCAGCCAGTGCAGCCGCGGCAGCCCCAGCGCCGCCAGCGCGGCATTGATCATCCCGTAATCGGTGGCGAAGAGCCAGGAGAAGACCACCGCGATGGCGACGGTGGAGGTGACCGAGGGCAAGAACAGCGCCCCGCGCAGCAGCCGCTGGGGCAGCGCCTCGCGCACCAGGTAGCTGGCGATCCCCAGCGCCAGGCACAGGCGCAGCGGCACCGAGATCGCCGCGAAGAGCGCCGTCACCCGCACCGAGTTCCAGAATTCCTGCGAGGACATCACCAGGCGGTAATTCTCCAGCCCCACCCAGGGGCGGTCGGGGGACAGGAAATCCCATTCGCGGAAGGACAGGTCCAGGCTGGTCAGGATCGGGACATAGGTGAAGACGCCGACGAACAGGATCAGCGGCGCGACAAGAAGATAGGGCGTGGCTCTGGAATGCATGGCAGGCAGGCTCCGATGGAGACGGGGCCGCCGCGGCGGCCCCGTACCCCGGTTGCGGTCCGGGCTCAGTTGGTGCGCGCGGCCTCGGCGCGGGTGCGCGCGGCGAAATCCTCCAGCGCCGGGGCGACTTCGCGCTGACCCAGCGCCATGGCCTGCCACACGTCGTATTCGCTGGCGCGCATCCAGGTCACGACCGGCGGGCGCGGACGGCCGCGGGCCACGTCCAGCTGGCCGATGGCGACGGTGATGCCGGGCTCCTGCTCCAGCGCGGCCGCGGCGACCGGCTGGGCGGCGGTGTTGCGGTTGATCGGCATGTAGCCGGTGCCCGCGAACCATTTCGCGTTCGATTCCGCCCCGGCCGCGTAGCTGATGAAGCGCCATGCCGCCTGCTGCACCTCGGCCTCCGCGCTGGAGAGGATGCCGATGCCCGCGCCGCCGATCGGCACCGAGCAGGCCCGGTTGCACGGCATCGGCAGCACCGCCAGGTCCTCGCCGAGCGCGGTCTTGGCGCTGCGGAAATTGCCGGTGGAGTTCATCATCATCCCGACCTTGCCCGCCAGGAAGGCGTCGCGGCCGTTATCCTCCTCGGTCACCCCGTCCACCGAGGCGACGCCATGTCCGGAGACCAGCGAGGCCATCCATTCATAGGCCTCCACCGTTTCCGGCGCGTCGATCAGGATATCGCCCGAGACGCTGTCGATCAGGTCGCTGTCATTGGCCATGATCAGCCCCCAGCGCGCGAATTGCCCCGGCGCCGCGATGCCGGAAATGCCGTCATCGCCCAGGCTCTGCTGGACCGTCTGCGCCGCCGCCAGGATGGCGTCGAAATCGCCCAGATCGGGGATCTCCTCCATGCCCGCCTCGGCGAAGACCGCCTTGTTGACATAGAGGACCGGCGTCGAGGAGTTGAAGGGCACGATCCAGGTCTTGCCCTGGTAGACCCCGACCTCGCGGGCGAAACCGAAGAGGTCGTCCCTCAGCGGGTCGGCCTCCAGGTAGCCGTCCAGTTCGGCCAGCACGCCGCGATCGGCGAAGAGCCCGTAGCGCGTCACCTCCAGGATGACCGCGTCGGGGGCGCGCCGGGCCGGGATGGCGGCCTGCAGCTTGGCGACGATGTCGTTGTAATTGCCGATATAGCTGGCCTCGATGTCGATGCCGGGATTGGCGGCCTCGAACTCGGCGATGATGCCGTCGAGAACCTCGCCCGAGGCCCCCTTGAAGCTGTGCCAGAATTCGACCGTGGTCGCGGCCTGGGCGGAGACGGCCGCGCAGGCCAGCAGGCCCGTCAGGGCCGTCGTCTTGAAGATGTGTCGCATGTCGGGTTCCGAAGGTTGGAATGGCTGTGTCAGGGCGGTTCTTGTTGTTATGGCGGGGCGGTCACTGCCACGGGTCGGGCAGCGTCGCGCGGAACTTGCGGTGGTCCTCCAGCGCCTGCAGCGACCGGCCGCCATCGATCCCGGCAAGATCCAGGATCACAGCATTGGCGACGGTCATCGGCACGGTCAGGGACTGGGTCTCGCCCGCGCGGCCGCGCGATGCGGCGATCAGCCGGTCGGGGGCGGGACGCAGCGGCGGCGCCCCGGCATCGGTCAGCGCCAGCACCGTGGCGCCCCTCTCGCGCGCCAGCGCCCCCAGCGACAGAACCGCCTGGTGCGGCGCGCGGAAGGACAGCAGCCAGATGACATCGCCCGGGCCGAGCCCCGACAGCGCCAGCGCCATCTGCGGCAGCCGCGCGGCCAGGTCGGTCGCCTCGTAGCCCGACCGCCCCAGCCGCAGCGCGATCAGCGCCGACAGGCTGGCGGCATGGCCCAGCCCGAGGACGAAGATCCGCCGCGCGTCGCGCAGCACCTCGGAGAAGCCGCGGATATCGTCATCGCCGAGCGTGGCGCGCAGCGCCTCCAGCGCCGCGGTCTCGCCGTCGATCACCGAGCCCAGCAGCCCGCCCTCCTCGGCCTGGACCAGCCGCGCGGCCATGCGCGCGGAGGCGGTGCCGAAATCCTGCCCGCCCTGCGCCAAGTTGCTGCGCAGGAAATTGCGGAAGGCCGGATAGCCGTCGAAGCCCAGCCGCCGCGCCAGCCGCAGCGCCGAGGCCGGGTGCACGCCCGCGCGGTCCGAGATCTCCCGGCCATTCTCCAGCGCCGCGCGCACCGGGTCGCCCAGCAGCACGTCCAGCAGGCGGGTATCGGCCTCGGTCAGCCGCGCGGCATTGCGGCTGACCAAGTCGTCCAGGGAAAAGGGGCTGTCATTCTGTCCTGTCATGGCAACGACAATTGCACCTGCAATTTGAATTGCAGGTCGCAGTCCGGTGACAGTTTTGCGAAATCCGCATCGCGGCGGGTCGATATCCCCGCCCGCCCCGCAGGTCAGGCCCTGCCGGTCGGATCGCGTCGGCCCGATCGCGCGGCGCGGCTCAGCCGGCCAGGATCTCCGCCACCCAGGCCGGGACCAGTTCCGTCGCCGGGCCCAGGCGGGTCTCCTCGAAATCGCGGCTGACCTCCGAGGGCTCCAGGTTCAGCTCCAGCGTCTCGGCCCCGGCGCGGGCGGCATCCTGCACCAAGGCCGCCGCCGGAAAGACCTGCCCCGACGTGCCGATGGAGACGAACAGCTCCGCCGCGCGCAGCGCCTCCCAGATCGCCTCCATGTGATAGGGATATTCCCCGAACCACACCACGTCGGGGCGCGTGGCCGCGGCCGCGCAGTCCGGGCAGGCATCGGCGGGGCGCATCTGCGCCGGTGCCGGCCAGACCGCCCCGCAAGCCGCGCAGCGCGCCCGCGCCAATTCGCCATGCATGTGCCAGACCGCGCGGCTGCCGGCGCGTTCATGCAGGTCGTCGACATTCTGGGTGATGATGCGGATCTCGCCCGGCCGCGCCGCCTCCAGCCGCGCCAGCGCCCGGTGCGCGGCATTGGGCGCCGCCGCCACCATGTTGGCGCGGCGGGCATTGTAGAACGCCATCACCAGGGCGGGATCGCGGGCGAAGCCCTCGGGCGTGGCGACATCCTCCAGCGCGTAACGGGTCCACAGCCCGTCCTTGTCGCGGAACGTGCCCAGCCCGCTTTCCGCCGACAGGCCCGCCCCCGTCAGGATCACGATCCGTGCCATGCCGCCTCCGTTCCTGCCAGTTGCCGTTTGCCGATGGACGGCTGCCGCGCCGCCCGGTTCAGCACTCGTCGCGCGGCAGCATCATCACCGAGGTCAGCCGCCCGCGGCCGCGGCCCAGCCGGGCGCAGCGCCCGCTGCGCGGTTCCGACCAGTAGCTGCCCGAGCCGCGCCCGCGCACGCGTTCGTATCCCAGCGCCTCCACCTGGTCGATCGCCGTGCCGAAGGGCAGCCCCAGAAGCGGCGAGAGGTTCGCCGCCGTCACCGAGGGCACCGCCACCGGCGCGCGCGGCCCGCCGCATCCCGCGACAAGGCACAGCAGCACGGCAGCGGGAAGAATCTTCGGCCAGGGCATGGGACGGGTCCTTTCGGTCTCGGGTGCCGCGATTGCCCCTTTTGTGACAGATGACAGGCCGGGCCGCACGCGGAAAACCGGCGCCGTCCTCCGCCCGGCCCCGACCGGGCGGCCCCGCTCCCGCAAATGTGAGCGCCCCGCCGACCAAGCGGAGGTTCCCTCCGCTTGCGACCCGCGCTAGCTTCGCATAGGACCCTCACCTCCGGTCACGACCGCGTGTCGCCGCCTCCGTGCCGCGACGGAACCGCGGCCCCCCCGCGTAGAGCCCGGCGACCGCCCCAGGGAAAGGAAGCACCCGATGAACAGGATCCTGATACTCGGCGCCAACGGCCAGATCGCGCGGCACGTGATCCGGTCGCTGCGCGAGGACGGCGAAAGCCGCATGACGCTGTTCCTGCGCGACGCCACCCGCGCGATGGCCACGGCCGGGGACGGCACCCGCGTCTTCGAGGGCGACGTGCTGGATCCGCTGATGCTGGAGGCGGCGATGGACGGGCAGGACATGGTCTATGCCAATCTCTCCGGCGCGCTCGACACCCATGCGGCGGCGATCACCGCGGCCATGGCGCGCACCGGGCTGCGGCGGCTGGTCTTCGTCTCGGCGATGGGCGTGCATGGCGAAGTGCCGGGGATGCGGCTGGGCGCCGGTTTCGCGCCGCATCGCGCCGCCGCGCGGATCATCGAGGCGGCGGGGGTGGATCACACGCTGCTGCGCCCCGCCTGGCTATCGGACGAGGACGAGGTCGCCTATGGCCTCTCCGCGCGCGACGAGGCTTTCGCCAATCCGCAGGAGCCGGTCTCGCGCCGTTCCGTCGCTGACCTGGTGAGCCGCATCTGCCGCAATCCCGACAAGGCGGTCGGCGCCTCGCTGGGCGTTCACCGCCGGGCCGAGCCCGGCCATCCCGGCTGCGACGCGGCGGGGTCCGCCCCCCGCGGCGCGCAGGCCCC
>NZ_JACVXA010000067.1 GCF_014903745.1 Mangrovicoccus algicola | reverse complement strand
TCAGGATCCCAAAACTGAATCCCTGTCACCGATAAGTGCAACAAGGTCGCAAGAGCCTCTGGGTGACGGGAGAAACGCGCCATTGCGCCGGGTTCGGCAGGTTACGCCACGTGTCGACGGCATCTCGCAATTCGTTGATGTAGGGTGTCGGGTTGTAATCCACGTCCTCTGTCGACAGGTCATCGAACGTCAGGCTCGCCTGTTTACCGACCTTCGCCTTCGCTCCCGGCATGGCCGAAATCAGATCTGACTTTCTTCGCCGCTCGATGATGCGGTCGGTCGGACGACCATCCTTGTCCAATTCCCAATTCCGCTCTGGAACACGGTAGGGCGAATTCAAAATTGGGGCGTCGAAAAAGCTCTGCGACATCCAAAGACTCCTGTTCTGAATCGCAAACTACCAGCGTAGCCAGACGGGGGAAGGGAAACGTCCGCCGTCCTGCAAGGCCACATCGAACCGCAAGTCCCGAAGCGCGCGGGCCTGCGCATCGGGGGTGAGATCATGAGCGAAACGTGAAGTCCGGTGCGAGGCTTCGCGCCAGGCTCCGAACCCTTGGTCCAGAAACAGGGAAGTCTCCGATCCGTCTTCGAAGCGGAAACGGAAGAAACGCGCATGGGCGCAATCGGATTTTGTTCCGAGTATTACCGAAGCGCCAGGGAGGAGCGCCGACAGGACCTCCCGACGGAGCATATCCGTTTCCCAATTGTGCCAGAGTAGGAACCCTGGTCGTTCGGGCGACCCAAGCGCCTCTGTCACGATCTCCAGCCGCGTGTCCGCGTTCTTCAATGGAAGCGAGCGCCATGCCTCGAAGAGGAGGCGCGCAGTGAGCGGACTGCGCAAGTATCGATCATTGTAAGTAACCTGCACGAGACGGGCCGAGCCGGTGAAAACCTGAGGGCGCAGTCCCTTCGCGATGCCCCAGAGCCGCTGGCCGAACTGCCCGACCGGACCATCCAGTTCGGTGGTCACGTCCCTTTGGGCGGAGTTGCCCTCGCCATAGGCCGTGACCTTGTCCAACGAGAGCGCCGCGCTGACCGCCAACGGCGCACGAGGGCCACGCACAGCCAGCGTCCGCGAGACGTCCCCCCAGTGACGGTTCACATGGCCGGCATCCTGGTCTGGTGCAGCAATGGCAATTTCCTGCCCATCGAGACGGGTCTCGGCGAGGATTGGCGCATTGCCTGCCGCGGGCAGAACGTCTGCCAAGTGCAAGGTTGCCCGTGCACGGGTGACGAGTCGAACCAGGTCCAGCTTCTGCGACATCTCCAGCCGGTGGACATCAGACGACCGCATCACGATCGTGACCGGGACACCGGTACGGTCGGCATCTTCGGCAATGCGCGTTCCGGGCCATTCGGCCACGTCCCAGCCGGACGGTGGGTCGGTTAGGAAGAGCGCCAGGCGCTCGATAGCGCTGTGTGCCAATTGCCGACCAATCCAATCGGCAAGCGGGCGCGTAACTGCCTGCGTTGATGGGCCGAAAAGCTGCAATGCTTCCGGAAGGTCGAGGCGCGGCAAGATCTCCTTCTCCAGCATCTCCAGCGCGCCGGGTCGATCCATCGCCGTGCCGAATTGCAGATCGCGCCTCAACACACATTCCGGGCATCCCGTGGCGCAATTGGCCGGGCAGCTAAGGCGCGACGCGGCCTCGCGCAGGAGGCCTGGAAGGTCACGATCCGCAGCGGAGGCAAACCCTGATCCTCCCGACGCCTTGTCATAAAGGAACATTGCACTCCGCCGGGCCTCGTCGGGCCGCAGGCTGGGCGCGACGGCGAGGCCCATGGTTTCGGCATCCACGCCAAGCCGTGCACCGAGCGCCTCCCTCAGCGCGGCGCCGATGGCTGCGGCCTGACCTTTACCCGCTTCAGTGCTTGGCAGCGCATCGAACTGGAGCTCGAACACGTCGGTCACCATCTCGGTTCCGAGTTTCACATGCCGCCGGATCTTGCGGGAAGCGTCGTCGTTCGCCGGGCAAAGACCGTCGTGGCGTGGGTTGTCGCGCAGCTTTTGAAGGGGTCGGTGTCGGACCATCCCCGCGGGCAGCGGCGAGTCGTGCTCTCCGATCTCTGCCTCTGCGCGACCGCAGGCGATGCAGACCGCGTAGCCGTCACCGTGATCGCCGGACGCGGTGACCAAGACTCGCCCTTCGCGCGCAGTGCGATGACGGCCGACCTCGGGATCGGGAAGCGACACCCAGTTCTCCGGCCCGGCCGAGACACGGGGCGGGTCAGGCGGCACATAGGCCAGTTGCTCATAAGCGCTGTGTGGACGGCGCGTCCCGAGGAAGCCCGCAGGGCGCAAAAGCTCTGTCCGGTCCAGAGCTCCCCAATAGCCCTTGAGTGCAGCGAGAAAATCATCGGCGACACTGTCGGGCAGGAAGGGCGCGTCCATCGCCTCCGTCGCGCCCATGAACGACGCCATGTTGGTCCGAATGCTCATCCCGCCACCCTCGCGCAGGAAGAGCCCCAACAGCGCCGCATTCACATGGCGCTGCACCAGGATCGCGGAGTCGAGCCGGACCTGCGGCGCCGCGACCTGCGCGCCGAGCAATCTCTCCGGCTCGCGGAAGATCATATTGTCGAGCGGCAAGTCCTTGCAGAAGGTGAACGCCATGGCCCATGGCTCACCCCGTCGACCGGCACGACCGATACGCTGCCGGTAGTTGGCTGGAGAAGGTGGAACGTTGGTGTTTACCACCAAACCAACGTCAGGGATGTCGACGCCCATCTCCATCGTTGTCGAGCAGTTCAGGACGTTGATTCTGCCTTCTCTGAATGCCTTTTCGTAGGTCTGCAGACTGGGGCGATCGATCTGCGCGGAATGTTCCTGCGCGCGGAGGAACGGCGTGAATTCGACGGTCCGATCATGCAAATCCGTCCAGTGTCCGCCAAGGCGCAAGGCGGCGATGTCCGGATCGCTTTCGAGCCAAGCACGAAGTTCGGATCGCTGTGCAACCGACGTGCCCATGGGGGCCGCCTCGGGCAAGGTCGGCATTGTGATCGCATGGGTGATCCCGGTCGCGGTCACGGCGTTCAAAGATACGGAGCCCGGCGCGAAAGGCAGGAGACGGCGGGTAACCGGGCACTCGAAGGCAGTGTCGACCGGTGCGATAGCGACTTTCTTGAAGTCGAGGCGCCAGGCGCTGGGCGCGACCTGGACTATAACCCCAGACTTGCGCAGTCGGTCCCAGATTGCGGTGAGAGTGGTCGCGGCCCTTTCCACGTCCGTGGCGCTGTCCATGCTGCCGCCAATCAGGCGGTAAATCAGTCGGACAAGGTTCGAACGATCGGAATGCGCTGTCGGAAAGAAGCGAGGGTTCTCAACGCCGGGAACGTCGTCCTTGGATAGACCAGGCTCCACGACCGCAGCCAGAACACTTCTCGGTGAAATCCAGTGCCGAACGTCCGCAGGCTCTTCGGGCAGACGGATAGCAAGGTTGGTTCTGAAGACGAGGTCAACGGCCGCATGCAACAGATCAGCCCAGACTGTTTCATCATGCGAAGCTTCGCGCAGGGGTGCGGGAATGGACAAGCGCGCCTGTGCGACAAGCTCCGGGAATAGTAGCCGGGCGAGTCCCATCGTCTCAGCGTTGTTCTGCAGCCGCGGACGGCGGAACATTTCCCGGTAGAGGAAGAGCTCCGCCAGAGCCGTGGGATGCGTGGCCAACGCGTCGTCACCCTTCGATGGTCGATCCCGCCAGACGGGGCGTGCAAAATTGCGGAACTCTTCGTTCTGCGCTATGCGCTGCACCATGTGAGACCATTGCACAGGCTTCGGGGCGCCCTCCGCCGCATCCAGCGCGCCTCGCTTTTCCTCGAGCGTCCCGGCCAGGCTCGGCATGGTGACAACCACCTGCTCGAGGTCCGAAATCTCCTTGCGCAATGCGGCGGCTTTTTCCGGATCCCCCTCCCGGCTCTGGACAGAGTGGTACATGATGGCGCGCGTCAGCGTGCGCTCAGCATCCTGCTGGAGCTTCGCAGAGAAACGCGCGGTTCCCTGACGCGAGTCGGTGAAGGACAGTAGGCGCCGCCCCCCGAACGGCACCGGATGGTCATGACTACTGGACTTGGCAGCCTCGATGAGCAACGGCATCGCGTTGCCCATGAGGAAGGGCGCACCAAAACGTTGCGGACGCACGGTAACGCCCTTGTGCCCGGCGCGCTCGCAACACCCCCGGTCCTGTTCCGTGAGGATGGTCAGCGCCAGAACCCGATCCCCCTCTTTTGGAATCTCGAACAGGTGCGCCTCGGACACCCGAAGGAATTCCTCGCCAGTCCCTTGTCCCGGTCCTACGATCACACTTTCGGACAGGAGCCGTGCGGCAGGTTCGCCGCTATCGTCCTCGGGTTCCACATCCAGGATGTAGTCGTCATCGATCCCTGCCCCGCGAGCTGGGCGCAATACACGATGCGGGCCTTCATTGGCGACCTCTGCGCGCAGCCATGGAGTGCCGCATTCATCGCAAGCTGCGATCTCCAACACCGGTGCTCCGCAGTCGCACCTATCCCTTTCGGCGAAGTGGACTCGGCCGAATGGCCAGTCTCCGTCCTCCTGAAGGAGGGCCTCGTCGCGCTTGCAACACTCGGGGTCGACACAGGTCCAGAGCCCGCCTTGCGCCCGATGAAACACATGCAGCCGCCATGGGGCAAGCGCGACGCCTGTGTCCGGATCAATCGCCTGCGCCGCCGCTTCAAGAAGGCGCAGCGCGCCTTCCGTATCGCCATCGCGCCCCATCAACGCTGCCGCCGCTCGAAGGCCGATACCGCGATCGCGCATCGTGGTGCGCACCTTTCGCAATCGAGGGTTCGGAGCCAGCTTGCGCCACAGCGCATCGGGCGCAGACGGCATCGTATCCGGCTCCAGCGTTTCGTCCGGACCTTCTGGCGGCAGACGAGGCGCTCTTTCCTGCCCTTCTATCACCTCGACCTGAGCGGGGCTCAGGCCCGCCAGGTCGGCCAGGAACTGTCGCAAGGTTTCCCTGTTCTCTTCGCCCTCGCCGATGGTCGCCGACGTCGCGGCAAGGCGGACATCTTCCGGAGCCACCCCGAATGCATCGCGCACGCGGCGGAGCAGAAGAGCCATCTCAGCCGCCTGTGCGCCGACGTAGCTGTGCGCCTCGTCCAGCACGATCCACCGCAGAGTGCCCTGCGACCTCTCGAGGATCGGCCGGTCCTGCGCGCGCATCAGCATGTATTCCAGCATGGTGACGTTGGTTACCATGAGCGAGGGTGGAGCCTGGCGCATCGCGCGACGTTCCATCACCTGAGCGCCGCGTCTCTTCGGTCCCGGCACAGTATCGGGCATGTGGCGATTGTAGAGCGCATATGACAAACGGTTCGCCAGCGGGTCCATCCATGCACCCAGGCGCTCTTTCTGACTGTCGATCAGAGCGTTCAGCGGATAGAGCACGATGCCCCGCACGCCCGTGTCGCCGGGCTTGTGGCTGCGTAGAAGGTCGTTCAGCATTGGGATCATGAAGCACTCGGTCTTGCCTGACCCGGTCCCGCTGGTGACCATGAAACTGCGCCCAGCCTCGGCCGCTTGCCAAGCGCGCAGCTGGTGCAGGTATGGCGCGACATCGTCACCGCGCCGTGGCCAGCGTCGGTCATTCGGAGTGCCGTCCAGCAGGGTCCCGCGGTCCAATGCCGCGACGAGATCTTCGTCGAGCATTCCTCCGGCCAAGTCGTCGAGGCATATGTCAGCCCGTTCCCAAACGCGCGCCGCCTCGAAGACCGGGTCAGCCACGAAAGCGTCGGGTCCGCCGGCCTGCCCATGCAACCGTACAGACAAATTGGCGCGCAAGCTGCGCGACTGCACGCGCCCCTTACCCATGACAGCGTCAGCGGCGCGGTCGTTCACGCGCGCCAGAATCGCGTCGTATCCAGAACTCGGCAATGCGCTCTGGTCTTTCATGGTTCGCCCTCTCAGGTTTTCTGTTGCGCCAGCCAAGCGATTGCTGCTGGTTGCGCGGTCTCGTAGGCGGCCTGGTCTGCCTGCACAGCAAGCAGCAGCTCGACACGTTCCTTGGTGGTCGGCGGCGGCCGCAGGCCGAAGGCAATCTCGGCCACGACGAGAGGAGCCTCAATCAGGCCTCTCAAGTCGGGGTGGAAGACATCGAAGCCGGCGGGTCGTCTTCGCGCAGCCAAGGTGTGCAATGAATGCGAATTCTCGGCTTGGCGGCTAATGATGGCTCGTGCAGTTTCCAGCAGCGTGCCCTCAGGATTCTGTAGCCCACGTGACAGGCCACCAAGGCGCTGTGCAAGGGCGGCGATTGCCATCGGTTCCAATTGCTGAAGCGCGAGGGCGACATGTCCCTCCAGTGCCGGACGCAAGCGCAGGATGTCCGCCGCACGCGCGGTCACAGCGTCGCGGGCATGCTCGTCTGCCCTATCAGCAAGAGCAGGCAGCGCTGCCAAAGTCGCGTGCACGGCCGCCGCCTCGTCCGCGAAGCCTTTCGCCCAATCCACAGGGCCGACGAAGGACCATCCTGGGCCGCCGTGCAAGTCCAGAGACAGGGCGTCCTCGAGGTCGGACGGCGCCACGCGAAACAGCAGTCGTACGGCAGCCGAGGGCACTCTTGCCAGTGCGTGCACCTCGTCCAGCGCAGATGGCGAAACGCCGTTTGCAAGAAGCATCTCGGACAGGACAGCCAGGCGAGCGAGGTCATTTTCAATGTTGGTTTCTGAAAAGCGGCGGGCGTAGTGCGCAATACGGTCAGCCCGTCTTGGCGCATCCTGTCCCGTAGCCCCGGCAGGCTCGGGACGAACGTAGGGGCGTGGGGGACGCATTGGCACGCCGCCTTTACGCGGCAACAGGAACCAGCGCCCGCTTCCCAGGTGCGAAAGCCCCCGGGCTCCGGCCTCCACTACGCGCTCCGGGTCGTTCAGATCTACGGCGGTGATCGCGAGCGCGGGTTCGTGCACCGGCGTCTGGTCATTGAGCACCAACACGTCCTCGCCCAAAAGCTGCGTTTCCCCCAGCGCGTGACGCACTGTAAGTCGCGGCGATTGGTCTGCGCCCGTGATTACCCTCAGCCGGAGCTCGGCATCGGCACCGCCTGTCACGAGCATCTCTTCCAAGAGCGACCGAAAAGCCGAAAGTGGCTGCTCGACCGTTACCCGCCTGCCGACGATCGGCGCACCTCCAGCCGAGGGACTGTGCAGGCGGATCCGCAACTCTGTCCGCCTATCTTCCGCCGGGACGATCCGCCAGTCCTTCAGAGTCTGCATCGAGATGTCTTGGTTTGACGCCAGTGTCTCGCCCGCGACTGTCTGAAACTCGCCTCGAGGGCGCGGCAGGTTCAGGACCCAAGACATGGGCGGTGCCCCATTGGGACTGGCCAATGTCAGTGGCAATCGCGCCTGGCTCCCCGTAGGAGCGTCAAGCTGCACCTCGACAACGCCATCGGCGTCGGCTTGCTGCGGTTTTCCGGATGCTACCCTCAACAACCATCCTTGCGGAACGCCGTCAAAACGGATCCGCCTGCGTGGATCGTCCCGATACGTCACCTCTCGCGCCGAGAACTTTGGAGGGACGAGGTTCACCATGACCCGGGCACCAACCCCGGCGCCCTCGCGGACGGCAAAGGAAACGCGGCCCATCGTCGTATCCGGTGGCGATCCAGGATTCCATTTTACGCTGCCCGCCAACTGATGGCGCAGGTCCGCTCCGAGCAATTGCCGGAAGCCGCGTCCAGGATGCCGGTGAAGGATCGCCGGCACTCCGCGATGCACCGGCGTGCCGCGCGCATCGAGCAAGCGATACTCCAACGGGCCACTTGCGTGGATCTCTTCGCGGGAATCTTCATCAGCGCCTGTTTCGATCCGGGCATTGCCGCCGGCGACAAGGACACGCCCGCTTCCGGACAGTCGCCAGATCGTCCCGCCAGGCACCGAACCGTCAGGTTCGGCAACAAGAGCGTCAGTGCAGTGGGGAACCTTGCCTGCTTCGGCCAGCATCCAGACGTGCGGGTCGTGCGTCCGAAGGGCTGCGTTTCCCGCATAAGCCAACGCCTCGGCCCTGGCTTGACCCATTTCCGCCAGCCGCCAGAACGTCGGCCCGGCATCGATCTCGATCGCCTCGCCACCGGCGAGCCTCACCCGGCCGAGGAAGGCTCCATCGGCCATTGCTATCAGTTCGGCCCCAGTATTCAGCGGGAAATGAAATCGCGCCGTTCGGCGCCCACTGATCCGGCGGCTGTCCCAGGGCCTGTCGGGCGCCTCACGATCCAGAGAGAAGAGCAGGTCCGGCACGGCTGATGCAAGCGCGCCGACCGGTGCCAGACGCAGCCGTCGTCGATCCGGTTCGACGCCCTGAACCAGTTGCGGCGCAATTTCTGCAGCCTCCTCGACTTCGATCCATGCTGACCAGTCACCGTCTTCACAGCGTCGCAGCACCCGGGTCATCGGGTCTGTCACCAATCCATGACGAGCGGAGACCAGAACTGCGTCCGATAACAGACTTCGTGCGGCCTCACCATCGAGCCGCAACGAAAGGGCGTCCCTCCAGCCCGGCTTGACCCGGTCAAGAAACGGCTCGACTTCTTGCGCCGACATGCCTTCGGGCGCGAGCTCCCTCAACTCGAGAACCTCGAACGCGAAATCCACGAAGAGCGCGTGATATTCGCCCGTCCGGTAGCCGACGGGAAGGCGGCGCGTCCGCCGGGCCGCGAACCCCAGTGCAACATCCCGCGGGCAACCCAGTCCGATGCGGGAAAGATCGGCCACCAACCCGACCAGCGCGGCGCGATAGCCGCCCCGCTGGTCGCTCAGAAGCCTGACCGGGATCCCGCCTTCCGCGGCGATAGCGCGGAGATATTGCACGCCGCTGTCCAGCCGGCGAACGGAGCGCCCCATGCGAGCTATGCCCACGCCCGTGATTTCACGCAGCTGCTGCTGGGCGAGGGCAATGCCCAGGGGCTCCGTCAGGAATTCCCACGACAGTCCGCCGCCGTCATACTCTTTCCGATATCTTTCCGCCGCCCAAAGAACAAAAGGTGCGGCCGCAGTTTTGAAACGGCCAAGCTTCAGATGCCGTTCAAGAATCTTTTCAAGATGAGAGTAGTGTTCTTCATCAAGACGGTATGCATGTAGAGGTCGACCATCCGGCTCAATGCCGCGAAGGTCAGCCAACTCGTGAATAACAGTCATTCTAATCTTCCTGCCCCTGCGCCCGATCCTGTCTTCGGTGCCGAGAAGACGCAAGAAGCATTTTCACTCACGTCGCGCTCCGTGGCCCTCAAGACCGCAACGCTGAATTTCCAAATGCAAGGCCTCCATATCCCTTGCACATTCCCGAATCCGAGCGTCTATCTGGACGCGAACCATCACTGGAGAAGGCTATCCAGCGACAGGTGCATGAGCGCCGGGACGACGCCGAAGAAGACCGTGGATGCCCGATCGGCGCAGCGCGCGTCCGAGGCGCACCTGCATCGCGACGATCTCGAACTCCTGGCACGCCAGCCGCTCGGGCCTCCTCTCGGAAGCAGGTACTCATGTGTTCGCAGAGGCGACCTTCAGGATCTCGGGACAGACGCAGCAGGCCTTGCCAATGGACTTGCAACGCCACATTCGTTGACGCAACGACACGCAAGAAAGAGGAAATGTGCGGTTGGACACTGATGCAGGCTCGACCCGAAGAGAGGACTCGGCAGCTGAGTTCGTTGAAGCCTTGCAGAAAGGCCTCAAGAAGCGCGCACTGCAGATATCGGAACACCCGGATTTTGATCCGGACGCCAGGGACGGCCTACCTCTCAGGGTCTCGGTAGAACTCGGCTACACCGACATCGCTGCGCGCCTTCTCGACGCAGGTGCGGATCCGAACGCAGCAGCGGGAAAAAGCAAAAGCCCGATCGTCCTGGCGTTGGAAAATGAGTATTCCGACTTGGCCGAGCACATGTTGAGCAATGGTGCCGAGATCTCCATTCGGGATCAGAATGGCTGGACGCCACTCATCTGGGCAGCAATCAAAGGGCGCGAGAACGTCGTCGAGTTCCTGATCGACAAGGGCGCCGATATTCACGTTTGCAGCAATGACGGTTGGAACGCGATTACCGGAGCGTTCTTCAAGAACCATGTCAAAATCGTACAGCTTCTGACTGCGAATGGCGCGAAGTTCGGTGAGAAATACCGCGAGGCCGCCCTGTTGTCAGCCTATGAACACGGCTCCACCGAAGTCGTGAAGTCCCTGATTTCGGATGGCGTCAGTGTGAATATCGGGACAAGCGAAGGAGAACCGCTCCTTATTCTGGCCATCGCGCGTGGCGACCTCGCCATGCTCGATCTGATCCTGAGCGCTGGCGCGGACGTGAATATCCGCGACACCAAGGGCAATCCGGCCCTGGTGAGCGCGATCGTGAATGCGCAATACGCTGCGGCGGTCCAGCTTGTCGAACGCGGTGCTTCCGTGAATGTCAAAGGGCCGAAATGGGCTGCACTTCATGTCGCTGCATTGAATGGTCGGTCGGACCTGTGCAAGATCCTGCTCGAGGCAGGTGCATCGATCGATCATCTGGGAGAAGGATCGTACACGGCGTTGATGCTCGCCTGCCAAAGGCAACACGTGGAAACGGTCAGACTGCTGCTCGAGCATGGCGCAGACCCCAATCGCAAAAATGCACAGGGTTTTACTCCATACGGCATCGCGCCTTCTATTTTGGGCAAGGTGACACCCACCGAAGCCGTTCTGAAGGAATTCGGCGGTCGATAATGGAAATCGTTCGTGAAGACGTCTTCGATGCTGTCCGGCGCGGTTACAGGGAGCTGGAGTCCGCATCGGGGAAAGAAATCACGGCGTATTTCGACGCCATCGAGACAACGGACATCCTGGGACATTCGAACCATATCAAGGGAATTCTGTTCGAGCAGGAATACGTGGACGCCCTCGAAACGAGCGGGATCGCCGCGAGCCTTTTCGAAACCACCAACCACCCCGGCACGGATGTTATGTTGTTCGGGGGTCTCGATGGCACGACGGAGATACAGCTGAAGGCCACGGATTCCGTCAGCTACGTGACCGGTGCGATGGAGGAGGATCCGGAGATCGCCTTCTCAGTAACCTCCGAGGTTGCCGCCCAGATGGGCTCCGAACTCGTCATCAATGCCGGGATCGAGAACGCCGCCTTGGAGAGCGCCGTCACGGACACTCTATTCGATGAAACCGTATCGCCGTTCGGTGCACTTTCCCTGGTCCGGCTCCTGATCGGGTTGCCGTTCTAGTCGCCCTCCGGACAGGCCTGAAAGGACCCGCTCAGACGCCAAACCGCGGCCCAAAGGGTTACATCGCAACGGCAAGTTTCCCCCGCGTCGCTGCTCGAAATGCTGATCTGGGACCCGGTGCCTGCATGCAGCTTCGACCAACTCGGCATCCTTCCGCAAGGCGACCTCCGCCGTCCGGACCACGGCTTGTCGCGCGAGGCTGCTGATGGTGCTTGATCTGGTGCCCGAAGTACGCCACGACTCCGGGCACATCTTGGAGTCCGTCCGGAGCCGGTGCACCGCCGCGTCGGAAATTCCTTCGGAATCAGAGGGACTTGGTTGCGCGGAGGGGCCCCTACCGCCGGAGCCAATCTTCCCCTGAGACACTGAGCCAGCGTGATTGGCTGCCGCACCGGTCGCGAATGACACGGCATGGCCCGGCACTTCGTCTGGCACGAGGGTCGGCACGGGCGTCGGGGCACCGCATACATGAACAGGCCCCTGCATCTTCGACGCCCTCCTCACTGATTTCGAGGCAGGGGCGCCATGATGATCCCTACCGGGTTCGGCGGCGATTTCAGGCGGGACGGCGCCGCGCGGACCACCCGGGGGCGATGCGGTCCGCGAGATGGCAGGCCGGACCCTGAGCGTCTAGTCCTCGTCCTCCCGGACCCAGCCGGGGGGCCGCTTCTCGAGGAAGGCGGCGATCCCCTCCGCGGTATCGGGCTCCATCATATTGGCGACCATCGCCGCAGAGGTCAGGCGATAGGCCTCCTCCTCGCTGCGCTCCAGCTGGTCGTAAAACAGGCGCTTGCCGATGCGCACCGCGACCTGGAGCTTGCGCGCAACCGTATCCGCCAGATCCGAGGCCGCCGCCTCCAGCGCGGTTTCGGGGACCACATGGTTGACCAGCCCCAGGTCCCGCGCCCGGCCGGCATCCAGGAAAGCGCCGGTGACCAGCATCTCGAAGGCGTGCTTGCGCGGCAGGTTGCGGCTCAGCGGAACCATCGGGGTCGAACAGAACAATCCGATATTGACCCCGTTGACGCCGAACCGCGCCGTATCGGCGGCGAGCGCCATGTCGCAGCTGGCCACAAGCTGGCAGCCCGCCGCCGCCGCGACCCCGTGCACCTGCGCGATCACCGGCTGGGGCATGTCCCGGATCCGGCGCATCACCGCGCTGCAGCGGCCGAAGAGATCCGCGAAGGCCGCGGCGCCGCCATCCGGGGCCTGCCGCGCGGCGCTCATCTCCTTCAGGTCATGCCCGGCGCAGAACGCCCGGCCCGCCCCCGAGATCACCACCGCCCGCGCCCCTGCATCGGCCGCGACGCCATCCAGAGCCGCCGCCAGATCCGCCAGCATGGCATCCGACAGGGCGTTCAGCCGCCCCGGATCGTCCAGAACCAGCCGCCTCACCGCGCCCTCGCGCCTCACCCGCACCCGTCCTGCCGCCATCCTGGTTCCTCCTCCTGCCCGTCCAGCATCCGCCGACCCTGCGTCCCGGGCAAGGGCAGACCGGCCGCGATTCCGCGAAAATGATTAGGTATAATAATACCTTTCTTGCAAGTGACTGACATGGAATGGAAAAATCTGCCAATTGCGCTTGCAAAGGCTGCGGGCTTTTGGCACATAGCCGCAACGCGAGTCGGGCGCCTTTCGGGGCACGTCCCGCGAGACATTCATCGGAACCCACCAAGGTGCCCACCATGAAAACCTATACAGCCAAACCGGCTGACATCGAGAAGAAGTGGATCCTGATCGACGCCGAGGGCGTGGTTCTGGGTCGTCTTGCCTCGATCGTCGCCATGCGCCTGCGCGGCAAGCACAAGGCAACCTTCACCCCGCATATGGACATGGGTGACAACGTCATCATCATCAATGCGGACAAGGTCAAGCTGACCGGCCGGAAGCGCACGGAAAAGACCTATTACCGCCATACCGGCCACCCGGGCGGGATCAAGTCGACCACCGCCGACAAGGTGCTGGACGGCAAGCATCCCCACCGCGTCGTCGAGTCCGCCGTCAAGCGCATGCTGCCGGGCAACCGCCTGTCGCGCCAGCTGATGACGAACCTGCGCATCTATGCCGGCGCCGAGCATCCGCACGAGGCCCAGGCCCCGGACGTGCTGGACGTCAAATCCCTGAACGCCAAGAACGCGCGGAGCTGATCATGGCCGAGGAACTCAAGTCCCTGGAAGATCTGAACCAGGCCGTGACCGGCACCACCGCCGCGGTCTCCCTTGACGAACCGCGCGAGCCCGTCCGCGACGCGCTCGGCCGCTCCTACGCGACCGGCAAGCGCAAGGACGCCGTCGCCCGCGTCTGGGTCAAGCCCGGCTCCGGCAAGGTCATCGTCAACGGCAAGGACCAGTCCGTGTATTTCGCACGCCCGGTGCTTCGCCTGATCCTGCGCCAGCCCTTCACCGTCGCCGGTGTCGAGGACCAGTTCGACGTGATGGCGACCGTCGCCGGCGGCGGCCTCTCGGGCCAGGCCGGTGCGGTCAAGCACGGCATCTCGAAGGCCCTGCAGCTGTACGATCCCTCGCTGCGCGGCGCGCTGAAGGCGGCCGGGTTCCTGACCCGCGACAGCCGTGTCGTCGAGCGCAAGAAGTTCGGCCGCCGCAAGGCCCGCCGCTCCTTCCAGTTCTCCAAGCGCTGATACTTCACCGCTTGCCGAATTCCGAAACGCCCGGGTCCTGCCCGGGCGTTTCTCGTTCCGCCCTCTCGCTGGCGCCCCTGCCGGATTTCCCCGCATCCCCTTCCGCCTGACGTGGCGGCGCCCGCCGCGACGGGACGCATGGCCAGCCGGGCGCGGATGTGATCTTTGGGCCGCATGCCGGGCCTTCCTGCCCAGCAGGGCCGGATGGGCCCGGGGAGGATGGTCATGCATACGGACGGGGTCCGCGATCTCGGCGCCGGCGCCAACCAGACGGGACTGCGCGCCCATAACGAGAGGCTGATCCTCACCCTCATCCAGCGCCATGGCTCCATGGCCGGGTCCGAAATCGCCCGCCGGACCGGGCTGTCTGCCCAGACGGTCTCCAATATCCTGCGCAAGCTGGAGACCGAGGGCTTCCTGTTGCGCCGCGAGCCCCGGCGCGGCCGCGTCGGAAAACCTTCGGTTCCCATGGCGCTCGATCCCGACGGGGCGCTGTCCTTCGGGCTGAAGATCGGACGGCGCTCGGCGGATCTGGCCGTCATGTCCCTGACCGGCGAGGTGCTGGGCCGCCGCCAGCTGACCTATCGCTACCCGATGCCCGACCGGATCCTCGGCTTCCTGAACGAAGGAATGGCCGCGCTGTCCCGCGGGCTGAGCCCGTATCGGCGCGCCCGCCTCTGCGGCATCGGCATCGCCGCGCCGCTGGAGATCTGGAGCTGGAGGGAGGCGCTCGGCGCCCCGCCCGAAATGGAGCTGTGGCGCGATCTCGACATCGTGGAGGAGGTGGCCCGCTTCTCGGCGCTGCCGCTTTTCACGGTGAATGATGCCACCGCCGCCTGCCGCGCCGAACATGTGCATGGCCGCGGACGGCAATTCCGCGACTACGCCTATTTCTACATCGGCTCGTTCATAGGCGGCGGCATCGTGCTGAACTCCGCCGTGATCGAAGGGGCGCAGCGCAATGCCGGGGCCCTGGGATCCCTGCGCGTCGCGGGCCCGGATGGCAAGGTGCGCAGCCTTCTCGACCTGGCCTCCCTTTACCTGCTGGAGGCCGCCATCGCCGCGGACGGAGGCGACACGGCCCTGCTCTGGCGCCAGCCGCAGGACTGGAGCGGCTTTGCCGCCCATCTGGCGCCCTGGATGGACATCGCCGCCCCTGCCCTCGCCCGCGCCGCCCGTGCCGCCTGCGCGGTGGTCGATTTCGAGGCGGTCCTGATCGACGGTGCCTTCCCGCCGGACATCCGGGCAGAGCTGACCCGGCGCGTGGCGCAGGACCTGGCCGGGCTGGACATGCGCGGGCTGGTCCCTCCGCGGATCGAGGAGGCCGCCGTCGGCTTCGACGCCCGCGTGATGGGCGCCGCCGCCGCCCCGATCCACGCGCAGTTCCTGCTGGGCTGACGCTTGCGCAGCAGGGGTGTTTGCGGCACCACGGACCGCATGGACAGCTATGATTTCGACCTGGCCGGGATCCGGCTGCGGGCCCGCCCCTCGGGGGCGCTGCACTGGCCGGGGGGCGGGCTTCTCTGCGTCTCGGACCTGCACCTGGGCAAGGCCGGGCGGATCGCCCGGCGCGGCGGCACGATGCTGCCCCCCTACGAGACCCTGGACACGCTGCACCGCCTGGCCGCCGAGATCGCCGCCACCGGCCCCGGCACGATCGTGGCGCTTGGCGACAGTTTCGACGACCTGACGGCGGCCGGGGAACTGGAGCCGGAGGCGCTGGCGCTGCTGCTGTCGCTGAGCGCCGGGCGCCGCTGGATCTGGATCGCGGGCAATCACGATGCCGGCCCGGTCGATCTGCCCGGCAGTCACCTGGCCGAACTGCACGAGGGGCCGCTGGTCTTCCGCCATATCGCCGAGCCCGCCGCGGCGCCCGGCGAGATATCGGGGCATTACCACCCGGCGGCGCGGATCGGCGGACGCCGGAGGCCCTGCTTCGCCATCGATGCCACGCGCGCGATCCTGCCCGCTTTCGGGACCTATACCGGCGGTCTGGATTGCGACGATCCCGCCCTGGCCGGGCTGATGGCACCGCAGGCGCGCGCCGTTCTGACCGGGCACCGGGCGCTGCCGGTGCCGCTGCATGGCCGGCCGCAGCCGCGCCGCCGCATCCGGAGCCTTCCATGACCCGCGATGACCCGCTTTTCCTCCGCATCGCGGAGAGTTTCTCGCGCCAGGGACTGATGCAGCTGCTCGCGGCGCGGATCGAGGAGGTGGCGCCGGGGCGCTGCGCGCTCTCGGCGCCGATCACGCCCGCGGTGTCGCAGCAGCAGGGATTCGGCCATGCCGGGCTGGGATTCGCGCTGGCGGATTCGGCGGCGGGCTATGCCGCGCTGTCGCTCATGCCCGAGGGAGCCGATGCCGTCTCGGTCGAGGTCAAGATGAACATGCTGCGACCGATGAGCGGTCTGCGCCTGTTCGCGACCGGCACGGTGCTGCGCGCGGGGCGCCGCATCACCGTCGTGCGCGCCGATATCGAGGCGCTGCAGGAGGACGGATCGCGCAGGCTGACCGGCGCGATCCAGGGCACGATGATGGCGGTCTGAACGCTCAGGCGGTCAGCACGGCGGGCACGGGCAGGCCATTGGCCTTGCAGGTCGCCGTCACGGTATTGGCCAGCAGGCAGGCGATGGTCATAGGCCCGACCCCGCCCGGCACCGGGGTGATGGCGCCCGCCACCTGCGAGGCGCCCGCGAAATCGACATCGCCCACCAGCCGGGTCTTGCCCTCGCCCTTCTCCGGCGCGTCGATGCGGTTGATGCCCACGTCGATCACCGTCGCGCCCGGCTTGATCCAGTCGCCCTTCACCATTTCCGGACGGCCCACCGCGGCGATGACGATATCGGCGCGGCGCACCACCTCGGGCAGGTCCTTCGTGCGCGAATGCGCCACCGTCACGGTCGCCGAGGCATTGGTCAGAAGCTGCGCCATCGGCTTGCCGACGATGGTCGAGCGGCCGATCACCACCGCGTTGAGCCCCGACAGATCGCCCAGCCGGTCCTTCAGCAGCATCATGCATCCCAGCGGCGTGCAGGGCACCAGCCCCGGCATCCCCGCGACCAGACGGCCGGCATTCTGCGGATGGAACCCGTCCACGTCCTTGACGACCGAGATGGTCTCGATCACCTGCTGCTGGTCCAGCCCCTTCGGCAGGGGAAACTGCACGAGGATGCCGTTGACCGCGCGATCGGCATTGAGCGTGCGCACCAGCGAGATCAGCTCGCCCTGGCTGACATCCGCAGGCAGGCGGTGGGCATAGGAGTTCATCCCCACCTCGACGGTCATCTTCTCCTTGGAGCGGACATAGACCTGGCTGGCGGGATCCTCGCCCACCAGCACGACCGCTAGGCCGGGGGTCAACCCGTGCTCTTCCTTCAGCCGGGCGACTTCCTGCGCCACCTGTCCGCGCAGCCCTGCCGCGAATGCCTTGCCGTCGATCCGTTCCGCAACCATCTGGACGCTCTCCGTTGCCCGTGTCATGCCTCGGGGCGGCCGGGGAACGGGATGGCCGGTGGCTCCGCCGCAGCGGTCCCGGCCTCGCCCGCGCCCAGCTCCGCCTGTTCCCGCGCGATAGACCATTCGATCAGGCTGCGCCAGAGCGATGCCGCCAGATCGGGGTCCAGCCCCCGCGCTAGCGCCGAGGCCCGGACATTGGCGATCACTTCCGAGACGCGGGCATCGATCCGGGCGGGCAGTCCCTCGGCGGGCTTCAGCTGGATGGCGCGGTCGATGTAATCCTGCCGCTGCCGCAGCAAGGCGACGATCTGGCGGTCCAGCGCATCGATCCCCTGGCGCAGCTCGGTCATGGACCGGCATTGTGATGGCGCTTTCATGGCTCACTCCCGCCCCTGGTCAGAAACGCGGCCAGCATGACCCTGCCCGCCGCCGCGCGCAAGCGCCTCCCGGCCCGGCGGCGACAGCGCGTCGCGCAGATGCGGCCAGGCGGGCTGGGCGGGCACGTGCAGCCGCAGGCTCTCCCCCGGATGCAGCACGCCTTCGCGTTCCACCCAGGCCGTGACCCCGCGCCGCCCGGCCGCCGCCGCGCGGAAGTCCCGCGCCAGCCGCGCCCGCCCCGTGGCCGCCCGGATCACCGGCGCGGGCAGATGGCAGGGGCGGTTGGCCATGTCGACCACCAGCGTGGCGCCGTCGGGTCCCTGCAACCGGCTGGACGGCGGCAGCAGGGACAGCGCGGGCAGCCCCCGGAGGCACAGGGTCGCGCCGATCCAGCCCGGATCCAGCCGCGCGATCCCCAGCTCCGCGGCGATCTGCTCCAGTTCCTCCGCCGAGACGATCGACACCTGCCGGACATTGCGGATCGGCGCGCCCTTCGGATGCTGGCGCGCCACGCGGCTGCAGGCGGGACGGATCGCGCCGCCATGCGCCTCGCCCGCGACACCGTCGAAGCCCAGCCGGAGCGATTGTGCCGCCGCCGAGGCCAGCCCCGCCCCGCGATCGGCGACGCGCCCCATCCAGACGATGCGGCCATAGAAGCCGGTAGGTTCCAGCGCGGGCAGGATCAGCCCTCCGGCCGGGTCAGGGTGAAGAAGATGCGGCGGAAGGGAAGCAGAACGCTGCCATCGTCCCGGCGCGGATAGGCCATCTCGAGTGCCGCGTCATACCGCGCGAGGAACGCCTCCGCCTCGGCCCCGTCCAGTCGGTCCAGCACGCGGCGGGCCGCCGTGGATTCGGTGAAGCGCCGCACCGGATGGGCCGCCGGATCCGCGGGCAGGACCTGGGCATAGACCGTTTCCCACAGGCTCACCCGGCCCAGGGGCGTCAGGATGCGGTCATAGCCGGACAGGTCCTCGACCTCCTCGCGCCAGCCCGTCCAGTCGAATCGGTCGGGGAACATCTGCGCCGAAAGACTGCGCAGCAAGGCATGGGACGGCGCCTGCTGCTGCCGGGGGCATTGCACCGCTAGGACTCCGCCCGGCGCCAGCTGTCCCGCGAGCCGCGGCAACAGCCCCGCGTGATCGCCCACCCAGTTGAGCGCGGCATTTGAAAAGATCAGCGCAACCGGCGCCGTTGCCTGCCACCCGTCCATGTTGCCCTGCTCGAGGCGCGCATAGGCGCCGGTCTGCTCGGCCTGTTCCAGCATCGCGGGCGAGCGGTCCAGCCCGTGCAGCACCCGCCCGGCAAAGCGCTGCGCCAGCGCGGGGCCCGCCGCCCCCGAACCGCACCCCAGATCGACGATCTCGCCCGCAGGCAAGCCCGGCACCTGCGCCAGCAGATCCAGTGCCGGGCGCAGGCGCAGCCCGCGAAACCGGTCATAGGCCTCGGGATTCCAGTCGGTTCCGGATCCGGCGGTCATCGGCGCTCTCCCTGGGCTGCCTGCGGTCCCGCCAGCCTAGACCGCCGCGCGCGCCGCGCCAAGCCGCCTGCCCCGCGGACGCCCGCCGTCCCCCCGGGAACGCAAAGGGGCCGGTCCCCGCGGACCGGCCCCCTGATCTGCCCTGTCGGCCGCTCAGGCCAGCGGTTCGGGTTCCATCCCCGGCTCGGACGGCTTGGACCGGCCCTTGGTCTTGGGGATCGCCGTGACCGAGGGGGTATTGCCCGGGGTCGTGCCGTCATCATCGTCGCCGCGGTTCAGCGGCTCGCCATTGATGACCTTGGTGATCTCCGCGCCGGTCAGGGTCTCGTATTCCAGGAGCCCCTGCGCCAGACGGTGCAGTTCCTCGCTTTTCTCGGTGAGGATCTGCTTGGCCGTCTCGTAGCCTTCGTCGACAAGCGCACGGACCTTTGCGTCGATGCGCTTCTGCGTCTCCTCGGAATGGTCCTTGCCGCCGCCATAGCTGCCCAGATAGCTCTGCTGCTCGTTGGCATAATCGACATAGCCCAGTTCCTCGGCAAAGCCGAACTGGGTGACCATCGCCCGGGCGATCCGCGTCACCTGCTGGATGTCGGAGGCTGCGCCCGAGGTGACGTTCTCCTTGCCGAAGATCAGCTCCTCCGCCACGCGCCCGCCCATCGCCATGGCGATCTTGGACGTGTACTTGGTGTAGGTGACCGACAGCTGGTCGCGTTCGGGCAGCGACAGGACCAGCCCCAGCGCGCGGCCGCGCGGGATGATCGTCGCCTTGTGGATCGGATCATGCTGCGGGACGTTCAGCCCGACCACGGCATGGCCCGCCTCGTGATAGGCGGTCAGCTTCTTCTCTTCCTCGGACATGACCATGGAGCGCCGCTCGGAGCCCATCATCACCTTGTCCTTGGCATTCTCGAAGTCTTCCATCGTCACGAAGCGGCGGCCGACGCGGGCCGCCATCAGCGCGGATTCGTTGACCAGGTTCGCCAGGTCGGCGCCCGAGAAGCCCGGCGTGCCGCGCGCGATGATGCGCAGGTCGACATCGGGGCCCAGCGGCACCTTGCGGGCATGGACCGACAGGATCTTCTCGCGGCCCTTGATGTCCGGGTTCGGCACCTGAACCTGGCGGTCGAACCGGCCGGGCCGCAGCAGCGCCGGGTCCAGCACGTCGGGACGGTTGGTGGCCGCCACGATGATGATGCCCTCATTGGCCTCGAACCCGTCCATTTCCACCAGCAGCTGGTTCAGCGTCTGTTCGCGTTCGTCATTGCCCCCGCCATAGCCGACGCCGCGGGACCGGCCCACTGCGTCGATCTCGTCGATGAAGACGATGCAGGGGGCGTTCTTCTTGGCCTGTTCGAACATGTCGCGCACGCGCGAGGCGCCGACACCCACGAACATTTCCACGAAATCCGAGCCCGAGATGGTGAAGAAGGGCACGCCCGCCTCGCCTGCGATGGCGCGCGCCAGAAGCGTCTTGCCGGTACCGGGCGGGCCGACCAGCAGGGCGCCTTTCGGGATCTTGCCGCCGAGGCGCGAGAATTTCTGCGGGTTGCGCAGGAACTCGACGATCTCCTCCAGCTCGTCCTTGGCCTCGTCGATGCCAGCGACATCGTCGAAGGTGACGCGGCCATGCTTCTCGGTCAGCAGCTTGGCGCGCGACTTGCCGAAGCCCATCGCGCCGCCGCGCCCGCCGCCCTGCATGCGGTTCATGAAATAGATCCAGACGCCGATCAGCAGCAGGAACGGCAGGAAGGTCATCAGCAGCGTGGTGAATCCCGACTGCTCCTGCGGACGCGCGGTGACGGCGACATTCTTGGAAATCAGTTCGCCGGTGATGTCGGTGCCCTGCGGAATGATCGCGACATAGTCCTGACCGTCATTGCCGCGAATGAGCGCCTTCTCCCCGTCGAGGGTCACGCTGTTGACCTCTCCGGACTCCACGGACTCGACGAATTCGGAATAGCTTATCGACCGGGAGGACATGGTCGACTGACCGCCGCTGAACAGGTTGAACAGAGCGAGGATCAGCAGAAACAGGACCACCCAGAAGGCGATGTTTCGCGCGTTGCCCAAGGCAATTCTCCTAGTTATGGGCCGGCGCAGGCGGGGCCGGCTCGTCCCCCCTAAGATAGACATACCGGCGCCATCTTCAATGAGATATGAACGTCCGCATGAATGCATCCCTGTCGCGCAGGGCCACCGCCCGCCACGACCCTGCGTCACCCTGGGCCAGCACGGGCGCCGCGACCAGCATTTCGCCCCGCCACAGCCCCGGCGTGACCTCGGCCAGCACCCGCGGCAGGCCCGAATCGCGCCACTGCGGCATTTGCGCCAGCCCCGCCTGCCCCAGGGCCGCGACCTGCACATCCGGCGCCGCGGGCCCGGTGACCCGCCAGCCTTCCCAGTCGCCGGGCGCGCCGGCCCGCCGCCCTGCCAGGGCCCGCGGCTCGGGCTGGATGCGCAGCCCCGCGCGTCCGGGCAGCATCAGGCAGCCATGCAGCGTGTGGTTGCGCCCCTCCCGCGCCGCGGCCTCGGCCGCCTGCAGCGCCGCAAGCCGCGGCCGGTAGGGATTGCCGGACACGAAGCAGGCCGCCCCCGCGATCAGCCGCCAGCGGGTCTCGTCCGGCACCTGCCACAGCTCCGGCGCAAGGGTGACGGCACCGCAGCTGACCGAGGCCAGGCGCTCCGCCGCGGCCAGTGCCGCCGCGCCCAGCACGTCGCGCGCCGCGGCCATGCGCGATGCCGTGGCGGCAAGCCCCTCGGCGGAGATCCCCAGCCCGGCGCAATCCGCCAGCAGCCGCCGGGCCCGCACGCGGTCGAAGCGCGGATCGGCATTGGAGGGATCATCGACCCAGCCGATTCCCTGTGCCGCCAGCCAGTCGCGCAGTGCCGCGCGGCGCAGGCCCAGCAGGGGCCGCAGCCACAGGATCCCCAGCGCCTGCCGCCGTTCGGACATGCCCGACAGCCCGTCGACGCCCGATCCGCGGGCCAGCCGCATCAGCACCGTCTCGGCCTGGTCATCCATCGTGTGCCCCAGACAGACCGCCGCGATCCCCGCCCGCCGCGCCCAGTCGCCGATCAGCGATTGGCGGGCGCGCCGCGCGGCATCCTGAAGGTTGCCGCTCCCGTCCCAGCCGGTCCAGCGCAGGGTCTCGTGGGGCAGATCCAGCGCCGCAGCCGCCCGCGCAACGCCCGCAGCCTCCGCGGCCGCCTCCGGGCGCAGCCCGTGATCGACGGTCACGACCCGCCAGTCACGCCCCGGAGCGGCCGCCAGCGCCAGGTGCAGCAGCGCGGTGCTGTCGCTGCCGCCGGACACGGCCAGCCCCACGGGACCCGGCCCGGCCGCCGCAAGCGCCCGGGCGAGCCCCGCCTCGGCCCCCGGGATCAACTGCAGGTCTGGCGCGCCAGCGCGGTCCTGGCCTCGCCCGCGGCGGCGGTGCCGGGATAGCGCGCCTCCACCTGTCCCAGAGTCAGGCAGGCCTCGCGCGTCTGGTTCAGCTGCGCCAGGCTCTGGCCTAGTCCGAGGAGCCCGGCCGAGGCGATGCCCTTATCGGAGGCCTCGGTCTGGGTGAAGGCTTCCAGATAGGCGCGCCCCGCCTCGGCATGGCGGCCGAGCGCGCCGAGCGCCCGACCGCGGGCCAGCTGTGCCGCCGGAGCCAGCGGGCTGCGCGGGTAAGCCGCCAGGAACCGGTCGAACCCCTCCAGCGCGGCGCCGGGATCCCCGGCCGAGAGGCTGGCCTTGGCCGCCTCGAATTCCGCCGATTCGCCCACCGCCAGCTGCGGCGCGGCACTGCCCATGCCCGGAGAAGCCGGGGCGGGCACGGCCAGCCCCTCCTGCCCGCCCAGCGGCGCGGGCGGCTGGATCTGGCCGAGATTGCCGCCTTCCAGTTCGGTAAGGCGGAAATTCAGGTCCCCCACCCGGGTCGTGCCGTCATCGACGACGCGGTTGATGCGGTAGTCCAGTTCCTCGGTGCGGGCGGTCAGCTTGCGCAGCTCCGCCTCGAGCCCGTCAAGCCGTTCAAGCGCCCCGCCTGAGACCGAGGCCGGTGCGGCGGCCCCGCCCGAGGGTTCCAGTTCGCGCTTGAGCGAGGTGATCTCGGTATTCAGCGCCCGCAGCTGCAGGCGGATATCGGCCAGGGTCGCCGCGCGGTCCTGCGCCATCAGCGCCGAGGGCAGCAGCAGCACCGTCAGCAGGAACGCGGCGCGCATCTCAGACGCCCGCCCCGCTGGAAACCGACGTCACGGCGCGGCGGTTCTTGGCATAGCAGCTTTCCTCGGAACAGACCTCTATCGGGCGCTCCTTGCCATAGCTGACCGTGCGCAGGCGGCTGGAGGGGATCCCGCGCGAGACCAGGTAATCATAGACCGCGCTGGCGCGGCGCGCGCCGAGGGCAAGGTTGTATTCGCGCGTCCCCTGTTCGTCGGCATGACCTTCGATCACCGCCGAGAAGGAGGGGTTGGAGCTCAGCCAGCGCGCCTGCCCGTCCAGGATCCCGCGCGCCTCGGCGGTCAGGCTGGACTGGTCGACCGGAAACAGCACGCGATCGCCGACCTGGGCCTGGAAATAGGCGGCCGAGGCGGGATTGGCGATGCCGCCCGCGCCGGTGCCGCTGCCATAGCCGTAGCGGTCGCCCGCAAGATCACTGCTGCCCGACAGGTTGTCGGCGCGATTGCTGCAGGCTGCCGTCAGCGCCAGGGCCGCGACGAGGCCCAGGGAGGCGATGCGATTCATGAATGGACCCTTAATTCCACTGCTCGTATTGACACCCTGTCTAGCAGATCACGCGCGGCCCCACCACATCGGGATGAGGTCACGAAGGCTTGATCGCGCAAGGGCGCGCGACGCCGCGCCGCCGACGCCCGGAAGCTAAAATCCTCCCTACTTTCATCGGCTTTCCCTGCCGCAGGGCGGGCGGGATTCATCCTCTGTTCAGCACGGGACCGCAATCTCCGCAGACAGAAACCGCCTCGCCCGCCCGGAACGCGACCGGACCGGGCGTCGCCCATCGAGAAAGGCACAGGTTCCTTCATGAGCAAGACAGTCATCGCCCTCGCCCTTTGCGCGACGCTGGCCGCCCCGGCAGGCTTTGCCGATCCCGCAACCACCGGCCCCGGCGTTCTGGTCAGCCAGGCCGCGGGCGGCACGGCCGGCCTCGGCGGCGGCGGGGCCGCTGCTGGCGCAGGTGCC
>NZ_JACVXA010000066.1 GCF_014903745.1 Mangrovicoccus algicola | reverse complement strand
GGCCGGGCCGGGCCGGGTCGCCGCGGCGGGGCAGGATTTCGCCCGCGCTGCGCCGGACAGGACGGGGCAGGGCCGCCTTGCGGACCGGACGGGGGGGCCGGCCCTGCGCCACGACACGCCGCCGCGGGCTCAGGGCGGCGAGACCCCGATCCCGCCCGGCGCCACCGCGACCGACTTGATCACGGCCCAGACCGGAACGCCCGGCGCCAGCCCCAGCGCGCGGGCCGACCGGCCGGTGATCCGCGCGAGGATCCGCCCTGCCGCCGTGTCGACCGTCACCATCGCGCCGGGCCCCTGGCCGGGCAGCACGGCCGCCACCGTCCCGGGCAGCAGGTTCAGCGCCGAGATGTCCTGCGGCCGCGCCGTCGCCAGCATCACGTCCTGCGCCGCGATGCGCAGGCGGATCCGCGCCCCCGGCGCCCGGTCGATGCAGGGCAGGAACAGCGCGATCCCCGCGGCATCCAGTTCGCTCAGCCCGTCGGGATGATGCGCGTGCAGCACGGCCTCGATCACCGCCCCGGCGGACCTCACCCCCGTGGGCATCACCCGCGCATCGCCGAGAACCTCGGCGGCCGACCCCTGGCGCAGCACGCGGCCATTCTCCAGGGCAACGACCGTCGTGGCCAGGCGCGCGACCTCCTCGGCGGCATGGCTGACATAGAGGACGGGCACCCCCGCCTCGTCGCGCAGCCTCTCGAAATAGGGCAGGATCTCGGCCTTGCGCGGGGCATCCAGCGCGGCCAGGGGCTCGTCGGCCAGGATCATCCGCGGCCGCGACAGCAACGCCCGGCCGATCGCCACGCGGGCCTTCTCGCCCCCCGAGAGCGCCCCGGGGCGCCGCCCCAGAAGCGCCCCGATCCCCAGCATCTCGACCACCCGCGCCGTGTCCTCCGCCCCGCCGCGCGGCGCGAAGCGCGCGCCGTAGCGGAGGTTCTCGGCGACGCTGAGATGCGGAAACAGCCGCGCCTCCTGGAAGATCACCCCCAGCCTGCGGCGATGGGGCGGCAGGTGGATGCGCCGGTCGCCGTCGAAGAGCGTCCTGCCCTCCAGCGCGACGCGCCCGCCATCGGGCCGCATCAGCCCCGCCACCGCGCGCATCACGGTGGACTTGCCCGATCCCGACCGGCCGAACAGCACGGTGACCCCCGGCGGCGCCTCGAAGGCCAGATCCATCGCGAAGCCGGGGAAATCGTGGCGCAGCCGGACCGAGAGGCTCATGCCCCTGCCACCCGCCGCGCGACCCAGCGGCCCGCCACCTCCGACAGCAGCAGCGCCGCCATTGCCACCGCGACCGAGACCGCCACCAGCCTGAGCGCCGCCGCCTCGCCGCCGGGCACCTGCAGGAAGGCATAGATCGCCGAGGGCAGGGTGCGGGTCTGGCCGGGAATGTTCGACACGAAGGTGATGGTCGCGCCGAATTCGCCCATCGCCTTGGCGAAGGCCAGGATCGCGCCGGTCAGGATGCCGGGCAGGATCAGCGGCAGCGTCACGGTGGCGAAGACCGCCCAGGGCGGCGCGCCCAGCGTGGCCGAGGCCTCCTCCAGCCGCGGATCGACCGCCTCGATCGACAGGCGGATGGCGCGCACCAGCAGCGGAAAGCCCATCACCGCCGCTGCCAGCGCCGCGCCGCTCCAGCGGAAGGCGAAGACCAGGCCGAGGCTTTCCAGCGCCCGGCCCAGCGGCGCCTGCGGCCCCAGCGCCAGCAGCAGCAGGTAGCCGGTGACGACCGGCGGCAGGATCAGCGGCAGATGGACCAGCCCGTTGAGGATCTGCCGCCCCGGAAAGCGCCAGCGCGCCAGCGCATAGGCGGCGAGGATCCCCGGCGGCAGGCTGGCGGCCATCGCCCAGAAGGCGACCTTCAGCGACAGCGCCACCGCCGCCCATTCCTCGGGTCCCAGCCAGCCCATCGGCAGGTTCACTGCGGCAGGGTGAAGCCGAGCTCCGTCAGAACGGCCCCCGCCTCGTCGCCCTGCAGATAGTCGAGGAAGGCCGCGGCCGCCGCGCCCTCATGCCCGGCCAGCGCAGCGGCGGGATAGAGGATCGCGTCATGGCTGTCCGCGGGGAAGGTCGCCACGACATCGACGCGGGGCTCGGCGGCGGCATCGGTGGCATAGACGATGCCCAGGGGCGCCGCCCCCATCGCCACCAGCGCCAGCGCGGCGCGCACGTTGTCGGCCTGTGCCACCTGCGGCGCGACCGCGTCCCACAACCCCAGCGACGACAGCGCCGCCTTGCCGTAGATGCCCGCGGGCACCGCATCGACCAGCGCCATGGCCAGCTTGCCCTCGCCGAGCGTCGCGGTCAGCGTGTCGTCCAGCACCACCGGCGCCGCGCCGTCGGGGCCGGCCATCACCAGCGCATTGCCCGCCAGGTCGAACCGCGTATCGGCGGCGATCAGCCCGGCATCGTCGAGATGGTCCATCCAGGTCTCGTTGGCCGAGATGAAGACATCCGCCGGGGCGCCCGCCTCGATCTGCCGCGCCAGCGCCGAGGATCCCGCCAGCGACACCGCCAGGTCATGGCCGGTCGCCTCGTGGAAGGCCGGGGCGATGCGGTCCATCGCATCCTTCAGGCTGGCGGCGGCGAAGACCGTCACGGTATCGGCTGCAGCGGGGCCTGCCAGCAGGACGGCAGCCAGCGAAAGGCGCAGAATGGCGGACATGGGCACTCTCCTTTGAACTGGCGGCAGGAAACGGCGCGCGGCAGGCCAAGGCAAGGGCGAAACCGCGCGCCGCGCATCGCGGCCGATCACGCCAGCGCGAGCGGCCCCGGCAGGCCACCCCTCGCCGAGATTGCGGCCGGGCCCACTGGCCAGCGCCGGGCAGGCGCGGTAATTGCGGGATGCAGACCTGCCCGGCAGGACAGACTCGGAGGATCCCGGATTGGACCAGAGCGACATCTTCACCGTCACGCTGAACCCGGCGCTCGACGTGGCAAGCTCGGCCACCGACATCCGGCCGGGGCCGAAACTGCGCTGTACCGCGCCGCGGCTCGATCCCGGCGGCGGCGGCATCAATGTCAGCCGCGCGATCCGCACCCTGGGCGGGCGCAGCCTGCCGCTCGTGGCGCTTGGCGGCGCCACGGGCAGCCAGCTTGCCGGGCTGCTGGCGGAGGAGGGGATCGAGCCGGTGGTGATCGACGCGCCGGGCGAGACCCGCCACAGCCTGGCCGTGACCGACCGCCGCACCGGGCTGCAGTTCCGCTTCGTGCTGCCCGGGCCCGTCTGGCAGGAGGCCCCGACGGCCGCGGCGCTGGAGACGGCCGCGGCGATGACGGGGCCGGGGGCCTGGATGGTCCTGTCGGGATCGCAGCCGCCGGGCGTGCCCGCCGGCTTCTCCCGCGATCTGGCCGCGCGCCTGGCGGCGCGGGGCGCGCATCTGGCGGTGGACACCTCGGGCGAGGCGCTGGCGGCGATGGTCGCCCCCGATGCGGGCGGCACCGCGCCGCGCCTGCTGCGCTGCGACAATGCCGAGGCCAGCGAACTGGCCGGAGAGAGACTTTCCGGCGTGCAGGCCGCGGCGGGTTTCGCCGCGAGGCTGGTGGACCAGGGCGTGGCCGATGCGGTGATGATCGCCTGCGGCGCGGACGGGTCGGTCCTGGCCGAACCCGGCGGCATGAGCTGGTGCCGCGCGGCGCGGGTGCCGGTCGTGTCCAAGATCGGGGCCGGCGACAGTTTCATGGGCGCCGCCATCCTGACCCTGGCGCGCGGCGGCACGATGGCGGAGGCCCTGCATCACGGCACGGCGGCGGCCTGCGCGGCGGTGATGACGCCCGCCACGCGGCTGTGCACCGCCGAGGACACCGCGCGGCTGCTGCCCGAATGCCAGCTGCGGCGGCTGGGCGCCCCGCGCTGAGCCCGCCGGGCGGGGTGCGGCGGATTTTCCGGAAACTCCGTCCCCCGTCTTGTGTTGTGACCAGAATGCAGTATGGCGTGCGCCAAGTTCACATCGCGCGGGGGAGACCCATGAAAGACCAGCAGAGCAGTTCCGAGGCCGCGGATCTCTATGGCGTCAGCGCCTGGGGACAGGGGCTTGTCCATGTTCTTCCCAATGGCGATGTGGCCCTGGCCGATCCTGCCGAAAACGGCGCGACGGTGCCGGTTTCCCTGCCGGCGATCCTCGAAGGGCTGAACGAGCGCGGCATCGCCACGCCGATCCTGCTGCGTGTCCAGTCCTTCCTGGAAATCGGGCTGCGCCGCCTGAATGACGCCTTCAGTAACGCGATCGCCGCCACGGAGTATCGCGGCGACTATCGCGGCGTCTTCCCCATCAAGGTCAACCAGCAGGCGGAGGTCGTCGGTCGGCTGGTCCAGGCCGGGCAGCCCTACCACTACGGGCTGGAGGCCGGGTCGAAGCCCGAGCTGATCGTCGCGTTGGCCCAGCCGCTGGCGGAACAGAGCCTGATCATCTGCAACGGCATCAAGGATGACGAATTCATCCGCCTGGCCATCCTCAGCCTGAAGCTGGGATTCCGCACGGTGATCGTCCTGGAAAGCCTGAAGGAATTCGAGATCGTCAAGCGCGTCTCGGACGAGCTGGGGATCAAGCCGCTGCTGGGCGTGCGGGTCAAGCTGACCCAGGTGGTCACCGGCAAATGGGCCTCCTCCTCCGGCGACCGGTCCTCCTTCGGCATCGGCGCCGACCAGATCGTGACGCTGGTGGAGCGGATGCGCGAAACTGGCTTCCTCGACTGCCTGGTGCTGCAGCACAACCACCTGGGATCGCAGGTCCCCAACGTGATCGACGTGCGCCGCACCGTGACCGAGGCCTGCCGGTTCTACAGCGAGCTGCGCCGCCTGGGCGTGCCGCTGGCCTTCCTGGACATGGGCGGCGGGCTGGGCGTCGACTATACCGGCGAGAAGCGCGCCTCGGACAATTCGGTCAACTACACGGTCGACGAATACGCCGCCGCTATCGTGGAAACCGTGGGCTATGCCATGGACGAGGCGGGGCATCCGCATCCGACGCTGGTCACGGAATCGGGCCGTTTCGTCGTCGCGCTCAGCTCCATGCTGATCTTCGACGTCCTGGATGCGACGCTCTACGGCGTGCCGCAGCGTCCCGACCTGACCGAGAACGAGCATCACTTCCTGCACGACATGGTGGCGATCGAAGAATACGTGAAGCCCGGCCGGCTGCAGGAATGCTTCAACGACGCGGTCTATTACCGCGACGAGATCCGGGCGCTGTTCCGCCGCGGCCAGATGGACATCACCCAGCTGGCCACCGCGGAACGCTGCTTTCTCTACATCCTCAAGCGGGTGCAGACGGTGATCCGCGAAAACGGCGCGGGCGAGGCGCTGTCGGAGGCGCTGGAAGGCTTCGTCGATTACTATCACTGCAATTTCTCGCTGTTCCAGTCGCTGCCCGATGTCTGGGCCATCGACCAGCTGCATCCGGTGATCCCGCTGCAGCGGCTGAACGAACAGCCCACGCGCCGCGCGGTGCTGACCGACATCACCTGCGACAGCGACGGCAAGATCGACAGCTTCATCCTCGGCGACGGCATCCACAAGTCTCTGCCGGTGCATGACCTCGAGGAGGACAAGCCCTATCATATCGGGGTGTTCTTCGTCGGCGCCTACCAGGAGACGCTGGGCGATCTGCACAACCTCTTCGGCGACGCCAATGTCGTGACGATCAGCCTGACCGGCGAGGGCGGGTTCACCATCGAGCACGAGACCGAGGGCGACACGATCGCCGAGGTTCTGAGCTATGTGGAATACGATCCCGGCGACTGCCTCGACGCGTTCCGCAAGACCGTGGAACGGGCGGTGGCCAAGGGCACGGTCAATTCCGCCGAACGCCGGTCGCTGATCGCCGCCTACAAGGACTCCCTTGGCGGCTATACCTATTTCGAGTGAGCCCGGCGCAGGACGGTCCGCGGCAGGCAATGTCACCGGATCGTCACGCAGCGCATGGCATCACCGGCCAGCCGATCCCCGCGCCCGGCGGCGCGGGGCATACTGACACACTTCACTGGGAAGGATACTGACATGGGCAAGGTTCTGGTCGTGGGCGCCGGCGGCGTCAGCTCGGTCGCCGTGCACAAGATGGCGATGAACCCGGAGATCTTCTCCGAGATCCACCTGGCGAGCCGCACCAAATCGAAATGCGACGACATCGCCGCCGAGGTGAAGAAGCGCACCGGCGTCGCCATCGCGACCTACGGGCTGGATGCGATGGACGTGGCCGCCACCGCCGCGCTGATCCGCGAGACCGGCGTGTCGCTGGTGGTGAACCTCGCGCTGCCCTATCAGGACCTGGCGCTGATGGATGCCTGCCTGGAGGCGGGGGTGAACTACCTGGACACCGCCAATTACGAACCCGAGGACGAGGCCAAGTTCGAATACAGCTGGCAATGGGCCTATCAGGACAAGTTCAAGGCCGCGGGCCTGACCGCGATCCTGGGCTCGGGCTTCGACCCGGGCGTGACCTCGGTCTTCGCGACCTGGCTGAAGAAGCACAAGCTGGACGGCATCCGGCAGCTCGACATCCTCGACTGCAACGGCGGCGACAACGGGCTGCCCTTCGCGACGAATTTCAACCCCGAGATCAACATCCGCGAAGTGACCGCCCCCGCGCGCCACTGGGAGAACGGCCAATGGGTCGAGAGCCCGGCGATGAGCACCAAGGTGCCGTTCGACTTCCCCGGCGTGGGCGAGAAGAACATGTACCTGATGTATCACGAGGAGCTGGAGAGCCTGAGCACGCATAACCCCGAGATCGAGCGGGCGCGGTTCTGGATGACCTTCGGGGATGCCTATATCAACCACGTCACCGTTCTGGAGAACGTGGGCATGACCTCGATCCAGCCGGTGATGCACAATGGCGTCGAGATCATCCCGCTGCAATTCCTCAAGACCGTGCTGCCCAACCCGGGCGACCTGGGCGCCAAGACCGTCGGCAAGACCTGCATCGGCGACATCGCCACAGGTCCGGCCAAGGACGGATCGGGCGAGAAGACGTTCTACATCTACAACATCTGCGACCATGAGGAATGCTATGCCGAGGTCGGCAGCCAGGCCGTGGCCTACACGACGGGCGTGCCGGCGATGATCGGCGCGGCGCAGGTGCTGCTGGGCAACTGGACGGCACCGGGCGTGTGGAACATGGAGCAGCTGGATCCCGACCATTACATGGAGATGCTGAACCGGCACGGCCTGCCCTGGCAGGTGGTGGAGCTGGACGCCCCGGCAGCCTTCTGAAACAGGCCCCGCGCGGCAGGGGCATCGAGCCCCTTCCGCACGGCGGCGGCCCTGCCGGGCCGCCCGCGCCCGGCGACCCCCGCCGCGCCATCCGGCACCGCCGGGATCACCGCCCGGGCTGCTGCTCCGCGCCGGGCGCATCCGCAATGTCCGGGGGCCGGGGCAGGGCGCCGCCCCGCCCCGTGCCGAAAAACCGGGCGGGCTGACGAAATTCCGGGCGGCCCCGGATTCTTCCTTGCCCCGGCGCCGGCTTGGCCGCATCTGTGCGGCACCAGTCCAGGAGACCCACGTGACCGAGCCCCTTGATATCGAAGCCGATGCCGCGGCGCGTTTCGCCCGGTTCGACCTTGCCCGCGTGCCCTCGCCCTGCTTCGTCGTGGACGAGGCCGCCATCGCCCGCAACTGCCGCATCCTGGCCGATGTCGCCGAAGCCTCGGGGGCCCGGATCTTCGCCGCGCTCAAGGCCTTCTCCATGCCGGCCGCCGCGCCGGTCATCATGCAGCACCTGTCGGGCACCGCGGCCAGCGGCATCTTCGAGGCCCGGCTGGGCCGCGAGGTCTTCGGCGGCCATGTCGCGACTTTCAACGCGGGCTACAAGGCCGAGGACCTGCGCAGCATCGTGAAGATCTCGGATCACGTCATCTTCAACTCCCCGGACCAGTTCCGCCGATTCCGCGACATCGTGGCGGAGGGCACGGCGAGCCCGGGGCTGAGGATCAATCCCGAGCATTCCGAGGGCTGGACCGACAAATACGACCCCGCCGCCCCCTGTTCGCGGCTCGGCGCGCCGGTCTCGCAGCTGGGCGATGCCGACATGGAGGGGCTCGAGGGCCTGCACATGCACACGCTGTGCGAGCAGGGCTTCGCGCCGCTGGAGCGCACCTGGGCGGCGGTGGAACCGAAGATCGCGGCCTGGCTGCCGGGGCTGAAATGGGTGAACCTGGGCGGCGGCCACCATATCACCATGCCCGATTACGACCGCGCCGGGCTGATCGCCCTCATCCGGCGCATCCGCGAGACCTACGGGATCGAGGTGTTCCTGGAACCCGGCGAGGCGGTGGCGCTTCATGCGGGCATCCTGGTGGGCGAGATCCTCGACCTGCCGACGAACTCGATGCCGCTGGCGATCACCGACATCTCCGCCACATGCCACATGCCCGACGTGATCGAGGCGCCCTACCGGCCGAAGCTCCTGGGCGAGGCGGAGACGGGCGAGCCGGTGCGGCTGGGCGGGCCGTCCTGCCTGGCAGGCGACGTGATCGGCGACTACCGCCCGGGCACGCCCTGGCAGGTGGGCGACCGTTTCGCCTTTCTCGACCAGGCCATCTATTCCATGGTGAAGACGAACACATTCAACGGCGTGCCGCTTCCGGCGATCGCGCTCTGGAACTCGGATACGGACGATCTGAAGATGGTCCGCGACTTCGGATATCAGGACTTCCTGGGACGGCTATGATCTTTCTCGACGGCGAACTTTCCGCAGATGAACGCGATGATGCAACCGCACGGTTCCGGGTGATCCCCGTGCCGCTGGAACGCACGGTCTCCTACGGATCCGGCACGGCCGGGGGACCCGCGGCGATCCTGGAGGCCTCGGTGGAGCTGGAACGGCTCTGGCGCGGGGCGGAACCCTGCAGCGCCGGCATCGCCACGGAAGAGCCGGTGGCCTGCGACGGCCCGCTGCCCGAGGTGATGGCCCGCATCGAGGCGCGCACCCGCCGGGCGGTGGCCGCGGGCGCGGTCCCCGTGGTGCTGGGCGGGGAACATTCGCTGAGCTACGGCGCGGTGCGCGGCGTGGCGGCGGCGACCGGCGAAGCCCTGGGCATCGTCCAGATCGACGCCCATGCGGACCTGCGCCACGCCTATCAGGGCGAACGCCACAGCCATGCCTCGGTGATGCGGCTGCTGGCCGAGGAGGACGGGCTGCGCCTCGCGCAATACGGGGTCCGCGCGCTCTGCGCCGAAGAGGCGGAGGCGCGCAAGCGGCTGGGCGTGGTCCATTCCGACGGCGAGGCGCTGGCCCGTGGCGAGGACCCGGTGCTGCCGCGCGATTTCCCGCGCAAGATCTATGTCAGCTTCGACGTGGACGGGCTGGATCCCTCGGTGATGCCCGATACCGGGACACCGGTGCCCGGCGGGCTGGGATTCTGGCAGGCGATCCACCTGCTGGAACGCGTCTGCGCCGGACGCCAGATCGTCGGCATCGACGTCGTCGAGCTGGCCCCGCAGGACGGCAGCCGCGTCTCGGATTTCACCGCCGCCCAGATCTGCTATGCGCTGATGGGTCTGGAACGCCAGTTCGCGGAAAGCTGAGGCGCCTTTCAAGGCATCCTTAACGCAGACCGCCTATCCCCGCAGGCGTATTTCGGGGGCAGGCGATGACGACCTACAGCCTGGCGGGATTTGCCGCCGTTTTCGATACCGTCGCGGATACCGTCCTGTCAGTGCAGGAAGCGCGCATGGATTTCACCTGGTTCGAGGATCGCGCGCCGGTCCTTCGATACGACTACCTGGGGGGCTCCGCGCTTTCCGTGGCGCTGAGCACGCCGCAGGCGGCCGGGACGGCGATTTCCGGCGCGCTTTCGGTCTCGGGCTACGGGCTGGCCACCAGCGACGAGGTCTTCGCCGTCTCCTGGGATGCCAATGGCGACACGCGGCGCAGCACCGTCCTGTCGCGCATCGTCGAGGCGGCCGACCTGAGCGGACCCGCCGCCGGGCGCAGCGTCTTCGCGGTGTTCCACCTGGGCGGCGATGCCTTGCCGCCGATGCCCGCGATCTCCTATTTCGCGCGCTTCATGCTGACCCAGATCGACCAGAGCAGCTATGCGGTGCCCTCGGGCGCCCTGGCCGCGGGGCAGGCGATCGACCTGGCGGCGCTGCCGACGGCCACGTCGCGCGAGGATGACTTCCTGATCGGGGCGGCCGCGGCGGAACGCCTGCTGGCGGGCCAGGGCAATGACACGCTCTACGGCAAGGCGGGCGATGACCGGCTGCTGGGCCAGGCGGGGGACGACCTGCTTTCGGGAGGGGCGGGGCGCGACACGATCAATGGCGGGACCGGCCGCGACACGCTGAGCTATCTCGACGAGACCGGCAGCCGCGGCGCCGTCGTCTCGCTGGCCAATGGCACGGCGACCGACACCCATGGCGATGCCGACACGATCCTGAACTGCATCGACGTGCAGGGCAGCTGGCAGGCCGACCGCATCACCGGCAATGACGAGGCCAACCGCATCTGGGGCTTCGGCGGGGCGGATTCGCTCAACGGCTCGAACGGGGCGGATACGCTGACCGGCGGGGCGGGAAACGACACGCTCAACGGCGGCGGCGGCACGGACGAGGCCGATTACAGCAGCGATGGCGGCACCGGCGGCATCATCGCCGACCTGGTCGCCATGACCGTGCTGGACAGCCACGGCACCACCGACCGGCTGATGCGGATCTCGCGCGTCACCGGCACCAAATACGACGATCTCCTGCGCGGAGGCGGGTTCAATTCCACCCTGTCGGGGGGCACCGGGGGCGATACGCTCTTGGGCGGCAGCGGCTCCGAAAGCCTGGCGGGGGAACTGGGCGGCGACCTTCTGGGCGGCGGAGCCGGCGATGACACGCTGGATGGCGGCCTGGGCCAGGACACGCTCAGCTATGCCGATGAGACGGGCAGCCGCGGCATAGTGCTGGACATGGAAACCGGGGAGGCCACCGATACCCATGGCGACCGCGACCGTTTCACGGGGATCGAGGAGGTCGCGGGGTCGCGCCATGGCGATGCCATGCGCGCGGCGGAGGGAGGTTCGCAGCTTGACGGCGGCGCGGGCCGCGACACGATGACCGGCCGTGCCGGGGCCGATACGCTTCGCGGCGGAGAGGAGAACGACACGCTGACCGGACATGCGGGTGCCGATCTGCTGGAAGGCGGGACCGGCATAGACCTGGCCGAATACGGGGAGGAGACCGGGCCGCGCGGGATCGACGCCGATCTGGGAACCGGGCTGGTGATCGACAGCTGGGGCAGCACCGATACCCTGACCGGGGTGGAGGCCGTCTCGGGCACGAACCAGGCCGACCTGATCCGCGGCGGCGCCAGGGGCGACACGCTTTCGGGGGGCAATCGCGATGACCGGCTCTACGGCATGGACGGCAACGATTCCCTGCTGGGCGGCAACGGCAATGATTCCCTGGGGGCGGGAGACGGCGACGACACGCTGCATGGCGGAACGGGGCGCGACCTTCTGGGCGGCGGCAACGGCAATGACCGGCTGTTCGGCGAAATCGGCGCGGACGCCCTGCGCGGCGGGCCCGGCCATGACTATCTCGACGGCGGCGACGATCCCGACGGGCTGACCGGCGGCTATGGCAATGACACGATCGAGGGCGGGGCAGGCGATGACACGCTGGCGGGCTCCTTCGGGTCCGACCTCCTCTTCGGGGGGGCGGGCGATGACATCATAGGCGCCGGCGACGATGCGGATACCCTGGATGGCGGGGATGGCGACGACACGCTCAATGGCGGCAATGACGGCGATCTGCTGCAGGGCGCGCAGGGGGCCGACCGGCTTTCGGGCGGGTACGGCCATGACCGGCTGATCGGCGGGATGGGCAACGACACGCTGATCGGCGGCCCCGGCAATGACACGCTCTGGGGCGGCGGCAATGCCGATCTATTCGTCTTCAATTCCACCAGCCAGCCCGAGACGGACGAAATCGGCGATTTCCGCATCGGAACCGACCGGGTCCAGGTGGCGGGTCTCGATGCGGCCACGGCACGGCCCGTGATCCGCGACTGGGACGGCGGGGTGGAGCTGGTTTTCGACAAACTGGTGCTGCGCCTGGCCGGCCATGACCGCGGCATCGCGATGGAGGACCTGTTCGGCCCCTGAGCGGCGTTCAGGCTTCGTCAATGCCGCGAGCCTAATCTGGGCGCCAGGACGGCGGCAGGAGGCCCGGATGACAGGACGCGCAGGCGACGGAGAAACGCGGCACAGGGGCGTGTTCTTCCTTCATATCCCCAAGACCGCCGGATCCTTCGTCGCCCGGATGTTCGAGGACCGGCTCGGTCCCGCCGCCTGCATCACGTTCCAGGAACGCGAGGTCCAGCACCGGGTCAGCAAGGGCGGCCGCCTGTCCTTCCTGGGGCATGACTTCGTCAGCGCCCACAGTCCGATGGCGACGCTGCGCCTGGCCGGGGTGCCCCGCCATTACCGCATCTTCTCGGTTCTGCGCGATCCGATGGACCGGCTGGTATCGCATCTGAACTGGCTCGACCGGTTCAATCACGGCATCGACCTGCATTCCCACGCCGCGCTGAAACAGGATATGAAGATGCTGGTACGCGCCCTCGACGGGCTCGATCCCGACAGTCCGGCGGAGATGCGGCGGCTGTTCCGGCTGGACAGCCTCGCCAAGGCCCGGATGCTGTTCAACATGCAGGCCACCATGCTTCTTTCCGCGCGCGAGGGCGACATCCTGCGCTATGTCGATGTCGAACGCCTGAGCCGCGCGCAGATCCGCAGGCAGCTGTCGCGCCTGGCCTTCTGTGCCACGCTGGAGCAGTTCACGACCGGGCTCGCCGCCCGGGGCATCGCGCCGCCGGAAGACGGACGGATCAACAGCGCCAAGACCGGCCGGTTCCGCCGCAGCCCCGCGCTGGAAGAGGCGGCGGAGCGCTACGTGGCCGTCGACCGCAAGCTCCATGACATGGTGGCGCAGGACCGCCCCGACCTCTCCGCCGTGACCGACCGGCTGGCAGCGGGGCGCCCCGACCTGCGCCTGGCCGCCTCCGCCTGAACGCAAACGGCGCGCCCCGGGGGGCGCGCCGCAATGACGACGGGTGGTCCCGACGAGGGACCCCCGGTCGGGCTCAGCCGATGACGGCGTTCAGCGCCGCGCTGGGACGCATCACCGCCGTGGTCTTGGCCTCATCGGTCTTGTAGTAGCCGCCCAGATCGGCCGGGGCCCCCTGGGCCGCGGCCAGTTCGCCGGTGATGTCGGCTTCCCCGGCGGCCAGCGCCTCGGCCAGCGGCGCGAAATGCGCCGCGAGCGCGGCATCCTCGGTCTGCGCCGCGAGGGCCTCAGCCCAGTAGCGGGCGAACCAGTAATGGCTGTCGCGGTTGTCGGGCTGGCCCGCCTTGCGCTCGGGCGAGCGGTTGTTCAGCAGAACGCCCTGCGTCGCGGCATCCACCGCCTTGCCCAGCACCGCGGCCTTCTTGTTGCCGGTCTGCGCCGCCAGGAAGTTCAGGCTCTCGCCCAGGGCACAGAATTCGCCCAAGGAGTCCCAGCGCAGGTGGTTTTCCTTGACCAGCTGCTGGACATGCTTGGGGGCCGAACCGCCAGCGCCGGTCTCGAACAGCCCGCCGCCCTGCATCAGCTTGACGATGGACAGCATCTTGGCCGAGGTGCCGAGTTCGAGGATCGGGAACAGGTCGGTGAGATAGTCGCGCAGCACGTTGCCGGTGATCGCGATGGAGTTCTCGCCCTTGCGGATCGTCTCCAGCGTCAGGCGCGTCGCCTCGCGCGGCGACAGGATGGCGAACTTGTCGGCCACGCCCTTCGCCTCGAGGATCGGGGTGACATATTTGATCAGCTCGGCATCATGCGCGCGATTGGCATCCAGCCAGAAGATCGCCTGATAGCCGGTCGCGGCCTGGCGGTCGATGGCCAGCTGCACCCAGTCCTCGATCGGCGCCTTCTTGGCCGTGGAGGAGCGCCAGATGTCGCCCTTCTGCACCTCGTGGCTGTGCAGAACGGTGCCGTCGGCCAGGACATAGGCGACGGTGCCGTGCTCGGTCATCTCGAAAGTGGTCGGATGGGAGCCGTATTCCTCGGCCTTCTGCGCCATCAGGCCGATATTCTGCACCGTGCCCGAGGTGGTCGGGTCCAGCGCGCCGGTTTCCTTGAAGTAGTTCACCGTCTCTTCATAGACCGGGGCATAGCAATTGTCGGGGATGCAGCATTTGACATCCGCTTCCTTGCCGTCGGGGCCCCAGCCCTTGCCGCCGGCGCGGATCACGGCCGGCATGGAGGCGTCGATGATCACGTCGGAGGGCACGTGCAGGTTGGTGATCCCGCGATCGCTGTCGACCATGTAGAGCGGCGGGCGCGACGCGAGGGTCTCCTTCAGCTCGGCCAGAAGCTCATCGGCATTGGGCAGGGTGCGGATCCGCGCCTCGATCGAGCCGATGCCGCCATTGGGAGACAGGTCGCCCAGGATGTCGGCATGTTTCTGCAGGAAGGGCTCCAGCCAGACGGCAACGAAATGGCCGAAGAGGATCGGGTCGGAGACCTTCATCATCGTGGCCTTGAGATGCACGGAGAACAGCACGCCCTCGGGCATGGACTCCATCTCGGCCTTGATGAAGTCGCGCAGCGCGCTGGCCGACATGTAGGTCGCGTCCACGACCTCGCCCGCGGTCAGTTTCAGCCCGTCCTTCAGCACGGTCTCGGTGCCGTTCTTCGCGGTGAAGACGATCTTCGCCGGACCGGCGGCGGCCCCGGCCTCGGTCACGGTGACGGAGGTTTCGTTGGCGAAGAAGTCATAGCCCGGCATGGAGGCGACGGTGGTCTTCGAGTCGGCCGACCACTTGCCCATCGAATGCGGGTTGGCCATGGCATAGGCCTTCACCGCCCCGGCGGCGCGGCGGTCGGAATTGCCCTCGCGCAGCACCGGGTTCACGGCCGAGCCCTTGATCGCGTCATAGCGGGCGCGGACGGATTTCTCCTCCTCGGTCGCGGGGGCGGTCGGATAGTCGGGCAGGGCATAGCCCTTGGCCTGAAGTTCCGCGATGGCGGCGTCGAGCTGCGGCTGCGAGGCCGAGATGTTGGGCAGCTTGATGACATTCGCCTTCGGCGTCTTCACCAGCTCGCCAAGCGCGGCCAGGTCGTCGGGAATGCGCTGGTCCTCGGTCAGGTAGTCGGGGAAATTCGCCAGGATCCGGCCGGCAAGAGAGATGTCCTTGGTGCCGACGGTGATGCCGGCCGCCTCGGCGAAGGACCGGATGATCGGCAGGAGCGAGTGGCTGGCCAGCTCCGGTGCCTCGTCGACAATCGTATACACAATATCAGGGGTCGTCGTGTCCGCCATGATGTCCGCCCTTTTCGTAGCCTTGATCGTGATGTCCTCGCCGCCCGTGCCTCGAGGTGTCCGGCATGGGACCCGTGGGGGCGGCAACATGCGCGCGGGCGCAGGTCGGACCCCGCCTAGACCAGCTTGGCGCCCAGATCAATCGGCAAGGGCCGACGCGGCGCGGACATGATGCCACGTTCATGCCGACGGGGGCGCGGTCAGCGCGGTATCGACCACCGCCTCCATCGCCACGAAGCTGGAGGTGGAGGCCACATGCGGCAGCGCCGAGATAGTTTCGCCCAGCACCCGCCGGTATTCGCCGATATCGCGCGAGCGCACCTTCAGAAGGTAGTCGAACCCGCCGGCGATCATGTAGCATTCCTCCAGCTCGGGAATGCGGCGCACCGCGGCGTTGAATTCGCCGAGCGCCCTTTCGCGGGTATCCGACAGGCTGACCTGCACATAGGTGACATGGGTCAGGCCCAGCCGCACCGGCGACAGCTGCACGCGATAGCCCGCGATCAGGCCGCTCTCCTCCATCGCCCGCAGCCGCGCCGCCACCGGGGTCTTGGACAGGCCCACCCGCCGCGCCAGCTCGGCCACCGGCAGGCGGGCATCGGCGGTCAGCTCGCGCAGGATCTTCCTGTCGATCGCGTCGATATCTTCCGTCATGAACCGTGATACTCCCATATAAAAAACGGATCGCCTGCCATCCGGACCCTTTTTAGGCCCATGACCTGCCGGACTTCCAGTAGACTTTCCCGAACACCCCTCCCTCAGCCCGGATCCGCCCATGCGCCTCGACAGCTTCACCCATGCCGCCAAGACCGCCGCCGAACCTGCCCTGCTGGACCGGCTGATCGCCGATGCGGCCATCCCGCAGGAGGTCCGCGCAGCCGCCTCCGCGCGGGCGGCCGCCTATGTGCGGCGCATCCGCGAGGGCGATCGCCCCGGCGTGATGGAGCAGTTCCTGGCCGAATACGGGCTGTCCACCCGCGAAGGCGTGGCGCTGATGTGCCTGGCGGAGGCGATGCTGCGCGTGCCCGACGCCATGACCATCGATGCGCTGATCGAGGACAAGATCGCCCCCTCGGACTGGAGCCGCCACATGGGGCATGCGGCCTCGCCGCTGGTCAATGCCTCCACCTGGGCGCTGATGCTGACCGGCCGGGTGCTGGACGATGACGCGCCGGGGATGGCGGGGCTTCTGCGCGGCGCGGTCCGGCGCCTGGGCGAGCCGGTGATCCGCACCGCCGTCAGCCGCGCGATGAAGGAAATGGGCCGCCAGTTCGTGCTGGGCCAGACCATCGGCAAGGCCCTGGATCGCGCAGCGGGGATGGAGGCCAAGGGCTATACCTATTCCTACGACATGCTGGGCGAGGCGGCGATGACCGCCGCGGATGCCGGGCGCTATGCCCGGGCCTATGCCGATGCCATCGCCGCGATCGCGACCGCCTGCACCCGCGGCTCGGTCGAGGAGAATCCCGGCATCTCGATCAAGCTCTCGGCGCTGCATCCGCGCTACGAGGTGGCGCAGGAGGCCCGGGTGATGGCCGAACTGGTGCCGGTGGTGCGCGATCTGGCCCGCGCCGCGAAGGCTGCGGGGATGGGGCTGAACATCGATGCCGAGGAACAGGCGCGGCTGGTTCTGTCGCTGAAGGTGATCGAGGCGGTCCTGTCCGATCCCGAGCTCGCGGGCTGGGACGGGTTCGGCGTGGTCGTGCAGGCCTATGGAAAGCGTGCCGGGCAGACCATCGACTGGCTGCACGCGCTGGCCACGCGGCTGGACCGGCGCATCATGGTGCGGCTGGTCAAGGGCGCCTACTGGGATACCGAGATGAAGCTGGCCCAGGTCGAGGGGCTAGAGGATTTTCCGCTGTTCACCACCAAGGCCGCGACCGATGCCAGCTATATCGCCAATGCCGCGCGGCTGCTGCGCCATGCCGACCGGATCTATCCGCAATTCGCCACCCATAACGCCCATACCGTCGCCGCGATCCTGGAAATGGCAGCGGGGCAGCGGTTCGAGTTCCAGCGCCTGCACGGCATGGGCGAGCGGCTGCATGATCTGGTGCTGAAGGAGACCGGCGGGCGCTGCCGCATCTATGCGCCGGTGGGCGCGCATCGCGACCTTCTGGCCTATCTGGTACGGCGGCTGCTGGAAAACGGCGCGAATTCCTCCTTCGTGCACCAGATCGTCGACGAGACCGTGCCGCCGGAGACCATTGCCGCCGATCCTTTCGACGCGCTTCCCGGCGCCCGCCCGCCCGCCGGGCTGGTGGCCCCTCAGGCGATCTTCGGCGCGGACCGGCCCAATTCGCAGGGCTTCGACCTGACCGATGCCGACACGCTGGCCCGCATCGAGGCGGCCCGCGATGGCGCGCTGCCCGATGCCGGGCCGCTGACCGTCCGCCCCGGCACCGGCGCGACCCGCCCGGTGACCAATCCCGCCACCGGCGAGACCGTGGCGCAGGTGACCGAGGCCGATGCGGCCACCGTGACGCGGGCCATCGCGGATGCCGCCACCTGGGATGCGCCGGTGGCCGAACGCGCCGCGGTGCTGCGCCGGGCCGCCGCGCTTTACGAACGCGATTTCGGACCGTTCTTCGCCGTTCTGGCCCGCGAGGCCGGCAAGACCCTGTCCGACGCGGTGGGCGAATTGCGCGAGGCGGTAGATTTCCTGCGGTATTATGCCGGGGAGGCGGAACGGGGCGATCCGGCCCCGCGCGGCATCCTGACCGCGATCAGCCCCTGGAACTTCCCGCTGGCGATCTTCACCGGCCAGGTCGCCGCCGCGCTGGCCACGGGGGCAGGGGTGCTGGCGAAACCGGCCGAACAGAGCCCGCTGGTCGCGGCGATGGCCGTTCGCCTTCTGCACGAGGCGGGCGTGCCTGCCGCGGCGCTGCAGCTGCTGCCCGGCGACGGCGCCACGGTCGGCCGCGCGCTGACGGCGGATCCGCGCATCGCGGGGGTGATCTTCACCGGCTCTACGGAGACGGCCCGCGCGATCCGTGCCGTGATGGCCGACCATCTCGATCCCGGGGCGCCACTGATCGCCGAGACCGGCGGGCTCAACGCGATGATCGTCGATTCCACCGCCCTGCCCGAACAGGCGGTGCGCGACATCGTGCTGTCGGCCTTCCGCTCCGCCGGGCAGCGCTGTTCGGCGCTGCGCTGCCTCTATGTGCAGGAAGACGTCGCGCCGGGGCTGATCGAGATGATCCAGGGCGCCATGGACGAACTGACCCTGGGCGATCCCTGGGACCTGTCCACGGATGTCGGCCCGGTGATCGACATGGCGGCGCGGGACTCGATCGCCGCCCATGTCGACACCGCGCGCAAGCAGGGCCGCCTGCTGCATGAGCGTCCCGCACCCGAGGGCTGCTTTGTCGGCCCCGCGCTGATCCGCATCGACGGCATCGCCGATCTGCAGCGCGAGATCTTCGGACCGGTGCTGCATGTGGCCACGTTCCGCGCGGCGGATCTGCACGCGGTGACCCGGGCGGTCAATGCCACCGGCTACGGGCTGACCTTCGGGCTGCATTCGCGCATCGACACGCGCGTGCAGGACATTGCCGACCGGATCCATGCGGGCAATCTCTACGTCAACCGCAACCAGATCGGCGCCATCGTGGGCTCGCAGCCCTTCGGCGGCGAGGGATTGTCGGGAACCGGCCCCAAGGCGGGCGGGCCCTTCTACCTGCCCCGGCTGGCCGCCCCGGCCCCGGCCCCGGCCGCCGGAAGCTGGACCCGGGAGGATGATGCCGACCGGCTGCGGGCGGCGCTGGCCGGGCTGGCCGCGAACCCGCCCGCACCGCTCAGGCAGCTGGACCTGCCCGGTCCGACCGGGGAATCGAACCGGCTGAGCCTGCTGCCGCGCGGGCCCGTCCTGTGCCTCGGCCCGGGCGAGGCGGCGGTGGAGGCCCAGGTCGCGGCGGTGGAGCGGCTGGGCGGGATCGCCCTCGGCGCCGGTGGGCATGTCCCGCCCGAGATGCTGGAATCCCTGCCCGGGATTGCCGCCGTCATCTGCTGGGGTCCCGAAGCGGCGGGGCTGGGGCGGGCGCTGGCCGCTCGGCCCGGGCCGATCCTGCCGCTGGTCACGGCGATGCCCGATGCCGGTCACGTCCTGCACGAACGCCATCTGTGCATCGACACCACGGCAGCGGGCGGCAATGCCATGCTTCTGGCGGGCTGATCCGGAGGTGTCATAAATCAGGTTCTCGGTGATCTGGCCGCCTTCAGCCGGAGGCGGTCCGAAGATGGTCGACAGCTGGGTCGGCGTCAGATCGGCCTTGTTGCCGCCGACGATGAAGGACCCCTTGTTTTGCAGCACAAGCGGCTCTGCGGGGGATTGGATGTCCTGCCATTCCTGCGCCCCGGCAGACACGGCAGGAAGGAGGCCCGCACCGCAAAGCAGCAGGGTGCGCATGGTCGTCATCATGATGTCGTCTTTCCATGAGCGGTGGTCGTGCTGAAAATCATTGGCTCTCGAAAGCAGCGCTTTCGGGGCGGTTGCCGGCGATCGGGAGGGCATCGAATTCCTCGTTGAAGCGCGCCAGTTCCGAAGAGGTGAAGGACACGTTGCGCGCCTCGAAATTCTCGCGGGCGTGGTGCAGCTTGGTCGTGCCCGGGATCGGCACGATGTAGGGCTTCTGCGCCAGCATCCATGCCAGCGAGATCTGTGCCTGGGTCACGCCCTTTCCGTCGGCCCAGCGACGCAGCAGGCGGACGACCTCCATGTTGGTCACCAGCGCGTCGGGGGCGAAGAAGGGAACCGTCGCGCGCCGATCTCCGTCGAAGCGGCTGTATTCGTTCAGGTGGTCGGTGGTCAGGCCGCGCATCACCGGGCCCCAGGGCACGAAGCTGACGCCAAGCTCTTCGCAGTTCTCGAACATCGCGACCTCGGGGAGGCGCTCGAAGACGCTGTATTCGCTTTGCACGGCGGCAACCGGCGTGAGGGCATGGGCGCCGCGCAGGATCTCGGGGCTGACCTCGGAGACGCCGAATTCCAGCACCTTGCCTTCCCGGATCAGATCGCCGACGGCGCCGGCGATATCCTCGATCGGGGTGTTCGGGTCCATGCGGTGCAGGTAGAGCAGGTCGATGCGGTCGGTCCGCAGACGCTCAAGCATGCCTTCGACGGCCTGCTTGATATGAGCGGGCTGGCTGTTGCGACCGGCGTAGCCGCCGTTCTCGTTGAACGAAAAGCCGAACTTGGTGCCGATCACGACCTCGTCGCGGATCGGCTCCAGCGCCTCGCCCGCGATCCGTTCAGAGATGAAGGGCCCGTAGACCTCGGCGGTGTCGAAGAAGGTGATGCCAAGCTCATGCGCGTTGCGGAGGACGCGCACCATGTCCTGCGGCTCCGGCGCCGGGTTGTAGAACCCCGGTGCCATGCTCATGCAGCCCATGCCGATGGGCGACACTTCGAGGCTGCCGAGCCTGCGCGTACCAGAGACATTGCCGCCTGTTGCTGTCTCGCTGCCTTGGGCCCTCGCCGGGAGCGCAGTCGCTCCAAGGGCTGCGGCTGCGCCGACGCTCAGCGCAATGCCAGAGCCCAACAGGTCGCGGCGGTGAATGCCATTGATCGGCGTGTCTTCGGAAAGGTTGGTCATGTTTTTTCCTTTCTGTTCAGCGCATCTGGAGTATGGTCACTTCGGGGCTCGCAGGATCGGTCGTGCGACGGATCTGCCCGACCTGCCCGGGCGTGACGGGCCCGCCGACGATGATTTTCGAGCTGACGCGCGGGACGTGGAGCGACACCGAGGAAATGGGTCGTCAGTTCCTGACGATGACGCTCAAGCCTTGGCTGACGGCTTGGAGCTGGGCCTATGCCCGCGCCCCCCCTGACGCCCGAGGAACGCCGCGAGCTGTACTTCGAGGCTGTGACCGACGACCTGCTGACGACCTCGCACGCCGCCCGTGCGACTGGGTACAGCCAGTATCGCGCCATGGGCGCGCTGACCCGAACGAGGTCCGCGCCGGTCTCAACATGCCGCCGCGCCAGGACGGTGACGACCTCGAAAATCCCTACACCACGACCGGCGCGACCACTGCCCCGGCCACAACCGGAGCTTCCGAATGATTGACAGTATCACGATCCGCGCCGTCTTCGGCGGGCAGGAGCGTGCCTTCGCCCTGACCGACCCCGTGCTGGCTGAGCTTGAGCGCTCCACCGACACCGGCATTGCCGCCATCTTCGAGAGTCTTGGCGGCCTCAATTATAAAGTCGGCCACCTCCGTGAGATCATCCAGCTTGCACTGATCGGCGGCGGAGCTTCGCACCAAGAGGCGGCGGAGCTGTGGACGGCCCACGGAACCGGCCGACCGATCTTCGAGCTTGTGGCTTTGTGCCAAGTGATCATGGCCGCGCGCTGGTACGGCACCGACGACCAGGAGCTCGCAGCATGGGCCGCGCCGCAGCCAGATGCCCGGCATCGTCGCCGAAACCGCCGTAATCGGAGCCGATCACTTTTCCGCGTGCCCCGCCCCCCGCGGCAACGGCATCCCGGCCCCTGTCGATCAGGCTGATCCCGCAAGGGCGTGGAAAACGGACGGCCTGCACCGATTTCTCGCGGCGGACCGGCCAAAATGTCGGCTTTAGATATATCTTGACTTTAGATATATCTTATTTAGAGATCGCGGCATGAAACATGACCCCCACAACAGCCCTGCCCCCCGCGGCAAGGGCGGACGGCACCGCGCCCGGCGGGCCTTCGACAATGGCACGCTGCGGCAGCTGATCCTGCAGATGATCGGCGAACAGCCCCGCCATGGCTATGAGATCATGGCCGAACTGGAGACCCGCAGCGCGGGGGCCTACCGGCCCAGCCCCGGCGTGCTCTATCCCAACCTCTCCGCGCTGGAATCGGAGGGGCTGATCCTGTGCGAACCGGTGGACGGACGGCGCAAGCTGTGCCGCATAACCGATCTGGGCCGCAGGCACCTGGCGCTGGCCGAGACCGTCCCGGCGCCCGGGGCCGACCGGCGCGGCGGCCATCGCTGGAAGGGCCGCGTGCCCGCCGAGATCGCCGAGGCCATGGATGCGCTGAAGGCCGCGCTGCGGCGGGGCTTTCTGGATACCGGCGCGGGCCCGTCCCAGATCGGCACAGCCGCCGCCGCGATCCGCGCCGCCGCCGCCACCATCGAGGGGCTGGAGATCTCGCCTGCCCCCGCAACCGACCCCGCCGCCGCGAAGGAGACCGGCATGACCCAGATCATCACCCGCCACCGCCACGAACTGCGCCGCCGCGAGCTGAGCGTGCGCTCCGCGGAGAACCTGACTCCCAACATGCGCCGCATCGTGTTGGAAGGCCCCGAGCTGGAAGGGTTCTGCAGCCTCGGCTTCGACGACCACATCAAGCTGTTCTTCGAAACCGGCGGGGCGAAACCCGAGATGCGCGACTACACCCCCCGCGCCTTCGGCGACGGCACGCTGGTGCTGGATTTCGCCATGCACGAGGCAGGTCCGGCCACGGACTGGGCCCGCGCCGCCGCGCCGGGAAGCCGGTTGCGCATCGGCGGGCCCAAGGGGTCCTCGGTCATCGCACCGGTCTTCGACTGGCACCTGCTGGTGGGGGACGAAACCGCGCTTCCCGCCATCGGGCGGCGCGTCGAAGAGCTTCCCGGCGACACCGAGGTGCTGACCCTCGCCGCCGTCTCCGGCGCGGCCGAGGAACAGCAATGGCAGGGGGCGGCGGCGCATGTCGCGCACTGGATCCACCGCGCCGATCCCGCCGATCCCGCGCTGGTGCTGGAGGCGCTGCGGGCGCTGCAGCTGCCTGCGGGCCGGGGCTTCGTCTGGATCGCCGCCGAGGCGGGCGTGGCGCGGGCGCTGAAACGGCACATGCTGGAAGAACGGGGCCATCCCGGCGAATGGCTGAAGGCCTCGGGCTACTGGACCGCCGGGCAGAGCGACGCGGCGGAGAAGTCCCTGGACTGAACACCGGTCCCGTGCGGACGGGACCCCGGCGGCAGCCATTGACGGGCGGGCGGTTTCAGCTTGTACTACAGGTCCGACAACTTCGCAGGACCGACCCACCCCTTGACCGCCGACATTCCCGATACCCCGTCCGCCCCCGCTGCCCGCGGCAGCCTCGTCGCACAGCTTTGCGCCAGCCTCCGCGCGATGATCGAAAGCGGCCGCTACAAGCCCGGCGACCGGCTGCCCAGCGAGGCGCAGCTGACCCGCGACCACGGGGTCAGCCGCACCGTGGTGCGCGAGGCGGTGGCGACGCTGCGCGCCGACGGGCTGGTGATGGCGCGGCAGGGCGCCGGGATCTTCGTGCGCGAACCCGAGGTGGCGGCGCCCTTCTCGCCGCTGGAACTGGACATGACCGGCCTGCCCGCGGTGATGGAACTGCTGGAACTGCGCACCGCCGTCGAGGTCGAGGCGGCGGGCCTGGCCGCGATCCGCCGCAGCCCCGCCCAGGAGGCCCGTATCCTGGACGCCCTGCGCCGGGTCATCGCCGCCGGCGGCACCGAGGGCTCGGCCGCCGCCGATCTGGAACTGCATGGCGCCATTGCCGAGGCGACGAACAATCCGCGGTTCGGCCAGTTTCTCCAGCTTCTCGGCGATGCCGCGATCCCGCGCCGGTCGCTGGGCGGCGCCATGGATGCGCCCGCCGATTACATCGCCCGGATCAATGCCGAACACGAGGCCATCGTCACCGCGATCCTCGATGGCGAGGAAGAGGCCGCGCGCGGCGCGATGCGCGACCATCTCCGGGGCAGCCTGCGCCGCTACCGCGCGCTCCAGCGCCAGCAGGCGTGACCGCCGGCCCCCGCAAAACGCAACGGCCGCCGCACCCCCTGGGGACGCGGCGGCCGCAGGAACCGGATTTCCGGCGGATCAGGCGGCGGCCAGAAGGCCCTCCTGCGCCGTGATCAGCCCCTGGAGGATCGCCTCCTCCTCGGCGGTCAGGTCATCGAGCGGCGCGCGCACCGGGCCGGCCTCGAAGCCGACCAGCCGCACGCCCGCCTTGATCGCCGAGACGGCATAGCCCTTGCGGCGGGCCCGCAGATCCATGAACGGATAGAAGAATTCCGTCAGGATCCGTTCGCAGGTCGCGCGGTCGCCGGACCGCAGCGCGGCGTAGAACCGGTTGGCCAGGGCCGGGACGAAGTTGAACACAGCCGAGGAATAGGTCGTGAAGCCCGCGCCCAGATAGGCCTCGGCGAAGAGCTCGGCGGTCGGCATGCCGCCCAGATAGGTCAGCCGGTCGCCCATCTTGGCGGTGATCTGGCGCACCAGCCCGATATCGCCGGTCCCGTCCTTGAACCCGATCAGGTTCGGACAGTCGTCGCAAAGCCGTGCCAGCGTGTCCGCCTGCAGCACGGCATTGTCGCGGTTATAGACCATGACGCCGAAATCGACCGACTGGCAGACCGCCTTGATATGACGGTACAGCCCGTCCTGCGGCGCATCGATCAGGTAATGCGGCAGCAGAAGGATGCCGTCGGCCCCGACCTTTTCGACCGATTGCGCGATCTCGATCGCCATTTCCGTGCCATAGCCGCAGCCCGACACGATGGCCGTCTTGCCGGAGCTTTCCTTGGCGGCGGCGACGATCCCGGGGATCTCGCGCGGGGAGAGCGAGAAGAACTCGCCCGTGCCGCCCGCCGCGAACAGCACCGGCGCCTCATAGCCGGCCAGCCAGTCGACATGGCGGCGATAGCTTTCGGCGGCAAAACGGTTTTCCGCGTCGAAATGGGTCACGGGGAAGGACAGCAGGCCGGAGCCGAGCGCGGTCTTCATCTCTGCGGGGGACAGGGTCATGGGGACATCTCCTCTGGATGCGGAACGCGCGGCCCCTGCCGGGCCGCGACGCGGGTCATGTTGTTCTTGTGATCTTCGTTCAGGCGATATCGTCGGGCAGGATGCTGCCCGGGATGTTCTGGAAGCAGACGGGGCGCAGGAAGCGGCGGATGGCGAGGGTGCCGACCGAGGTGGCGCCGAAATTGGTGGAGGCGGGATAGGGCCCGCCATGGACCATCGCGTCGCTGACTTCCACGCCGGTGGGGAAGTTGTTGGCCATCACCCGCCCTGCCTTGCGCTCCAGCACCGGCAGAAGCTGCCGCGCCAGGCCGGCATCGCCCTCGTCCATGTGGATCGTGGCGGTCAGCTGGCCCTCGAAGCCCTTCGCCAGCTCGACCATCTGCGCGGGGCTGTCGGTGCGGATCACC
>NZ_JACVXA010000065.1 GCF_014903745.1 Mangrovicoccus algicola | reverse complement strand
AGGGCGGCGCGGCGGCAACGATGCGCCAGCCTCCCTCGAAGGGCGTGCCGCGCAAGGTGGCGGCCGCGCCGGTGCCGCCGATGCGGACACGCCCGTCGCCTCCGCCCAGCGGTGCCGCAGCGTCCAGCCCGGCCCCGGCATAGAGCCGCGACGCGGCGATCCGCGCCCGGTCCTCCGCGGAGAGCGGCGCCAGCGGCCGGTAGCGCCAGTCCGGCCGCGAGGACAGGAACACGACGCCATAGGCATCGGTGACGGCGATGTGCTGCCCGGTCTCGGCCCAGGCCAGTTCCAGCGGGTGCAGGTCGATCTTGACCACGATGACCCCGCTCGTGCCATGCGCCAGGTCCTCGACCCGGGCGGAGATGAAATAGCCGGGCTCGCCGGTCGTCACGCCGATGGCATAGACCGCGCCGCTGCCGGTCGCGCGGGCCTCGGTGAAATAGGGGCGGAAGCTGTAATCATGCCCGACATAGCTGTCGGGTTCCGCCCAGTTGGACGAGGCCAGCGTCACCCCGCGCGCGTCCAGCAGGTAGAGCCGCCCCGACCCGGTCTGGGTGGCGATCTTTTCCAGATAGCGGTTTGCGGCGGCGATGGCTGCCGGGTCGCCGGGCCGGTCCAGCGCGGCATGGATGCGCATGTCCTCGCCGGCCACGCGCGGCAGGTAGCGGAACCGCCCGATCTCGGTCTGCAGCGCGCGGTGACTGGTCAGGAGCGTCTGTTCCAGCCCCTCGCGGATCTGCAGCAGCGCGACCTGCCAGGCCAGCGCCGCCGAGAAGAGCGTGCAGCCCAGCACCAGCACCAGGCGCAGGCGCCAGACGGCCGAAAGCTGCCGCAGGAGCCGCGCGCGCCGTTGCATCAGCCCGCGCCGGGGCAGGGCATGGCGGTGACGCCCACCGGCTGCCCCGGCGCCGCGCCCAGGTCGATGCAGCGCGCGGCGCAGAGCCGCCAGGCCGAGGGCGTCGCCCCCGAGGCGGCCAGGGAGAGCGCGGCGATGGCGGGCAGATCCGGGCTCCAGACCCACCAGCCCTCCTCGAAATGCCCGCCGGGGCCGGGCTCCATCCCCGCCCCGGATCCCTTCACCGCCGCCTCCGTCAGCTTCAGCCGGTGCTGCGGCGTCACCACCCAGGTTTCGCGCCAGGCCTGGCGTTCGACCGAATGGGTCCATTCCAGCGTGAAGCCGTTCCCGGCGGCCAGGGTCAGCATCGCGGCCCCGGCCATCAGGCAGGCGCTCATGCCGGAAGGCGGGCGCGGCGGCGCCAGATCAGCAGCCCGAAAAGCGCGGCCAGGGCAAAGCCGATCTCGTCGGTGACGGGCAGCGCCGCCACGAGGGTGAACCCCGCCGCCGCGGCGATGACGCGTTCCCACATGGCCAGCGGACGTCCCAGCCAGCCGATCACGCAGATGCCCCAGAGCGACAGCGCCAGCAGCGCCTTGACCACGATATAGGCCACCGCGGGCCAGTAGCCGATGGCCCCGGCCAGCGCCCCGCCATCCTGCAGCATCAGGGCCGGGGTATAGACGGCCATGAAGGGCACGACGAAGCCCGCCGCCGCGACCTTTATCGCCTCCATGCTGATCTTCAGCCCGCTTTCCCTGGCGATGGGCGCGGCGGCAAAGCAGGCCAGCGCCACCGGCGGCGTCAGGTCTGCGAGGATGCCGAAATAGAAGACGAACATGTGGCTGACGATCAGCGGCACGCCCAGATCGAGAAGCGCGGGACCGGCGATGGAGGAGGTGATGATGTAATTGGGGATGGTGGGGATCCCCATGCCCAGGATGATGCAGGTGATCATCGTCAGCACCAGCGACAGGAACAGGCTGCTCTGCCCGACCGAGACGATGAACTGCCCGAAGGTATTGGCCGCCCCGGTCAGGGTCATCACCCCGATGATGACGCCCACCAGCGCGCAGGCGATCCCCACGGGCAGCGCGGTGCGCGCGCCGTCGGCCAGGCTGTCGCGGCAGATCGCCAGCGTCGCGCGCCCGCCCCGGAACCCGGCGCAGATGGCGACCAGCACCGCCGTCGCCAGCAGCAGCGCGGTGATGCCGAACTTGAAGAAGGCCGCCGCCGCCAGCCCCAGCGCCAGCCAGAAGGCCAGGCGGATCGCGGTGGAGGGCAGCCCCATGGCGATCGCCGTGCCGAGGATCAGAAGCCCCGTCAGCGCCAGCCCGATCGTGCCCGCGAAAAGCGGCGTGTAGCCCGAGAACAGCAGCCAGACCAGCACCGCAAGCGGCAGGATCAGGTGCCAGCCTTCGCGCAGCGCGCGCCGCGCGGAGGGCAGTTCCTCGCGCGAGAGCCCGCGCAACCCGCGTTTCCCGGCCTCCAGATGCACCATCCAGAAGGCGCCGGCGAAATACAGCACGGCCGGGACCAGCGCCGCCTTGACCACCTCGACATAGGCGACGCCCAGCGTCTCGGCCATGATGAAGGCGACGGCGCCCATCACGGGGGGCATGATCTGCCCGCCCATCGACGAGGTCGCCTCCACCCCCCCGGCAAAGGCCGGGCGGTAGCCGAAGCGCTTCATCAGCGGGATGGTGAACTGCCCGGTGGTGACGACATTGGCCACGCCCGAGCCCGAGATCGTGCCCATCAGCCCCGAGGACAGGACCGAGACCTTGGCCGCGCCGCCGGTGCGATGCCCGACGAGGCCCAGCGAGACATCGGTGAACAGCTTGATCATCCCGGCCTTTTCCAGGAATGACCCGAACAGGATGAAGAGGAAGATGTAGGTGGCCGAGACATAGGTGGGGATGCCGTAGATGCCCTCGGTGCCATAGGCGATCTGCTCGACCACCTGCTCGAAGGCATAGCCGCGATGGTTCAGCGGCGCGGGCAGGTGCTGTCCGAACAGCGCATAGGACAGGAACAGCCCGCAGATGATCGGCAGGGCGGGGCCCATCAGCATCCATGCGGCGGCAAAGACGGCGACGATGGCCATGGTGCCGAAGACCAGGTCGGCCATGTTGGGATCGCCCGCGCGGAACAGGAGCGGGTTGTACTCGATCCACTGATAGGCGGCGACGGCCACGCCCGCGGCGGCCAGCGCCAGGCAGGCCGCGCGGCCCGCGGGCCCGAAGCCGCGCCCGATCGCCAGGAGCGGAAAGCCGAGCGCCATGAGAAAGCCCACATGGACCGCGCGCATCACCTGGCTGGGCAGGTCGATGACATGGGCGGCGATGGATATCTGGTAGGCGGAGAAGGCCACCGCCAGCCAGAACAGCGCCCGCCCCGCCGCGCCCGGCGGAAAGCCCGCCGCCAGCGGATCGTGCAATTCGGCCGTCTCGGCGGCCCGGCCGGTCTCGGCCGCGTGGGTTCCGGTCATGTCATCCTCCCTGATGGCCGCGGCCCGCGACGGGGCCGCAGCCGGACCCGGTTACAGCAGGCCCTGTTCCTTGTAGAACCGCTCCGCGCCCGGATGCAGCGGGATCGGCGAGTTCTTCACGGCATCCTCGATGTCGATGGCGCCGGCCGCGGCATGGGCCGCCTTGAGCTGGTCGAGATGATCGAACAGCAGCTTGGTCATCTGATAGGCCAGCTCGTCGGAGACATCCGCGCTGGTCACCAGGATGTTGGTGATCGCCAGGGTCGGGATCTCGGCATCCTGCCCCGGATAGGTCCCTGCCGGGATCGCCCCGGCGGCATAGGGCGCGCCCAGCGTGTCCGCCACCTCGGCGGGGACGGAGACATAGGTGACCTCCTGCGTGGAGGACAGATCCTTCAGCGCGGCGGAGCCCAGCCCCGAGCTTTGCAGCGTCGCGTCCAGCTGGCGGTTCTTCATCAGCTCGACGGATTCGGCGAAGGGCAGGTATTCGACCTTGCCCAGGTCGTCATAGGTCATCCCCAGCGCCTCGAGGATCTTGCGGGCATTGACCTCGGTGCCGGATTTCGCCGCGCCGACCGAGACGGACTTGCCCGCCAGGTCGGTGACGGTGGTCGCGCCGGAGGCGGCGGAGGCCGCGATCTGGATGTAGTTGGGATAGATCGCGGCGATGGCGCGCAGCTTGTCCAGCGGCTTGTCGAAGCCGACATCGGCATTGCCTTCATAGGCATCCTTGACCGAATCCCCCAGCGCGAAGCCGATCTCGCCGCGGCCCTGCTGCAGAAGGTTCAGGTTCTCGACCGAGGCCTTGGTCGACTGCACCTGGGTGCGCGCGTCGGGAATGTTCTTGCCGTAGATATCGGCCAGGGCGACGCCCAGCGGATAGTACACGCCCGATGTGCCGCCGGTCAGGACGTTGACGAATTCCGCGGCGGTGACGGCCGGCGCGGACAGCGAAAGACCCCCGGCGAGCAGAGCGCCGAGCCCGATGGTTCTGATCATGAATGTCCTCCCAAGACATGCGCGCAAGAGGCGCGCGGCGAGGCCATCCTTGATGAAGAGACCCCTTCCGCACAACCCCGCCGGGGCGGCAGGGGCGAAACTTTCCGCGCGGGGTTCCGCCCGGGCCGGGGCGGGATCCTGCCCGGCCCCCGGCGCCCTCAGGAGGCGGTGCGGCGCAGGACGCGCCCGGCGGCGGGGCTTTGCGGCGCGGCGCCCTCCTCCTCCAGGCGGCGCCACCGCTCCAGCAGCGGCTGGCCGGAATTGCGGCAATGCAGCTGCATCGCGGCGCGCGCGGCGGCGGCGTCTCCGGCGGCCAGCGCGTCGAGGATCGCCTGGTGCTCGGCGCGCGAGAAGCGCGCGATATCGGCCGGGCCCTGGCGGTTGTTCAGCCGTGTCCATTCGGGAAATTGCTGGCGCGCATGCCAGAATTCGCCGACCACCTGTGCGAATACGGCATTGCCCGTGGCCTGCGCCACGCAGAGGTGGAAATCGCGGTCGCAGGCCTCCACCTCGGCCAGGGTGGCGGTCTCGTCGCACATTCCCTCGATCGCCGCGCGCAGCCGCGCCGTCGCGGCGGGCGTCAGCGTGCCTGCCGCGATGGCGGCGATCTCGGGCTCGAAGGCAAAGCGCGCCTCGACCAGTTCGAAATAGCCGGGCAGCCCCGACAGGTCGGGCGCCTCGGGCGGCAGCACCGCCGCCACGAAGGCGCCCGCGCCATAGCGCGTGACGACCAGTCCCATCAGTTCCAGCGCGATCATCGCCTCGCGCACCGTCGTGCGGCTGACCCGCAGCTGGTCGACCAGGTCCTTGTCGGCGGGCATCTTCGTGCCCGCCGGGTAATCCCCCGCGCGGATGCGGGCCGCGAGGCTTTCGGCCACCAGCCGGTAGCGGGGTTTCTGGTCGATGGGGTCGAGCCGTGGGGATCCGGTCATCTGGCGGGCAGGTCGTCCTCGAGATAGAAGGCCACGTTCTCCTCGAAACCGGCATCCGCGGCAAGCCCCAGATCCAGCGCCTTGTCGGGACGGTAGTCGAAGCGCCATCCCTTGACGATCACCTCGATCTCGGGCTGGGGCTCCCAGCGGATCAGCTTCGCCGGTTCGGGCCCCGCGACCGCGGTCATGGCGTCGATCATCTGGCGGATCGACAGGCGCCGTCCGGGCAGGATCATGCAGCGCTGCGTGCCCAGGGCGGCGGCGTCCAGCTCGGCGCCGCGGATCAGGTTGCCGACGCAGCGCCGCGGGCTGAGATAGTAATGCTCGAAATCGGGATCGACCGGGCAGATGGCGCCCTGTCCGTTCAGCGGCTCCCGGATGATCGAGGACATGAAGGACGAGGCGGCGCGGTTCGGCGCGCCCGGGCGCACCGAGATGGTCGGCAGCCGGAAGCCCCGCCCGTCGATGAATCCCTTGCGCGAATAGTCGTTGACCAGCAATTCGCCGATCGCCTTCTGCGCGCCGTAGGAGCTTTGCGGATTGGGAATGGTCCAATCGGTGATCGGGTCGGGCACCTCGCCGCCGAACACCGCCAGCGACGAGGTGAAGACCACGACCGGGCAGGTGCCGAGCGCGCGGGCCCGGTCCAGCAGGTTGAGTGTGCCGAAGAGGTTGACCTGCATGCCGGTGTCGAATTCGGCCTCGGCATGAGCCGAGACGACGGCGGCGAGGTGGAAGATGACCTGCGTTTCGGCCGTCACCAGCGCGTCCATCTGGGCGCGGTCGGTGATGTCGGCGGCATGGCAGGTGACGGGGAAGGGGGCCTCCAGCGGCGCGGGCTGCGCCAGGTCGGCCAGGGCAAGCGAGGTGATCTTCTGCCCGCGCAGCGTGCCGGTCGCGGCAAGCTGGCTGGCGATCTTGCGGCCCAGGAAACCGCCGCCGCCGAGGATCAGGATATTCATGCGGGATACTCGTGTGGGAAAGGGGAAAAGGGCGGCGGCCGCGGGAGGAGCCGCGGCCGCCGGGGAGCCGGCCCGGCTCAGTCGTCGTCCAGGCCGATGCGGGAAAGGAAGGCCTTGTGGCTGTCCACCATCTGCGCGGTCTCGGGCGTCTTGGTCGCCCATTCGTCCCAGCGCCCGATCGCCGCCTCGCGGAAGGTGGCGCGGTCGGCATCGGACCAGTCATAGAAGGTGATGCCGCGCTCGGGCAGCTGGGCCAGCGCCTCGCCGTTCTCCACCAGCGTGCGCATCATCAGTTTCAGCGCCAGCGAGTCCATGGCCGAGACCAGGATCGCCTGCTGGCCGGGATCCAGCGCCTCCCAGCTGGCCGCGGAACAGGCCAGGTGGTCGGAGGACATCGAATGGAACCCCGGATAGGTCGTGTGCTTGGCGATGTCGTAGATGCCGTTGCCCAGGTTGTTGGCCAGGGTGGAGGCATCCGCTCCGTCGATGATCCCGGTTTCCAGCGAGGTGAAGATCTCGGTGAAATCCATCACCACCGGGCTGGCGCCGAGCGCGGCGAAGATCTCGGATTCCATGCCGGGCGGCGACCGGAACTTCCAGCCCTTGAGATCGTCGATCCCCGCCAGCGGCCGGGTCGAGCTCATCGATTCCTGTCCGCCCAGATAGGCGCCGACGAATTGCATTCCGTTGGCATTGTAGAGCTCGTTGATCGCCTCGCGCCCGCCGCCATACTGGATCCAGGCGAGGAATTGCAGCGGCGTGTCATAGCCGCCCATCACGTCCGCGACGAACTGGAAGGCCGGGTTCTTGCCCGCCTGGTAGCTGCCATTGGTCATGTCGCAATCGAGGATGCCGCTGGCGGCGGCGTCGAAGGTCTCGGCGGAGCCCACCACCGAGGAGCTGTAGAACATCTCGATCTCGAGGCTTCCCTGGGACATCGTCTCCACCTGGTCGACGAATTCCGCGACCAGCTGGCCCGAGACGGATTCCGGCGACTGGTGGGTCTGGATGCGCAGCAGAACGGGGTCGGCGGCAGCCGCCGCCGTCGTGGCAAGCAAAGCCGCCACGGCGAGTGAATATGTCATGCAAGTCCTCCCTGACTTGCAGGAAGGCTAGCGATTCTCCGGACCGATTGCCAGACAATTCGGCAATCAGGCGGAACCGGGCGGGCGGCGTTCCTCGTTGCGGCGCCGCAGCAGGGCGCGGAAATGGTCCACCCGGGGCCCCGGCGGTTCGGCCCGGCGCGTGAGGATGCCGAAGCCGGGAATGGCGGGCAGACCCTCGACATCCAGCCGCTCCAGCAGCCCGCCCTTGAGATGGTCGTCCACCACCGATTGCGACAAGAGCGCGACGGCCTCGGAGGATTGCAGCAGGTGCAGGATGGCGAAGATCGACACCGATTCCACCTGGTTGCGCGGCATCGGCAGCCCGGCTTCGTGGAAGGCGGCCTCCAGCACGGCGCGGGTCGGGTTGGTCGCGGGCTGCAGCACCCAGGGCAGACCCGCCAGCGCGCCCAGCCCGCCTGCCACCGGCCGCCCGGCCAGCCAGTGGCCCCGCCGCGCCACCAGCGCCAGCGGCTCCAGCGCCAGCGGTTCGAAATCGAAGATCGAGCGGTAGCGCGTCTCGCTGAACCGGCCGACCGCGATATCGACATCGCCGCGTTCCAGCATTTCCAGGATATGGTCGCTGGTCTCGCCCATCATGCGCACGGTCAGCAGCGGATAGAGCTGCTTGAGATCCGCCACCGCCCGCGCCACCAGGTCGGGCGCCGCCCCCATGATCGCGCCGATCACCAGCGTGCCCGCCCCGCCCAGCCGCCGGTCGCGGAATTCCTCCGAGAACCGGCCCAGATGCGCCAGCATGGAGGCGGCGAATTCGATGGCGAATTCGCCCAGCTCGGTCGGGGCCATGCCGCGCGGTTCGCGCCGGAACAGCGGCGCGTCCAGCTCCGCCTCCAGGTCGGCCAGCATCTTGGACATGGTCGATTGCGTCATGTTCAGCGCCCGCGCCGCGGCATGCATCGTGCCCTGTTCGGCCAGCGCCTGGATCAGCAGGAAATGCCGGAACTTCAGGTATCCCGCTAAGTCGCGCATCCTCTCCCCCTCGGCTGCGTTCGCAAATAACGATCAGACACAAGGTTATCTTCATTATTCAGGTATCGCAACGCGGTCTATCAGACGGACCGAGGAGACATGAGGGAGGATCCCAGATGGCCACGCCGATCATCCGGCAGGTGCGCGCCCATACCGTCACGGGCGGCGGCGCCGATTATCACGACCAGGACGACGGTCACTGGATCGACGACCGCATCGCCACGCCGATGGCGAAATATCCGGCCTATCGCGACAGCCGCCGCGATTTCGGGATCAACGTGCTGGGCACGCTGGTCGTCGAGATCGAGACCGATACCGGCGTCACCGGCTTTGCCGTCACGACCGGCGGCGAGCCCGCGGCCTTCATCGTCGAACGCCACCTGGCGCGGTTCCTCGAGGGCCGCAAGGTCACCGAGATCGAGGCGATCTGGGACCAGATGTTCAATGCCACGCTCTATTACGGGCGGCGCGGGCTGGTTCTGAACGCGATTTCCGGCGTGGACCTGGCGCTGTGGGACCTGCTGGGGCAGGTGCGGCAGGAACCGGTCCATGCCATGATCGGCGGCGCGGTGCGCGACGAACAGGTGTTCTACGCCACCGGCGCGCGGCCCGACCTGGCCAAGGGCATGGGGTTCATCGGCGGCAAGATGGCCTGGCGGCATATCGAGGCCGAGGGGGCGCAGGGCATCCGCGAGGAAATGGAGATCCTCGGGCGGATGCGCGACGCGACGGGTCCGGATTTCTGGCTGATGTATGACTGCTGGATGAGCATGAGTGTCGACTATGCCACCAGGGTCGCCCGGGCGGGACACGAGCTGGGCCTGAAATGGGTCGAGGAATGCCTGCCGCCCGATGATTTCTGGGGCTATGCCGAGCTGCGCCGCCGCGTGCCGCAGGGGATGCTGGTCACCACGGGCGAACACGAGGCGACGCGCTGGGGCTTCCGGATGCTGCTGGAGATGGGCTGCTGCGACTTCATCCAGCCCGATGTCGGCTGGTGCGGCGGGCTGACCGAATTGCTGAAGATCTCGGCCATCGCCGACAGCCACGGCAAGATGGTCGTGCCGCACGGTTCAAGCGTCTACAGCTATCACTTCGTCATGACGCGGCAGAACAGCCCCTTTGCCGAATTCCTGATGATGGCGCCCAAGGCCGACGAGGTCGTGCCGATGTTCTCGCCGATGCTGGAAAACGAGCCGGTCCCGCAGAACGGGCGGCTGCATATCTCGGCGCTGGACCGTCCCGGTTTCGGCGTCACGCTGGCGCCGGATCTGAAGCTGAACCGCCCCTATACGCATTGATCATTGCCGCCGCGCCCGGCCGGAGGAGGCCCGGCGCGGCGGTCCATACCGCAGGGAGGAACCTGACATGAAAACCGCGACCCTTTCGGGCCTCGCGCTGGCGACGGCGCTGCTTCTGGGCAGCACGGCGCTGGCCGATACCACGATCCGTTTTGCCCATCACCTGCCGACCACCTCGGAACAGCATGTCGCCGCCGAACGCTTTGCCGCGCTGGTGGAGGACCGTTCGGGCGGCAGCCTGCATGTGGAGGTCCTGCCCGCGGGCCAGATGGGCGGCCAGCGCGAGATCATCGAGTCGGTGCAGCTGGGCACGCTGGACATGGGCTATGGCGAAAGCGGGCTCTATGCCAATTACGTGCCGGCCTTCGGCATCCTGACGCTGCCCTATCTCTATGACAGCCCCGAGCACTGGCGCCGCGTCGTGCTGGGCGAAACCGGCACCGGGCTGGGCGCCGAGCTGGAATCCGCGACCGGGCTGGTCGTGATGAACTGGATCGAGGCGGGCTATCGCGACACCTACACGACCGACCGCGAGATCGCCGCGCCCGAGGATTTCAAGGGCATGAAGATCCGCGTGCCGGAAAGCCCGGTCTTCGTCGAGACCTTCGCCGCGCTCGGCGCCGAACCCACGCCGATCCCCTCGCCCGAGATCTACACCGCGATGCAGACCGGGGTCGTGGCGGCGATGGAGGGCACGCCCGAGGTGGGCTACATCCAGCGCATCTACGAGGTGGCGACGCATCTGAACAAGACGCGCCACATCTTCTTCGACGGCAGCTTCGTCACCAGCCGGATGTTCCTCGACAGCCTCGGCGACGAGGAGCAGGCCATCGTCCTGGAGGCCGCCGCCGAGGTCGCCGAACAGCAGCGCAACGAGCGCGCCGGGCGCGAGGAGGAGTGGTTCGCCAAGCTCGGAGCCGAGGGGCTCGAGATCCACGAGGTCGACCCGGCGCCCTTCCGCGAGGCGCTGGCGCCGCTGCAGGACAGTTTCGCGGCCAAGGCCGCGGCCGAGGACCTGCTGGCCGCGATCCGCGACGCCGGGGACGACTGAGCATGGCGCGCGGTGATGCCTTCCGCCGCGCCGCCGACCGGGCCATCGCCGTCCTGACGGCGGTGGTCGTGACGGTGTTCTCGGTGATGATGGCGCTGGTCTTCGTGCAGGTGATCGACCGGTTCGTCCCTGCCTTCGGCTGGTTCTGGACGGAGGAACTGGTGCGGATGCTGCTGATCTGGTCGGTGATGCTGGGCCTGCCGGTCGTGCTGTACCGGCACGAGGAAATCCTGGTGGAGATCCTGCCCCTGCCCGAGGGGCTGACCGTCTGGCGGCTGCGCCTGGCGGCGGCTCTGGGCGCGGTCTTCCTGGCGCTTCTGGCGTGGTCGGGGGTGGAATTCACCCAGCGCAGCGGCGCCTTCGCCTCGCCGACGCTGGGCATCGCGCGGGCCTGGCTCTATGCGCCGATCCCGCTTGGCGCCGCGCTCGGCATCGTCGCGCTGGCGATCCGGCCCAGGCTGGGCGAGGGGAGGACCCTGGCATGACCGTGCTGATGCTCTTCGTGCTGTTCACGCTGCTGCTGGTTCTGGGGGTGCCGGTGGCCTTTTCCATGGGGCTGTCGGCGGCGGTGATCCTGATCCTCGATGGCGGCGTTCCGCTCCTGGTGCTGCCGCAGCGGTTCTTCTCCTCGCTCGACAGTTTCCCGCTGATGGCGATCCCGCTGTTCATCCTGGCGGGCAACCTGATGAATGTCAGCGGCATCACCAACGCGATCGTGCGCTGCGCCAGTTCGCTGGTCGGCCATGTGCGCGGCGGGCTGGGGCAGGTCAACATCCTGACCTCGGTGATGTTCTCGGGCATCTCGGGCTCGGCGGCGGCGGATGTGGCGGCGGTGGGCTCGATGCTGCTGCCGGCCATGAAGAAGGAGGGCTACAAGCCCGAACATGCCGTGGTCATCACCGCCTCCTCGGCGATCCTGGGGCCGATCATCCCGCCCAGCCTCCTGATGGTGCTCTATGGCGCGATGACCGGCCTGTCGATCGGCACGCTCTTCCTGGCCGGGATCCTGCCGGGGCTGACCATCGCCGCCTTCCTGATGCTGTGGGTGTGGTGGAATGCCGACCGCATCGGCGGGCTGCGCCATCCGCGCGCGGGCGCGGCCGAGATCGGGCGGAGCTTCCTGCGGGCGCTGCCGGCGCTGGTCCTTCCGGTGCTGATCATCGGCGGCATCCAGTCGGGGATCTTCACCGCGACCGAGGCGGGGATCCTCGCCGTGGTCTATGCGCTGGTCTTCGGCGCGGTGACGGGGCAGCTGGATCTGAGGAACAGCATCCGCCTGACCCGCGACGCGGCGATCTCCACCTCGGCGATCCTGATCATCCTGGGCGGGGCGGCGCTTTTCGCGTGGATCATCGCGCGCGAGGGCTTTCCCGCGCAGCTGGCCCAGGCCTTGCAGGGGCTGACGGAAAACCGTCACCTGGCGCTGATGCTGATCATCGCGGCGCTGCTGGTGCTGGGGATGTTCGTGGAAACCATCTCGGCGCTGATCCTGGTGACGCCGATGCTGGCGCCCATCGCCGCGGTCTACGGGCTGGACCCGATCCATTTCGCGGTGGTGGTGGTCATCTCGGTCCTCCTGGGTTCGATCACCCCGCCGGTCGCCATCATCCTGATCCTCGCCTGCCGCATCGGCGAGGTTCCCTATGCCGCCACGCTGCGGCCCTTCATGCCCTATTTCGCGATCATCGTCGCGGGGCTTCTCGTCATCGCCTTCGTGCCCTCCGTGACCCTGTTCCTGCCGCGGGAACTGGGCGGATACGGCCAGTGACTTCCCGAAAGGAAACACCATGAACAGCATCGATCTGAAAGGCCGCCGCGCGGTCGTCACCGGGGGGGCGCAGGGCATCGGCTTTGCCGTGGCGCGCCGTTTCGTCGAAAGCGGCGCGAAAGTGTCGGTCTGGGACCGGGACGTCGAACTGGGCCGCGCCGCGGTGGCCGAGCTGGGCGCGAATGCCGAATTCCGCGAGATGGACCAGACCGACCTTGCCTCGGTGGAGGCCGCGGCGGCGGCAACCGAGGCCGGGATCGGCCCGGTCGACATCCTGGTGGCCAATGCCGGGATCGCGGGGGCCAATGCCACGCTGGCCGATTACGACCCCGCGGAATTCCAGCGCGTCATCCAGATCAACCTGGTCGGCGTCTTCCATCTGAACCGCACGCTGGTGCGCGGCATGATCGACCGCGGCTATGGCCGCATCGTCAATGTCGCCTCGATCGCGGCGAAGGAAGGCAATCCCAATGCCTCCGCCTATTCGGCCTCGAAGGCGGGGGTGATCGCGCTGACCAAGTCGCTGGGCAAGGAGACCGCCGGCAAGGACATCGCGGTGAACTGCATCACGCCCGCCGCCGCGCGCACCCGCATCTTCGACCAGATGACCCAGGAGCATATCGACTACATGCTCTCGAAGATCCCGCGCGGGCGGTTCCTGGAGGTGGCCGAGGCCGCCAACATGGTGGCCTGGCTGGCCAGCGCCGAGAATTCCTTCACCACCGGCGCGGTCTTCGACCTTTCCGGCGGCCGCGCGACCTACTGAACAGACCAAGAGACGGAGAGACAGGATGAAGCTCCTGCGTGTGGGCGCCCCGGGCGCCGAGAAACCCGCGATCCTCGATGCCGGGGGCCGCGCCCGCGACCTGTCGGGCGTGGTCGACGACATCGCCGGCGCCGCGCTGACGCCCGAGGGCCTGGCACGGATCGCCGCGGTGGATCCCGCCAGCCTGCCGGAGCTGCCCGCCGGGCGCATCGGTCCCTGCGTGGGGCAGGTGGGCAAGTTCCTCTGCATCGGCCTGAACTATGCCGATCATGCCGCCGAAAGCGGGCTGGCCGTGCCGGAGGAGCCGGTGATGTTCGCCAAGGCGACCTCGGCCATCTGCGGCCCCGATGACGAGGTGAAGATCCCCCGCGGCGCCACCAAGACCGACTGGGAGGTGGAGCTGGGCGTGGTGATCGGCAAGCCCGGTGCCTATATCCCCGAAGAGGAGGCAATGGCGCATGTCGCGGGCTATTGCGTGGTCAACGACATTTCCGAACGCGCCTTCCAGATCGAGCGCGGCGGCCAGTGGACCAAGGGCAAGAGCGCCGACACGTTCGGGCCGATCGGCCCCTGGCTGGTGACGGCGGACGAGGTGCCGGATCCGCAGGCGCTGTCGATGTGGCTGGAGGTGGACGGCCGCCGCTATCAGGACGGATCGACCGCGACGATGGTCTTCGGCGTGCGCCACCTGGTGCATTACGTCAGCCAGTTCATGTCGCTGCATCCCGGCGACATCATCACCACCGGCACGCCCCCCGGCGTCGGCATGGGCCAGTCGCCGCAGGTCTGGCTGCAGGGCGGCGAGGTGATGCGGCTGGGGATCGAGGGGCTGGGCATCCAGACCCAGAAGGTCGGCCACGCCTGAACGGCGGGGCGCGCAGGAAAGGACAGGGGGCGGCACCGGAAGGCGCCGCCCCCTTTTTCCTGCGGGACAGCAGGATGGCCCGCGGCGGGAGAACCGGCGGGCCGGGGTCTCAGACGACCGGGGTCTTCACCGGCTCCCCGGCCAGGTGGGCGCGCAGATTGGCCAGCATCAGCTCGGCCATGATCTTGCGCGTGCGCCAGGTCGCGCTGCCGGTATGGGGGGTCAGCACGGTATTGGGCAGAGACAGCAGGCCGGGCAGGGGGCGGGGTTCGTCCTCGAACACGTCGAGCCCGGCCCCGGCGATGCGGCCCGTCTGCAGCGCCTCGACCAGGGCCGCCTCGTCGACCAGCGCGCCGCGCGCGACATTGACCAGGTGCCCCCGCGGTCCCAGCGCCTCCAGCACGGAGGCATCGACCAGGTGGCGGCTTTCGGCCGTGGCCGGGGCGATGACGATCAGCCAGTCGACCTCGCGCGCCATCTCGTGCAGATCGCCGTAATAGCGGTAGGGCACGCCTTCCTGCTGCCTGCGGCCGTGATAGGCGATCTCCATGCGGAACACCTCCAGCCGCCGGGCGATCTCCTTGCCGATGCGGCCGAGCCCGAGGATGCCCGCGCGTTTCCCGGTCAGCTCGCCGGTGAAGGGATACGGACCCGCCGCCCAGCGGCCGTCGCGCACGAACCGGTCCGAGGCGGGGATCTCGCGCGCCAGCGCCAGCATCAGCCCCAGCGTCAGTTCCGCCACGCAGTCATTCAGCACGTCGGGCGTGTTGGTCACCCGCACCCCCTGCGCCTGCGCGGCGGCGGTGTCGATGCCGTCATAGCCCACCCCGAAGGAGGAGATCAGCTCCAGCTTCGGCAGGGCGCGGATGGTGGCGGCATCGGGGCCGTCATGGCCGCTGGTGGAGATATAGCGCAGATGCGGCGCCAGCTGCGCGATCAGCGCCGCGCGGTCCGGTGCTTCCCAGTAGCGGTGCAGGCGGAAATCGCGTTCCAGCTCCGCCGGGATGTCGGGATGCTGGGGCGGGCCCATCAGCAGGATGTCGGGTTTGGTCATGTCGCCTCGTTGCGGTTGCGGGCCCCGCGCAGGAGCCTGAGGATCAGGGGCACCGTCCAGACGGCGATGGCCGCGATGCCCAGCCCGGCCGCGATGGGCCGCTCGAAGAAGGACAGCAGATTGCCGTCGGCCTTGATCATGGAGGTCACGAAATTCTCCTCCAGCATCGGTCCGAGGACCAGCCCGAGGATGGCCGGGGCCAGCGGGATGTTGTTCTCCTCCAGCACGAAGCCGATCACGCCGAAGGCCAGCATGATGAGGATCCCCGCCACCGAGTTGTTGATCGCGAAGGCGCCGGTGATGCAGAAGACCAGGATGATCGGCATCAGGATCCGCTGGGGCACCGCCAGCAGCGTTCCGGCCGTGCGGATCGCCAGCCAGCCCAGCGGCAGCATCATCAGGTTGGCGATGAGGAAGACGATGAAGACCGCGTAGATCATCTGCGGGTTGGTCAGGAAGATCGTCGGGCCGGGGTTCAGCCCCTTCACGTAGAGCACGCCGATGACGATGGCGGTGATCGAGTCGCCGGGGATGCCGAAGACCAGCGCGGGGATCCAGGCCCCCGAGATCGCGCCATTGTTCGACGACCCGGCCTCCACCAGCCCCTCGACATGGCCGGTGCCGAATTTCTCGGGTGTCTTCGAGAATTTCTTGGACACCGCATAGCTGATCCAGGCGGCGATATCGGCCCCCGCCCCGGGAAGCGCGCCGATGGCCGTGCCCAGCATGGAGCCGCGCAGCGCCTGGGCGGGATAGCGGCGCAGGTTGCCCAGCTGCACGCGCAGGATGCTGCCCCTGACCGGCGGGGTGCGGCTCACGCCGCCGGGGCGGACGTAATAGCGCAGCACCTCGGAGAGGGCGAAGAGCCCGATCATCGCCGGAACCAGCTGGATGCCGGCCAGAAGCTCGATCGAGCCGAAGGTCATGCGCGCCTCGCCCGCGGGGTTGTTCTGTCCCACCAGCGCGGCCGCCAGGCCGATGAACAGCGACACCAGCCCCAGCACGGGCGGGCCTGGCGAAACGAAGACCGCACAGCTGAGCCCCAGCAGGACCAGCCAGAAATACTCGAAGGAGGAGAATTTCAGCGCGATCTCGGCCAGCTGCGGGGCGGCGAGGCTCAGCACGATCGTGCCCGCGATGCCGCCGAGCACCGAGAAGAACAGGCAGGCGCCAAGCGCCTCGGCCCCGCGCCCCGAGCGGGTCATGCGATAGGCGTCCTCGACATAGGCGGCGGAGGCGGGTGTGCCGGGCATGCGCAGCAGCCCCCCCGCGATATCGCCCGCGAAGATCGCCATGCCGGTCGCCGTGACGATGGCGGCGATGGCCGGGAGCGGATCCATGAAGAAGGTGAGCGGCACCAGCAGCGCGGTGGCCATGGTCGCGGTCAGGCCGGGAATGGCGCCGACGAACATGCCGAACGCTGCGGCGAGGAAGATGACCAGCAGCACCTGCGGCTGCATCACCAGCGAAAGCGCGTCGAAATAGACGGACATGGCGGTTCCTCAGAACAGGCCGGAGAGGACGCCGCGCGGCAGCGGCACCAGCAGAAGGCGGCCGAAAATCTGCTGGACCAGCGCCGTGGCCAGCGCCGCCAGGAGCAGCATCCGCAGCACGGGCGTGCGCTGCAGCGCCATCAGGGCGCAGAGCAGCGCGAAGATCACCGGCACGAAGCCGAGCCACCCCGACAGCAGGCAATAGGCCAGCACCGCGGCGGGCACGGCGGCCAGTCCGGCCAGCGCGCGCGGCTCGCGCATCCAGTCCGGCGCGCTCAGCCGCGGCACCAGGTCCCGGGCGGCGCCCGCCTGCAGCAGCAGCGCCCCCGCGACGCAGATGCCGAAGGCCCCGACCGCGCGGGGCATCGTGTCCGATCCGTAGCTCTGGCCGGGCAGGGGCGAATACTGCCAGGAGCCGATGAACACCGCCCCGCCCAGACCCGCCATCACCAGCCCCAGAAGCATGGGGTTCGCTCTCATGTCATATCCTCCGCCGGAGGGCGCGGACGGGGCCGGTTGCCGCCGCCCGCGCCGCCTCTCAGTCGTCCCCGGCCAGGCCCGCGGCCTTCATGACCTTGCCGAAATCGGCATCGGAGGCGGCGATGAACGCATCCGCCTCGGCGCCCGGCACCCAGATCGTGCCCAGCCCGCGGCCGGTCATGAACTCCTGGTATTCGGGGCTGTCATAGGCGGCCTTCACGGCCTCGGTCAGGCGCGCCTTGACGTCCTCGGGCAGGCCCTTGGGGGCGAAGATCCCGCGCCAGACCGACATCGTCCAGTCGCTGTCCACGGCCTCCTTCAGGGTCGGCACGTCGGGGAAGGCGTCCTGGCGCTCGGCGGACATGCTTGCCAGCGCGCGGATCCGCCCGGCATCGAGCATCGCCGTGCCCTCGGCCAGCGAGGAGGGGACCATGTCGACGCCGCCTGCGACCATGTCGGTGATCCCCGAGGCGGACCCCTGGCTGGGCACCCAGGTGATCTGCGTCGGTTCCAGCCCCTCGGCCAGCATCCATCCCGCCAGCGCGATGTGCCAGATGCCGCCCTGCGCGGTGCCCGAGGCCTTGTAGGTGCCCGCCGGATCCGCCTTGACCGCGTCAAGCAGCGCCTGCGCGCTGTCGAAGGGCGAATCCTCGGCCACCATCAGCCCGGCCGGGTCCTGGTTGACCAGCGCGAGGATGTCGTAATCCTGGTAGGTCAGGTCGGTCAGCCCCTGCCAGTGCAGCATGGCGATTTCCACCGTGGCCAGGCCCAGCGTATAGCCGTCGGGCTTGGCATTGGCGATGGCGGCATGACCGACCACGCCCGAGCCGCCGGTGCGGTTCACGACATTCACCGGCACGCCCAAGTCTTCCTGCATCACCGATGCCATGATTCGCGCGACCGCATCTGTGCCGCCGCCGGCGCCCCACGGCACGATCATCTGCACCGGCCGTTCGGGGTAGTCGGCGGCGGAAGCGGCCGAAAGGGGAAGCGCGGCCAGCACGGCAGCGGCAAGGAAGTTGCGTGGGGTCATGAATGGTCCTCCGGTTTCGCGCCCCGGCGGAACGGCTCCTCTCCGTCCCGGCCGGGCATGGGGCCAGCAGATCACGCCGCGTTGCCCCTGTCGCGGATAACCGTTCGCCCGGCGATGAAATCCTCGGGCCGGGCAATTCCGTTTCGCGAACGCAGCATGGCATGTCGCGCCGCATGCGGGCGCTTCGGTCCGACAATTCGGAAATGACCTTGCGTCTGTTGTTACTTTCTGTATGGTACCTATCATACAACTTGAGGGGGCGCGCCGGAGGGGGGCGCCCTGCACAATCGAAGGGAGGAGATGCGTGTTGCGCAATCCCGGATGGCTGTCGCCCCTGCTTCGCCAGGCGGGGACGATTCTCGTGACGCTGCTTGGTCTGCTCGTCCTGACCTTCGTGATCGGCCGGCTGATGCCCGTCGATCCGGTCCGGGCGATCGTGGGCGAGGAGGCGACGCGGGAAGTCTATGAGCATGTCTATCAGCAGCTGGGCCTCGACCGGCCGCTGTGGCAGCAGTTCCTGATGTATCTGCGCGATGTCGCGAGCCTGGATTTCGGCACCTCGCTGCGCACCGGGCAGCCGGTCCTGCAGGACATCCTGCATGTCCTGCCCGCGACGATCGAGCTGGCCACCTTCGCCATCGTCATCGGCGCCGGTCTGGGCATTCCGCTGGGGGTGATCGCGGCCGTCAAGAAGGACCGCTGGCAGGATCACGCGATCCGCGTCTTCAGCCTGACCGGCCATTCGATGCCGATCTTCTGGACCGGGATGATCGGGCTGCTGGTCTTCTATGCCGCGCTCGGCTGGGTCGGCGGTGCCGGGCGGATGGACCAGTTCTATATCGGGCTGGTGCCGGACGTGACCGGGTTCCTCCTGATTGACAGCGCGCTGGCCGGGGAATGGGACGTGTTCCGCAGCGCGGTCAACCACCTGATCCTGCCCGCCTCGCTTCTGGGCTATTCCTCCTCGGCCTATATCTGCCGGATGACGCGCAGCTTCATGCTGGACCAGATCGGCCAGGAATACGTCACCACCGCGCGGGTCAAGGGCCTGTCGGAACGGCGCACGATCTGGGGCCATGCCTTCGGCAATATCCGCGTGCAGCTGGTCACCATCGTGGCGCTGGCCTATGGCGCGCTGCTCGAAGGCGCCGTGCTGATCGAGACGGTCTTCGCCTGGCCCGGCTTCGGGCAGTACCTGACCTCGGTGCTGCGCATGGGCGACATGAATGCGCTGATGACCTGCGTGCTGCTGGTCGGCGTCATCTTCATCGCGCTCAACCTGATCTCCGACCTGCTCTACCGCGTATTCGACCCGAGGACACGATGACCATGATCCCGACCGAAACCGGCCACGCCCCCGCCCGGCCGCGCCTGCCGCGGGCGCTGGTCCCGCTGGCCAATATCCTGGGCTTCCTGTGGCGCAGCCCGACCTCGGCCTTCGGGCTGATCGTGCTGGGCCTGCTGATCGCCATGGCGCTGCTCGGCCCGGTGCTGGCCCCCTACGATCCCTATGCGCAGGACCTGCAGGCGACGCTTCAGGCGCCCTCGGCGGCGCATTGGTTCGGCACCGACGAGCTGGGCCGCGACATCCTCTCGCGCCTGCTTTTCGGGGCGGCGATCACGCTGCGGATCATCTTCCTGGTGACCATCGTGGTCGGCCCGATCGGCATGGCCGTGGGCACGGTCGCGGGGTATTTCGGCGGGCGCGTGGACACGGTGCTGATGCGGGTGACGGACATCTTCCTGTCCTTCCCTTCGCTGATCCTGTCGCTGGCCTTCGTCGCCGCGCTGGGGCCGAGCCTGAACAACGCGATCATCGCCATCTCGCTGACCGCCTGGCCGCCGATCGCGCGGCTGGCGCGGGCCGAGACGCTGACCTTCCGCAAGGCCGACTACATCTCGGCGGCGCGGCTGCAGGGGGCGTCGCCCGCGCGGATCATCTGGAAATCCATCGTGCCGATGTGCCTGCCCTCGGTGGTGATCCGCCTGACGCTGAACATGGCGACGGTGATCCTGACCGCGGCCGGCCTCGGCTTTCTCGGCCTGGGCGCGCAGCCGCCGATGCCCGAATGGGGCGCGATGATCGCCACCGGGCGGCGCTACATGATCGACAGCTGGTGGCTGGTGACCTTCCCCGGCATCGCCATCCTTCTGGTCAGCCTGGCCTTCAACCTTCTGGGCGACGGGCTGCGCGACGCGCTGGATCCCAAGCAGATGAACCGGAGATGAGCATGACGACGCCGATCCTCGAGGTCGAGGACCTCACGATCCGCTATCGCGGCGCGCCCCAGCCCGCGGTGCAGGGGGCCAGTTTCACCCTGGGCCGCGAAAGGCTGGGCATCGTCGGCGAAAGCGGGTCCGGAAAATCGACGGTGGGCCGCGCGCTGATGCGGCTGCTGCCGACCGCCGAGATCGGGGCCGCGCGGATGCAGTTCGGCCGGACCGACCTGCTGACGGCCTCGGAACGCCAGATGCGGGCGCTGCGCGGCAACCGCATGTCGATGATCCTGCAGGACCCGAAATTCTCGCTGAACCCGATCCGCCGCTGCGGCGAGCAGATCGCCGAAGCCTGCCTGGCGCATGAGCGGATGTCGAAACGCGCGGCGAAGGACCGGGCGCTGGCGATGCTGGAGGCGGTGCAGATCCGCGATCCGCAGCTGGTCTATGACCGCTATCCCCACCAGGTCTCGGGCGGGATGGGCCAGCGCATCATGATCGCCATGATGCTGCTGGCGGGGCCCGAACTGGTGATCGCCGACGAGCCGACCTCGGCGCTGGACGTGACCGTCCGGCTGGAGGTGCTGAAGATCCTCGACGGGCTGGTGCGCGAGAAGGGCATCGGGCTGATCATGATCAGCCACGACCTGAACCTGGTGCGCAATTTCTGCGACCGCGTCCTGATCATGTATGCCGGGCGCGTGGTGGAAACGCTGGACGCCGCCGAGCTGGACAATGCGCGCCATCCCTATACCCGCGGCCTGCTGGCCGCGCAGCCGCGCATCGGCGGATCGCGCGACCCGCTGCCGGTGCTGGAACGGCGCCCGGAATGGACACGGCCGATGGAGGGCACGGCATGACCACCCCGCTTGCAATCGAGAACCTGTCGATGCGCTTCGGCGCGGTGACGGTGCTGCCCGATGTCTCCTTCGAGGTCGCGCCCGGGGAATGTTTCGGGCTGGTGGGCGAGAGCGGCTCGGGCAAGTCCACGATCCTGCTCTGCGTCTCCATGCTCCTGTCGGGATGGGAGGGCCGCATCGCCATCGGCGGGCGCGCGGTGCGCGACATGTCGCTGATGGAACGCTGCCGCAGCCTGCAGATGGTGTTCCAGGACCCCTACGGATCGCTGCATCCGCGCCAGTCGGTGCGCGCGGCCCTGTCCGAACCCGTCCGCATCCACAGGCTGGGCGATGTCGATGCCCGGCTGGAACAGGTGATGACCGACGTCGGCCTGCCGGTCAGCTTCCTCGACCGCTATCCGCACCAGCTTTCCGGCGGGCAGCGCCAGCGCGTGGCCATCGCCCGCGCGCTGATCCTGGAGCCGTCGATCCTGCTGCTGGACGAACCGACCTCGGCGCTGGACGTGTCGGTGCAGGCCGAGATCCTGAACCTGCTGCAGCGGCTGCGGGCCGAGAAGGGCTTCACCTGCCTGATGGTCAGCCATGACCTGGCGGTGGTGGATTACATGTGCGACCGGTTCGCGGTGATGCAGCATGGCGAGATCACCGAGATCCTGCCGCGCAGCGCCATCCTGCCAAATGCCGCGACGCATCCCTATGCGCGGCAGCTGATCGACGCCTCCATCGCCTATGAGAACGCCATGTGACGCGGCCCCGCCCGCCGGAACCGCCCTTGCGCCGCGCAGCCCCCTGCGCGGCGTTTTCCGTTGCGCATCCGCCCGGGTCCCGCGCGCCGCGCGGCGGCTTCATTCCCCCTGGCGGCAATCCGATCTTGCCCCGGCGGCGCGGCCCGGTGCTGCGGAGGTTCCGCGGGCCGGGGATCCCGACGAATGTGGCCTGGCTGGACCGGCCTGTCTGCTGCGGGATCGGGCGGGGCCGATGCTGCTGCCGCGCGGGATCCCGACGGGGCCGCCGGGCATTTCCGCGGAAGCCCTCGGCCTGCGCCTGATGGGTGGGGGGCCGCCTGCCGCAAGCAAAAGACGCGGCCCCCGCAAGGGGACCGCGCCATCGGGGAGGAAACGGATCAGGGGGTCACTCGCCCTTGGTGACGCCCTCGAAACGGGTGATCCAGGGATCGATCATCAGCCCGTGGACATCCGACTGGAAGGCGGCGGTGACGACGCGTTCCGAGAAGGGCTGGATCGCGGGGACCACTTCCTCCAGCCGGGTCTGGATGCTTTCATACATCCCGGTCTGCTTGTCGGCATCCGGCTCGATCAGCGCCGCCTCGATCATCTGGTTCAGCTCGGCATCGTAGAAGCTGGTGCGCCAGCCCTGGTAGTTGGTCAGCCCCGCCTCCTGCGAGTTGTCGGGGTTGTAGACCAGCGCGCGCAGGTTGCTGTCGGGATGGGGCTGCTGACCGCCGCCGCCGCGCCCGACCAGCAGTTCGAAGTCGCGGTTGCGCATCGCCCCGTAGATCTGGTTGCCGTCGCCGGTGATGATCTCGGCGCGGATCCCCGCCTGGGCCAGCGTGCCCTGGATGGCGGTGGCGCTGTCGAGGAATTCCTGCGTGTTGATCACCCGGATGGAGGTGTCGAACCCGTCGGGATAGCCCGCCTCGGCCAGCAGCGCCTTCGCCTTCTCGACATCCAGCGCATAGCCCGGATCGGGCAGGGCGCCGAAGGCCTTGGAGTTGATCAGCCGCTGCCGCTCCACCCCGAAATAGGGCATGATCGCGGCATTGATCCCCTTGTAGTCGATGAGATAGCGCAGCGCCTCGCGCACTTCGGGCTTGGCGTATTTCTCGTCCGCGGCAGAGGCTGCCAGATAGTAGAACCCGGCGCTGGTCTCGGTCTCGACGGTGATGTCGTCATCGGCCTCGAGCGCCTTGAGATCCGAGGCCGCCAACGACAGCCCGACATCCAGATCGCCCTGTTCCAGGCCGAGCCGCTGCGACTGGCTTTCGGGCAGGTGGCGCATCAGCACCCGCCGCATCGCCGGTTCCTCGCCCCAGAATTCGTCATTCCGGGTCATCAGGACGTATTCGTTGGACCGCCATTGCTGCAACGTGAAGGCGCCCGAGCCGGCCGAGTTGTTCAGCAGCCATGCCTGGCCCATGTCGCCGTCTTCCTCATGCTCCATCACCAGCTTGGAATCCAGCACGGAGCCGATCCCCGCCTGGGTGATGTACATCAGGATCATCTTGGGATCGCCCGGTTCGGGCAGGTTCAGCACGAAGGTCAGATCGTCCTCGGCCACGAACATCTGGTCGGCGGTCTCGTCGGAATAGCCGCGGCTTTTCAGCCCCGAAGCCTGGGCGAGGTTCAGCGACAGCGTGCGCTTGAAGCTCCAGACCACGTCCTGGGCCGTCAGCGGGTTGCCCGAGGCGAAGGTCATGTCCGGGCGCAGGTGGAACGTCACCGACATGTTGTCGGGCGCGATCTCCCAGCTTTCGGCCAGCCGCGGCTGAAGCGTGCGGCCTTCCTCGTCGAATTGCAGCAATGCGTCATAGACGTTGTTGAGGATCTGCACCGCCTCGCCGCCGGTGATCGCGGCGGGGTCCATCGTCAGCACGTTGTTCATGTTGAACGCGACGATCAGCTGATCCTTGGGCGTCTCGGCCGCGGCCGATCCCGCCACAAGTGCCGCCAGCGCCACCGATGCCATGAAATGTTTCATTCCGTCCTCCCCCTCGGGTTGGGCGCGCGCTCCTCAACGCACGCGGTTGTTCTCGATATGGTCGAAGTCGATATCCTCGCCCAGGCCGGGCCGGTCGGGGACATGGACGAAGCCTTCCGCATCCATAGGATCGGACAGCTGGTGCAGGTAGTCGAAGCCGTCATCATATTCCAGGAACGGGTGCAGCAGCCCGCGTTCGTACCAGCGGCAGTTCTTCGAGGCCGCCACGACATGCAGGTTCATCGCCGTGTTGCCATGGACCTCGCATTCCATGCCGAAGCTTTCGGCCAGGCGCATGGTCTTGATCGCCGGGGTGATGCCGCCGACATCGTTGACCCCGGTGCGCAGGATGTCGCAGGCGCCCGAGGCGACCCATTCGGCGCGGCCCCAGTGTTTGCCCGCCGCGCTTTCCGGGCCGATCACCGGGATGTCCAGCTGGTCGGACATCCACTTGTAGGAGGACATGGACTGTTCATCCATCGGCTCCTCGATCCAGTCGAAGTCCAGCTTCTCCAATCCGCGGCCGAGCGCCAGCGCGTCGGTGCGCGAATACCAGTGGAAGGCATCGATCATCAGGCGGATGCCGGGGCCCACCGCCTCGCGCACGGCGGCGCAGGCCTTGAGGTCCATCTTCACGTCCGGCGCCCAGCTGACCGGGGGCATCCAGGTGTGCAGCTTGATCCCCTTGTAGCCGCGGGCGACCAGCGTCTCGGCGAAGCGGCCGTAATCCTCGGGCGTGGCCAGCCCGCCCTCGATCTCGTCGCCGCACATGATCGAGCCATAGGCCAGCACCTTGTCGCGATAGGCGCCGATCAGCTTGTGCACGGGCTGGTTCAGCGTCCGTCCGGCCAGGTCCCACAGGGCGCAATCGACCACGGCCAGCGTCCGGTCGGTCAGCTGCGCCGCCGATCCGCGCTGCCAGTGGGCAAGGTCGTGCCACAGCCTTTCGCGGTCGCGGTGATCCTGCCCGATCAGCACCTTCCTGACGAATTTCTCGATGACATGGGGGCGCACGATCTCGGGGGCGGTGAAGGAATGGCCTTCATGTCCGTCCTCGGTGCGGATTGTCAGGATCGCCTGCTGGACCTGGTGGGGCGGGCCGGGATGGGCATGGCCGGCCGTATCCGAATGCCGCCGTGTCGTGTGGTTGAACACCCGCACCTGCACGTCATTGATGATCACCGTCGCTCCTCCGCTTTGTCCCGGCTGTGGTCTTGTCTTGCCAGACTGGCTAGCTGCCCTGTCTATTTCTGTCAATATCTATCATACAGGTTATGCAGGCACAGGCCCTGCGCGATCGATTCCAACACTGTGGATCGGCCGCGGGAACCGGGCTATACGAGGAAACCGGCAGGTTTTCAGACAGGTTGAGCCAGAACAAGGAACAGGTCGATGTCCACAAGGCAGATTTCCCCGCTCGTCTCGCGGATCATCACCGATCTGAAGGACAGGATATCCACCGGAGAATGCGTCGCCGGTGCCCGGCTGCCCAGCGAGGCGGCGCTGACCGCGACCTATTCGGTCAGCCGCACCGTCGTGCGCGAGGCCATTGCCGTGCTGCGCGCCGAGGGGCTGGTGGAGGCCCGCAAGGGATCAGGGGTTTTCGTGCTCGATCGCCCCGAACAGGGCCGCATCCCCTTCGCCGATCTCGATATCGACAGGATCTCCAGCGCGATCGAGCTTCTGGAGCTGCGCAGCGCGGTCGAGATCCGCTCTGCCGGGCTGGCCGCGGCGCGGCGTTCGGCGCTGCAGCTGGAGAAGCTGATCGAAGGCCATCGCTTGCTGGTCGGGCGGGTGGCGCGCGGGGAGCCGACGCGCGAGGCGGATTTCGAATTCCACTATCTCATCGCCGAATCGACGCAGAATCAGCGCTTCGCTGAATTCCTGTCGGTGATCCGCCAGGGGATCGTGCCGCGCACCGTGCTGGGCAGCTCGGCGGCCGACCCGGTGCTGAAGGCACCGAACCCGCATCTGGTGGAAGAACATGAACGGATCCTCGATGCCATTGTCGAGGGCGATCCTGCCGCGGCAGAGCAGGGAATGCAGATCCACCTGGAGAACAGCCTGGGGCGCTACCGCGCCTTCCTGCGCGGCGCCGGGGCCTGATCGCGCGCCATCCTATCATACATGTTGACGGCATTGATCTTATAAGTCATCCTGACCCGGACGATGCCGGACCATGACCCGTGCCCGCCCGGCGTGGCGCGGGGCTGGGGTCCGAAACCATGACAGGAGGCTCCGAGATGCCTGATAGATCCGTTTTCACCCCTCACGGGAA
>NZ_JACVXA010000064.1 GCF_014903745.1 Mangrovicoccus algicola | reverse complement strand
TGCCTGCCCGGCGGCGGGGCCAGGGGGCGGGGCGGCGCGGCGCAGGCATTCCGGGCTGGCCGCGGGCCCCCCGGCGGGTCTAGGCTCGCGGCAGGGCGCGGCCTCCTTCCGGGCCGCCGGACAGACCAGCAGGACGAGCGGACATGACGACACCCGATCTGAGGCAGATCACGAGCGAGACCATGGCAGCCTGCGGCGCGACCATCGCGCCGGGGGCGGAAGGCGGGCTGGAGGTGGTTTCCCCGCTGACCGGCCAGCCCGTCGCCAGGCTTGCCGTGCAGGATGCCGCCGCGGCCGCGGCCATGGTGGACCGGGCGCAGGCGGCCTTCCGGGCCTGGCGCATGGTGCCGGCCCCGCGGCGGGGCGAGCTGGTGCGGCTCTTCGGCGAGGAGCTGCGCCGCGCCAAGGCCGATCTCGGCCGCATGGTGTCGATCGAGGCGGGGAAATCCCCCTCGGAAGGGCTGGGCGAGGTCCAGGAGATGATCGATATCTGCGATTTCGCCGTCGGCCTGTCGCGGCAGCTTTACGGGCTGACCATCGCCACCGAACGCCCCGGCCACCGCATGATGGAGACCTGGCACCCGCTGGGCGTGGTGGGGATCATCACCGCCTTCAACTTCCCCTGCGCGCCCTGGTGCTGGAACGCGGCGCTGGCGCTGGTCTGCGGCGATCCGGTGATCTGGAAACCCTCGGAGAAGACGCCGCTGACCGCGCTGGCCTGCCAGGCGGTGCTGGAGCGCGCCGTCGCGCGTTTCGGCGCGGAGGCGCCGGAGGGGCTGAGCCAGGTGCTGGTCGGGGGGCCGGAGACGGGCGAGGCGCTGGTCGACAGCGACAAGGTCGCGCTGATCTCCGCCACCGGATCGACCCGGATGGGCCGGATCGTCGGCCCGAAGGTGGCGGCGCGGTTCGGCCGCTGCATCCTGGAACTGGGCGGCAACAATGCGGGCATCGTCTGTCCCTCGGCCGACATGGACATGGCCCTGCGCGCCATCGCCTTCGGCGCGATGGGCACGGCAGGCCAGCGCTGCACGACCATGCGGCGGCTTTTCGTGCATGACAGCGTCTATGACCGGATCGTGCCCGCGCTGAAGACGGCCTATTCCTCCGTGACGGTCGGCAACCCGCTGGAGACCGCCGCGCTGGTCGGGCCGCTGATCGACCGGGCGGCGCTGGACGCAATGGCCGCTGCGCTGGAGGAAGCCTCCGCCCTGGGCGGCATCGTCCATGAAGGTGGACGCGTGGCGGTCGGGCCGGAGACATCCGTCTATGTCCGCCCCGCGCTGGTCGAGATGCCCGTCCATGACGGGCCGGTGCTGCGCGAGACCTTCGCGCCGATCCTCTACGTGATGCGATACACCGATCTGGACGAGGCGATCGAGATGCACAACGCGGTGGGCGGCGGGCTCAGCTCGGCGATCTTCACCACCGACCTGCGCGAGATGGAGACCTTCCTCTCGGCGCGCGGATCGGATTGCGGCATCGCCAATGTCAATATCGGCACGTCCGGCGCCGAGATCGGCGGCGCCTTCGGCGGCGAGAAGGAGACCGGCGGCGGGCGCGAAAGCGGCTCGGATGCCTGGCGGGCCTATATGCGCCGCGCGACCAACACCGTGAACTACTCGCGCGAGCTGCCGCTGGCGCAGGGGGTGGTCTTCGATATCGGCTGAACCGGCAGGGGCGGCGAGACCCGGCGCGCGCCGCCCCTGCCGGGAGGGCTCAGCCCCGCCCCTTCCACGGCACGAGCGTGCGTTCGGCCAGGCGCATCAGGATATCGATGCCGAAGCCGATCAGCCCGATCAGCACGATCCCCATGATGACCGTGTCGGTCTGCTGGAACTTGGAGGCGGCGATGATCATCATCCCCGCGCCCTTCTGCGCCGCGACCAGTTCGGCGGCGACGACGGTCCCCCAGCAGACGCCCATGGCGACCCGCGCGCCGGTGAAGATCTCGGGCAGGGAATTGGGCATGATGACATGCATCAGGACCTGCCGCCGGCCGGCGCCCAGCGAATAGGCGGCATGGACCTTGGACAGGCTGACGCCCGACACCCCGGCCCGTGCCGCGATGGTCATCACCCAAAGCGCCGCCAGGAACAGCAGCACGATCTTGCCGGTTTCCCAGATGCCGAACCAGATGATGACCAGCGGGATCAGGGCCAGCGGCGGCACCGGGCGCATGAATTCGACGATCGGGTCGAACCAGCCGCGCACCCATCCCGACAGCCCCATCGCATAGCCCAGCGGGATGCCGACCAGCGATCCCAGCAGGAACCCCGCGATCACCCGCCACAGCGACCAGCCCAGATGGGCGCTGAGCGCGGTATTCTGGAACCCGTTCGCCGCGATATCCATGAACCGCCCGGCCACCGCCTCGGGCGAGGGCAGCCAGATCGGCTCCATCTGCAGGCCCTTGTCGGGGGTGAAGTTCAGCGAGCCCTTGGCCGACATGGTGACGGTTCCGTCGGGCACGCGCAGCGTCTCGCCGGGGGCGATGGGCCGGCCCTCCACGGCGATGACGCGCGCGCCCTCGCCGTCATTGCGCTGGGGCTGGATCAGCACCGAGCGCCAGGCGGCGACAGTGGCGGCATCGTCCTGCGCGAAACCCGCCGCGACACCGGGCGCGGGCGCCTCGGGGGTGTCGCCCGAGGGATGGACCAGGACGGTGACGCGCGCCTGCGCCTGCGCGCCCGCCGCATCCTCGGCGGTATAGGCAAACCCGGTCTCGCCCAGGAAGGGCCCCGGCACATGCAGCGGCACCAGGCGCGATCCGGTGAAGGCCCCCCAGATCAGGAAGATCACCAGCACCGAAATGACCGAGGCCGCGCGGTCGGGGCGCACCGCCGCCTCGTCGCCGAAGGTCACGGTCTTGAGCGAGGCGAAATCATGCGCCGGGCGCAGCATCCGCCGCAGCAGGCGCACGATCAGCCGCGCGGCGAGGAACAGGCCCGCATAGGCCGCCAGGATCAGCCAGCCGGTCATGCGCCCGCCTCCGCCCCGCCCATGATCTCCTCCTCCATCTCCCAGATCATCGACAGGATCTCGTCGCGGGTCTCGGCGAAACCGTCGCTTTTCTTGACCGCGCGCAGATCGGCCCCGACGGCGCGTTCGGCGAAGGGCAGCCGGTATTCGCGGTGGATGCGCCCCGGCCGCGGCGCCATCACCAGGAGCCTCTCGCCCAGAAGCAGCGCCTCCTCCACGGAATGGGTGATGAGGATCACGGTCTTGCCGGTCTCCTTCCACAGTTTCAGGATCAGCCCCTGCATCTTCTCGCGGGTCAGCGCATCCAGCGCGCCCAGCGGCTCGTCCATCAGGATCACGTCGGGGTCATTGGCCAGGCAGCGCGCCAGCGCGACGCGCTGCTGCATTCCGCCGGACAGTTCATAGACGGCCTTCTGCTTGAAATCGCGCAGCCCCACGGTGTTCAGCAGGTTCTCGACGATGGTGTTGCGCTCGGGTTCGGAGAGGTTCTTCATCCGCGGCCCGAATTCGACATTGCGCCGGACATTCATCCATTCGAACAGCGCGCCCTTCTGGAAGACCATGCCGCGCTCGGCGCCGGGGCCCTCGATCCTGCGGCCATTGAGCGTGACCTGCCCGGAGCTCGGCGCGAGGAACCCCGCCAGGATGTTGAGCAGCGTGGATTTCCCGCAGCCCGAAGGCCCCAGCACGGACAGCAATTCGCCCTTGCCCAGGTCCAGCGACACGTCCTGCAGCGCCTGGACATGGGTGCCGTCGGGCAGGTCGAAGCGCATCGACACGTTTTCTATGCGAAGCCCGTCCATCCGGCGGCTCCTTTCCCGGCACGGCCGGCTCGGGCGGCGCCCGCCGGGCGCCGCGGTCTGGGATCGGGTCAGTCGGCGGCCGCGGCCAGCGGGCCGGTATCGACCGCGGCCTCGTAGCTGTCCAGCGCGCTGTCGATGCTGCCTGCGGCGACGAAGACATCGGCCACGCCCTTCATGAAGGTCTGGGCCGCGCCGCCCATCCATTTCGGCGAGAGCTGCGCCTCGATCGGGGGGAACTGCATCGTGGCGATGGCCTCGGCCGTGGCCTCGGGGGACATGCCGGATTCGGCGGCGATCTTCTGCAGCATCTCGTCCTTGCCTTCGCCCGCGTTCCAGGCGGCATTGGCCTCGGCCGTCACGCCCAGGAAGGCGGCGACCAGGTCGGGATTCTCGGCGACGAAAGCCTGCGGGGCCGAGGTGACGTCGAAGACGAGGATGCCCAGATCCTCCTTCTCCTGGCCGGTCAGCAGGACATTGCCGTGCTCCTTCATCCGGGTCAGCCCGCCGCCATAGCCGCAGGCCATGTCGACCGCGCCCTGGGCCAGCGCGGCGGCGCCGTCGGTCGGGGCCATGTCGACGATCTCCAGGCTGTCCAGCGGCACGCCGAAATGGTCCATCTGGCGCAGGAACCCGTAATGCGCGGCGGTGCCCATCGGCACGGCGACGGTCGCGCCCTCCAGTTCCGAGGCGGAGTCCTTGTCGATCTCGCGCGCGGTGGCGACGACGCAGTTGTCATTGTCCGAATAGCTTACCGCGACATCCAGCGCGACCAGCGGCTGTCCGGCGGAGGCGGCCACGACGAAGGGCGGCACCCCCTGGGAGACCGAGATCTGCACATCGCCCGAGGCCATGGCCGCCGACATCGCGGTGCCGGTCTCGAAGGCGACCCAGTTCACCGGCATGCCGAGCGCCTCGTCATAGGTGCCGTCTGCCTTGGCCGCGAGGAAGGGCATCGGCCATTCGAGGAAATAGCCGACGGTCAGCTGGTCCTGCGCGGCGGCGGCTGCGCCGGAAAGCGCGGCAGCGGCGGTTCCGGCCAGAAGGAGGGAAAGGGAGCGGGTCATCGGGGTCTCCGTGTTGGACTGGTCTCGTTCCTGTCCGGGGGCTCTTGGCGGCCCTTGCCGGTTGCGTCTGGGGAAACGCTAGGTTCGGCGCTTTCGGACTGACAACCGCCCGGGGCCGCTGGATCCAGTATTTGAGGATAACTGGCCCTATCGGTGCTTCCTCTTTGAGCACATTTTCAGCGCCGGGTCGGTCGGGATGCCTGTTTTCCCCTCCGCCGCCGCATCCCTTCCGCGCCTGCCGCCAAGGAGCCCGCCATGAATCAGCTTCCGCCCCCCGATCCGCTCGCCCCGGTCATCGCCGCCGACCGTGCCCATGTCTGGCACCACCTGGTCGAGCATAAGTTCACGGAAACGCACGGCCCCGACCTGATGGTGCGGGGACGGGGACTGCGGCTGTGGAATGCCGAGGGCCGCGAACATCTCGACGCGGTTTCGGGCGGGGTCTGGACGGTCAATGTCGGATACGGGCGCCGGTCGATCGCCGACGCGGTGCGGGACCAGCTGGCCGAGCTTAATTTCTATGCAAACACGGCCGGGTCGATTCCGGGCGCGCGCTTCGCCGCGCAGCTGATCGCGCGCATGCCCGGGATGGCGCGGGTCTATTACGGGAATTCCGGCACGGAGGTGAACGAGAAGGCCTTCAAGATGGTCCGCCAGATCGCCCACAGGCATCACGGCGGCCGCAAGCACAAGATCCTGTTCCGCCAGCGCGACTATCACGGATCGTCCCTCGCGGCGGTCTCGGCCAGCGGCCAGCCCGAGCGGGCGGCCCAGTACGGGCCCTTCGTGCCGGGCTTCGTGGAAGTGCCCCATTGCTGCGAATACCGCGCGCAATGGGAGGGCGCGGAATACGGGCTGCGCGCGGCCGATGCGATCGAGGCGGTGATCCTGCGCGAGGGACCGGACACGGTGGGGGCCCTGTGTCTCGAGACGATGACGGCGGGGGGCGGGGTGATCCCGGCGCCGGAGGGATACTGGCCGCGCGTGCAGGAGATCTGCGCGAAATACGACATCCTGCTGCACCTGGACGAGGTGGTCTGCGGCGGCGGGCGCACCGGCAAGTGGTTCGGCTACCAGCATTACGGGATCAAGCCGGATTTCGTGACCATGGCCAAGGGCGTGGCCTCGGGCTATGCCGCCATCGCCTGCCTCGCGACCAGCCGGCGGGTCTACGAGATGTTCGACGGCGCGCCCGGCGATCCGCTGAGCGCGTTCCGCGACATCTCCACCTATGCCGGGTGCACGGCCGGCCCCGCCGCCGCGCTGGAGAACCTGCGCATCATCGAGGAGGAGGACCTGCTGGCCAATGCCTGCCGGATGGGCGACCGGCTGGAGGCGGGGCTGCGGGACCTCGCAGAGCGGCACCGGGCGATCGGCGACGTGCGCGGCAAGGGGCTGTTCTGGGGCGCGGAACTGGTCTCCTGCCGCCGCAGCAAGGCGCCCGTGCCCGAGGCGCAGGTGCAGGCGGTGATCGCCGATTGCCTGGCGCAGGGGGTGATCATCGGGTCCACCAGCCGGGCGCTGCCGGGGATGAACAACACGCTGTGCCTTGCGCCCGCGCTGGTCGCCACCCCGGCCGATATCGATGCCATCACCGCGGCGCTCGGCGCGGCGCTTGGCCGGGTCTTCGGCTGAGCGGCCGCGGGCGGGTTGCGGCGCGGTGCCGGGCGCGGGATGATCTTTCCCGACCCGATCCGACCCGACCCGACCCGACCGAACGGCGAAGGAGACCCGATGGCGATTCCGGCCGAGACGTTCTTCCTGCCCCCGGGGCGGGAACTGAGCCTGCAGCAGCAGATCCAGCAGATGGTGGCGGAGGCCATCGTCGGCGGGCGCTGCCTGCCGGGCGAGAAGATGCCGTCCTCGCGTCGCCTTGCAGAGCATCTGGGCGTCGCGAGGATCACTGTAACTTCGGCCTATAACGAACTGGTCGCGAACGAATATCTTGTCGCGCGCAGCCGGTCGGGATTCTTCGTGGCCGAGACCGCGCCCGCCGCGCACAGCTATCCCGCCCCGCCTGTCCCGTCGGCGGCGCAGGCGGATTGGTCGCGGCTGATCGGGCATCGCTTCTCGGATGCGGATCCGCCGATCCTGCGCCCGGGCAACTGGCGCGACTACCGGTATCCCTTCATCTACGGACAGTCGGACGGGCGGCTTTTCGATCACCGCAACTGGCGGGCCTGCGCGCTGCGGGCGGTGGGGCGGCGGGATTTCGACACGCTGGCCTCCGACCATTACGAACGAGACGACCCGATGCTGGTGGAATTCATCCTCCGCCACATCCTGCCGCGGCGGGGCATCGTGGCCAGGCCCTCGGAGATCCTCGTCACCATGGGCGGGCAGCACGCGCTGTGGATGACCGCGCAGATCCTGCTGACCCAGCGGCGCAAGGCGGTGATGGAGAATCCCTGCTATCCGGGGCTGCGCCAGATCCTCGCGCAGAACCGCTGCAAGACCCACATGGTCGATGTCGACCGGCTGGGCCTGTCCCCCGAGGCGATCCCGGGCGATGCCGATGTCGTCTTCGTCACGCCCAGCCACCATGCGCCCACAAATGCCACGATGCCGCTGCATCGCCGCCAGGCCCTGCTTGAAAGGGCGGCCCGGGACGGGTTCGTGGTGGTGGAGGATGACTACGAGTTCGAGATGGCGCTGTTCACCGCGCCCTCGCCGTCGCTGAAATCCCTCGACCGCAGCGGCAGCGTCATCTACCTGGGCTCCTTCTCCAAGTCGATCTTCCCGGGGCTGCGCCTGGGATACATGGTGGCGCCCGAGCCGATGATCCGCGAGGCGCGGGCGCTGCGCACGCTGGTGGTGCGCCACCCGCCCAGCCACGTGCAGCGCACCACCGCCTATTTCCTGTCGCTGGGCCATTTCGATGCGCAGATCGCGCGGATGATCCGCGTCTACCGCAAGAGGCGGCGGATCATGGAACAGGCGCTGGCGGCGCATGGGCTGATCGCGGCGGATCAGCAGAATGCCGGGGGCTCCTCCTTCTGGCTGCGGGCACCGGAGGGGGTGGACAGCACCGACCTGGCGGTGCGCCTGCGCCGCGACAGCGTGCTGATCGAACCCGGCGGGGCCTTCTTCGCGGCGGGGGCGGATCCGGCACGCTATTACCGGCTGGCCTATTCCTCGATCGAGGCGGACCGCATCGGGGAGGGAATCGCGCTGCTGGCAAGGGGCATCCGGACCATGCAGCAGGAACAGGGCGGAGGTCCTGGCGCGGGCTGACCGGCACGACCGGCTTTCCCCGGCCGCAAGGGGTGGCTTTCGTGCAACAGAGCCGCGGCCCGGTCGATTTCCGACTGTTTCAGTTTGATATTCCGGACGGCCTTTGCCAGACCTGCGGCGATTCAGAGGAGGCAGCATCATGAAGACGTCCTGGCTGGCAATCGGCGTTTCGCTCGGCACCGGGGCAGCTGCTCCGCTCTGGGCGCAGAGCGCGGAACCGGTGGTTCTGGATGCGGTTCGCATCACCGCCGAAAGCGATACGACCGTCATCCAGGACGGCTATGTTGCGCAATCGGGCCGCGAGGCGACCAAGACCGACACGCCCACCGTCAACATCCCGCAATCGGTCAGCATCATCACCCAGGCGCAGATCGAGGACCAGGAGCCGCGCACGCTGCTGGAGTCGCTGGGCTACAGCGCCGGGGCCTCGGTCGGCAATTTCGCCTTCGACACCCGGTATGACGCGATCTACCTGCGCGGCTTCCCTGCCTATTACACGGGGCTGTTCCGCGACGGGCTGCGCCAGGTCAACGGGCCCTCGGCCTGGTATCGCAACGTCCCCTATACCTACGAGGCGGTTTCGGTGCTCAAGGGTCCGGCGTCGTCGCTTTACGGGGTCAGCGGTCCCGGCGGGCTGGTCAATGTCGTCTCCAAGCGGCCCAAGGCCGAGCCCTTCCGCGAGCTGCGCGTCACCGGCGGCACCGATGACCGGGCCGAGCTGGCCTTCGATTTCGCGGGGGCGGCGACGCCCGACGAGCGGCTGCAATATCGCCTGACCGGGGTGCTGCGCGAGGCGGACACGCCGCTCGAGGGCTATTCCGACGACCTGGCGCTGATCGCCCCGGCGCTGAGCTACGAGCTGACCGAGACGGCGCGTATCACGATCCTGACCGAATTCGCCGAGTCCACGACCGGCGGCACGGCCAGCTACTACAATCCCTCCTATGGCGAGGCGTCGGATCTGTATAACGGCGATCCCGATTACAACGATTTCGACCAGACCCAGTACCGCATAGGCTATGAATACGAGCAGGAGCTGACCGCCGACATCACCTTCCGCCAGAACCTGCGCTATTCGGATGTCGATTCCGACTTGGAATACAGCGGCTACTATGCGGCGGGCACGGACCTGGCGCGCTACTGGGGGCATTACACCGAGGAGGCGGAGCTGTTCACCGTCGACACGATGACCGAGTTCCGCTTTGCCACCGGCGCGGCGGATCATGTGCTGGTCACCGGGGTGGATTATGCAAGGTCGAGCTATGACGCCTTTTCCACCACCGGCTATGTCTCGGCCGCCGCGACCGATGCGGTCGATCTGCCCTATGCGGGCGGACAGGACATGGACCAGATCGGCGTCTATGCCCATGACCAGATCGAGGCCGGGGCCTGGACGCTGTTCGTCAGCGGCCGCTACGACTGGGTGGAGACGACCTCCATCGCCGCCGACCGAAGCGAGACCGATACCGATGACGAAGCCTTCTCGGGGCGGATCGGGCTGTCCTACGAGATGGCGAACGGGCTGACCCCCTTCGCCAATATCTCCAGCTCCTTCTCGCCCAATGTGGGCGTGGTCTATGACGACGTGACCTCCGATGACACCCGCGCCGCGGATCCGACGATCGGCCTGCAGAAGGAGATCGGCGTCAAGTACCAGCTGCCCGGCGCCGAGAGCCTGATCACCGCCTCGCTCTTCGACATCCAGCAGACGGACGGGGTGGTCTTCGACACCTCCACCGGCATCAACAAGCAGCGCCAGCTGGACCTGCGCTCGCGCGGCGCGGAACTGGAAGGCCAGGCCAACCTGACCGACAGCCTGCGCATGATGGCCTCCTACGCCTATCTCGACATGGAGATCGAGAAGGGCGCCGCCGGGACGAAGGGCAACGAGCTTTCGGCCACGCCCGAGCACACGGCCTCGCTCTGGGCCGTCTACGAACCGCGGCAGGGACCGCTGCGCGGCTTCGGCTTCGGCGGCGGTCTGCGCTATATCGGCGAAAGCTGGGGCGATGACGAGAACACCTTCCGCAATGACGACTACGTCTTCGCGGACCTGACGCTGAGCTATGATTTCGGGCGGCTGGGCTATGAGGGCGTGGCCCTGCAGGTGAATGTCAAGAACGTCTTCGACGAGACCGGCCAGACCTGCAGCGCGGGCTACTGCTATCGCTATGAGGGCCGCACGGCGACGGCCAGCCTGAATTACCGCTTCTGATGGCGGGGCGGACGGCCTTCGGCATCGTCGGCACGATCGGCGGCGTCTATGTGGCCCAGAGCGTCCTGTCGGGGCTGACCTGGTCGGGCCTGCCGGGCGTGCTGCGGGCGCAGGATCTGCCGCTGGACCGGATCGGGCTGGTCTCGCTGGTGGTGCTGCCCTGGGCGCTGAAATTCCTGTGGTCGCCCGCGCTGGAACGGCTGCGCCTGCCGGCGCGCGGCCGCGACCGCTCGGCCGCGATCGTGCTGGCGGGCGCCGCGGTCATTGCCGCCGCGCTGTGCGTCGCGGGCGCGATCGGGCCGGTGCCGGTCCTGCCGGTGCTGGCGGTGCTGATGCTGGCGGCGGTGGCGGCGGCGACGGTCGATATCGCCTGCGACGGCTATGCGGTGGCGGCGCTGTCGCGCGCCGGGCAGGGCTGGGGCAATGCCGCGCAGGTCGGCGGCGCCTATCTGGGCGCGGCGATCGGCGGCGGGCTGTTCCTGGTGCTGGCCGGGCGGCTGGGATGGGCCCCCGCCGTCTGGACGATGGCCGCGCTGATCCTCGGCCTCTGCCTGCCGTTCTGGGCCTTCGCCCGCGGCGCCGTGCCCGCCACGCGCAGCCATGTGCCCAGCCTGCGCGCCGCTTGGGCCCGCCCCGAGATCCGCCGCGGCCTGGGCGTGGCGGCGCTTTTCGTGCTGGCGCAGAAGACGGCGATGGGGCTGTTCGGGCCGTTCTTCATCGATGCGGGCTATTCGCTGGAACAGCTGGGCGTGGTCAGCGGCGCGGGCAGCCTGACGCTGGGCCTGTGCGGGGCGCTGTGCGGCGGCGCGGTGGTGCGCCGCTTCGGCAGCCGCCCGGTGCTGTGCGTCTCGGTGCTGGTGCAGGCGGGGCTGCTGGCGCTGGTGGCGGCGGCGGCGCTGCTGCCTGCGGTTCCGGCCGCGATCGTCGCGCCGCCCGCTCTGGTGGCCAGCGCCGCCTTCATGGCCTTCGGCTTCGTCGCGCTCTATGCCCAGTTCATGCGCTGGTCCGATCCGCGCCAGGCGGGGGTGGATTTCACCCTGTTCCAATGCATGGACGCGACGGTCAGCATGATCGGCGGCGTGGCCGCGGGGATCATCGCCGAGCGCTTCGGCTACGGGGTCTTCTTCGCCGGCAGCGCGGCGCTGTCGCTGGCGGTGCTGCCGCTGCTGTTGCGCGCCACGGGCAGGGCGGCCGCGCCCGTGCCGTGAGGCGCGGCGGGGCTCAGTTCCAGAATCCGCGATGGCCCTCGGCGACCTCGTCCTCGATCTCGGGGAAGGGGCCGCGCACCGCCACGGGGCGCTGCCCGGCGGCAAAGACCGTCTCGCAGGGAAGGTCCAGGGTCAGGTTCTCGGGATTGTCGCCGGTCAGCACGGCCAGGCGCTTTTCGGTCATGCCGTAGACCACCGTGCCGATCCCCGCCCAGTAGCAGGCGCCCGCGCACATGCAGCAGGGCTCCACCGAGGTATAGAGCGTGCAATCGGCCAGGAAATCTGGGCTGAAGCGCCGCGCCGCCTCGCGGGCCACGTTCAGCTCGGCATGGCCGGTGCCGCCATCGGCAGCATGGCTGTTGCCGCTTTCCAGAAGGCGCGTGCCGTCCGGCCCGGCCAGCAAGGCGCCGAAAGGGTGGTTGCCGGCCTCGCGGCTCCGGCGCGCGATGCGGATCGTGTCGCGCAGATGGTCCAAGTCGCCACCCATGTCCTTGCCTCCTCAGGTTATGCCGGAGCGGATATAGCGGCGCCCTCGCCGCGGGACGACCCGGCATTTCGTCTCCCGCCCCCGCATGCCGGGGACAGCCCCGCAAAGGGAAGAAACATGTTCCAGAATACCCTTCAGAGGTGGAAAAAATTCTGCGTATCCGGGCAGCGTCGCGTCAGGGCGGTCTTTTGTTCTTCTGGGTGATTGCCGCATGATCCGGCGACGGCTAGGTGAAGGACATGGAAACGGCCCGGTGGCCGCGGCATCGGCCAGACGGCCGGGGCGCCGCCACCGGCGCCGCAGGCGCCCGCTCTGCGGGTGCAGGACACGCGAAGGAGCAAGACATGGCCCTGAGGATCAATGACACCATTCCCGACCTGTCGGTGAAGACCGATCTGGGGACGTTCACGCTTCATGACTGGATCGGCGACAGCTGGGCGATCCTGTTCAGCCATCCCAAGGATTTCACCCCGGTTTGCACCACCGAATTCGGCGCCGTCGCGCAGCTGGCGGCGGAATGGGACAGGCGCGGCACCAAGGTGCTGGGTGTCTCGGTGGACAGCGTCGAGGATCACGCCCGCTGGAAGGGCGATATCGAGACCTATGGCGGGGCCGCGCCGGGGTTCCCGATCGTCGCCGATGACGGGCTGGAACTGTCGAAGGCCTTCGACATGCTGCCTGCCGAAGCCTATCTGCCCGATGGCCGCACCCCCAATGACAGCGCCACGGTGCGGTCCGTCTTCATCATCGGGCCCGACAAGAAGCTCAAGCTGTCGATGACCTACCCGATGACGGTGGGGCGCAACTTCGCCGAGATCCTGCGCGCGCTCGACGCGCTTCAGACCTCGGCCGGGCAGGGGGTCGCCACCCCGGCCAACTGGGCGCCGGGCGAGGACGTGATCATCCCCGCCTCGGTCAGCAACGAGGATGCGACCGCGAAATTCGGCACGTTCGACCAGGTCCTTCCCTATCTGCGCAAGGCCCGCCTGCCGGGCTGATCCGTCCGGAGCGCGGCCGCTCTGCCGGGCGCCGCCGCGCCCGGTCTCCGCCGCCGCCCCCGCCGGGGGATGGCGGCCGGGCCCCGGGGCCCGCAATCCCGCCCGCCACGGGCAAAGCGAGAAGGTGCGTTCACGTCATGCAGAGTGTTCCAAAACCCAGGGCTTCCGCCGCCTCCAGCGGTCCCAAGGTGTTCACCGCCGCCAATGAATGGCTCGACGGACAGGATGCCGAGACGCGGATCGAATGGGCGCTGGAGAACCTGCCGCGCGACCATGTCGTCTCCTCCAGCTTCGGCATCCAGTCGGCGGTGATGCTGCACATGATGACCCGCCAGGTGCCGGGCATCCCGGTGCTGCTCTTCGACACGGGCTACCTGTTTCCCGAGACCTACCGTTTCATCGACCGCCTGACCGAGATGCTGGACCTGAACCTGCATGTCTACCGCGCCGAGATGACCCCGGCCTGGCAGGAGGCGCGGTTCGGCAAGCTGTGGACCCAGGGCGAGGAGGGGCTGAAGAAATACAATGTCCTCAACAAGGTCGAACCCATGCAGCGGGCGATGACCGGGATGGGCGCGGGCACCTGGTATAGCGGGCTGCGCCGCGTGCAGTCGGCCAGCCGGGCCGAGCGGCGGATCCTGGAATTCCAGTCGGGCCGGGTGAAGTTCCACCCGATCGTCGACTGGTCGAACCGCGACATCCACATGTATCTCAAGGCGCATGACCTGCCGTACCACCCGCTGTGGGAACAGGGCTATGTCAGCGTCGGCGACACCCACACGACCAGCAGGCTGGAGGATGGCATGCGCGAGGAGGACACGCGGTTCAACGGCATGGGCCGCGAATGCGGTCTGCATCTGGACCAGCCCTGAGGGCGGGGCGGGTCCGGCCGCGGACCCGCCGGCATTTTCAGGGCAGCTTGTTCAGCCACTCCGCCGTGGCGTATTTGGCGGCGGCCAGCGTCTCGGCGGCGGCCATCTCGGCGGGGGTGACCGCGCCCGGATGGCCGCCATTCTGCGCGGCGAACATCTCCTTCATCGCGGCGATCACCGCCGCGCGTTCCATCCCGGTCTGGCTGCGCACCGGATCGACCCGCTTGGCGGCGCTGGCGGTGCCCTTGTCCGACAGCTTCTCGCGCCCGATCCGCAGCACCTGCGTCATCTTCGTGGCATCCATGTCATAGGCCATGGTCACGTGATGCAGCACGGTGCGGTTGAGGAACCTCTTCTGCGCGGCGCCGCCGATCTTGCCCTTGGGGCTGGTGATGTCGTTGAGCGGCTTGTAACTGGCCTCGATCCCCAGCGCGTTCAGCGCCTTGAGCACCCAGTTGTCGAGGAAGGCATAGCTGTCGGCGATCTCCATCCCCTCGATCAGCTCGATCGGGGCATAGAGCGAATAGGTGATCGCGGCGCCCGGTTCCACGAACATCGCCCCGCCGCCGGTGGCGCGACGCACGACCTCCACCCCCAAGGCGCGGGCCGCGTCCATGTCCACCTCGTTTCTCAGCGACTGGAAGGACCCGATGATGATGGCGGGCGCTGCCCAGTTCCAGAACCGCAGCGTCGGCGGGCGCCGGCCCTCGGCCACCTCGGTCGACAGCACCTCGTCCAGCGCGACGTTCATCGCAGGCGCCAGGGGCGCGCCCTCGATGATCTGCCATTCGTAATCCTGCCAGCTGCGCGCCACCCCCAGCGCGCGGCGCGCCGCGATGGTGACGGCTTCCGGCGAGACGCCGAACAGCATCGTTCCGGGCGGGATGGCGGCGCGGATGGCCGCGGTCATCGCGGCGGCGGGCCCGTCGGCGGGCAGCCCGACCAGCGCCTCCGCGATCCCGCCCAGCACCTCCTCGGGTTCCATGAAGAAATCGCCCGAGATCTGGGCTTGTGCGATCACCCCGTCGCGGGTCTCGATATCGGCCACGACCAGCTTGCCGCCGGGCACCTTGTATTCGCCATGCATGTCGGGTTTCCTCCGCTCGGCTGTCTCAGCGCGCCGGGGCCGAGGCCCAGGCATAGTTCTGCCGCAGCCACTGCGCCGCCGCGCCGGATTGCAGGGCCTCCGCCAACGCGCGCGTGGCGGGGCTGTCCAGATCCCCGGCGCGCACCGCCAGGCTGATCGCATAGGCGTCGGTGATCTCGCCGCGTTCCTCCAGGATCAGCCGTTCGGCATCGCCGGTCAGATCCAGCGCGCGCGCGAAGGTGGGATACATCACCGCCAGCCGCCGCCCGCCCTCGTCATAGGCGCCCGATGCCGCGGTCAGCGGAAGTTCGAGGAAGCGCAGGCCCTTCGGGTTCGACGTCACATCGGCCACGCGCGCCTCGTGGGTGACGCCGGGGGCCAGTCCGATCAGCCCCGCCGCCTGCAGCAGCATCAGCGCCCGCGCCGTGTTCACCCCGTCTCCGGGGATGATCACCGTCTCGCCGTCGGGGATCGCCCCGAGCGTGTCATAGGTCCCCGAATAGAGCGCGAAGGTCGCGTGATAGACCGGTGCGGCAATGGCCAGATCGGCCCCGGCGCGGCGGTTGAAGATGTCCATGTAGAGGCGGTGCTGGATCAGGTTTCCGTCGATCTCCCCGGCGGCCAGCGCCGGGTTGGCCTCGGCATAGTTGAGGAAGACGACCTTCTCCACCTCGTAGCCCGCCGCCTGCAGGTCCGGCGCGATCGCCTGCAGCAGGTCGGGCCGCGTGGCATCGGCGGAATGGAAGGGAAAGAAGGAGACGCCCAGCCGGATCGTCTCGGCCGCGGCGGCGGGGCCGGTGCCCGACGCACAGAGCGCCAGGATGGCGAGAAACCGTGCGGAATTGCGCAGGATGGTCATGACTGTCGGGGTCCCCCCTTGCGGTCCAGGCGCCGCGCCAGGGTGGAGCCGGCGACCTGGACGATCTGGACAAGCAGCGTCATCAGCAGGATGATGACCCACATAAGCGGCTGGTTCCACATGTAGAACCCTTCCTGCACCGCGAGATAGCCGATGCCCCCACCGGCGATCACGCCCACCACGGTCGAATAGGCGATCAGGCTGATGATGGCGGAGGTATAGCCGAGGATCAGCGCGCCGCGCGCCTCCACCAGCACGAAGCGCAGGATGATCTGGAACGGTCCCGCGCCCATGGATTGCGCCGTGCGGTAGATCTGCGGGTCGAGATCGGCGATCGCCTGCTCCACCAGCCGCGCCACCAGCGCGATGCCCACCAGCGACAGCGATATGGTCGAGGCATGCATCCCGTAGGCCGTGCCGATCAGCGCCCGCGCCACCGGCGCCATGACGATCAGGAACAGGATGAACGGGACCGAGCGGATCACCGTCACCCCCCAGGACAGCAGCGCGGCCGCCCGCGGCGCCTCGAAGGGGCGGCCCCGCGCGCAGAGCGACAGGACCATGCCGATGGCGGTGCCCAGTACCAGCGCCACGGCGAAGGCGACGCCGACCATGTAGAAGGTCTCGGCGAAGCCCTTCGCGATCTCCGCGCCGAAGCGCGTCCAGATGCCGGCAAATCCTTCAGCCATCATCGCCCCACATCTCGGCCAGCCGGTCGCCGCGAAACTCGGCGCTGCGCGCCACCGGTCCGATCCGCGCGATCCGCCCGGCCTCCAGCTGCAGCGCGCGGTCGCACATGTAGCGCAGCACGTCGACCTGGTGGGCCACGAGGATCATCGTCACGCCGCGCTGGTCGCGTATGTCGCGCAGCAGTTCGAGGATGCCCCGCGTCGTCGCCGCGTCCAGCGCCGAGCTGGGTTCGTCGAGATAGAGGATCCGCGGATCGCCGATCAGGGCGCGGGCAATGGCGGCGCGCTGCGCCTCGCCCCCCGAGAGCGTCGCCGGCCAGGCAAGGGCGTGACGGCCCAGGCCGACGAAATCCAGCAGCTGGCGGGCCTTTTCCCGGCGCGTGGCGCGGTCCGCGCCGCGCAGTTTCAGCGGCAGCGCCACATTGTCCAGCACGGTGAGATTGCGCAGCAGGCTGAAGCCCTGGAAGACGAAGCCCGTCTGCCGGGCGAGCCGCCGCAGCGCGGCGCTGCCGGTATCCGGGCCGATCCGCGTGCCCAGCACGCAGAGCCGCCCGCGATCGGGGCGCATCTGCAGGCTGAGCAGCCGCAGCAGGGTGGACTTGCCCGCGCCGCTGCGTCCGGCGATGCCCAGGACCTCGCCCGGGGCGACCTGGAAGGTGATCTGCGACAGGGCGGCCACGTCGCCGCCCCTGCGGGCGAAGGACTTGCCCACCTCCTCCAGCGCGATGATCTGCGCCGGGGTCTCCTGCGGCTGCTGCCCTGTGTCCAACCTCTGCCCCCTGCGCGGATCTGGCGGGATCCCGGGTGGCCGGCGGCCCTGCCGGTCCGCACCGTGCTTCCGCCGCGGGGCTTAGAGCAAAGCGCGCCCGAGTCCAAGCGCCGCGGCGGGGTTTTCGTCCCCCGGATCCGGCCGGGGCGGGGTCTGACAGGGGCCCGCGCAGGGCGGGGGGGTCATGCGAATTGCGGGCAGTCGCGCTTCATCTTGCGCACCATCGCGTCGAACAGCAGCGTGGCAAAGGCGGAATTCTCCTTCAGCCGCTGCGCATCCTCGGCGCATTTGCGCTTGATCTCCTCGGGCAGGCGGACATTCGGCCCCGGGATGCCCGCCGCGGCGCATTGGATCTCGGCCGCGCGCTGCACCGTCCACAACAGGAAGAAGGTCAGCGGGATATCCGCCTCGCAGACCGCGATCCCGTGATTGCGCAGCACCAGCACATGCTTGTCCCCCAGCGAGGCCAGCATCCGCGCGCGTTCCTCGTCATAGATCGTGATGCCCTCGAAGTCGTGATAGCCGACCCGCCCGTAAAGCTGGGCGCCGTTGAAATTGTCGTGGTCGATGGGCGCCTCCTTCATCACGATGGCCGAGATCGGCGTCGTGTGGGTATGCGCCACGCAGCCCACATCGGGGCGGTGTTCATGGATCGCGCCATGCAGCGCGAAACCCGCCGGGTTCGGGCGGTAGGGGCTGTCGCGCAGGAGCTTGCCATCGACCCCCACGACCAGCAGGTTTTCCGGCGTGACCTCGTCGTAATGCAGCCCCAGCGGGTTCACCAGATAGGCATGGGCATCGCCGGGCAGGCGCACCGAGATGTGGTTGAAGATCAGCTCGGTCCAGCCGAGATAGCTGACGAGATGGTAGAAATCGGCCAGCTGCACGCGCAGCTCGGCCTCGGTCATCTCGGCGAAGGGCTTGGTCATCTGGTTCATCTCAGGTCCTTTCGGCCAGGGGAAGGGGCAGACCGGCCAGCGCGGCGGCGCGCGCGGCTTCGGGCAGGGGAAGGGCCGGGGCCGCCTCCAGCCGGGCCAGGATCGCGGCAAGGCAGGGCATGGCGAGCCCCGCGCCCCGGGCCAGGCCCATCGGCGCGCGGCAGATGGCGCCCAGCTCCAGCACACGGCCCGCACGGGCATCCTGCAGCATCGAGGTGGGGAAATCCCCGGCATCCAGCAGCAGGTCGCCCAGCCACCGGTCGGAGGGCAGGGCATAGCCCGCAGCCGCCGCCCAGGCGCGGAATTCTCCGGCCACGGCGAAGGCGGCCGCGCGCAGCCCCGGATCGCGGCCGATCTGCGCCAGCGAACAGCCCGTCAGCGCCGAGAGCGGGTTGGTGGCGATATTGGCCAGGAGCTTGACCAGCACCGCCTCGCGGATGTCATCGGGGGCGGAGGCGCGGATCCCCGCGGCATTCAGCACCGCCATCAGCCCCGCGCCCCGGCCGGGATCGGTGTCCCCCGCCACTGGCGCGAGGCTCAGCGTCGGGGTGTTGGTGGAGGTGGCGCGCCCCGCCGCGTCGCGGCGGATCGTCATCAGCAGAACCGCTCCCAGCACCTGCGCCGGGTCCAGCCGCGCGCGCAGCAGCCCGCCGGGATCCAGCACCGCGCCCAGCTCGGCGCTTGCGGGGTCGAACCAGAAGGGCAGGCCGTTGACCATCGGCACGACCAGCGTGCCGGGGCCGATCCCCGCCGCATTGGCCGCCACCGCCTCGGGGAGGTCCTGCGCCTTGACGCAGAGAAACACCGCATCCTGCGGGGCGTCGAGCCGCGGCAGCGCGGCGATGGCGGCGTGATGTGGCGTGCCGCGATCGTCCAGATGCACGCCTTCCGCGCGGATCCGCGCGAGCCGCGCACCGCGCGCCGTCACCGTGACCCTTGCGCCATGCGCGCCCAGCAGCGCCGCCATGGCGGTCCCGACATTGCCCGCGCCGATGATGCCGATCTCCATGGGCCTCTCCTTCAGGTCAGAAACAGCACGAGGCCGGGCACGAGCGTCAGAAGCGCGACGCGCAGCACGTCCATGGCCACGAAGGGCACCAGCCCGCGGAAGATCGTGCCCAGCCGCACGTCGGGCACGACCGAGCGCAGTACGAAGGCATTCATCCCCACCGGCGGCGTGATGTAGGAGATCTCGGTCACCATCACCACGAAGATGCCGAACCAGATCAGGTCGATCCCCTGCGCTGCCACGATCGGATAGAAGACCGGCACCGTCAGCATGATCATCGACAGGCTCTCCAGCAGGCAGCCCAGCACCAGGTAGATCGCCAGGATCACCAGGATCGTCACGATCGGCGTGCTGCCGAACAGCGCCAGGAAATCCTGGATGTCGCGGGTCATGCCCGACATGTTGACGTAATTGGTGAAGGTCAGCGCGCCGAAGAGGATGAAGAACATCATCGCGGTGGTCTTCATCGTGTCATAGAGCACCGACAGCAGCGCCTCGCGGCTGAACCGCCCCGACAGCAGCACCAGGAGGAACGCGCCGCCCGCGCCCATTCCCGCGCTTTCGGTGGGGGTGAAGACGCCCAGATAGATGCCGCCCATCACGAAGACGAACAGCACCAGCGCCCCGGCCGTGCCCCTCAGCGCGGCGATGCGGGCGCCGAGCGGCAGCTTCGGCTCCACCGGCAGATCGAGCCCGCGCCAGGCCACGGAGACACGCACGGCGACGGCATAGCCGATGATGCCGATGAGCCCGGGGATCAGGCCGGCGAGGAACAGCTTGCCGATATCCTGCTGGGTCATGATGCCGTAGAAGACCAGGATCACCGAGGGCGGGATCAGGATGCCCAGCGTGCCGCCCGCGGCGATGGCGGCGGTCGAGAGTTCGTCGGGATAGCCGAAGCGGCGCATCGAGGGCAGCGCGATCCGGGTCATCGTCGCCGCCGTCGCCATCGAGGACCCGCAGACCGAGGAGAAGGCGCCGCAGGCGATCACGGTGGCGGTGGCCAGCCCCCCCTTGCGGTGGCGCAGCCAGGCATAGGCGGAGGTATACAGCTCTTCCGCGATGCCCGACTGGACGACGAAATTCCCCATCATCAGGAACAGCGGCAGCACTGACAGCGAATAGTCGCGGCCATTGTCGAAGAAGGTCGATCCCAGGAGCGACAGCGCCGGGGTCCAGCCGATGATCGAGGCGGTGCCGACCAGCCCGACACCGGCCAGCGCGAAGGCGATGGGCATCCCCAGAAGCAGAAGAAGGCAGATCAGCGCCATGCCGACGGGCCAGTATTCCATGATCTATTCCTCGTTCCGCCACGACCGCAGCAGCCGGGCAAGCGGCACCCCGGCGGTCAGCAGCGCCCCGGCCAGGCAGGCCAGCGCGCAGAAATAGCCCAGCGGCGCCAGCGGCAGGCCCAGCGTGCTGGTCGATCCGCCATAGCCGCCGATCTGTGCCGCATAGATCCAGATCCGCCAGGCGACCACCGCCAGCACCGCGCCCGCGGCCAGCCCGGTCAGCGCCTGCCGCAGCGGCTGGACCGCCGCGGGCATCCGGTCGGTGGCCAGATCGACGGTGACATGCGCCTCCTCCAGCGACACCGCGCCGAGCCCCAGGAAGATCACCGCCGCCAGCAGGATCTCGGTCAGTTCGGCGGCGCCCGCAACGGGGCTGTTGAACAGGTAGCGCCCGATCACGTCGCAGACGGTCAGCGCCATCATCGCCATCAGCAGCGTCCCGCCGAGCGCGCCGAGCACCGTGCGCAGCCCCGGCAGGCGCAGGCCGGGGCGCGGCGGCGCGGCCGCGTCCCGATCCGGCATCTCGCCCGCGCTCATTCGGCGGCTTTCGCGATCCCGGCGCGGAATTCCGCCAGCGCCGCCTCGGCATCCACCCCGGTCTCGGCGATCTCTGCCAGCTTGGCCTCCACCACCGGCGACAGCGCGGCGGTCCAGGCCTCGATCTGCGCCCCGGTCGCGGGGGTGACGGTGATCTGCCCCTCCATCGCGGCGCGGCCCGCCGCATCGGCGCGGTCCCACATCTGCCCGGCCATGCGCGCCAGCGCCTCGCCGGTCACGCCGTCGATCGCGGCCTGTTCCTCGGGGCTGAGGCTGTCCCATTTCGCCTGGTTCATGACGATGTAGAAGGAAGTGTTGTAGAGCCCGCCGGGCACCGAGACGCCTTGCGACAGCTGCGGGATCAGCTTGAAGAAGCTCACGGATTCATAGGGGAACAGGATGCCGTCCGCGACGCCCTGGCTGAGCAGTTCATAAGCCTTGGAGGACGGCCCCTCCACCGGCACCGCGCCTAGCCGGGAGGCGACCTCGTGGACGATGCCGCCGCCGACGCGCAGCTTCTGGCCATCCAGAAGGTCGGTCGCCGCCGGGTCGGCCGATTTCAGGAAGATCTCGCCCGGCCCGTGGGTGAAGACGGCCAGAACCTTGACCCCGTCATATTCGCCCGCAGCCTCCAGGCGGGACTTGAAGATGTTCCAGTAAGCCACTGACATCGCTTCGGAACTGTCGCCGAGAAAGGGCAGCTCGGCGAGGTTCGTCGTCTTGAACCGGCCGGGATTGTAGCCCTGCACGCCGAAAGTGATGTCGGCCACGCCATTGACGGCGAAATCGAAATGCGCGGCGGGCGGGCCCAGCGGCGCGGGCAGGATATTGGCGGTCACGGATCCGTCGGTGGCCTCGGCGATCGCCTCGGTCATCGGCACGATCACCTCGGCGACCAGCGGATGGGCGGGCGGCAGCCAGTTGGCCACGGTCAGCACGGTATCGGCACAGGCCTGGCCGGCCATGAGCGCCGAGAGCGCGGCGGCAGACAGAAGATGTTTCATCGGGCGTTTCCCTGATAGCTGGACAATATGGGTGCTGCCCCTTCTGGCGGGGGCGGGCAGGCGCAGGCGCGTCCCTCAGGCGGGGGCGCGCAGATCGTGAAAGCCGCGGCCGAACCAGATCAGCCCGGTGGTCTCCCCGCAGGAGAGAATGACCTCCTCCACGTCGCAGAAAAAGACCGAATGCGTGCCGACCGCCTCGATCCGGCCGATGCGGCAGTCGAAGGCGGTGACCGCCCCGGACAGGACAGGGGCGCCCGTCTTGCGGGCGGCCCAGGTCTCGCCCTCGAAGCGGTCGGTCGCCCCGGCGCTGGCAAACCGGCCCGACAGCGCGCGGTGATGCTCGCCCAGCACGTTGACGCAGAGCGTGCGGTTGCGGGTGAAGGCCGCGTGGCTGCGATTGGCGCGGTTGACGCAGACCAGGAGCGTCGGCGGCGCATCGGTGACCGAGCAGACCGCCGAGGCGGTCATGCCGTGGCGCCCGGCCGGGCCGTCGGTGGTCAGGACGGTGACCGCGGCGCCCAGCCGGCTCATCGCCTCGCGGAACTGCGCGCTGTCGTCCATCGCCGCCTCCGTCACAGGTCCAGCACCAGCTTGGCGCCCGAGGCGCGCGAGCAGCAGGCGCAGATCTGGTCGCCATCCTCGCGTTCCTCTTCGGTCAGGAACTGGTCGCGATGGTCGATCCCGCCCTCGATCACGTCGGTGACGCAGGTGCCGCAGATGCCTTCCTCGCATTTCACCTCGATCTTCACGCCCGCGCGCGCCAGCGCCTTGGCGATCGTGTCCTCGGGGCCGACCGTGACGGTGACGCCCGATTGCGCGCATTCGACCTCGAACCCGGCGCCGCCGGTATCGACCTCGGCCGAGAAATACTCGCGGTGGATCCGTGTTCCCGGATAGCCCGCGGTTTCGGCCGCGCCGATCACCCAGTCCATGAAGCCCTGCGGCCCGCAGACGTAAAGATGCGTGCCGGGCGCGGGCGGCGGCAGGTCGCGCGCCAGATCCAGCGGCCCGGCCGCCCCGCCATCATCGTGATGCAGCACGATCCGGTCGCGGAAGGGCAGCGTGGCGATCAGGTCGAGAAATGCGGTGCGCGCGGCCGAGCGGGTGGCGTAATGCAGCGTGAACTCCGCCCCCGCCGCGTGCAGTTCCCGCGCCATGGCCAGCATCGGCGTGACCCCGATGCCGCCGCCGAACAGCACGGAGCGTTCCGCATCGGGCGCCAGCGGGAAATGGTTGCGCGGCCCTTCGACATGGACGGTCTCCCCGGCGCGCAGCAGCTGGTGCAGCGCGGCCGAGCCACCGCGGCTGGCCGGATCCTTCAGGATGCCCAGCCGGTAGCAGCCGGTCTCGGCGGGGTCGCCGCAGAGCGAGTATTGCCGCCAGAGCGGGCCTTCGGGCGTCTCGACCAGCAGGTCGACATGCGCCCCGGCGGCAAAGGCGGGCAGGGGGCCATCGCCGGTCAGGGTCAGCTGCATGATGTCGCCGCGGTCGTCGATGCGTTCGGCGACGGTCAGGATCATCGGTTTGGTATCGCTCATGTCCTTCATGGCTCCCTCAGCGCATGTAGAGGCCGCCATTGTAGTCCCAGCAGGCGCCGGTGACGAAACCGGCGGCGGGACTGGCGAGCAGGGTGACAAGCTGGCCGACGAAGGCGGGATCGCCCAGCTGGCCCGCGGGGATGTTCTTCAGCATCTGCGGCATGTTTTCGCCCACCAGCGCGTGCACCATCGGGCTGTCCAGCGGCCCGGGCGAGATGCAGTTGCAGGTGATGCCATAGGCGGCCAGGTCGCGGGCGAAGACCTTGGTCAGGGTCAGGATCGCGCCCTTGGAGGCGGCGTAATGCGCCCCCGTCGTGGTGCCGCCATTCTGGCCCGCGAGGCTGGCCATGTTGATGATCCGGCCATAGCCGCGTTCCATGAAATGGCGCGCGAAGATCTGCGATCCGGCGAAGACCCCCCCGGCATTGAGCGCCATGACCTCGTTGAACTCGGCCGGGTCGATCTCCATCAGCGGCCGGGCGCGGGTGACGGCGGCGTTGTTGACCAGCACCTCCACCGAGCCCCAGCGATCGGTGACCTTGTCCAGCACGCTCTGGAAATCGCCGGGCTTCGAGACGTCGAGCGTCGCGGTCAGCGCGGTTTCCGAGGCCAGGTCCAGCTCTTCCGCCAGCCGGTAGGTGGCGTCGGGGTCGATATCGGTGATGATGACGCGGAATCCCGCGGCATGCAGCGCGCGGGTGATCTGGGCGCCGATGCCGTTGCCGGCGCCGGTGATCACCGCGGTCTGCGCGTCGAGAGGCAGGGGCGCGCCCATCAGAAGAGATAGCTGATCGAGGTCAGCATCCCGTCGGAATTCAGAAGGCGCACGATCTTGTCGCGGATCCGCAGCCCCCCGGGCCCGGTTTCCAGGACCCAGGTGACATTGGCGGCAAAGACGCGCTGGCGGCCGAACTTGTCCTCCACCACGTGCTGGGCGCCGCGCACGGTCAGACGGTCGCCTTCCGCGCGGTCGATGACGATGCGCGAGACGGTGCGGACGCTGTCGGCGGGCGGCGCCGAGGAGATGGAGAACCCCGCCTGGAACCGCTGAACCCGCATCTTGCGCATGGCGGCGTCGTCATAGGCGATGTTGAGATAGTTGGCGAAATCCTCGCCCTCCTTCTCCACCGGGATCACGTAATGGCCGTCCCCGGTCCACAGCGCCAGCCACGGATCGTAGTCGCGCCGGTCCAGCAGGTCGGCCTCGTGCCACAGGAAGGCGGTGACCTCCTGCAGGCTCACCTCGGTCGCGGGGTTGAGGTCCTTCATTGCTCCATCACCTTCTTCCACATCTTGTAGGCCGAGCGCATGCCGGTCTCGGCGGAGATGTCGCCGACCGGCAGCCCGTTCCCGGAGTCCTTCTCCAGCCCCAGTCCGCGATTGACCATCACGTCCACATCGCCCGCCCCGGCCGAGCCGCGCTGCACCCGTTCCCAGACCTCGGCATCATCGGGCGAGCCGAAGCCCATCGGCCCCTGGAAATGCTCGTGCAGGCGCATCCGCATCTGGTTCGCCGCCTCCGGCCCGCCCTCCATGCCGATGGCGATATGGCGGATTTCCGTCTCATGCACCGAGACCGGGCGCAGGATGCGGAAGAAGGACAGCGAACAGGCGGCGTTGGGAAAGAGGTTGAGATTGAAGCCGCAGCCGCCGACGGCGCGGACGATGCGTTTCACCTGCGCCTCGTCGTAATCCTTGCGCAGCGTCTCGGCCAGGTCGCGGAACCGCTCGGGGATCGGCGCGTCGGGATCGGCGTCGAGGTCGATCAGTTCCGGCATCATCACCATCACCGAATGGCCGTTGCCCAGATCCTCCACATAGCCGTCATCGTCGTCCATGAAGGAGAAGGTCTCGTTCGCCTCGCCATCCAGCGATTGCAGGAAGGATTTGTGCACGATCGGGAAGTGATAGGCGTCGGTGGTGTTCTCCAGCTGGATCTTCCAGTTCATCGGCACCTTGAACTGGTGTTCGCCCAGGGTCCGCACCGGGAAGCCGCCGCCCTGTTTCATGAACAGCCGGATCCAGGGTTTCGCATTGCCGAGGAACTCCTCCAGCGGTTCGACATCGGCGTTGAAGGAGGCGAAGATCAGCCCCTCGAACACCTCCACGCGCAGTTTCTTCAGCCCGTATTCGGACTTGTCGAAATCGGCCGCATAGCCCTCGGCATAGGGGATGGCGCGCAGGCTGCCATCCAGCCCGTAACCCCAGCCGTGATAGGGGCACTGGAAGGACGAGGTCTTGCCCTTCTTGATCTCGCAGACCGAGGCGGCGCGGTGGCGGCAGCGATTGACCAGCACATGCAGCTCGCCCTTGCGGTCGCGCGAGATGATTACTGGCTGGGTGCCGACCCAGCTGAGCTTGAAGCTGCCCTTGCCGGGCACCTCGGAGACATGGCCGACCCAGACCCAGACCCGGCCGAAGATCTTCTCCATCTCGGCCTCGAAGATGGCCGGATCCTCGTACATGGGGGTGGCGACGCGGTCGCCCTTCATCAGATCGCCGGTCGGCAGGGGGGGGAGGTCATCCAGGGACATCGCGTGGTCCTTTCACTGGGCGGCGGCGGGGGCCGGAATGTCGACGGGCGCGTTCCAGGCGGAAACGGGACGCGCATAGAGGTTGCGGGTCGAGAAGCGGTGCATGCGCCATGCCCCCTCCTCGAAGCGGAAATCGATCTCCAGCCGCGCGGCCATGACGAAGCTCTGCCCGTCATGGAAGGTCGGCGTCTGCAGCATCAGCCAGCGCCCCGAGACGCCCTCGGCCTGATGGGTCATCGCCTCGGAGGAGAGGAAATGCGCGTTCATGGCGAAATGCGGCGGGTCGGTGCAGAAGCTGCCCAGCCAGGCGGCGATGGCGTCGCGCCCGCGATGGCGGCCGAAATCCCTGGCATAGCGGTCGCCCGCGCCGCCCCAGACCGCATCGCGGGTGAAGAGCGCGCCGAGGGCCGCAAGGTCGGTCGCGCCATCCAGCCGGTCGCAGATGTCCATGTAATCGGACAGGCAGCGGCGGCAGGCGGCCTCGGCCTCCAGCCGGTCGAGCCGGGCGCGCAGATCGGCCAGGTCGCTCACAGCCGGGGGATCTCCAGCGCGCGGCCCATGCGGGCCTCGACGGTCATGTATTTCCACAGCCGGTCATTGCCCTCGCCCACCACGATCGTGCGCAAGAGGTTGCAGGCGGCCTGCACGGTCTCGCGGTTCGGGAAATCGGCCATGATGTACCAGGTGAAGGGAAAACCCTGGCTGGCGCCGACCATGGTCTGGTCGTCGTCGAAGGTGCCGACGATCTCGACCCCCTCCAGCGCGGCGACCCCGGCCATCAGCTCCTGCGTGGCCTTCCAGACCGGGCCGATCTGGTCGAAGGGCAGCGAGAAGAAGGTCGGGTGGTTGTTGAAGCACAGGAGCGTGCGCAGTTTCGGGGTCTCGGTCATCTGGGGCTACCTTCTGTGGTCATGTCTCGGAGGTGGCGGAGGGGCCGGGCTCAGGGAAAGCCCGGCGGGGTCTTCTCGCCGAAGAGCGCGGCGCCCGCCGCGGTCCAGGTGCCGTCGCCCATGAAGGCGTGCTGGGCCACGCAGGCGGCGTCGATCATCATGCGGCCCAGCGGGTGGCCCTGCATCATCGCGCCCGCCCCGCCCATGACGAAGGCCTCGCGGGCGACGGCGGCGCCGTCATGGGCGGCGGCCGTGGCGGCCAGGCGCAGCGCGACATGGGTGTCGCGGCTGACCTCGGGGGCGTGCTGCAATTCCTCCCAGGCGCGGGCGGTGGCGTCGAAGAACTGCGCGCGCACGCCGGCCAGCCGCGCCTCGGCGCGCGCCAGCGCGGCCTGCACGTTGGGGCGCGCG
>NZ_JACVXA010000063.1 GCF_014903745.1 Mangrovicoccus algicola | reverse complement strand
CCCTGCCCGAGCCGCCCGCGCCGCGTCCGTCCCCCGCGCCGCCCGCCGCCGCGCGGCCGCGCAGGCTCAGCGTGACCGAGGTGGAGACGCTGTTGCGCGACCCCTACCAGATCTACGCCAAGCACGTGCTGCGGCTGCGCGCCCTCGACCCGCTGCGCCACCGGCCGGAGGCCTCGCTGCGCGGCACGGTGCTGCACGAGGTTCTGGAACAGGTCGTGCCGCAATTCCCCGGGCTCGACCGCGCCGGGCAGAAGGCGCTCTTGCTCTCCGCCGGCGCGGAGGTGCTGGAGCGCATCGTGCCCTGGCCCACGGCGCGGCGGTTCTGGCTGGCGCGGCTGATGCGCATCGCCGACCATTTCATCGCCGAGGAGGAGATCCGGCGGTCCCGCGGCGCGCTGATGGCGACCGAACAGGGCGGCGGCCATGTGCTGCCCACGACCGGGGTGGAGCTGGTGGTCAAGACCGACCGCATCGACCGCACGCCCGAGGGCGCGGTCTGGCTTTACGACTACAAGACAGGGCGCCCGCCGACCGAGAAGCAGCAGGCGAAATACAACAAGCAGCTGCACATCACCGCCTATCTGGCCGAGGCCGGGGCCTTCGGAAAGCTGGGGCCGCTGCATGTGGTGGGGGCCGAGTATATCGGCCTGGCCGCCCGCCCCGAGACCGTGCCCGCCGACCTGGAGAAGATCCCGGTGGAGCTGGTCCCCGAGAGCCTGCACCGGCTGTTCACCCGCTTCCTCGACCCCGCCACGGGCTTCACCGCGCAGGTCGCGCGCGAGAGCCAGGGCGAATGGTCGGATTACGACCATCTCAGCCGCGGCGGCGAATGGGACCTGACCCAGCATGCCGAGGTGCTGAAAGTGGGGGATCACGCATGACCACCGCCACGATGAACGACGCCACGCGCCGCCAGATCGAGGCCGCGCGGCCGCATGAATCCACCTGGCTGGCCGCCAATGCCGGATCGGGCAAGACCCGGGTACTGACCAACCGGGTGGCGCGGCTGTTGCTGTCGGGGGTCGCGCCGCAGAACATCCTGTGCCTGACCTATACCAAGGCGGCGGCCAGCGAGATGCAGAACCGGCTGTTTGCCACCTTGGGCGAATGGGCGATGCGCCCCGATGCCGAACTGCGCGCCGATCTGCAGAAGCTGGGCGAGACGGGGCTGGACGAGGACCGGCTGTTGCGCGCGCGGCGGCTGTTTGCCCGCGCCATCGAGACGCCGGGCGGGCTGAAGATCCAGACGATCCACTCCTTCTGCGCCGCGCTCCTGCGCCGGTTTCCGCTGGAGGCCGGGGTCAGCCCGCAATTCACCGAGATCGACGAGCGCACCCAGGCGGCGATGATCGAACGCGTCGTGGAAGAGATGGCCGATGGCCCCGAGGCGCCGCTGATCGACGCGCTGGCGCTGCAGATGGGAGGCGAGGACATTGCCGGGCTCTCGGCGCAGATCCTGCATGCCCGCGCCGATTTCGCCGCCCTGCCGGACGAGGCGGCCCTGTGGGAGACCCTGGGCCTGCTGCCCGGCCAGTCCGAGGCGGATCTGGTCGATTGCGCCTTCGCCCCGGGCGACCGCAAGCTGCTGGAAACGCTGGTGCCGGTGCTTCTGGCCAAGGGCGGCAATGACGCCAAGGCCGGGGCGGTGCTGGCGCGGCTGGCGCCCTTCGCGCCCTCCATGCAGCTTCTCAAGGCGCTGGAGGGACCGTTCCTCTTCGGCGGCAACGCCAAGACCCCCTTCGGCCCCAAGACCGACAGTTTCCCCACGGCGCCCACGCGCAAGCTGCTGGGCCCCGAGACGGTGGAGGCGCTGAACGGGCTGATGGGCCGCGTCGCCGATGCCCGCACCGTGCGGCTGGCCCTGACCGCGGCAAAGCGCACGCAAGTGCTGCACCGCTATGCCGCGGCGCTGCTGCCGCGGGTCGAGTCGGCCAAGCAGGCGCGCGGCTGGCTGGATTTCGACGACCTGATCCTGCGCACGCGGGCGCTCCTGACCGATCCGGCAGTGGCGCAATGGGTGCTCTACAAGCTCGACGGCGGCATCGACCATATCCTGGTGGACGAGGCGCAGGACACCAGCCCGGTGCAATGGGACGTGATCCGCCTGCTGGCGCAGGAATTCACCGCCGGCGAAGGCACCCGCGGCGGCGTGGCGCGCACGATCTTCGTGGTCGGCGACAAGAAACAGTCGATCTATTCCTTCCAGGGGGCCGATCCGCGCGAATTCGACCGGATGCGCGGCCATTTCGGGCAGGGGCTGCAGGCGATCGGCGCCACGCTGCATTCGCGCGGGCTGGCGCATTCCTTCCGCTCCGCCGCCGCCGTGCTGCAGGCGGTGGACCTGACCTTCCCCGAGGTTTCGGGGCTGGGCGATCCGCCCGAGCATCTGGCCTTCAAGGACCGCCTGCCGGGCCGCGTCGACCTCTGGCCCGCGATCCTGCCCGAGAAGGAGGAAGGCGAGGAGGAGAATGCCGATGGCTGGGACCCCGTCGACCGGCTGGATCCCGAAAGCCCGACCGCGCAGCTGTCGCAGGCGGTGGCGCAGGAGGTGCGCGCGCTGGTCGACGGCGCGCATTTACCCGAGGGCGACGGCACCGGGCGGCGGATCCACGAGGGCGACATCCTGATCCTGTTCCGCCGCCGCGGCGCGCTGTTCTTCGAGACGATGCGCGCGCTGAAAGCCGAGGGGCTGGAAGTGGCGGGGGCCGACCGGATCCGGCTGGGCGAGGAACTGGCGGTGCGCGACCTGCTGGCGCTCCTGGCCTTCCTGGCGCTGCCCGAGGACGACCTGTCTCTGGCCGCCGCCCTGCGCTCGCCGATCTTCGGCTGGACCGAGGACGACCTGTTCCGCCTGGCCCATCCGCGCCCGGCGGGCAGTTACCTGTGGACCGCGCTGCGCCAGGCCGAGGCCCATCCCGATACCTATGCGATCCTCGACGACCTGAGGAACCTCGCCGATTTCCGCCGCCCCTACGACCTGCTGGACCGGATCCTGACGCGCCATCGCGGCCGCGCGCGTCTGATCGCGCGGCTGGGGCCGGAATGCGAGGAGGCGATCGACGGCCTGCTGCAGCAGGCGCTGGATTACGAGCAGGCGGAAATCCCGTCGCTGACCGGCTTCCTGGAATGGATGGCGGCCGAGGATGTCGAAATCAAGCGCCAGGCCGAGGCGGCAGGCCGTGCGGTGCGGCTGATGACGGTGCATGGATCGAAGGGGCTGGAAGCGCCGGTGGTGATCCTGCCCGATTGCGCGGCCTTCCACAATTCCGGGCAGGACGTGCTCCTGCCGCGCGAAGGATCCTGGCCCGCCTGGCGGATGTCGAGGGACGACCTGCCCCCGGCGCTGGCCGGCGCGGCCGAGGCGGTGGCGGCGGCCGAGCGCGACGAGCGCGACCGGCTGCTTTACGTCGCCATGACCCGCGCCGAACGCTGGCTGATCGTCGCCGCCGCGGGGCGGATGGGCCAGCAGACGACCTGGCACGGGCAGGTGGGCGAGGGGCTGAAACGCGCCGGCGCGCGGGCGCTCGACACGCCGACGGGCCAGGGGCTGCGGCTGGAAAGCGGCGACTGGCAGGTCGCGTCCCCGCGCCCGGAGGAAGAGGCGCCCGAGGCGGCGCGTCCCGCCCTGCCCGCCTGGCTGCGGCGCAATGCCAGCGTGCCCGAGAACGCCCTGCCGACGCTGGCGCCCTCGGGGCTGGGCGGCGCCAAGGCGCTGCCCGGCGAGGGCAGCGACACCGAGACCGCGCTGCGCACCGGCCGCCAGGTGCACCTGCTGCTGGAACACCTGGCCGGGCATCCCGCCGAGGGGCGCGCGGCGCTGGCGGCGGCGCTTCTGGGCGCGGGTCCCGATGCCGCCGAGGGCGCGGCGCTGGCGGCCCTGCTGGGCGAGGCGGCGGCGGTGCTGGACCATCCCGACCTGGCCCCGTTCTTCGCGCCCGAGACCCTGGCGGAGGTGTCGCTCTCGGCGCATCTGCCGCAGCTGGGCCGCATCGTCCATGGCACGATCGACCGGCTGCAGGTCACGCCGGATGCCGTGCTGGCGGTGGATTTCAAGACCAACCGCACCCTGCCCGCCACGCCCGGGGAGGTACCCGAGGGGCTGCTGCGCCAGATGGGCGCCTATCAGGCGATGCTGGAGGCGGTCTATCCCGGACGCAGGGTTTCCACCGCGCTTCTGTGGACGCGCGAGGCCCGGCTGATGCCCCTGCCGCACGATCTCGTGATGGCGGCGCTGGCGCGGGCCACCCCCACATCTTGATTGATGCGGGGGGCTCGCCTAGGTAGGAACCCAGTCTGAAATTCTGGCCCAGGAGGCACCCATGGCAACCGTAGCCGTCACCGACACCACCTTCGAGACCGAAGTCGAGCAATCCGCCGTTCCCGTCGTCGTCGATTTCTGGGCCGAATGGTGCGGCCCCTGCCGCCAGATCGGCCCGGCGCTCGAGGAACTGGCCGCCGAATACGGCGACAAGGTCAAGATCGTGAAGGTCAATGTCGACGAGAACCCGGTCTCCCCGGCGAAGCTGGGCGTGCGCGGCATCCCGGCGCTGTTCCTCTACAAGGACGGCAAGGTCGTGTCGAACAAGACCGGCGCGGCGCCCAAGGCCTCGCTGCAGAGCTGGATCGACAGCGCGCTGTGAGCGGGCAGATGAGCGACAGCTTTCCCGGCTGGCACGGCACCACGATCATCGGCGTGCGCCGCGGCGGACGCGTGGTGATCGCGGGGGACGGCCAGGTCTCGCTGGGCAATACCGTGATCAAGGGCTCTGCGCGCAAGGTGCGCAGGCTCTCCCCCGGCGGGCATGACGTGGTGGCGGGCTTCGCGGGCTCGACGGCGGATGCCTTCACGTTGCTGGAGCGGCTGGAGACCAAGCTGGAGGCCACGCCAGGCCAGCTGGCCCGCGCGGCGGTGGAGCTGGCCAAGGACTGGCGCACCGACAAGTACCTGCAGAAGCTGGAGGCGATGCTGATCGTCACCGACGGGCGCGACCTCTACGTGATCACCGGCGCGGGCGACGTGCTGGAGCCCGAACATGACATCGCGGCGATCGGCTCGGGCGGCAATTTCGCCCTCGCCGCCGCGCGCGGGCTGATGGAGACCGACCTGGATGCCGAGGCCGTGGCGCGCAAGGCCATGGCCATCGCCTCGGATATCTGCGTCTTCACCAACGGCAACCTCACGGTCGAGGCCATCGAGGCCTGACCGTTCGGGGAGAGGCGCCGCCTCTCCCTGCCCCGCCCGGGCCGGGGCACGGAATTTCAACCCCTTCAAATCCGCGCGCCCCGTGCGTATGTCACCTGCCGAACTGCAAAGGACAGATGGATGACCACGCTGACGCCCCGGGAAATCGTTTCGGAACTCGACCGCTTCATCATCGGCCAGAAGGAGGCCAAGCGGGCCGTGGCCGTGGCGCTGCGCAACCGCTGGCGGCGCAAGCAGCTGGACCCGGCGATGCGCGAGGAAGTCTATCCCAAGAACATCCTCATGATCGGTCCGACCGGCGTCGGCAAGACCGAGATCAGCCGCCGCCTGGCCAAGCTGGCGCGCGCGCCGTTCCTGAAGGTCGAGGCGACGAAATTCACCGAGGTCGGCTATGTCGGCCGCGACGTGGAGCAGATCATCCGCGACCTCGTCGAAAGCGCCATCGCCATGACCCGCGAGCAGATGCGCGAGGACGTCAAATCCCGCGCCCAGGCTGCCGCCGAGGACCGGGTGATCGCCGCCATCGCCGGCAAGGATGCCCGCGAGGGCACGCGCGAGCGGTTCCGCGAGAAGCTGCGCGCGGGCGAACTGGACGGGCACGAGATCGAGCTGGAGATCACCGACACGTCCTCGCCCTTCCCGATGATGGACATCCCCGGCCAGCCCGGCGGCGGCATGGGACCGATGGGCGGCATGAATCTGGGCGACATCTTCGGCAAGGCCTTCGGCGGCCGCAAGGTGACGCGCAAGATGACCGTCGCCGACAGCCACGAGATCCTGCTGCGCGAGGAGGCGGACAAGCTGCTGGACGACGAGACGGTGAACCGCGCCGCCGTCCATGCGGTGGAACAGAACGGCATCGTCTTCCTCGACGAGATCGACAAGGTCTGCGCCCGCCAGGAGGCGCGCGGCGGCGATGTCAGCCGCGAGGGCGTGCAGCGCGACCTGCTGCCGCTGATCGAGGGCACGGTGGTCAACACCAAATACGGCGCGGTGAAGACCGACCACATCCTGTTCATCGCCTCTGGCGCCTTCCACATCGCCAAACCCTCGGACCTGCTGCCGGAACTTCAGGGCCGCCTGCCGATCCGGGTGGAGCTGCGCGCGCTGACCGAGGCCGATTTCACCCGCATCCTGACCGAGACCGACAATGCCCTGACCCGGCAATACGCCGCGCTGATGGCGACCGAGGAGGTGAATGTCACCTTCACCGAGGACGGCATCGCGGCACTGGCCAGGATCGCCGCCGAGGTGAACACGTCGGTGGAGAATATCGGGGCGCGCCGCCTGCATACCGTGCTGGAGCGGGTCTTCGAGGAGCTGAGCTTCACCGCCCCCGACCAGCCCGGCACCGCGGTCACGGTGGACGGCCCCTTCGTCGAGGACCGTCTGGGCGAACTGGCGGGCTCTGCCGATCTCAGCCGCTACGTGCTGTGATCGGCGCGGGCCGGTTCCGGCCCGCCGCATTTGCGCCGCGAAACGGCCCCGCTCCTGCTGCGGGGCCGCCTTTCTTTCGCCAGACCGCTGCGGCATCCCCGGTCCATCGCAGCATTGCGACAGAGGCCCGGGGCGGATGCGCAAAGCCCCCGCGACGGCACGCCCCGGGTCTCGCCGAGCATCCTCCCCCCTGCTGCCGCCGCCCGCGCTCCGCTTTGCCGCGCCGCCCGGGCCGCGAAACGCCTGCTGCGGGTTTGAAGCCGCGCGCGGGCACGCTATAGAGAGGCTGCGCGACCCATAAGGGAGATCCCATGATCCGTCTGCTGCTTACCCTGGTCCTTCTTCTGCCGGCCTGCGCGGTTCCGGCGCGGGCGGAATTCGAGACCCAGGCCACCTCCGCCTATGTCCTGGACCTCACCACGGGCACCGTTCTTCTGGACAAGAACGCGGATATCCCGCTGCCCCCGGCCTCGATGTCCAAGCTGATGACGGTCTACATGCTGTTCGAGGCGCTGCGCGACAATCCCAACGTGTCGCTGGATACCCGGTTCGGCGTCTCCACCAAGGCGCGCGAGATGGGCGGCTCGACCATGTTCCTCAACGAACGCGACCGCCCCACGGTCGACGAGCTGCTGCACGGCATCATCGTGCAGTCGGGCAATGACGCCACCGTTGTGGCGGCAGAAGGCCTGGCCGGAACCGAGGATGCCTTTGCCCGCCTGATGAACCAGCGCGCGGCCGACCTGGGCATGACGAACTCCACCTTCGCCAATGCCAGCGGCTGGCCGAACCCGATCCACCGCATGAGCACCCATGACCTGGCGATCCTGGCCAGCCGCATCATCGAGGATTTCCCCGAATATTACGGCTATTTCTCCATCCCCGAATGGGATTACGACGGGCGTGCGCCGCAGAACCGCTATAACCGCAACCCGCTGCTGCATCTGGGCATCGGCGTCGACGGGCTGAAGACCGGACATACCAGCGAGGCGGGATACGGGCTGGTGGGATCCGCCATGCAGGGCGACCGCCGCATCGTCTTCGTCATCTCGGGCCTGCCCTCGTCGGAGGCGCGCGCCGAGGAAGGCGAACGCATCGTCAACTGGGCCTTCCGGCAATACGTCAAGACCGGGATCCTGACCCGGGGCCAGAAGGTCGCCGCCGCGCCGGTCTGGATGGGCGACGTCACCGAGATCGGGCTGGTCGCCCCCGAAGATGCCGCCGTCCTGGTGCCCGCGATCAACCTGGGCGAGATGACCGCCTCGGTCGAATTCACCGGCCCGCTGGAGGCGCCGATCACCGCGGGTGCCCAGGTGGCGGACCTTGTCGTGCGCCGCGAGGGCCTTCCCGATGCGCATCTGCCGCTGGTCTCGGATCGCGACGTGATCCGCGGCGGCTTCGTGCCGCGGGTGCGCACCGCCACCAACGTCCTGGCACAGAAACTGATCGGCCAGGTCCAGGGGCTGTTTTGAGCGGCGGACGGTTCATCAGCTTCGAGGGCATCGACGGCTCGGGCAAATCCACCCAGGCGCGCCGCCTGGCGGAGACGCTGCGCGCGCGCGGCCTGAGCGTCGATCTGACCCGCGAACCCGGCGGCTCCGAGGGCGCCGAGGAGATCCGGCGGCTGGTGCTGACCGGCGATCCCGGACGCTGGTCGGCGGAGACGGAGCTGCTGCTGTTCACCGCCGCGCGGCGCGACCACATGGAACGGCGGATCCTGCCCGCGCTGGCGCGGGGCGAGACCGTCATCACCGACCGGTTCGCCGACAGCACGCGGGTCTACCAGGGCACGACGCGCGGCGCGCTGCGCGACCTGGTCGACCGGCTGCACGAGCTGATGATCGGGCGCGAACCGGACCTGACCCTGATCTTCGACATGGACCCCGCCGCCGCGCTGGCGCGCACCATGACGCCCGACCGCGCCGGGTCCGAGGACCGGTTCGAAGGCTTCGGCCTGGACTTCCAGACGCGGCTGCGCGCCGGTTTCCTGGAGATCGCCGCCGCCGAACCGGCCCGCTGCCGGGTGATCGACGCGACCGGCGATCCCGGCCAGGTGGCCGCGCGCGTGCTGGACGCGCTGGGGCAGGTCCCGGCATGAGCGAGCGTCCCGAGCCGGACCGGCTCCCCGACCTGCCCCACCCGCGCGAGACGCCGCGGATCTTCGGCCATGAGGCGGTGCTGGCCGAGGTCGCGCAGGCGATCGGCGGCGACCGGCTGCATCATGGCTGGCTGATCACCGGCCCGCGCGGGGTCGGCAAGGCGACGCTGGCCTGGGCGATGGCGCGCGCCATCCTCGCGCGCGAGCCCGCGGGCGGCATGTTCGGCCCCGAACCGGTCCCCGCCGACCTGGCCGTCGATCCCGCCCATCCCGTCGCGCGCCGCATCGCCGCGCTGTCGGAACCGCGGCTGAGCCTCGTGCGCCGCCCCTATGACGAGAAGACCGGCCGCCTGCGCGCCGAGATCCCGGTGGATGCCATCCGCGCGCTGAAACGGTTCTTCTCGATGTCCTCGGCCGATGGCGGCGCCCGCGCGGTGATCGTCGATGCCGCCGACGAGATGAACCCCTCCGCGGCCAATGCGCTGCTTAAGCTCCTGGAGGAACCGCCGAGGAACACGGTGCTGATCCTGGTCAGCCATCGGCCCGGACGACTCCTGCCGACGATCCGGTCGCGCTGCCGGGTGCTGCGGCTGGGTCCGCTGGCGCCCGCGCCGATGACCGCCGCCCTGGCGCAGACCGGGGCGGAGATGCCCGAAGAGCCGGGCGCGGCCGACAGGCTGGCGCGGCTGGCGGGCGGCTCGGTGGGCGCGGCGGCAGGGATCTGCCGGCTGGAGGGGCTGGCGCTTTACGACGCGCTGCTGGCGCTGATCACCTCGATGCCCGATCATGACCGCCCGGCGGCGCTGGCCCTGGCCGAGGCGCTGGCCCCGCGCGAGGCCGAACCCCAGCGGCTGATGATGCAGGAGCTTCTGGGCACGATCCTGGCGGACCTGGCCCGGGCCGGGGTGACCGGCCGCGCGCCCGACGACCTGCCGCCCCAGGTGCAGGCGGCGCTGTGCCGGCTGTCGCCCGATCACGCCGCCGCACAGGCCTGGGCCGAGGCGCAGGCGCGCATCGCGGCGCGGCTGGCCCATGGCACGGCGGTGAACCTTGACCCTGCCAGCCTCATCCTCGATATGATACATACGCTCGACGCGACCGCGTCCCGGGCGCTCTTCCAGACCGGATCCGTGTAATGATTGCCGCCGACCAGCCCCGTCTCGTGGACAGCCACTGCCATCTCGACTTTCCCGATTTCGACGAGGACCTGCAGGCGGTCCTGGACCGCGCCGCCGCGGCCGGGATCGAACGGATGGTGTCGATCTGCACGAAACCCGCCGGGCTGGACAAGGTGCGCGGCATCGCCGAGGCGCATGAGCCGGTCTTCTTCGCCTACGGCATCCACCCGATGAGCGTCGCGGAGCTGCCGCTGGTGACGGTCGAGGACCTGGTCGCGGCCGCCGCCCATCCCAAATGCGTGGGCATCGGCGAGACCGGGCTGGATTACCACTACACCGCCGAGAGCGCGGACAAGCAGCAGGAGAGCCTGCGGCTGCATATCGAGGCGGCCCGCCGCACGGGGCTGCCGCTGATCATCCATGCCCGCGATGCCGACGAGGACATGGCGCGCATCCTGGCCGAGGAACACCGCGCGGGCGCCTATGGCTGCGTGATGCACTGCTTTTCCTCCTCCGCCGCGCTAGCCGAGGCGGCGCTGGATCTCGGCTTCTACCTGTCCATGTCCGGCATCGCCGCCTTTCCGCGTTCGAAGGAGCTGCGCGAGATCTTCGCCGCCGCGCCGCTGGAGCGCATCCTCGTGGAGACCGACAGCCCCTATCTCGCGCCGCCGCCCCATCGCGGCAAGCGCAACGAACCGGCCCATGTGGCGAAGACCGCCGCCGTCGGCGCCGGGGTCTTCGGCCTGACGGAGGCCGAATTCGCCGCCGCCACCACCGCCAATTTCGACCGGCTCTTCGCCCGCGCCGCCGCCTGGTCGCCCGCATGAGCGGCGATCATCCCGCAAGGCTGGCCGTCACCATCCTGGGCTGCGGCTCCTCGGGCGGGGTGCCGCGGCTGGGCGGGATCTGGGGCGAATGCGACCCGGCCAATCCGAAGAACGCGCGTCGGCGCTGCGCGCTGCTGGTCGAGCGGATCGCCGCGGGCGGCACGACGCGGGTGCTGATCGATACCGGCCCCGACATGCGCCAGCAATTGCTGGATGCCGGGATCGGCACGCTGGATGCGGTGGTCTATACCCATGCCCATGCCGATCATGTCCACGGGCTCGACGACCTGCGCCAGATCGTGTTCAACACCCGCACCCGGCTGGAGGTCTGGGCCGATGCGCCAACGCGCGACGACCTGCTGGCGCGCTTTGCCTATGCGTTCGAGGCGCCTCAGGGCTCGCCCTATCCGCCGATCCTGACGATGAACCTGATCGACGGTCCGCTGCGGGTCGAGGGCGCGGGCGGGCAGCTGGAGCTGCTGCCCTTCGAGGTGGAACACGGCGCGATCACGGCCAAGGGGTTCCGCGTCGAGGATGTCGCCTATCTGCCCGATGTCTCGCGGATCCCCGAGACCGCCTGGCCGGTGCTGGCCGGGCTGCGGCTGTGGATCGTCGATGCGCTGCGGCGCAAGCCCCATCCCAGCCACGCGCATCTGGCCCTGACGCTGGACTGGATCGCGCGGGCCGCCCCCGAGCAGGCAGTTCTGACCAACATGCATGTCGACCTGGATTACGACGCGGTCGCGGCCGAGACCCCCGCCCATGTCACCCCCGCCCATGACGGGCTCCGGCTGGAATTCGATCTCTGATGGGCGCGCTGATCGAGGTCGTCCTTCCGGTCTTCTTCGTGCTGGGCTTCGGCTATCTGGCGGCGAAACGCGGCTGGATCAGCTCGGCCTCGGTGGACGGGCTGATGGTGTTCAGCCAGAAATTCGCCATTCCCTGCCTGCTGTTCCTGGCGATCTCGCAGCTGGACCTGGGCCAGTCCTTCGATCTGCGGCTGCTGGCCAGTTTCTATGTCGGCGCGATCAGCGGCTTTGCCGCGGGCATCCTGGGGGCGCGGTTCCTGTTCGGGCGGCCCTGGGAGGATTGCATCGCCATCGGGTTCTGCTGCCTCTTCTCCAACTCGCTGCTGCTGGGGCTGCCGATCAGCGAACGCGCCTATGGCGAGGCCTCGCTGGCGGCGAATTTCACCATCATCTCCATCCATTCGCCCTTCTGCTATCTCATCGGCATCACCGCGATGGAGATGGTGCGCAATGCCGGGCGGACCCGGGCCGAAACAGCGCGCGCGGTGCTGAAGGCGATGTTCTCCAACGCGCTGATCATCGGCATCGTGCTGGGCCTGGCCTTCAACCTGACGGGGCTGGCCATGCCGGGCGTGCTGGAGGACGCGCTCGATCTGATGCGCCGCGCCGCGCTGCCGACCGCGCTGTTCGGGCTGGGCGGGGTGCTGGTGCGCTATCGTCCCGAGGGGGACCTGGCGACGGCGGGCTTCGTCGTGGCGGTGTCGCTGATCCTGCATCCGGCGGTGACGCTGGGGCTGGGCCAGGTGCTGGGCGTGCCGCATGACACGCTGCGCAACGGCGTCGTGACGGCCGCCATGGCGCCCGGGGTAAACAGCTATCTCTTCGCCGACATGTACGGCAAGGCGCGGCGGGTGGCCGCGACGGGGCTGCTCCTGGGCACGGCGCTGTGCGTGGTGACGGCCTGGATCTGGCTGCAGCTCTTGGGCTGAGCCGCTCCGCTCAATGCGCCATGGGCGCGATGCGCAATCCCGGCGCCTCCTGCTCCCGCGGCGCCGGGCCGGGCGCCGCAAGCGCGGGCCGCCCCCCTTCCTCCGCGTCGAGGCTGCCGGAACCGGGAGGCGCCGGATCGGGGTCCGGCGCGGGATCCGGCGTGATGGCGGGCGGCGCAACGACCGGCGCAATGGCGGGGGCGATGCTGTCGCGGCCGGTGGGGGGCATCGGCGCGTCGAGACCGCCGCCGGGCAGGACCGGCGCCGCCATCTCGGAGCCCGCGCCGGTCGCGCGCAGGCATTCGACGATGATCAGGCTGAACCGGTCGGCCAGGTCCGAGGGGATCGCCGCCCAGTCATCGGCCAGCAACTGCTCCAGCGCGGGACCGTCGATGCCCGCATCCTGCGCGGCGCCGATGGTGCAGTCGCAATAGCCCGGCGTCGGCGGCGCGGTGCTCCCGCAGATCTCCGCCGGATCGGCCGCAGCCGGTCCCGCCGCCGGGACCATCCCCCCGGCGGCCAGCAGAACCGTCGCGATCACCCTTGCCTGCCTCATCATCCAGCCCGTTGTCCCGGCCCGTGCCGGTGCCTGATTTTTGCGCGGATCTAGCATATCGAGCGGCGGACCGCCACAGCCGCCGCCGTCCCGAGCGCCGCGGTGGCGCCGGAGACACGCCGCCGCTCGCGCCCCCGTGTCCGCGCGCCCCTTGCGGCAGGCGGCGTTTTGCGGCAGGTCTGCGCGCGGGCGGCCCCCCGGGCCGGACGTTCCGCGACCAAGACCAGGGGGTGCCATGGGACTGCTTTCACCGATTGCCGCGCTGGGACGCGCCGTCCTGTCGGGGCTTGCCTGGATCGGGCGGCTGTCGATCTTCGCCGCGCAGACCGTGCGCCACATCTTCACCCCGCCCTGGTATCCGCGCGAGCTTGGCCATGCCCTTCTGGCGATCGGCTGGCTGAGCCTGCCGGTCGTGGGCATGACCGCGATCTTCACCGGCGCGGCGCTGGCGCTGCAGATCTATATCGGCTCGGCGCGGTTCTCGGCCGAGGCGGTGGTGCCGCAGATCACCGCCATCGGCATGGTGCGCGAACTGGGCCCGGTCCTGTGCGGGCTGATGGTGGCGGCGCGCGTCGCCTCCTCGGTCGCCGCCGAGATCGGCACGATGAAGGTGACCGAGCAGATCGACGCGCTGGTGACCCTGTCCACGCATCCGATGAAGTACCTGACCGCGCCGCGGGTGCTGGCCGCGACCCTGTCGATGCCCCTGCTGGTCGCCATCGGCGACATCATCGGCATCATGGGCGGCTACCTGGTGGCGACGCAGCGGCTGGATTTCAACGCCTCGACCTACATCACCAACACCGTCAACATCCTCGATGCCGGCGACATCCTGTCGGGGATCGTCAAGGGTGCGGTCTTCGGCTTCCTGATCGCGCTGATGGGCTGCTACCAGGGGATGCAGTCGGGCCGCGGCGCCCAGGGCGTGGGCCGCGCGACCAAGACCGCCGTCGTCGCCGCCTCGGTGCTGATCCTGGCCTCCAACTACCTGCTGACCGAGGTGTTCTTCTCCGCATGATCGAGCTTCAGGACATTCACAAGAGCTTCGGACCGAAGCAGATCCTGCGGGGCGTCGACCTGACGATCCCCAAGGGCGAGAGCATGGTGATCATCGGCGGCTCGGGCACGGGCAAGTCGGTGACGCTGAAATGCGTGCTGGGGCTGATCCGTCCCGATCGCGGCCGCATCCTGGTCGACGGCACCGATGTCGAGCAGCAGGACCGCGACGATTTCCTCGCCCGCTTCGGCATGCTGTTCCAGGGCGCGGCGCTGTTCGACAGCCTGCATGTCTGGGAAAACGTGGCCTTCCGGCTGATGCGCGGCAAGCTGAAGCGTCCCAGGGCCGAGGCCCGCGAGATCGCCATCGAGAAGCTGCGCCGCGTCGGCCTGACCCCGGATGTCGCCGACCAGTACCCGGCCGAACTATCGGGGGGCATGCAGAAACGCGTAGGGCTGGCCCGCGCCATCGCCGCCGAGCCCGAGATCATCTTCTTCGATGAACCCACCACGGGCCTCGACCCGATCATGTCGGGGGTCATCAACGACCTGATCCGCGAGATCGTGGTGGAGATGGGCGCCACCGCCATGACCATCACCCATGACATGACCAGCGTCCGCGCCATCGCCGACAAGGTCGCGATGCTGCATGGCGGCAAGATCCGCTGGAGCGGGCCGGTCTCGGAAATGGACAGCTGCGGCGACCCCTATGTGACGCAATTCGTCTCGGGCTCGGCCGAGGGGCCGATCGAGGCGGTGCGCTGATCCTGCCCGCCGCCCTTGCCCGGGCGCTGAACCTCGCGCTGCTGGTTGCCTTTCCGGTGGCCTGGGCGGCGCCGCTGATGCGCGCGGGACTCCTGCCGGTCTTCGGCCTGTCGGAAATCAGCATCCTGTCGGGGATCGCCAGCCTGTGGGACAGCGCCCCGGCGCTGGCAGCCCTGGTCGCGCTCTTCGCCCTGGTCGCGCCCTATGCCAAGATCCTCGGCACCGAGGCGGTCCATCGCGGCTGGCTGCCGCCGGGGGCGAAGCGCTGGATCCGGCTGATGGCGCGGCTGGCCATGGCCGATATCTTCCTGATCGCGCTTTACGTCGTCGTCGCCAAGGGCGTGGGGCTGGGCCATGTGGAAACCGCCTGGGGGCTGTGGCTCTTCACCTGCTGCGTTCTCGTCTCGCTGCTGCTCAGCTGGCGCGGCGCCGCCCCCTTGCCCCCGGACGCCCGATAGGGCAACCAGCGGCCATGGCACCCAAACCCCGCCCCTTCGTCTGTTCCGCCTGCGGCGCGGCCTGGCCCAAATGGCAGGGCCGCTGCGACGCCTGCGGCGCCTGGGACACGATCGTCGAGGAACGCCCGCTGAGCCAGACCCCCGGCAAGTCGCTGGGGGCGGTGCGCGGGCGGACCGTCCCGCTTCTGGATCTGGCCACCGAGGAGGCGCCGCCGCCGCGCAGCGAGACCCGGGTGGAAGAGCTCGACCGCGTGCTGGGCGGCGGGCTGGTCCCGTCCTCGGCCATTCTCGTCGGCGGCGATCCGGGCATCGGCAAGTCGACGCTGCTGCTGCAGGCCGCCGCCGCCTTCTCGCGCACCGGGCTGAAGGTGGTCTATGTCTCGGGCGAGGAGGCCTCGGCCCAGGTGCGGATGCGCGCGCAGCGGCTGGGGCTGGGCAAGGCCGATGTGCGGCTGGCGGCCGAGACCAACCTGCGCGACATCCTGACCACGCTGGAGACGGCCAAGCCCGATCTGGCGATCATCGATTCGATCCAGACCATGTGGCTGGACACCGTCGATTCGGCGCCCGGCTCCGTCGCCCAGGTCCGCGCCGCCGCGCATGAGCTGACCACCTTCGCCAAGACCCGCGGCACCTCCGTGATCCTGGTGGGCCACGTGACCAAGGAAGGCCAGATCGCAGGCCCCCGCGTGGTCGAGCACATGGTCGACACGGTGCTGTATTTCGAGGGCGAGCGCGGCCACCAGTTCCGCATCCTGCGCGCCGTCAAGAACCGCTTCGGCCCCGCAGACGAGATCGGCGTCTTCGAGATGACCGGTCGCGGGCTGGCCGAGGTCAGGAACCCCTCGGCGCTGTTTCTCGACGGCCGGGGCGGGCCCACGCCGGGTTCGGTCGTGTTTGCCGGGATCGAGGGATCGCGCCCGGTCCTGTGCGAATTGCAGGCGCTCGTCGCGCCCTCGCCGCATTCCCAGCCGCGGCGTTCCTCGGTGGGCTGGGATTCGGGGCGGCTGGCGATGATCCTCGCGGTGCTGGAGGCGCGCTGTGGGCTCAGCTTCGCCGGGCTCGACGTGTATCTCAACGTCGCGGGCGGGCTGAAGATCGGCGAACCCGCCGCGGATCTCGCGGTGGCGGCCGCGCTCCTGTCGGCGCGCGAGGACCAGGCCCTGCCCGAAGGCACGGTCGTCTTCGGCGAGATCAGCCTGTCGGGCGCGCTGCGTCCCGTCACCCAGATGGAAAACCGGTTGAAAGAAGCCGCGAAACTTGGTTTCAGGAGTGCGCTGGCCCCGGCGGGTGGCCGCATCAGCGAAACCTCGGGTCTGAGCGTCTCTCAGGTGTCGGACCTTCCCGCCTTCGTCGGCGAGCAGTTCGGCGCGGGATGACATCGAAGGAGTAGAGAGTATGGACGGGTTTACGCTGCTGGATGCGGGGGTGGCCATCGTCATCCTGCTATCCGCCCTTCTGGCCTATTCGCGCGGGATCGTGCACGAATCCTTGGCCATCCTGGGCTGGGTCGCGGCGGCCGTGGTCGCCTATCTCTTCGCCCATCAGCTGGAACCGCTGGTGCGCGAGATCCCCTATGTCGGCCAGTTCCTGCAGGACAGCTGCGAATTGTCGATCATCGCCGCCTTCTGCGTGGTCTTCGGCCTGTGCCTGATCGTGGTGTCGATCTTCAGCCCGCTCTTCGCCTCCCTGGTGAAGAACTCCGCCCTGGGCGGGGTCGACCAGGCGCTGGGCTTCCTCTTCGGGGCGCTGCGCGGCATCCTTCTCGTCGCGGTGGCGCTTCTGGTCTATGATCGCGTCGTGGTCTCGACCGCCGTGCCGATGGTCGATGACAGCCGCACCGCGCGCGTCTTCGCCGCCATCGAGGAAGACCTGGAATCCTCGGTGCCCACCGATGCGCCCGGCTGGATCCTGGCCCGCTACGAGACCCTGGTGGGCAGCTGCGGCGCGCCCGTGGATGCCGAGGGCGCCCTTCCCGGCAACACGGCCCCCCTGACCCCCGAGTAACCCCCGCGATCCGCCGGACGTCTTCACGATCGCAGGCGTCCGCGCCGCTATTCATGATCCTTTCGTGACACCCGCCAAGTTTCCAGCTAAGGGGGGCGCGACCTCCCAAAATCCGGATTCGGAGCCCATAGCCCATGCGCGATGCGACCGAGACCCACGGCGCCGACAGCGACACCGGTCTTTTCCCTGAAACGACCTCGCAGGACCCCATGTTCTTCAGCAATCCCTTCGATGACGACAAGCTGCGCGAGGAATGCGGCGTCTTCGGCGTGATCGGCACCGCGGAGGCGGCCAGCTTCGTCGCGCTGGGGCTGCACGCGCTGCAGCATCGCGGCCAGGAGGCGGGCGGCATCGTTACCCATGCCCCGGGCATCGGGTTCAATTCCGACCGCCGCTTCGGCTATATCCGCGACAACTTCACCTCGCAGGATGTCATCCGCAACCTGCCCGGCCCGCTGGCCATCGGCCATGTGCGCTATTCCACCGCCGGATCGAAGGGCAATACCCAGATCCGCGACGTGCAGCCCTTCTTCGGCGAATTCTCCATGGGCGGCGCGGCCATCGCCCATAACGGCAACATCACCAATGCCGAGGAACTGCGCCGCGAGCTGATCGAGCGCGGCTCGATCTTCCAGTCCTCCTCGGACAGCGAATGCATCATCCACCTGATGGCGCGGTCGCTGCAGAAGGACATCCCCGAGCGGATGAAGGACGCGCTGCGCCGCGTCGAGGGGGCGTTTTCCGTCGTCGCCATGACGCGGACGAAACTGATCGGCGTGCGCGACCCGCTGGGCGTGCGGCCGCTGGTCCTGGGACGTCTGGGCGAGGGCTGGGTCCTGAGTTCGGAAACCTGCGCGCTGGACATCATCGGCGCCGAGTTCATCCGCGAGATCGAACCGGGCGAGATGGTCGTCATCTCCGAGGCGGAGGGCGTCAAGAGCCACTTTCCCTTCACCCGCGTGCCCGGACGGTTCTGCATCTTCGAGCATGTCTATTTCTCCCGCCCCGATTCCATCCTGGGCGGCCGCTCGGTCTACGAGACCCGCCGCCAGATCGGGGTGGAACTGGCACGCGAGACGCCGATCGAGGCCGATCTCGTCTGCCCGGTTCCCGACAGCGGCACCCCCGCCGCCGTCGGCTTCGCCGCCGAGTCGGGCATTCCCTTCGCGCTGGGGATCACCCGCAACCAGTATATGGGCCGGACCTTCATCGAACCGACCGAGCAGATCCGCAACATGGGCGTGCGGCTGAAGCTGAACGTCAACCGCGCGCTGGTGCGCGGCAAGCGGATCATCCTGGTCGACGACTCCGTCGTGCGCGGCACCACCTCGCGCAAGATCAAGGAGATGATCCTGGATGCCGGCGCGGCGGAGGTGCATTTCCGCATCGCCTCTCCGCCCACCGCCTGGCCATGCTTCTACGGCGTCGACACGCCCGACCGCGACAAGCTTCTGGCGGCGCGCATGTCCGAGGACGAGATGTGCGACTATCTGGGGGTGGATTCGCTGAAATTCATCTCGCTTGACGGGCTCTACCGCGCCGTGGGCGAAGCGGAGGGCCGCGACCCGGCGGCGCCGCGCTATTGCGATGCCTGCTTCTCGGGGGAATACCCGGTGAAGCCCGTGGACATGATCAACCGCGGCTTCGAGCTGAAGGCCGCCGAGTGACGGTCCCGCCGCGCCCCTGCCGGGCGCGGCCTACAAGCCTTCGGAGAGCAGGTCGGGATCGATGATCTCGATCTTGCGCCGCGCGGTGCGGATGGCGCCGCGCCGCGCGAGGCGGCTCATCGAGCGCGAGACCATCTCGCGATTCGCCCCGATGGAACCGGCGATTTCCAGATGCGTCGGCGCATCCGCGATCAGCCCGCCGGGCCGCAGGCTGCCTGCCTCCAGTGCCAGGCGCAGCAGATAGGCGCAGAGCCGCTGCTCGATCGTGTAGGTCGACAGTTCGTTCGCCCGCCGCGTCAGGTTCCGGATCCGCCCCACCAGGTCCTGCATCACCCGGGCGCGCACCTGCGGCACCTCCTCCAGAAGCCGCCGGAACCCCGTTTCGGGCAGCAGCAGCAGCCGCGATTCACTGCGCGCGAAGATCGCCAGCGACCGCGCCCCGCCATCGATGGCCGACAATTCCCCGATCAGCGATCCGGTGCCGATGCGCGTATAGATGATCTCGCGGCCATCCGCGGTCCAGTAGACCGCCAGCAATGCCCCGGACAGCAGGAAATAGACATCGCGCCCCGGATCCTCCCGGTCGAAGACCAGTTGTCCCGGCGCGTATCCCAGCTCGCTCCAGCGCAGCCCCATCGCCGCGATCACCTCCGGATCGATGCCCTCGAAGAGCGGCAGGTCGCTCCAGGGCGGTGTCCCGCGGCTCATGTCCTGCCTCCGGCCGCGCCGTCGCGCGCAGCGGTCCTGCCACGTCCGTTCATGCCTGCATCCCTGTATTTTCCTGCGCAGATTAACGGCTTTCGCCGCCCGGCGGAACGCCCGACGGGCGGTTTTTCGCCCGAACCCGTCTGGTTTCAGATCCCCGGCGCGCTCCGCAGCACGCCCTGCTCGGTCACGATCCCGTCCAGCGGCTGATCCGTCGGCTCCTGCGGCAGCGCGTCGAATTCCTGCGCTGCATAGGCCAGCCCCCAGGCCTGGACCGGGCCGCGGGCGCGCAGCATGGCCAGCGTGCGGTCGTAATGCCCCGCCCCGTAGCCCATGCGCCCGCCCAGCCGGTCGAAGGCCAGAAGCGGCACGACCAGAACCCGCGGCACCAGCTCGGGCGCCTCCAGCGGCGCGGACGTGCCGAAGCCCGCCGGTCCGAGCGCCTGGCCCGGCACCCATGCGCGGAAGCTCAGCGGCCGCCCCCGCCCATGCGTCACCGGCAGGCACAGCCTGTGGGTCGCTGCCAGCGGCGCCAGCGCGGGCAGCGGGTCGATCTCGGTGCCGATCGGCGCATAGCCCGCCACGATCTGCCCGGCGGATGCGCCCAGAAGCGCGGCCAGCGCCGCATGGGCCGGGGCGGGATCGGTGCTGCCATGGGCGGCGGCGCGGCGTGCCTTCGCCTCGGCGCGGATCGCGGCCTTTGCCGCCGCCAGGCTCACAGCAGCACCAGCGTCGCCAGGCCGAGGAAGGCGAAGAAGCCCACGACATCGGTCACGGTCGTCACGAAGGTCCCCGAGGCCAGCGCCGGGTCCAGCTTGAGCCGGTCCAGCGTTACGGGCACCAAGATGCCCGACAGCCCGGCGATGAACAGGTTGATGACCATCGCCATGGCGATCACCCCCGCCAGGGCGGCATTGCCGAACCAGACCAGTTCGATGGCCGACATGACCACCGCGAAGACCAGCCCGTGCACCAGGCCCACCGCGCCCTCGCGGCGGATCACCCGCATCAGGTTCGAGCGGGTGAGGTCCTTGGTCGCCAGCGCGCGGACCGCGACGGTCAGCGACTGGGTGCCCGCATTGCCCCCCATCGAGGCGATGATCGGCATCAGCACGGCGAGCGCCACGAGTTCCGCCAGCGACGCCTCGAACAGCGAGATCACCATCGAGGCGACGATGGCGGTGGCCAGGTTGACCATCAGCCAGGGCAGGCGCGACCTGACCGTGTCGGCCACGCCGTCGGAGATCGAGCTTTCGTCGGAGACGCCGGCGAGGCGCAGGATGTCCTCCTCGGCCTCCTCCTCCAGCACGATCATCGCGTCGTCGATGGTGATGACCCCGACCAGCCGGCCGGAATCGTCGACCACCGGCGCCGAGATCAGGTGATACTGGTTGAACGCATAGGCCACGTCCTTCTCGGGGAGGTCGACCGCGATGGTGCGGAAGGTCTCCTCGGTGATGCTGCCCAGGCGCACGTCGCGCCGCGAGGCCAGCAGCCGGCCCAGCGTCACATAGGCGACCGGGCGCATTGCCGGATCCACCAGGATCACGTGGTAGAACTGTTCCGGCAGATCCTCGGCCACGCGCAGGAAATCGATCGCCTGTCCCACCGTCCAGTCGCCGGGCGCCACGACGAATTCGCGCTGCATCAGGCGGCCGGCGGAATATTCGGGATAGCTCAGCGCCATCTGCACCGCGACCCGGTCCGGCGCGTCCAGCGCGCCCAGGATGGCCTCCTGCCGGTCCTCGCCGAGGAATTCGACCAGGTCGACCACGTCATCCGTGTCCAGGTCGCGCACGGCCTCGGCCAGCGCCTCGGGCGCCAGGGTCGCGATGACCTCCTCGCGGATCCCCTCGTCCAGTTCCGACAGCACCTCGCCGTCGATCTGGCCGGGGACCAGCGACAGGATCTGCTGCCGCTCGGGCGCGCTGACCTGTTCGAGAAGGTCGGCGATGTCGGCCGAGTGCATCGGGTCGAGATACTCGTTCAGCCGTCCGACATCCTCGACGGCCAGCGCGGCCTGGACCCGGCCGAAGCGGCGCGCGTCGAGGTCGTCAGTCTCCTGGTCGATCTCGTGTTCGTTGCCGCGTTCGGATGCGGCCCCGTCCTCTTCCGGCAGGATCGGCGGAACGGCGTCCTCCCGGGCTTCGGGGGTCTCGCTCTTGCCTTCGGTCTCGGTCATGGGGCCCCCTTCGCGCTGATGACGCGGGCACCATAGGCATCGCCCCGCGCGGCGCAAGGGACGGGTTGCATTTGCGCTTTCCCCCCGGCCCGGGCTAGGACAGGCTTCTGCCAGTGCCCGAGCGAGACCGCCATGACCCGACTGATCCTAGGCCAGACCCTGAGTTTCACCGCCGATCCCTTCGCCGTGCCCGCGGCGGAGGCCGTGCGCCATGAGCGCCGCGGCGCCGTGCTGGTCGAGAAGGGCCGGATCGCCGCCACCGGCCCCGCCGATACGCTGCGCGCGGCGCATCCGCAGGCCGCCGTGACCGATCACGGCGACGGGCTGATCCTGGCGGGTTTCGTCGACAGCCACGTGCATTATCCCCAGACCGCGATCATCGCCAGCTGGGGCAAGCGGCTGATCGACTGGCTCAACGACTACACCTTCCCCGAGGAGACCCGGTTTGCCGATCCCGCCCATGCCGCGGAGATCGCCGGGCGCTATCTGGACCTGGTGCTGGCCAATGGCACGACCACGGTCTGTTCCTATTGCACCATCCATCCCGAAAGCGTCGACGCGCTGTTCTCCGCCGCCGAGGCGCGCGGCATGCGGATCGCCGCGGGCAAGACCTGCATGGACCGCAACGCCCCCGACGGGCTGCGCGACACGGCCGCCACGGCCTATGACCAGAGCAGGGCGCTCCTGCAGAAATGGCACGGGCGCGGGCGGCTGGATTACGTGATCACGCCGCGATTCTCGCCGACCTCCAGTCCCGAGCAGCTTGAGGCGCTCGGCGCCTTGTGGGCCGAGCATCCCGACTGCCTGATGCAGACCCATCTGAGCGAACAGACCGACGAGGTCGCCTGGGTGCGCGACCTCTTCCCCGGGGCGCGCGACTACCTCGACACCTATGAACGCTACGGCCTCCTGGGCGAGCGGGCGCTTTACGGCCATGCGATCTGGCTCGAGGCGCGGGAGATCGCGCGGCTGGCCGAGACCGGCGCGGCGCTGATCCATTGCCCGACCTCGAACACCTTCATCGGATCGGGCCTGTTCCCCACGCGCCAGCATGCCGTCGCCGGGCAGACGGTGGGGCTTGCCACGGATACAGGCGGCGGGTCGAGCTTCTCGATGCTGCGCACCATGGCCGCCGCCTACGAGGTCGGACAGCTTTCGGGCACGCCGCTGCATCCGGCGCAGCTGCTATGGCTGGCCACCTGCGGCTCGGCGCGCGCGATGCACGTGGCGGACAGGATCGGCAACCTGGAGCCGGGCAAGGAGGCGGATCTGGTGGTTCTGGACCTGGCCTCGACCCCGGCGATCCGGCAGCGCGCGGCGCGGGCCGAGACCCTGTGGGAGGCGGTCTTCCCCACGCTGATGATGGGCGATGACCGGGCCGTGGCCGCGGTCTACCTGCAGGGCCGCCCGGCGCCGCGCGGCGGCGCGTGAGCCGTGGTCAGAACCGGCCCGACATCAGGCTGCGCTGCCAGCTGGTCATCATCGCCATCTGCGCCTGGGCCATCTGCGACAGGAAAGAGGCGCGGCGCCTGACGGCCGGGCGGGCCGGGGCATCGGGCGCGCGCACCGGCTCGATCTCGGCATCCGTGTCCTCGATGAAGGCTTCCAGGTCTTCTCTCGTCAGCATGGCGGTTCCCTTCGGCGGGGCCCGGTGATGCCCGGGCCGCATTGTTAACCCTGCGTCCGAAATATCGTTCCGCCGGGTCCGGGGTGATTAACACATTCTTGCGCGGCGGCGCCAGCATTTTCCCCGGCGAAGCCTGAGGAGAGTTTCACCTTTCGCCCAATTTCCGGTCATGGGGGCGGCCCCGGGCCCTGCCGCCCCGCCGCGACCGATCCGAAAGTCGGGCCAGAAAACACATGACGCCCCGGGCGCGGATGCTAGGCTGGCGGAGGGAAAGATTTTCATCACGCCCGGCGGAGCGGACGGACCGGAGGAGGTCCGTGCGCCCCGGCCGCATCCGCGTCGAGGGAGGACGGAATTTGGATACCAGGCTACCCATTGCCACCGCCGCTGCCGGAGTGATCGGCGTCTTCATCGGCACCTTGCTTGCGCCCTCGGCGCCGGACGAGGCCGAGATCGCAGAGCTGGTCCGCGTCCAGATGGCCGAGGCGGAGGCGGCGGCCCCCGCCGATCCGCTGGCGGGCGAACTTGCCGCGCTGCGCCAGAGAACGGAGGACCGGCTGGCGGCGATCGAGGCGCGGGAAGATCCGCGCATCGACGCGCTGGACGCGGCCTTGGGCACATTGCGCGGGCAGACCGAGGAACTCCGGCGCCAGGCATTGGAAAGCACGACGCGCGCCGGCGGCGCGCTGGAGGCACTGCACGGCCGGATCGAAGAGATCGCGGCGCGCGCCGGAAGCGACCCGGACCTGGCCGATCGCGTCGCCGCGCTGGCCGGGGAGATTGCACAGATGCGCGGCGCCATGGCCCCCGGCGCCGCTGCGTCGCCGCAACTGTCCGACCCGCTGCCCGCGGCCGCCGTGCCGCCCCCCGCACGGATACCGGACGCGGCCGGGCTTGTCTCCCCCGGCAGCACCCTTCTGCTGGCCGATGGCGGGCTGCGCGTCTTCGTCTCGCGCGTGACCGCCGAGGGGGCGCGCCTGTTCCTGCAAGGCGAGATGGTGACGCTGCCGGTCGGCGGGTCCCTGACCGTTCCGGCAGGCCGGGACCACTGCCGGCTGACGCTGGAAGGCGCCACGCCGGGCGGCGCGCGCCTGACCACGGCCTGCGGCGCGGATCTGCCTGCCCCCCAGGGACTTCCCCCCGGCCGCACGGCGCTGTTCGAGGACGGCAGGCTGCGGGTCTTCGTCTCCCGCGTCGAGGACCGGCCGCCGCGCGCGCGGCTGTGGATCGACAGCAGGATGCATGATCTGGCCCCCGGGCGGCTGGCCCTGCTGGGCAGCGCCGGGGACCGCTGCGGGGTCAGGCTCGAATCCGTGGATCGCGGTCATGCCACGATCAGCGCCACCTGCGGCGCGGCGCTGGCGGTCTCCGAACCGGTGGGCCCGGGCAGCAGCGTGTCCCTTGGCGACGACGCGGCCCGGGTGTTCCTGTCCGCCCTGTCCGGCGACGGCCGCGCGCGGGTGCAGGTGGCGGGGCTGGAAGGGCTGCATGATCTTGGCCCGGGCGACCGGCTGGAGCTTGGCGAGGGCTGCGGCCTGGTCCTCGAGGGGATCGAGCCCGGCGGGGCCGTCTTCGGCTATGGCTGCGACAGCTGATCAAGTGTCCGGGCGGCGCCGTCGCCCGGAACCCTCGGCAGATCGTTAATCAGAACTTACCTGAAGGAGGCATTTGCCTTAGTTTCGCCATATTCTGCGCGCAGATCCTTACAAGTCGACATAAATCCATGGAGATTTGACATGATCCGCAGACTTCCGCCGGTATCCGTACCGGTACCGGTACCGTATCCCGTCCCCGCGCCCGTACCTGCCGGCGCCGCCATGCCCTCTGCCGCCCTGCCCCCGACCAGCGCGTGCACGACACCATCCCTCCCGGCGATACCGGTGCGCCCCGTCGCAGGCACCCTGACTGCCGCCCCCCATGACCCGCGCCAGCTGCGCCCCGACGACACCCCGCGCGGCGTCGAGATCGACCGCATCGAGATGATCCGACATGGCTTCGCGCATCTGCGCGAGCTTCTGCAGGCCATCTCCGCCGCCGCCGAGGCGGAACGGCCCCGCACCGATCTGCGTCTCTGAGCCGAGCAGCCTCCGTAAGGGAATCGAAACCAGAGCCATGCGACCTGTGGGCCAGATTTGGTTTCCGCGGAGATGCCATGATGGCCGATGACAACGCGACCCGACCGGCCGCCGCCCCCGGGCGCAATGCCGAGTTCCATATTTCCGAACTGTTCTTCTCGCGCACGGACCATCGCGGCGTCATCGCCTCGGGCAATGCCGTCTTCCAGCGCATCAGCGGATTCACCTACGAGGAACTGCTGAACGCGCCGCACAAGGTCGTGCGCCATTCCGACATGCCCAAGGCGGTGTTCTGGCTGCTGTGGCATCGGCTGCAGAAGGGCGAACCGATCGGCGCATATGTCAAGAACAAGACCAAGGGCGGCGGCTATTACTGGGTCTTCGCGGTGGTGATGCCGATCACCGGCGGCTACCTGTCGGTGCGGCTGAAACCCTCCAGCAAGATGTTCGAGAAGGTGCAAGGCATCTACAAGACCTTGCGCGACAAGGAACTGGCCGCCCCCTCGGAGATCACGCCCGAGGCCAGCGCCCAGGACATGATCGCGCGGCTGAAACAGGCGGGCTATCCCAATTACGTGGCCTTCATGGCTGCCGGGCTGACCGCCGAGCTGATGTCTCGCGACAAGATCGGCGGCAAGCCCGTCGACGACCGCCTGGAGGCCTTCGACACCATGTCCCGCGCGGTCGGCGAGATCTTCGCGGAGGCCAACGCGCTCTATGCCGATTTCCGCCGGATCGAGCAGATCCCGGTCAACCTGCGGCTTCAGGCCTCGCGCTGCGAGGCATCGGGCGGACCGGTCAGCGTCATTTCCGCCAATTACAGCAATCTCGCGCGCGAGGCGCTGGCCTTCGCCGAGAGGTTCACCGATTTCGGGCAGCGCGTCCTCGACGAAATCAGCCTGGGGCTCTTCATGATGGGCTCCGCGCGGCTTCAGCGCGAGATGACCGCCGCCTTCCGCGCCGAGGCCGCGCTCGAAAGCCCGGTAGATCACGAACGCGAAATGGCCCTGCTCAGCGCCCATATGAAACGCTGCGGGGAAATGGCCCGCAGCACGGTCACGCGGATACAGGAACAATGCGAGAATTTCATCGATGACAGCCGCCGCATGCGCCGCTTCATCAGCGGCCTCGACGTGACCCGCGTGACCTGCCGCATCGAAACCGGCTGGCTTCCCGATGATGACGGGGGGTTCCATGACATCATCGACAAGCTCGACGCCTTCCACGAGGATGTCGAGCGGCGGATGAAGCGGATCGATGCGCTCAACGACAATATCATCGAACGCACCACGACGCTTCTGAACCGTCCCGCGCGCCGCAATCCGGCCGCGACCGCCGCGCAATGACCCCGATCGCAAGGGCGGACGCGGCGCCGACCGCCCCGGTCGCGGACCGGGCCGATGGCGCCGGGGCGTCAGATCGTGAAATTCGTTCCGCCGCCGTCAAGCAGGATGTTCTGCCCGACGATGAACCCCGCCCGGTCCGAGCACAGGAAGGCGCAGGCCGCGCCGAATTCCTCGGCCGTACCGTAGCGCCGGGCCGGAATCGTGGCCTCCCGGCGGCGGCGCGCCTCTTCCATGGTGATCCCCTCCTTCGCCACGACACCGCCATCGAGGCTGGTCGCGCGATCCGTATCATGAATCCCCGGAAGCAGGTTGTTGATCGTCACCCCGAACTCCGCCACCTGCCGAGCGGTGCCCGCCACATAGCCGGTCAGCCCGGCCCGTGCCGAATTGGACAGGCCCAGCTGCGGGATGGGCGCCTTGACCGACTGGCTGGTGATGTTCACCACGCGGCCCCAGCCCCGCTCGCACATGCCCGGCAGAAGCGCACGCATCAGCGCGATCGGCGTCAGCATGTTCGCATCGAGCGCCCGGATGAAATCCTCGCGCGCCCAGTCCTTCCACAGACCCGGGGGCGGACCGCCGGCATTGGTGACGAGGATGTCGATCTCGCCCGCCGCCTCCAGCACCTTCGCCTGCCCCTCGGGCGTGGTGATATCCGCCGCCACGGCCGTGACGGCGACGCCAAGCCCGCGCAGCTCTGCGGCCGTCTGTTCCAGCGCCTCGGCGCCTCGCGCATTCAGCACCAGATCCACGCCCTCCGCCGCAAGTGCCGCCGCGCAGCCCCGGCCCAGCCCCTTCGAGGAGGCACAGACCAGCGCCCGCTTTCCCTTGACTCCGAAATCCATCCAGGTCCCTTTCCTGCTCTCGCCGCGACCCTAGCCCCTTTCCGCGGCCGGTTGGAAGTCCGCATGGCCCCATCCGTGCCCGCGCCCCGCCTGCCGCGCGGCACCGGCCGCGGCCCCGGCACGGTCAGCGGCGCCGGCACGGGGCC
>NZ_JACVXA010000062.1 GCF_014903745.1 Mangrovicoccus algicola | reverse complement strand
GCGACCACCGCGCCCGCGGGCAGACCCGCCGCCGGAAGCCGCAGCCGCCCGGGCAGCCCCTCCAGCCCGGCATCGGCCAGGAAGTCCTGCTGCCAGCCGCCCTTGCCGGGCAGATAGGGCCATTTCACCGCCAGCGCGCAGCCCGAGGCCGCCGGGGCCCCGGTTGCGCGGCGCAGGAGGTGATCGGCCAGGTCCTCGGCCCGGTCCAGCCGCGCCCAGATCCCCGGGGCGCGGCGGCGCAGCCACAGGAGCTTCGCGAGGTGCATCTCGGGCGACATCCTGCCGCCCTGCAGCGCGATGACCCGGTGGGAAATGGCGCTGAGTTCGGCCGCTTCCGCCGTCGCGCGCCGGTCGCACCAGGCGAAGGTGTCGCCGCCCGCCGCCAGCCGCAGTGGCGCGCCGTCGCGGGTGCTCAGCACCAGCGAGCAGGTCGCGCCGATGCCCAGCCCGGCCACGTCGCGCGGATCCGCCCCGGCCTGCGCCGTCGCCGCCGCGACGGCCCGGCACAATGCCGTCCAGATCTGCGCGGCATCGTATTCCGCGGCGCCCCCGGCCCCGTGCAGAAGCCTCAGCGGTGCCTCCGCGCGGCCCAGCATCGCGCCGCGCCCATCGAAAAGCGCCGCCCGCGCCGAGCCGGTGCCCACATCCACCGCGCAATAGGTAGCGGCCATATCTTCCACCGGTGTTCAGCCGATCTGCCGCAGGATCGCGGGCAGGTCCTCCATTTTCCCGATGATGGCGGCGGGCGCGCAATTTGCAACCGTTTCGCGCAACCGTGCGGGGCCGGCATGGCCGCCGCCGGTGAAGGCCACGGCCCGCATCCCGGCCGCCGCCGCCGCCCGCAGCCCGGCCGGGCTGTCCTCGATCACCACGCAGGCGGCCGGATCGGCGCCCATGCGCGCCGCCGCCAGTTGGAACAGATCGGGGGCGGGCTTGCCGCGCGCGACCATGGTGGCGCTGAAGATATGCGGCTCGAACAGCGGCAGGAGCCCGGTCAGCGACAGGGCCAGGCGGATCCGGTCCGGCTGGCTGGAGGAGGCGACGCAGACCGGGCGGCCGATCGCCCGGACCGCCTCCGCGACGCCGGGGATGGGGCGCAGCTCGGTCTCGAAGCGCCGGAACAGCCGGGCGCGGGCCTCCGCCAGCAGCGTCTCGGTCAGCTCGAAGCCGCGTTCGCGGCGCAGCCAGTCGGCGACCGAGGCCATGGACCGGCCCAGCAGCGCGCCATAGCCCGTCGCCAGATCCAGCGCGCAGCCTTCCTCGGCCAGCAGCCCGACAAGCACGTCCAGCGAGATCGGCTCGCTATCGACCAGCACGCCGTCGCAATCGAAGATGACCAGTCCCGGCGCCACGGCCTCAGCCGCCGCAATAGCGGGTCAGCACCGCCTCGGTTCCCTCGGCCCAGAGCGCCGCGAGATGGCGGGCGAAGGCCTCGGCCAGGCGCGGATCCTGCCCCAGTTCCCCGTAGATGGCGCGCTGGTCCAGCCAGGCCTGCGGGCGGTCCTTCGCGGCCCGTGCCACGGCGGTCAGACTGTCCCAGGCGGGATCGTTGGGCGCTATCTCCGCGCCGCTGCCGGTCACCCCGGCGCAATAGCGGCACCACAGCGCGCATTCCAGGGCCAGGCCCTCGACCTCCCTGCCCGCGGCAAGCGCGTCGCGCAGCGTGGGCAGGATGAATTTCGGCTGGCGGTTCGATCCGTCCAGACACAGCCGCCGCACCGTGTCGCCGATCTTGGGATTGGAGAACCGCCGTTCGATCAGGTCGAAATAGGCCGGAAGGCTGGTATCGGGCACGGGCGGGACATTGGGAAGGATCTCGGTTTCCTCGAGCTTGCGCAGAAAGGCCCGGATCAGCGGATGCGCCATCGCCTCATGGACGAAATGGATGTCCATCAGCCCGGCGGGATAGGCGATCACCGCATGCCCGCCATTGAGGATGCGCAGCTTCATCAGCTCGTAGGGGGCGACATCGGGGACGAATTGCACCCCCGCCTTTTCCAGCGGCGGCCGCCCCAGCGGGAAATTGTCCTCCATCACCCATTGGGTGAAGCCCTCGCAGAAGACCGGCCAGCCATCCTCCACCCCGAATTCCTCGCGCAGGATGGCGCGTTCGCGGTCGGTGGTGGCAGGCGTGATGCGATCGACCATGGAATTCGGGAAGGCGACGTTTGCGGTGATCCAGTCGGCGAAATCCGGATCCGACAGCCGCGCCAGCCCGGTCAGCGTGTTCTTCGTGACCACGCCGTTATGGGGGATGTTGTCGCAGCACATGATGGTGAAGGGCGCCAGCCCCGCCGCGCGCCGGGCGCGCAGCCCGGCGAGGATCATGCCGAAGACGGTCCCGGGATGCGCCGGATCGGCGGCATCCGCCGCCATTGCCGGATGGCCGGGGTCGAACCGGTCGTCCGGGTCGAGGAAATAGCCGCCCTCGGTGATGGTCAGCGACACGATGCGGATGTCGGGTTCGGCCATGCGGGCAATGATGGCGGGGGCGTTGGCCGGCTCGATGAAATCGACCATCGCGCCAAGCACCTTGGCCCTGCTCGAACCGGCTTCCTGCTCGACCAGCGTGGTCAGCCAGTCCTGCGCGGCCAGGATGTCGCGGGCGCGTTTCTCGCCCTCGAAGACGCCGGCGCCGACCAGCGCCCAGTCCTGCCCCTCGCCCATGGCGAAGAGCCGGTCGAGATGTTCCGCCTGGTGGGCGCGATGGAAATTGCCCAGGCCGAAATGCAGGATGCCGGGGGACAGCGCGGCACGGTCATAGCCCGGGGCCGCCACCCGGTCGGGCAGCGCGTCGAGGGCGGAATGGGAAAGACGGAGCGGCATGGTCTCACCTGTTCTTCTGCGCGGCAGGGCGGCGCCGCAGGGGGAACGCGCCGGGAAGGGTGGCCCCCGGCGGTGCTGGGATCACAGGCGCAGCCCGTCGGCGCCGAAGCGGTGGATCTGGTCCGCCCGCGGGGTCAGCGCGACCGTGTCCCCGTGGCGCAGCCCGACCTCGCCGGAGGCGCGCACCGTGATCACATCGGCCAGCCCGGTATCGTGGACATGGAAGAACGTGTCGCTGCCCAGGTGTTCGGACACCGCGATGCGGCCCTGCCACCGGCCCGGCCCGTCGCTCACCTCGATATGTTCGGGGCGGATGCCGATCGTATGGGCGCCATGGGCCCCGGCCTCGGCGCCTTCGATGAAGTTCATCCTGGGGCTGCCGATGAACCCCGCGACGAACAGGTTGCGCGGCGCGCGGTACAGCTCCAGCGGGCTGCCGACCTGTTCGATATGGCCCGCGCGCAGCACGACGATCTTGTCGGCCATGGTCATCGCCTCGACCTGGTCATGGGTGACGTAGATCATCGTCGTGGCCAGGCGTTCATGCAGCTCCGAGATCTCCAGCCGCATCCCCACGCGCAGCGCCGCGTCGAGATTGGACAGCGGTTCGTCGAAGAGGAAGGCGGCCGGTTCGCGCACGATGGCGCGGCCGATGGCGACGCGCTGGCGCTGGCCGCCCGAAAGCTGGCCGGGCTTGCGGTCGAGATAGTCGCCGAGGTTCAGCGCCTTTGCGGCGGCCTCGATCCGGCGGTTCTGCTCGTCCTCGGGAACCTTCGCCATCTTCATGGGAAAGGCGATGTTCTTGCGCACGGACATGTGCGGGTAAAGCGCGTAGCTCTGGAACACCATGGCCAGGCGGCGGCGCGCGGGCGGCAGGTCGGTGGCCTCGGTTCCGTCGATGCGGATCTCGCCGGAGGTGACATCCTCCAGCCCCGCGATCAGCCGCAGCAGCGTGGACTTGCCGCAGCCCGACGGGCCGACGAAGACGACGAATTCCCCGTCATCGATCTGCAGGTCCAGCGGCGGAATGACCTCGACATCGCCGAAGCGCTTCGTCACCTGCGACAGCGTGATTTGTCCCACTGGGAATTCCCCCCTTATTTCACGGCGCCGAAGGTGAGCCCCCGGACCAATTGCTTCTGGCTGAACCAGCCCATGATGAGGATCGGCGCGATGGCCATGGTCGAGGCGGCCGAGAGCTTGGCGTAGAACAGCCCCTCGGGCGAGGAATAGCTGGCGATGAAGGCCGTCAGCGGCGCCGCCTTGGCGGCGGTGAGGTTCAGCGTCCAGAAGGCCTCGTTCCAGGCCAGGATGATGTTCAGCAGCACGGTCGAGGCCATGCCCGGCACCGCCATCGGCAACAGCACATGGACCACCTCGTCGCGCAGCCCCGCCCCGTCCATCCGCGCGGCCTCCAGGATGTCGACCGGGATCTCGCGGAAATAGGTGTAGAGCATCCAGATGATGATCGGCAGGTTGATCATGGTCAGCACGAAGACCAGCCCGATGCGGGTATCCAGAAGCCCCAGGTCGCGGAAGATCAGGTAGAGCGGCACCAGCACGCCGACGGGCGGCAGCATCTTGGTGGACAGCATCCACATCAGCACGTCCTTGGTGCGCTTGCCCGGAACGAAGGCCATGGCCCAGGCGGCCGGCACGGCGATGATCAGCCCGATCAGGGTGGAGCCCACCGAGATCACCACCGAGTTCCAGAAATGGCGGAAGTAGTTCGACCGTTCCTGCACGGTGAAGTAGTTCTCCAGCGTCCAGGAGAAGTTGAACCAGATCGGCGGATCGGCGATGGCCTCGGCCTCGGTCTTGAAGCTGGTCAGCACGGTCCACAGGATCGGGAAGAAGATCAGCAGGCCCATCCCCCAGGCGAGAACGGTGTTGAGCGCCTTGCGCTGCGGTTTCACGGCACGGGACATGGCTCAGGTCTCCAGGTTCTTGCCGATCATCCGCATCAGGAAGATCGCGACGATATTGGCGAGGATGATGGCGACGACGCCGCCCGCGCTGCCCATGCCCACGTCGTATTGCAAGAGTGACTGGACGTAGATCAGGTAGGTCAGGTTGGTGGAGGCATAGCCCGGCCCGCCATTGGTGGTGACGAGGATCTCGGCGAAGACCGACAACAGGAAGATCGTCTGGATCAGGATCACCACCGTGATCGCCCGCGCCAGGTGCGGCAGCATGATGAAGCGGAACCGCGACAGCGGGCTGGCCCCGTCCATCTCGGCGGCCTCCAGCTGTTCGCTGTCCAGCGATTGCAGCGCGGTCAGCAGGATCAGCGTGGCGAAGGGCAGCCATTGCCATGCGACGATGCCGATGATCGAGGCCAGCGGCGCCTGCGCCAGGAAATCATATGGCGTCAGCCCCAGCGCCTTGAACAGATGCGCGAAAAGCCCGTTGACCGGGTTGAGGAACATGTTCTTCCACACCAGCGCCGAAACGGTTGGCATCACGAAGAAGGGCGCGATCACCAGGATGCGCACGATCCCCTGCCCCCACATCGGCTGGTCCAGAAGCAGCGCCAGCAGGATGCCCCCGACGATGGTGATCACCAGCACACCCAGCACCAGCGCCAGCGTGTTCCAGATCGCGGCCGTGAATCCCGGATCGGTCAGGAAATAGCTGTAATTCTCGAATCCGACGAAGGGATTGTCCCCCGGCATCAGCAGGTTGTAGCGCAGCACCGAGAAATAGAGGGTCATGCCCAGCGGGATCAGCATCCAGCCCAGAAGCAGGATCACCGAGGGAGATATCATGAGCCGCGCCGCGGCGCGGGACGCTTTGGTGGACATGGGGCAGACCTCTCTGCGTGTCGCGGGATGGCATGTCGCGGGGAACCGGCCCGGCCGCATGGCACGGGCCGGTTCTGGGAGGTGGCGGGGCGCGCGCGATGGCGCGCCCCGCCGGAGGGTCCCGGTCAGGCGGGGGCTACTTGATGTAGCCGCCGCGCTTCATTTCGCGTTCGGTCAGGGTCTGGGCATTGGCCAGGGCCTGCTCGGCCGTGACCTGCCCGGCCAGCGCCGCCGAGAACTGCTGTCCCACCGCCGTGCCGATCCCCTGGAATTCCGGGATCGCGACGAACTGCACCCCGGTATAGGGCACCGGATCGACGGCCGGATCGGTCGGATCGGCGGCCTGCATGGATTTCAGCGTCATCTCGGCGAAGGGCGCGGCCGCCGTGTAATCGGCATTCTCGTAGAGCGAGGTCCGCGTGCCCGGAGGCACATTGGCCCAGCCCTCCTTCTCGGCGACCAGCGCCAGGTAGTCCTTGGAGGTCGCCCATTCGATGAAGGTCTTGGCCTCCTCCGGCGCATCCGTGCCCGCCGGGATCCCCAGCGTCCAGGCCCAGAGCCAGTTGCCGCGCTTGCCCAGCCCCGCATCGGGCGCCAGAGCGAAGCCCACCTGGTCGGCGACCGAGGAATCGTCGGGATTGGTCACGAAGGAGGCGGCGACGGTGGCGTCGATCCACATCCCGCATTTGCCCGACTGGAACAGCGCCAGGTTCTCGTTGAACCCGTTCGACGACGCCCCGGGCGGACCGTAATTGTTCATCAGGTCCAGATAGGTGGTCAGCGTGGTCTTCCACGCCTCGCCGTCGAACTGAGGCTGCCATTCCATGTCGAACCAGCGCGCGCCGAAGGAATTGGCCGCCGCCGTCAGGAAGGCCATGTTCTCGCCCCAGCCCGCCTTGCCGCGCAGGCAGATGCCGTAGATTTCCGCATCCTTGTCGGTCATCGCCTCGGCGGCGGCGGCGATGTCGTCCCAGGTCGGGGCCTCGGGCATCTCCATGCCCGCCTTCTCCATCAGGTCCTTGCGGTACATGACCATGGAGCTTTCGCCGTAGAAGGGCGCGGCATAGAGCGTGCCGTCGATGCTCAGCCCGCCGCGGATCGCGGGCAAGATGTCCTCGACGTCATAGGCCTCGCTCAGCCCGTCCAGCGGCTCCAGCCAGTCCTGTGCCGCCCAGATCGGGACCTCGTAGGTGCCGATCGTCATCACGTCGAACTGGCCGCCCTTCGTGGCGATGTCCTGGGTGACGCGCTGGCGCAGCACGTTTTCCTCCAGGACGACCCAGTCCAGCTTGATGTCGGGATGGGCGGCGGTGAAATCCGCGGCCAGCCCCTGCATGCGGATCATGTCGCCATTATTGACGGTCGCGATGGTCAGCGTGGTCTCGGCCGAGGCCGCAAGGCCCGTCGCGCAAAGCGCGCTCGCCCCCAGCAGCGTGCGAATCGAAGCAGTCATGACTCTCCTCCCAGAATGAGCTTTTGCCTTGCTTGTGAGCATTTATTCACTGCGCCTGACGAATGGTCAACAGGGAAAACACTCCGCAGCGCGGCAATTCCGGCGCCGAAGCGCAGGTTATCTATCGGCACCAGATCGTTAACAGGAAGATAAGATGAGCCGCGGAAACGCCGCCGGGTCTCAGAGAAGCGCCTCGGCGGTGTCCTCGTCGGTCACCAGGCCGTTGGCAAACCGGCCGGTCAGGGCGCCGCGGATCGCCTCGACCTTGCCGGGCCCCCAGGCGCAGGCGATCACCGGCGCGCCGGGCGCGGGCTCCAGCGGCGCCGAGCTGACCCGGCCATTGGTCTCGTCCTCGACCAGCCGCCCGTCGCGGTCATAGACCCAGCCGGTGATCTCGCCGATCGCGCCCCTGGCGGCCAGCCGTGCCTGGTCCTCGCCGGTGAGGAACCCGTCCAGCACCAGCGGCGGGTTCTCCAGGATCTGCCCGATGCCGACGAAGCGGATATCCGTGCGCCGCGCCAGGTCGCGATTGGCGCTGAGCGTCGCCTGCCCCAACAGCAGGTCGCGTTCCTGCCGCGTCGCCGCGATGACCGGCAGGGGCAGCGGATAGGTCGGCGCGCTGACCTTGTCGGAGATGGTGAACAGCACGTTGTAGAAGGCGGTGGAGCCCGAGGGAGAGATATTGCCCGTCAGCGACACGATCTTGTGGTGGGCGCAGTCGATATGCGGCAGCTGTTCCACCGCCGCGCGCAGCGTCCGTCCCGTGCCAAGTCCGATCACCACCGGCGTCTCGCGCAGCAGCCAGGATTCGAGGATCGCGGCAGTGGCATGGGCCACCCCCTGCCCCGTTCCCGCCTGCCCCCCCAGCGAGGGCACGACCTCGCACAGGGTCAGCCCGTAGCGCTGGCGCATCGCCTCGGCCAGTTCCAGGCAGCGCGCGACGGGATGGTCGATGCGCACCTTGACCAGGCCCGCCGCCATCGCCTGGCTGACCAGCCGCTGGGCCGATTGCCGCGATATTCCCATGAGGGCCGCGATCTCGTCCTGCTTCATCCCGCCGATATAGGCCAGCCAGGCCGCGCGGGCGGCATCGTCGAGCTTGCGGTCGGCAGGGCGCATCCGGGTTCCCTTTTTCCTCTTCCACCCGGCATCTTGGGCGCAACCCCCGGGCAATGCAAGACGCCCTGCGGCAACCGGGCGCCGGGACAGGGGTTGATCCCGCCCCGGCTTCGGGCGCATCAGCGGGGAAGCCATCGCCAAGACGGAGCCCTGCCTTGGGCAAGACCGACCCCCTCATGTCCCGCCTGACCCGTGCCACCCGGCCGGGGCTGCGGCGGGCGGGCCTGTGGCGGCTGGCGGGCGAGCTGCTGTGGCCGCTCCAGGCCGCCTGCCTGGCGGCGGTGATCGGCGGCTGGGCCACGGGCAAGGGCACCGAGCCTCTGGCGCTGGCCGGGGTGCTGGCGGCGGGGATCCTGCGCAGCCTCGCGGAGGCGCGCGCCCAGGGCCTGGCCGCGCGCACTGCCGCCGCCGCGCTGGAGGCGCTGCGCGCGGAGCTGCTGGAGACCGAGGCCGCGCGGCTCGACCGGTCGCTTTCCTCCGGCACCTTCGCCGCGCTCGTGGTGCAGAAGCTGCCGGCGCTCAGGCGCTACCTGGCGCGCTATCGCCCGGCGCGGATCCGTGTCGCGGTCATCCCGCCCGTGCTGCTGGGGCTCAGCGGGGCCTGCTCCTGGGCGGTGGCGGTGATCCTGGCCCTGGCCGGGCCGCTGATCCCGGTCTTCATGGCGCTGGTGGGCATGGCGGCGAAGGAGGCCAGCGCGCGGCAGATGGCCGAGCTGGGCAACCTGACCACCCTTCTGACCGACCGGCTGGCCATGCTGCAGGACATCCGCCTTCTCGGTGCGGCGGAGCGGACCGCGCGCGATTTCGCCACCCGGGCAGAGACGCTCCGCGCGCGGACGATGGAGGTGCTGCGGATCGCCTTCCTCTCCTCCACGGTGCTTGAACTGTTCTCGGCGATCGGGGTGGCGATGGTGGCGGTCTATGTCGGCTTCTCGCTGCTGGGCGAGCTGAATTTCGGCGCCTGGGCGACGCCGCTGACCCTGTCCGAGGGGATCTTCGTGCTGCTTCTGGCGCCCTCCTTCTTCCAGCCGCTGCGCGATCTGGCCGCCGCCTGGCATGACAAGGCCGAGGCCGAGGCCGTCGCCGCCGAGATCGACGCGCTGACCGCCGCCTCCGCCGACGCCATTCCCGGGGGCATCGCCCCGGCCCCGGCCCTGCCCGGCCCCGCCGCGCTGTCCTTCCGGGGGGTGCGGCTGCGCCGGGGCGCGGCGCTGGTCGACATTCCCGATTTCGAGGCCCGTCCCGGGACGCTCACCGTCCTGTCGGGCCCCTCGGGGCGCGGCAAGTCCTCGGCGCTGATGGCGGCGATGGGGCTGCTCGCCCCCGAGGCGGGGCGGATCGAGGCGGCGGGCCGCCCGCTGACGGCCGAGACCGCGCCGGGCTGGCGGGCGCGCATCGCCTGGCTGCCCCAGGCGATCCACATGCCCGGCGAGAGCCTGGCCGCCTTCCTTGATCCGCGCGGCCGCCGGGGCGACATGGCCGCGGCGCTGCGCCGGGCGGGGGCGCGGGACGTGGTGGCCCACCTGCCCGGCGGGCTGGCGGCGCGGCTGGGCGAGAGCGGGACCGGGATTTCCGGCGGCGAGGCGCGCCGGCTGCTGCTGGCGCGGGCGATCGCCATGTCGCCCGAGCTGGTGATCGCCGACGAGCCGACCGCCGACCTGGACGCCGCCACGGCCGCACAGGTGATCGCGGCGCTGGAAGGACTGGCCGCGGGCGGGGCGACGGTGATCGCGGCAAGCCATGATCCGGCCCTTGCCGCCGCCGGGCGGGAGGTGGCGCTGTGAGACCCCTGGCGCGCGTCCTGCGGCTGATCTGGTCCGCCGCGCCGGGGCTGATGCTGCGCGGCGCGCTGCTGAGCGTCGCGGTGCTGCTGGCCGGGATCATGCTGCTGGGCCTGTCGGGGTGGTTCATCACCGCCACCGGACTGGCGGGGCTGGCCGGGGTCGGCATCGCCTTCGACGTGTTCCGCCCCTCCGCCGGGATCCGCCTGCTGGCGCTGGGGCGTGCGGCGGGGCGCTATGGCGAGCGGCTGCTGACCCATGACGCGACGCTGCGGGCGCTTGCGGGGCTGCGCGTGACCCTGCTGCGGGCGCGGATGCGCGCGGACTGGGAGACGCTGGGACGGCTGCGCCCGGGCCCGGCGCTGACCCGGCTGACCGCGGATATCGACGCGCTGGACGGCGCGGCGCTGCGGCTGGCGCTGCCGGTGGCCGCCGGGCTGGGCGTGCTGCTGGCGACGGCGGCGGGGCTGTGGTGGCTGACCCATTGGAGCCTGGCGCTCATCATCCTTGCCCAGGGCGCCGCGGCGGCGGTGGTCCTCGCGCGGCTCGGCCGCCGCTCGCTGGCCCCCTCGATGCGTGCCGAGCGGCGGGGCCAGGCGCTGCTGCGCGGGACCGTCGCGATGCTGCGCGGCCAGGTGGACATGGCCGTGCATGGCGGGCTGCAGGCGCGGCTGTCGCTGCTGCTGGCGCGGGGCCGCGGGCTGGAGCGGGCCGCGGCGCGGCTGGAGCGGATGTCCGAGCGGGCCGATGCCGGGCTGGGCGTGGTCACGGCGGTGGCGGTGACGCTGCTGCTGCTGCGCGGCGGAATGCTGGTGGAGGCCGGGCGGCTGGGGGCGGCGGCCGCGGCGGTTCCGGTCTTCGCCGCGCTGGCGCTGCAGGAGGCGGTCGCGCTGATCCGGCCGGGGATGAGCGGGCTGGGCGCGATGGCCGATGCGGCGCGGCGCGCCATGGCCCCGCCGGAGGCGGGCGCCGAGACACCTCCGGACCCCGCCCCTTTTCCGGCCCCCGCCCCCGCCGTCATTCCGGGCGGGGGGGCGCAGGGGGCCGGGCTGGTGCTGGAGCGGATCGCTCTTGCCCGCCCGGGCGCCGACCTGCCGGTCCTGGAAAACGTGTCGCTGCGCGTCGCCCCGGGCGAGACCGTCGCGCTGACGGGACCCTCGGGCGGCGGCAAGAGCACGCTGCTGCTGATCGCGGCGGGCGTGCTGGCGCCGCAACGGGGCGAGGTGCGCATCGACGGCCGCCCGGTCGCGGCCTGGGACGAACCGGCGCTGCGCGGGCGGCTGGCGATGCTGCCGCAGCGCAGCCAGCTCCTGGCGGGCACGGTCGCGGAAAACCTGGCCCTGGCGGGCGGGCACGCCGATGCGGCAGAGATGGAGGCGGTGCTGGAGGCGGTCGCGCTGGCGCCGGTGCTGGCCCCGCGCGGCGGGATGGCGGCCCGGCTGGGCGAAGGCGGGGCCGGGCTGTCGGGCGGAGAGACGCGGCGGCTGGCCCTGGCGCGGGTGCTCCTGCGCCGTCCCTCGATCCTGCTGCTCGACGAGCCCACCGAGGGCCTGGACCCTGCGACGGCCGCGCGGGTCCTGGACGGGATCCGCAGGATCCGTCCCGCCGCGGCGATCCTCTGCGCCGCCCACCGGCCGGAGGAAAAGCTCTGGGCTGACAGGGTTTTTCCGCTTTCTTCATGCGACAAAGCGGGTAGTCTTGATTCAGGTCAATCCGCGAATTCCAGAAACGGCGCATAGCGCGCCCCAGGTTAGTTCCCGCACATCGTCGTGCGTCAGGAGGCTGAAATGGACCTAGACATCGTAGAGCTGTCGCGATTGCAGTTTGCAATGACGGCGCTCTACCACTTCCTCTTCGTGCCGCTCACATTGGGCCTGTCGATCCTCGTGGCCATCATGGAGACGGTCTACGTGATGACGAACCGCCCGATCTGGCGGCAGATGACCAAATTCTGGGGCACGCTTTTCGGGATCAACTTCGTTCTCGGCGTCGCCACCGGCATTACCATGGAATTCCAGTTCGGGATGAACTGGAGCTATTACAGCCACTATGTGGGCGACATCTTCGGGGCGCCGCTGGCGATCGAGGGGCTGATGGCCTTCTTCCTCGAGGCGACCTTCGTCGGGCTGTTCTTCTTCGGCTGGGACAAGCTGTCGAAGGTGGCCCATTGCGTCGTCACCTGGCTGGTGGCCATCGGGTCGAACTTCTCGGCGCTGTGGATCCTGATCGCCAATGGCTGGATGCAGAACCCGGTCGGGGCGACCTTCAACCCGATGACCATGCGCATGGAGATGGACGATTTCGCCGCCGTGCTGTTCAACCCGGTGGCGCAGGCGAAATTCGTGCATACCGTCTCGGCGGGCTATGTCACGGCCTCGGTCTTCGTGCTGGGCGTCTCGGCCTGGTACCTGCTGAAGGGGCGTCACCAGGACCTGGCGCGGCGTTCGATCACGGTGGCGGCCTCCTTCGGGCTGGCCTCGGCGCTGTCGGTGGTCGTGCTGGGCGACGAGTCCGGCTATGATGCCGGGCTGAACCAGAAGATGAAGATGGCCGCGATCGAGGCCATGTGGGAGACCGAACCCGCCCCCGCCTCCTTCACCCTGTTCGGCATTCCCGACCGCGAGGCGCGCGAGACCCATTATGCGTTCCATATCCCCTATGTCATGGGGCTGATCGGAACGCGGTCGCTGAATACCGAGATCCCGGGCATCGAGGATCTGGTCGCCGAGGCGGAGGGCCGCATCCGGAACGGCCTCAATGCCTATGACGCGCTGATGGAGATCCGCGGCGCGGGAAATGACGTGACGCCGCAGATGGTGTCGCGCTTCGAGGAAAGCTCTGCCGATCTGGGCTATGCCTTCCTGCTGCTGCGCTATACCGACGATCCGCGCACGGCCACCGAGGCGCAGATCCTGCAGGCGGCCGATGATACCGTGCCGCATGTCTTCCCGATCTTCTGGGCCTTCCGCATCATGGTCGGGCTGGGCTTCGCCTTCATCGGCATCATGGCCTATTTCTTCGTGCGCAGCTCCTTCCGCGGCATGACCTATCCCCGCTGGGCCCTGCGCGCGGCGGTGATCGTCATCCCGGCCCCCTGGATCGCGGCGGAAATGGGCTGGATCGTGGCCGAATACGGGCGCCAGCCCTGGACGGTGGACGGGATCCTGCCGACCGCGCTGTCGGTCAGCCACCTGGGCGTCGGCGAGGTGCTGTTCACCATCGCGGGCTTCGTGGTCTTCTACACGGTTCTCTTCATCATCGAGATGGGGCTGATGCTGAAATACATCCGCAAGGGCCCCGTGCAGGATGCCGAGGAAACCGAAACCTGGATGCGCCGCCACGAGACGCGGCTGGCCGGCCCCGGCGCGGCACCGGCGGAGTAAGACGAGATGATCCTTCACGAACTGATCGATTACGGCACGCTGCGTGTCATCTGGTGGGTGCTTCTGGGCGTCCTTCTCATCGGCTTCGCCCTGACCGACGGCTTCGATATGGGGGTCGGCGCGCTGCTTCCCTTCGTGTCGCGCACGGACCCGGAGCGGCGGCTGGTCATCAACACCGTCGGCCCGGTCTGGGAAGGCAACCAGGTCTGGTTCATCCTCGGCGGCGGGGCGATCTTCGCCGCCTGGCCCCCGCTCTACGCGGTCAGCTTCTCGGGCTTCTACCTTGCGATGTTCCTGATCCTCGCCGCGCTGATCGTGCGTCCGGTGGCCTTCAAGTACCGTTCCAAGCGGGATGGAAAGGTCTGGCGCGAACGCTGGGACTGGGCGCTGTGCGCCGCGGGCGCGGTGCCTGCGCTGGTCTTCGGCGTGGCGGTGGGCAACGTCCTGCGCGGGGTGCCCTTCCGCCTGACCGACACGCTGATGCCCCTCTACGAGGGCTGGGGCTTTCTCAAGCTGCTGGCGCTCCTGAACCCCTTCGCGCTGCTATGCGGGGCGGTTTCGCTGGGAATGCTGCTGGCCCATGGCGCGGGCTGGCTGATGCTGAAGGCCGAGCCGGGCCCGATCACCGAACGCGCGCGCCGGATCGGCTCGGTTGCCGGGACGGTGGCGATCGCGGGCTATGCGCTGGCGGGGCTGTGGCTGCTGGTGCTGACCGACGGCTATCACCTGGCCGCGCCGGGCGTGCCGGACGGTCCGTCCAACCCGCTGCTGTCGGAGGTGGTGAAGGGCGGCACCTGGCTCTCGGCCTATGCCGCGCGTCCCTGGATCGTCATCGCGCCGATCATGGGTTTCGCGGGGATGGGCCTGTCGGTGCTGGGATTGCGCCGCGGCTGGGAATTCGTCATCCTCGCCTCCAAGATCGGCATCCTCGGGATGATCGCCAGCGTCGGGCTGACCATGTTCCCGATCATCCTGCCCTCCTCGATCGCCCCGGATTCCTCGCTGACGGTCTGGGACGCGTCCTCTTCGCACCAGACATTGTTCATCATGCTGGTGGCGACGGTGATCTTCCTGCCGATCATCCTGGCCTATACCGCCTGGGTGTACCGGGTGCTCTGGGGCAAGGTCACCGAGTCCGATGTCACCGACAACGCCAACAGCTACTGAGGAGAAGATCATGTGGTATTTCGCCTGGCTCCTGGGACTGCCGCTGGCCGCGCTTTTCGCGGTGATGAACGCCATGTGGCTCGAACTGCGCGAGGATGCGCGGATGCAGCGCGAGCCTCAGGACCCCGACACGCGCCCCCGGCTCTGAGCCGGGGCCCCGCAGGGGCTATTCACCGGCAGGGGTAGCATGGTATGACCTTCCCGCAGGCACCGCATGGACATCCGTCCGCGGCGGGGCCGGGGGAGGTCATTTCCATGCCAGACATCCGGAAATCCGTCCGATGATCGCGGCACCGCCCGCTTCCCGCCTGCGGGGCTGGTCGCTGCGTCTGGCCGGGATCTGCGCGGCGATTTCCCTGCTGGACCTGGTCCTGGGCTGGGGGCTGGGCATCGATTTCCTCGTGCGGCTGCGGCCGGGTTATCCGGCCATGGTGCCGGCGACGGCGCTCTGCCTGCTGGCGGGCAGCATCGGGGCGGTGCTGCGGGCGGGGGACCGCAGCCCGCGCGGCGTGGCGGCCTGCGGGCTTGCCATCCCGCCGCTGGTCCTGGCCGGGCATGTGGCCCCGGCGCTGGACATGCATCCCGACATGCTGTCCGCGGCCACGGCGGCGGGGTGCCTTGCGGTGGCGGCCAGCCTGCTGGCGCGGGTGGACCGGCCGCGCGGCGCCCGGCTGGCGCTGAACGTCCAGACGGTCGGGATGTGCGTCACCGCCGTCCCGCTTCTGGGCTATGCCTTCGGGGCGCCCGCGCTTTTCGCCAACCCGCTCTATACCGGCATGGCGCTGCATACCGCGGTCTCGTTGGCGGTGCTGCTGATCGCGCTGCTGCTGCTGACGCCCGGGACCGGCTGGATGGCGGTGGTCACCGCCCCCGAACGGGGCAGCCAGATGCTGCGGCGCCTGCTGCCGGTGCTGGTGCTGGGGCCCGTGGCGCTGACCGGCCTGGCGCTGGAGGCGTCGCGGCGGGACCTTCTGGCCCCCGACCTGCGCGCCGCCGTCCTGACCTGCGCGATGATCGGCGTCTCGGTGGCGGCGGCGACCTATTTCGCCCATCTGGCCAACCTGTCGGAACGCCGCGCGGCGGAGGCGGAGCGGCGGCGGCAGGCGGCGGAACTGGCCATGGAGCGCGGCCAGCGGGTGGAATCGCTGGGCCGGCTGGTCGGCGGCGTGGCGCATGACTTCAACAACACCCTGGCGGTGATCCTGGGCAATCTGGAACTCCTGCAGAGCGACCCCGACAGGACGGCCCATGACGGCTATATCTCGGATGCCCAGAATGCCGCCGGCCAGGCGGCGCAGCTGACCCGGCAGCTTCTGGCCTATGGCCGCAAGTCGCGGCTGGAGCCGGTGCCGGTGGTGCTGGACCGCCTGCTGCCGGAAACCCTGCGGATGTTCGAGCGGCTCTGCCCGGCCAATGTGGTGCTGGAGCGCGGCTTCGCCGCGCCCGGGGCCGTTGCGGCGCTGGACCCGTCGGGGGTGCAGCAGGCGCTGCTGAACCTGCTGATAAATGCCCGCGACGCCCAGCCCGGCGGAGGCGAGATCGCCGTCGCCACGCGGCTGCAGGAACTGGGCGAGGAGCAGCTGGCGCTGTTTTCCCAGCCAGAGCGGCTCTGGCCCGGGCGGTTCGTCACCGTCACCGTCACCGATCACGGCCCCGGCATGGATGCGCCGACCATGGCGCTGGCGACCGAACCTTTCTTCACGACCAAGCCGGTGGGCGAGGGCACGGGGCTGGGCCTGTCCGTGGCCGCGGGGTTCTGCCGCCAGTCGGGGGGCGGGCTGGCGCTGTCGCGGGCGGAGTCGGGCGGTCTCGCCGTGACCATGGTCTTTCCGGTGATCCCGGCCGCCGCGGCACAGGGCGCGGCCCCCTTGCCCGCGCCGGGGGCGCGGCCGGGGCCGCACCGGCCGCGGCGCATCCTGCTGGTCGATGACGATCTGCAGGTCGAGAAGGTCATGGCCCGGCAGCTGCGCCTGGACGGGCACGAGGTGCAGATCCGCCACGATGCCGCCGCGGCGCTGCGTCTTCTGGAGGAGGGCTATCGTCCGGACCTGGTCATCACCGACCTGGCCATGCCCGGCCAGATGCAGGGCCGCGCGCTGGCCGCCGCCATCCGCGAGCGGCTGCCGGAGCTGCCGGTGGTGCTGATGTCGGGCTACGGACCGCCGGCGCGGGCGACCGGCGAACCGGCCGAGATCTTCCTGCAGAAACCCGTCGCCTGGCCGGTGCTGCGCGAACTCGTCGTCACGCTTCTGCCCGGCGAGGAGACGGGCCGGCTGGGCGGATCCGCGCAGTCCTGAGGCGGCCGTTCCGATTTCCTTTGGCGCGGGCGCGCGGCGGGCGTAGCCTGCCTGCCATGCGCCTTTCCGTTCCCCTCCCCGCCGGGCCGAGCCGGGCCGAACGCATCAGCGACGGCGTCGTGCATGTCGTCGGGCTGGCCCTCGCGCTGGTTTCGGTGCCGCTGCTGATCGCGATGACCGCGATTCACCGGGCCGAACCCGCGGCGCTTCTGGCGGCCTCGGTCTACGGGGCCACGCTGATCCTGATGCTGAGCTGTTCGGCGCTGTACAACATGACCGACAGCCTGCGCTGGCGCGGATTGCTGCGGCGGCTCGACCATTCGGCGATCTATGTCAAGATCGCCGGGACCTACACGCCCTTCACCCTGCTCTCCGGAGTGCCCGCGACGGGGCTTCTGGCCGGGCTCTGGGGGTCCGCCCTGGCGGGGGCGCTGCTGAAGATGATCGCGCCGGGGCGGTTCCGGTGGCTGGCGCTTGCGCTGTATCTGGGCATGGGCTGGGCGGCGCTGTTCGCCGGGGGCGCCATGCTGGAGGCCCTGCCGGCGCGGGTCACGGCGCTGATGGTGGCCGGCGGGATTGTCTATACCGCGGGCGTGGCCTTCTACCTGCTGGAGCGGCTGGCCTTCCACACCGCGATCTGGCACCTCTTCGTGCTGGCAGGCAGCGCGCTGTTCTTCGCCGCGGTGGCCCATGTCCTGGCGGGGCTGCCGGGGCCGGCGTGATCCGCTCAGCCCGGCGAGGCCCGCATGCCCGCCGCCACGAATTCCACCACATCCTGCAGCATGCGGTCGCCCTCCCCCCCCGGAAGCGGGCCGTCGCCGATCCCCTCGGTCAGTTCTCCCAGCCGGTTCGTGTCGGAGAAGGCGTAGAGATAGGCGCCGACCATCAGCGAGACCCGGTGATAGACGCGGCGCGGCGGCAGATCCGGCAGCAGCCGCGCGAAAGCCTCGGCATAGGCGCGGGTGGAGGCCTGGTAGACCTGGCGGCGCAGGGCGAAGGCGATTTCCTCGGGTTCCATGTGCAGCCGCGAATGGAGCCGCAGGAAGGACCGCCCCTGCGCCGTGTCCAGAAGCGCCGCGGTCGGTTCCAGGAAGGCGCGGACCAGGTCCTCGACGCAATAGCCGCCCGCCGCCTCCAGCGCCGCCAGCCGCGCCATGCGATCCTCGGTGATCTTCTCGGCCCGCCGCAGGAAGACCGCGCGGAACAGCGTCTCCTTGTTGGAGAAATAGTAGTTGATCAGCGCGGGCGTCGCCCCGATCCGCTCGGCCACATGGCGCATGGCGGTCCCGGCAAAGCCGTTATCGGCGAACATCTGCTCCGCCACGTCGAGGATCGACTCCGACAGGTTCGTCTGTCCGCCCGGGCGTCCGGGTCCGTTTCGCTTCTTGGCCATGATCCGATCCATTTCGATCCTCCTTAGGCCAAACCGGCGCGGCCTGTCTCAGTTTTCTTCCACCCATGCAGCGGCCGCCCGATCCTTGGGCAGATGCTGCATCTTTCCGCCCATCAAACGGGCATCCGGGCCACGGACGGGGCATCGCCCGGGTGGCTCAAGATTTAAATAGATATTTAATTAATTTTTCACTACCCAGAAAACGTCAACAGGCGGGGGCCGAGTCGGCGCCCGGAAAAAGAGGCAAGACAATGAAACTCAACGCATTTGCGACAACCGGCGCGGCGGCGCTGGTCTCTTTGGGCATGGCCGCAGGACAGGCGGGCGCGCAGGACCTGCCGCAGGTCACCATGCAGGCGCTGGCCGGGAGTGTCGGCGGCGTGCCGATGATGATCATGGAAAACGAAGGGCTGGACGAGAAATACGGCTTCGACGGGGTCTTCGAATACCTGCCCCATGAAGGCGCCTTCCAGAACTTCCTGATGGGCAAGTCGCAGATCTCGATGGACAATGACGTGCTGGGCGTCTCCATTGCCCGCGACGAGGGGTTCGAGGTCAGCGCCTTCTACCCGGTGGGCAACCTCTACCTGGGCATCGTCGTGCCGGGCGGATCCGATGCGCAGACCCCCGAGGACCTGATCGGCAAGAAGGTCGGCCATTTCGGGTCTGACAGCGGCACCACCACCTTTTTGCGGCTGATCGTGCAGGAGATCTACGGCTTCGACGTGCTGGAGGAATACGAGTTCTCGCAGGTCGGCCCGGCGGCTCTGGTCAACCTGCTGGAGGCCGGGGAGGTCGACGCGATCTTCGATTTCGAATCCTTCGTCAGCGAGGCGATCACCCGCACGGACGGGCGCTACCTGCTGCAGGCGCACCAGGCCTATTCCGAACATACCGGCGGCTTCGCGCCCTGGATCACCAACATGGTGGCGCAGGATGACTGGCTGAAGGAGAATCCCGAACTCGCCTATGCCGTGCGCGACGCCTATGACGAGGCCATCCGGATGCTGGAGGACTCGGATTACGAGATCCTGCGCAAGCCCTATATCCGCGAGAATCTGGGCATCACCAGCGACGCGGTGCTGGACACGATGATCGAGAACGGCCGCGCGACGCCCTATTTCACCTCCGACTGGTCGGCGGAGAAGATCGGCCAGGCCGAGGAATTCCTGGGCAAGCTGGCCGAGGACGGAACGCTGATCCAGAACGTGCCCGACGGCGTGATGATCACGCTCGAGGACTATCTGGGCCCCAGGTCCTGAGCAGGGCGCGGAGAGACACGCGATGCGCCTCTCGGAAAAACGGGCATGGTCGGCTCTGGCCATGCTCCTGCTCCTGCCCGCCTGGTGGATCGCCCACCGCAACACCACCTTCATCGCCGATCCGGTCGAGGTCTTCGCCCATCTGCCGGGCTTCCTCGCCGATCCCGGAACCTGGCTGAATATCGGCGTGACGCTCTGGCGCGTGGCGGCCGGGCTGGCGCTCGGCGTCGCGGCGGGGGTCTTCGCCGCCTTCGCGATGCGTCACAGCCGGGTGCTGCGCGAGGTGCTGGGCTATTACGTCACCGCCGCGCTGCGCACGCCCAGTGCCATCGCCGCGATCCTGGCCGTCGCGATCTTCCGCGGCAACGAGGCGGGCTATGTCGCGGTCGTGGCCTTCATCACCTTTCCCTACATGGCGGTGGGGCTGCGGGACGGGCTGGAAAGCGCCGATCGCGAGCTCGAGGAACTGGCGCAGATCTACCACCTGGGCCTGTGGCGGCAGATCCGCCACATCACCGCGCCCTTCGTCGCGCCCTTCCTCTTCTCGGCGCTCAGGAACGCCCATGCGCTGGCCTGGAAGGTGATCGTGGTGGCCGAGATCTTCGGTGCCGCGCGGACCGGCTTCGGCGCCGCGTTCGAACATGCGTGGAACTACATGCTGATGGTCGAGGTGCATCTGTGGCTGCTGGTCTTCATGGCCATCGTGCTGATCGCCGAATACGGCGTGATCCGGCGGCTGGAAACCTTCGTCTTCCGGTGGCGCGGATGAGCGCCGCCCAATCCCATCCCGACAGGAGCCGTCCCGTGACATCCTCCGATACCGTTCTGAAAGTCGTCGACCTGGGCGTGTCCTATGGCGGCAGCCCGGCCATCTCGCGGCTGGATTTCGAGATCCGCCGCGGCGAGTTCGTCGCCATCCTCGGCCCCTCGGGCTGCGGCAAGTCCAGCATGCTCAACACCCTCTCGGGGCTGATGGCCCCCACCCGCGGGCGCGTCGTGGTCGATGGCGACGAGCTGTACCTGCCGCGCAGCCGCGACCCACGGCTGGGCTACGTGTTCCAGGCGCACCGGCTGCTGCCGTGGCGCACGGTGCGGCAGAACCTGGAACTGGTGCTGTCCGCCTCCGAGGTGCCGCGCGAGACCTGGGAGGCCCGCATCGACGAGATCCTGGAGATCCTCCATATCTCGCAATTCAAGGACGCCTGGCCGATGCGCCTGTCGGGCGGCCAGCGCCAGAGGGTGTCCATCGCCCGCGCCCTTCTGGTCGATCCGTCCTACATCCTGATGGACGAGCCGCTCAGCACGCTCGACGAGGTCACCGCGCGGTCGCTGCGCCAGGAACTGACCGGCATCTGCCAGCGCACCGGCGCCACCGTGGTCTTCGTCACGCATTCGATCCGCGAGGCGGTCTATCTGGCCGACCGCATCCTGATCCTGACCCGCGGGCCCTCGACCATCTTCGAGGATTACCACGTCCCGATCGAGCGCCCGCGCGACTATGACGATGCCCGCATCCGCGAGGTGGAGGCCGACATCATCCGCCGCATCCAGGTGCCCTGGGGCCTCGACATGCCTCAAACCACGGAGCGCCGGAGTGCCTGACATGACCGCCAAGACCCTGCCCCTCGCACGGCTGCGCCTGCTCCCGCCGGGCGGCCCCGGTGCCGGGCTGCCCGGCCTGGTGATCGCGCTCGGTTCCATGCTGGTGATCTGGCAGCTGGGCGCGATTGCCGTGCGTCCCTGGATCCCGACCCCGGCCGATACCGCCGTGGAGATCTGGGCCAATCTGCAATCGCCGGAATTCTGGCTGGATTTCCGGCTGACCCTGGCCCGCGTCCTGGGCGCCTTCGCGCTGGCGACGCTGGCCGGCGCGGCGGTGGGCATCCTGATCGGGCTGTCCGAACGCGCCGAGGCGTTCTTCCAGCCGCTGCTGGCGCTGGCGCTGGCCGTGCCCGACCCGGTCTACATCATCTTCGCCATCCTCGCCTTCGGCACGGGCGAGGTCGCGGGCTTCGTCGCGCTGACCGTCGCGGTGACGCCCTTCGTCTCAAATATCGTGCGCTCCTCGGTGCGGGCGCGCGATACCGGCCTGGACGAGATGGCGCGCATCTACCGGCTGCCGCGGGCCGCCGCGCTGCGCCACCAGCTACTGCCGCAGCTCGTGCCCGCACTGCTGACGGCCGCCCGCTTCTCCTTCGCGCTGTCGTGGAAACTGGCAGTGGTGGTGGAGGCGATCGGCCAGCCCGACGGCATCGGCGCCTCGATCTTCGAGAGCTTCCGCCTGCTGAGGATGCGCGAGGTCGCGGCCACCGCGATCATCTTCATCCTCGCGATGCAGCTTCTGGAACGCGGCGTGCTGGGCCGCGTGGAAAAACGCCTGCTGGGCTGGCGCGGCTGAGCGCCCGCCCCCGGCACACGGAAAACAAGGAAAGAGATCATGAAAGTCGGAATCATCGGCGGCGGCATCGGCGGCGCGGCCCTGGCGCGCGCGCTGCTGGCCCGCGGCATCGAGACCGCCATCTTCGAGAAGGCCCCCGCCTTCGGCGAGGTCGGCGCGGGCGTGCAGATCACCCCCAACGCGGTCAAGGCGATCAAGGGCATCGGCCTCTACGACGGCTTGCTGGCGCGGGCCTTCCATCCGCAGGCCATCGTCGGGCGCAACTGGCAGAGCGCGGCGGAGAATTTCCGCATTCCGCTGGGCGAGGAGTTCCGCGCGCATTACGATGCGCCCTTCATCCATATCCACCGCGCCGACCTGCTGGAGCTGTTCACCGAGGGGCTGCCGCCGGGCATCTGCCATTTCGGCCTGACCTGCACCGGGGTGGAACAGACCCCGCAGGGGGCGCGCGCGCTGTTCGATGACGGGTCGAGCTTCGAGGCGGACGTGATCGTCGGGGCCGACGGGGTGCGCTCGGCCGTGCGCGGCGCGGTCTTCGGCGAAACCGCGATGCGCTGGACCGGGCACATGTGCTACCGCGCGCTGGTGCCCACCGGCGGGGTGGTCGACCATGTCAGCCCCGACAGCAGCTTCTGGATGGGGCCCAATGCCCATGTCGTCACCTATTACGTGAAGGGCGGCGAGATGGTGAACATCGTCGCCGTGGCCGAGGCCTCCGAATGGGTCGCCGAAAGCTGGAGCACCCGCGCCAGCCGCGAGGAGATGCTGGCCCGGTTCGAGGGCTGGCACGGATCGCTGGGCCGGCTCTTCGCGGATGTCGACGAGGTCTTCGCCTGGGGGCTGTTCGACCGCGACCCGATGGAAAGCTGGGTCCGCGGCCATGTCACCCTGCTGGGCGATGCCTGCCACCCGATGCTGCCCTTCCTGTCCCAGGGGGCGGGCATGGCGATCGAGGATGCGCTGGTGCTGGCCGAGGCGCTGGCCGGGATGCCGGGCGACATCCCGCAGGCGCTGGCGCGCTACCAGGCGGAGCGGCTGCCGCGCACCGCGCGGGTGCAGCTGGAGGCGCGCGAGCGCGGCCGGACCTATCACCTGCCCACGCCCGAGGAGATGGCGGCGCGCGATGCCGAATATGCCCGCCGCGCGCGGGAGGAGCCGCGCACGACCGGCATCAATACCGACTGGGTCTATGACTACGACCCCCGCGCCTTCGCCGCCGCCCCGGCGCCGGAAACCGCCTGATGCCGCGGGGGCCGCGCCCGCGGCGGCCCCCCGTCCCTGCCCGCCCTGCCCCGATCCCGGGCATTCCCGGTCCCCGGCGGGGCACGATCGGCCGATCTCCTGCCTCGTCCCGAGGTTCCGCTTGACCCGCCTGCCGGATTCACGCGACATGTTGCGCGCCGAGCCACCGTCCCCGCATCCGGACCGCCAGGCTGACCCTGCCGTCCGTTCCTGCCTCTTCCGGTGCCGTGCCCATGACCCTGCCGCCATGTTCCCGCCCTGCGGGTCCGCCATGACCTTCTCGCCGCGCATGACCGCCGAGATCCACGCGATCCATGTCGTCCGTCCGCTCTGCTGGCGGCGCTGGCCCGGCGTGGTCGCCGATCTGTGGCAGGTCGAATGCGAGGCCGGCAGCCGCGGCTATTACCGCTCGCCCGATCCGCGCGTCATCGTCTTCCTCGACGGGCCCTGCCCGGGGATGGAGCTGCGCCTGCAGGAACAGGCCGCGCCGCTGGACGGGATCGGGGCGTTCTACATGCCGGCGGGATGCCCGATGTGGAGCCGCATGCGCCGGGCGCAGCCTTTCCGTCATCTCGACATCCACCTGCGCGACGACATGCTGCGCGCGCGCATGGCCGGGATGCAGGCCGAGTCCGCGCTGGAGGCGCCGGTGATGCTGCGGGACGCTGCGGCGCTGCTGCCGCTGGCGCGGCGCATCGCGGCGGAGGTGGAGCGCCCGTCCCGCCCCGACCCCGCGCTCGACGGGCTGCTGACCGCGCTTCTGGCCGATCTCTTCGACCTGGGCCGCCCGGCGCCGGGCGGATTGCCCGCGTGGATGATGCGCGAGCTCGCGGCCTTCGTCGCCGCCAATATCGGGCGCCGGATCGCCGTTCCGGAACTGGCCGCCATCGCGCGCATGTCCGAAAGCTGGTTCTCCCGCCGGTTCCGCGAGACGCAGGGCATGACGGTGCAGGCCTGGTTGCTGCGCCAGCGGGTGGAGGCCGCGATGGCGCGCCTGGAGGCGGGACAGGCGGCGCTGGCCCAGATCGCCGCCGAGACGGGATTCTCCGACCAGGCGCACATGACCCGCGCCTTCCGCAGCCTCCATGGCCGCACCCCCGGCGAGATCAGGCGCGGTCACTTTCACGGGATCGGTTCAACGGGGGACGGACGCGTTCAAGCCGCCCCGCCTATTCCGAGTTAAAAGCTCGGAAAACAGATCGGACCTCCCATGACCACACCCCGCACCCGTGCATTGCTGGCCGGTGCCAGCCTTGTCTGCCTTGCCGCCGCCGCCCAGGCCCAGTCCACGGCCGACCTGATCGTGCTGGACAACATCGTCCTCACCGGCCGCGGCGACCCGCTGGATCCGGTGGATGGCTATGTCGCCCCCTCCTCGCAGACCGCCACGAAAAGCGGCACGCCGCTGCTCCAGACGCCGGCCTCCATCTCGGTTCTGACCGGCGAGCAGATCGAGGACCAGGGCGGCACCAACCTGGGCGACGTGCTGGGCTATACCTCGGGGGTGACGGCCCAGCCCTTCGGCACCGACCCGCGCTTCGACGCGCCCAGTATCCGCGGCTTCGGCGGCGAGAACGCCCAGTACCTCAACGGGCTGCGGCTGCTGCGCGAACTGGGCTCGCCCTCCTTCGAGATCTACTCGCTGGAACGCATCGAGATCCTGAAGGGCCCGTCCTCGGTGCTCTATGGCTCGGGCACGCCGGGGGGCATCATCAACCAGGTGCAGAAACGCGCGCAGGGCGTCGATTTCGGCGAGGTGGGCATCGGCTTCGGCGATCCGAAGGCGACCGAGGGGTTCATCGACGTGAACCGCACGCTGGGCGACAACCACGCGGTGCGCGTGACCGGCGTGGTGCGCGAGACCGAGGAGGATGTCGAGGACCTGACCAACGAGCGCGGCTATGTCGGCCTGGCGACGCGGTCGGATCTGGGCGAGGGCGTGACGCTGCAATTCCTGGGCTCCTACCAGCAGGACAACCCGATCACCCCGGCGGGCGTACCCTATGACCTGGTGGGCAAGGCCGATGACGAGGATCTGCGCGAGTTCTACGCAGGCGACCCCGACGATGACGAAAGCGACCGCGAGGTGCTGAACCTGGGCTTCGAGCTGGAACAGGATTTCGGCAATGGCTGGGCGCTGAATTCGGGCTTCCGCTACCAGAAATTCGACTGGGACTATACCGGCTTCTACGTCAACAACACCGTGGCCGACGGCGACACGATCACCCGCGGCGGCAACCACACGGTCGAGGACAGCGAGACGCTGAACATCGACACCCGCCTGACCGGCGAGGTCTCCACCGGCGCGGCGCTGCACCGGCTGCTCTTCGGGCTGGACGTGCGCCAGTACGATATCGAGGAAAGCACCGATTTCCTCACGGCCGACAGCATCAGCTTCTCGGACCCCTCCTATGGCGGCGCCAACCTGTCGGCGCCATGGTTCTCCTCGACCGACGACCTGACGCAGCGCCAGATCGGCGCCTATGTCCAGGACGAGATCGAGATCGGCGCCCTGAGCATCTCGGCCGCGCTGCGCCATGACTGGGTGGAGATCGAGGGCGAGAGCTGGACCAACTTCGCGGGCACGACCTATATCGACCAGTCGAGCGAGTCGACGACCGGCCGGCTCGGCGTCTCCTACCTCTTTGCCACGGGCATCGCGCCCTATCTGAGCTATTCGACCTCCTTCGATCCGGTGGTCGGCACCGATATCGACGGCAGGGCCCTCGATCCCACCGAGGCCGAGCAGTGGGAGGCCGGGGTGAAATACCAGCCCGCGGGCTATGACGCGCTGTTCACCGCCGCGGTGTTCCGCATCGACCAGAGCAATGTCTCGACCTCGGTGACCGAGAACGGCATCACCGGCACCCGCCAGCTGGGCAAGGTCCGCTCCGAAGGCGTCGAACTGGAGGCGGTGGCCAGCCTCGCCGAGGGCTGGAACCTGCGCGGCGCCTATACCTGGCTCGATACCGATATCCGCGAGGGCGACAACGAGGGGCATGACCTGCGCAACGCGCCGGTGCACAATGCCAGCCTGTGGCTGAACCGCGAATTCACCGGCGGTGCGGTGGACGGGCTGACGCTGGGCGGCGGCGTGCGCTATATCGGCGAGCGTTACGGCGACGATGCCAACCTGTATGCGCTGGAGGATGTGACGGTGTTCGACCTGCAGGCCGCCTATGAGCTGACCGAGAACGCGCATCTGTCGGTCAATGTCACCAACCTGACCGACGAGGCCTATGTCGCCAATTGCGGCAGCTTCGGCTGCTATTACGGCGACGGGCGCACGCTGCAGGCGAAGCTGACCTACAAGTGGTGACAGGCGGCGGGCTGACACGCCGCGCCCTTCTGGGCGCGGCGGCGGCCGCCACGGTCGCGGGCCGGGTCCGGGCGGCAGCGCCCGGGCCGCGGCTTGCCGCGATCGACTGGGCGATGCTGGAAACCGCGGCGGCGATCGGGGCGATGCCGGTGGCCGCCTGCGAATTGCTGCGCTTCCGCGAGGATGCGGTGGAGCCCGCCCTGCCCGGCTCCGTCACCGACCTGGGCCTGCGCAGCGCGCCGAACATGGAATTGCTGCAGCTGGTGCGCCCCGAGCTGATCCTCTCCTCGCCCTGGTATGCGCCGATGGCGCCGCGCTTCGGAACCATCGCGCCGGTCCTGTCGCTGCCGGTCTATGTCCCGGGGGAGTCCCCCTGGCCCCATGCCATTGCCGCGCTCCATGCGCTGGCGGAGCGGCTGGACATGCCGCGGGCCGCAGAGGCGGCGGCCGCGGCGGCGGCGCATGATCTGGCCGGGCTGGCCGCGCGGCTGGCGCCTTTCCGCGACCGCCCCGTCTATGTCGCCGATATCGGCGATGCCCGGCATTTCCGGGCCTTCGGCGCCGACAGCATGTTCGGCGCGATCCTGGGCGAGCTGGGGCTGGAGAATGCCTGGACCGGGGGCTCGCGCTATGCCTTCGCCGCCCCCGTCCCGATCGAGCGGCTGGCCGAGCGGCCGGAGGCGCGCATCGTCACCGTCTCGGGCATCCCGGTTCTGGCCCGCCGCGCGCTGGAGACCTCGGTCCTGTGGAACCGCATCCCCGCCGTGGCCGAAGGACGGCTCCTGCATCTGGCGCCGGTCAATCCCTTCGGCGGCGTCCCCGCCGGGCTGCGCTTTGCCCGGCTGCTGGCGGCGGGGCTCGGCGCATGAGCGCGCGTCCGGCTCTGGTCCTCGGGCTCTGGGCGGCGATCGCGGCGGGGCTGTGGACGGCGGCGGCGCTGGCGCTGATGCCGCTGCCCTGGCCCGCCCCGCCCTTCGATCCCGACACGATGACGCTGGACCGGATCCGCCTGGCCTTCGGGCTGATGCCGCGCGGCGCGGTGGCCCTTCTGGCGGGGGCGATGCTGGGCCTGTCCGGCGCGCTCCTGCAGGAGGTGCTGCGCAACCCGGTGGCCGACCCGTCGGTTCTGGGCATTTCCTCGGGCGCGATGCTGGCGCTGATCGCCGCCACGCTGTTCGCGCCGGGGCTGCTGGCGGCGGGGCGCTGGCCGGTGGCCTGTGCCGGGGCCGCGATCGCCGCGGCGCTGGTTCTCGGTCTCGGCGCGGCGCAGCGGTTCGAGCCGGTCGCGCTGGCCGTGGGCGGGATGCTGGTCTCGCTCTTCGCCTCTGCCGTGGCCACCGCGATGACCCTGGCGCAGGGGCAGTACCTGTTTTCCATGGTGGTCTGGACCGGCGGGTCGCTGGTGCAGACCGGATGGGGCCCGGCGCTGGGGCTGGCGGCGATGCTGGCGGCCTGCGGCCTCGGCGCGGCGGCGGTGCTGCGGCCCCTGCGGGTGCTGGGGCTGGGCGCGGCC
>NZ_JACVXA010000061.1 GCF_014903745.1 Mangrovicoccus algicola | reverse complement strand
CCGCCCGCGTGCCCGGGGCGGGCTGCGCCGAGGCCCCGCCCGCCAGCAGCCCCAGCAGCAGAAGGGCGACGGCGCGCCTCATCCGGTCCCGCCCAGCCGCGCCAGCACCCGCTCGCGCGTCGGGGCATCGCAGAAGGCCGCCTCGGCCGCCACGCGGTTGAGCCCGGCAAGGACCTCCTCGTCCCAGCCGAAGGCCTGGGCCAGCCGGTCGTATTCGTCCGACAGCGTCGTGTGGAAGAAGGGCGGATCGTCGGTCGAGACGGTGACCTTCACGCCGCGTTCCCAGAGCTGGCAGATCGGGTGGCGGTCCCAGCGCGGATAGAGCCCCAGCGCGATATTCGATCCCGGGCAGACCTCCAGCACGATGCCGTCCTCGGCCAGCCGGTCGACCAGCGCCAGGTCCTCGATCGCGCGCACCCCGTGACCGATGCGGGTGACGCGCAGATCCTCCACCGCCTCGCGCACCGAGACCGGCCCGCCCCATTCGCCCGCATGGGCAGTCAGGCCCAGCCCGGCCTCGCGCGCCAGATCGAAGCTCCAGGCGAAATCCTTGGGGCGGCCCATCATCTCGTTCCCGGCAATGCCGTAGCCGGTGATGAAATCGCCCATCGTCTCGGCGGCGCAGAGCGCGGCGCGCCTGGCCCTGTCGGGGCCGAAATGGCGGATGCAGGTCACCACGCCGCGCAGGATCGGGCCGCCCTGCGCCTCGGCGGCCAGCGCCGCCTCCTGCATCGCGGCCACATAGTCGCGCCAGGCCGACACGTCGCCGCCGCCGCAGAAATCCGGGCTGAGGAAGGTCTCGGCATAGACGACGCCCTGCTCGGCCAGCTCGCCCGCCACGGCGGTGACCAGCCGGGCGTAATCCTCCGGCGTCTTCAGCACCGAGGTGGCCGCCTCGTAGACCTCGAGGAAATGCGGGAAGTCGTCGAAGGCGTAATCGCCCCGCTCGTCGAAGACGCGGGCGATGTCGATCTTCTTCTGGCGGGCAAGCCCGGCGATGAAGGCGGGCGGCGCCGCGCCTTCGAGATGCAGGTGAAGCTCGGCCTTGGGGAGGGATTTCATGTCAGGGGCGTTCCGGGTCCGGTGTCATCGAGGCCGAGATGGCACGCCACGGTGGCGGCGACATCCACAAAAGCGCAATGCCCCTTGCCGCCGGGCACAAGGCCGCGGCCCAGCACCGGCACGCGTTCGCGGGTATGGTCGGTGCCCGGCCAGGTCGGGTCGTTGCCGTGATCGGCGGTGAAGAGGATCAGGTCGCCGGGGCGCAGCGCCGCCAAGAGCCGCGGCACCTGCGCATCGAACCATTCCAGCGCGCGGGCATAGCCCGCCACGTCGCGGCGATGGCCCCAGAGACTGTCGAACTCGACGAAATTGGCGAAGGTCAGGCTGCCATCGGGCGCGTCGCGCAGGTCGTCCAGCAGATGCTCCATCAGCTCGGCATCGGCGCCCTTCTTCACCGAGGTGATGCCCGATCCGGCGAAGATGTCGCGGATCTTGCCGATGGCGCGCACCTCGCGCCCGGCCGCCTGCACCCGGTTGCACAGCGTGGGTTCCGGCGGCGGCACGGCATAGTCGCGACGGTTGCCGGTGCGGGCGAAACCGGTCTCGGGACTGCCCAGGAAGGGGCGCGCGATGACCCGGCCGACACGCTTGCGGTGCAGATGCGGCGCCAGCCTCTCGCAGAGATCCAGCAGCCGGTCGAGCCCGAAGCTGTCCTCATGCGCGGCGATCTGGAAGACGCTGTCGGCCGAGGTATAGCAGATCGGCCAGCCGCTGCGCATATGCGCGGCCCCGTGGCGCGCCAGCACATCGGTGCCCGAGCCATGGGTGTTGCACAGCGTGCCCTCCACCCCCGCGATCTCGCGCACCAGCGCCAGATCCTCCGGCGGAAAGGCCGGGTCGGCATCGGGGTAGAAGGTCCAGTCGAAGGGCACCGGCAGCCCGGCCAGTTCCCAATGGCCCGACGGCGTGTCCTTGCCGCGGCTTCGCTCGCTGGCCGCCGCCCAGAAGGCGCCCCGGTCGGGGGCAGGCCAATGCGCGGTTCCCGCAGGATCGCTCCCCGTGGCCAGTTGCATCGCCCGGGCCAGCCCCAGCCGCGCGAGGTTCGGCAGCTCCAGCGGGCCGCTGCGCCCCTCCTCGGCCCGTTGCGCCGCGCAGGCCGCCGCGATATGGCCCAGCGTGTCGGCCCCGGCATCGCCGAAGGCCTCCGCGTCGGGCGCTCCGCCGATGCCGGCGCTGTCGAGGACCACCAGGAAAGCGCGGCTCATGCGTCGATCCTTCCGTGGATCAGCGGCGGCAGGATCGCCTCCTCGCCGATGCTCATGGCGCGGCGCAGCACCCGCGCGGCCTCGGCCGCCCCGGCATTGTCGGCGGCATGGACGATCGCCAGCGGCCGCCCCTGGTCCACCCGCTCGCCGATCGAGGCGACCTGCGACAGGCCCACCGAATGGTCGACCGCATCGCCCGGATGGCGCCGCCCGCCGCCCAGCCGCACGACCAGCTCGCCCAGAGCCAGCCCGTCGATGGCGGTGACGTTGCCCGGCATGTCGGCAAAGACCGCGCGCTGCACCGGCGCCTTCGGCAGGTAGTCGCCGAAGGCCCCGTCCAGCACGTCGATCGGCCCGCCCAGCTCGGCCACCATATGGGCGAACTTGTCCGCCGCCCTGCCCGAACTCAGCACGTCCAGCGCGGCGCGCCCGCCCTCCTCGGGCGAGGCATGGACCCCCGCCAGCGCGGTCAGCTCCCCCGCCAGCGCCAGCACCATGCGGCACAGCCGCTGTTCCGGCTTGGGATCGGTCAGGACGCGATGCACCTCGGCCAGCTCCACCGCATTGCCCACTGCCGGGCAGACCGGCTGGTTCATGTCGGTGATGATCGCCCGGGTCGGACAGCCCGCCGCCTGCGCCACCGCGACCAGGGCGCGGGCCAGTTCCTCCGCCTCCTCGCGGCTGCGCATGAAGGCGCCCGAGCCGCCCTTGACGTCGAGGATCAGCGCCTCCGCCCCGGCGGCCAGTTTCTTCGACAGGATCGAGGCCACGATCAGCGCCCGGCTTTCCACCGTCGAGGTATGGTCCCGCAGCGCGTAGAGTTTGCGGTCGGCGGGCGCGATGCCGGGGCTGGCCGCGACGATGGCGCAGCCGATGCGCCCGATGATGCGCTTCAGCCTGGGCGTGTCGATCTCGGTGCGCACGCCGCGGAAGGTCTCCAGCTTGTCGAGCGTGCCGCCGGTATGGCCCAGCCCCCGCCCCGAGAGCATCGGCACATAGCAGCCCATCGCCGCCAGGACCGGCGCCAGCACCAGCGACACGGCATCGCCGATCCCGCCGGTGGAATGCTTGTCCAGGACCGGGCCCGGCAGGTCCCAGTGCAGCACCTCGCCGCTGTCGCGCATGGCGCGGGTCAGGGCGGCGGTCTCGGCATCCGACAGCCCGCCCCTGCAGACCGCCATGGCGAAGGCCGCGCCCTGGGCATCGCTGACCTCGCCCGTGGCCAGGCCCTGCGCGAAGCCGCGCAGGTCGGTCTCGGAAAGGGGAAGGCCCTGGCGCAGCCGGTTGAGAAGGGCGCGCGGCTCCATCGCCGTCATCCCATGTCGGAGGACAGGAAGGCCCCGGGCAGGAGCGCCCCCACCGTGGTGACCGTCTCCTCGCCCGTTACGGTCGCCAGCGTCACCGGCGTGCCGGGATCGGCGAATTCGGCCAGCTTCTGGCGGCAGCCCCCGCAGGGCGGCACCGGGCGGGGGCCGTCGGCGATGACATAGACCTCGGTCAGCCGCGTGACCCCGGCCGCCACCATGGCCGCGATCGCACCGGCCTCGGCACAGGTCCCCTCGGGATAGGCGGCATTTTCCACGTTGCACCCGCGATAGACCGCCCCGTCCGATCCGCGCAGCGCCGCGCCCACCTTGAAGCCCGAATACGGGGCATATGCGCGTTCGCGCACGAAAAGGGCCGCGTCCCTGAGACTCATCGCCGGTATGCTCCACTTCCAGTCGCGGGCCCCGTCCCTGCCGCGGCCCTGCCCCGACACTGGAACCCCGCGCCCCCGGATGCAAGCCGCCTGGCAGGGTCCCTGAAAATTGTCCCCTGTTCTTGGGCCGCCAGTTGACGTAACCAGCGGGCGACCACCGCGCCTAAGACCTCTGGGGGATGAACCGCGCCATGACGGACATTAAATCCGACGATTTCCGCGAACAGTCGCTGGACTACCACGAGCACCCCAAACCCGGGAAGCTGGAGATCCGCGCGACGAAACCCCTCGCCAACGGCCGCGACCTGGCCCGCGCCTATTCCCCCGGCGTGGCCGAGGCCTGCATCGAGATCCGCAAGGATGCCGAGGCGGCGTCGCGCTATACCTCGCGCGGCAACCTGGTGGCGGTGGTGTCGAACGGCACCGCGGTGCTGGGGCTGGGCAATATCGGCGCGCTGGCCTCCAAGCCGGTGATGGAAGGCAAGGCGGTCCTGTTCAAGAAATTCGCCAATATCGACTGTTTCGACATCGAGGTGAACGAATCCGACCCCGAGAAGCTGGCCGAGATCGTCTGCGCGCTGGAGCCGACCTTCGGGGCGATCAACCTCGAGGACATCAAGGCGCCCGACTGTTTCGTGGTGGAGAAGATCTGCCGCGAGAAGATGAACATCCCGGTCTTCCATGACGACCAGCACGGCACCGCCATCGTGGTGGGCGCGGCGGCCAAGAACGCGCTGCACCTCGCGGGCAAGACCCCGGGCCAGATCAAGGTGGTCTCCACCGGCGGCGGGGCGGCGGGCATCGCCTGCCTCAACATGCTGCTGAAGATGGGCGTCAAGCGCGAGAATGTCTGGCTGTGCGACATCAAGGGGCTGGTCCACAAGGGCCGCACCGAGGAGATGACCGACCAGAAGGAAGCCTATGCCCAGGACAGCGACCTGCGCACGCTCGACGAGGTGATCGAGGGGGCGGACCTGTTCCTCGGCCTGTCGGGCCCCGGTGTCCTGAAACCCTCCATGGTGGAGAAGATGGCGTCCAAGCCGATCGTCTTCGCCCTGGCCAATCCCACGCCCGAGATCATGCCCGACGATGTGCGCAAGGTCGCCCCCGATGCGATCATCGCCACCGGGCGCTCGGATTTCCCCAACCAGGTCAACAACGTCCTGTGCTTTCCCTTCATCTTCCGCGGCGCCCTGGATGTCGGCGCCACCGAGATCAACGACGCGATGCAGCTGGCCTGCATCGACGGGATCGCGGAACTGGCGCGCAAGACCACCAGCGCCGAGGCGGCGGCCGCCTATTCCGGCGAACAGCTGACCTTCGGCACCGACTACCTGATCCCCAAGCCCTTCGATCCGCGGCTGATTTCCGTCGTGGCCGGCGCCGTGGCCGAGGCGGCGATGGAATCGGGCGTGGCGAAACGGCCGCTGCCCTCGATCCAGGCCTACAAGCGCAAGCTCGAGGGATCGGTCATCCGCTCGGCCTTCCTGATGCGCCCGGTCTTCGAGGCCGCCCGCGCGACGAACCGCAAGATCGTCTTCGCCGAGGGCGAGAGCGAGCGCGTGCTGCGCGCCGCGCAGGCGGTGATCGAGGAAACCACGGAGATGCCGATCCTCGTGGGCCGGCCGGACGTGATCGACGCGCGCTGCAAAAGGCTGGGCATCGACCTGCGCTCGAACGAGAACATCCCCGTCACCAACCCCGAATCCGACATCCGCTTCCGCGACTACTGGACGGAATACCTGTCGGTGATGGAACGCCGGGGCGTCACGCCCACCATGGCGCAGGCCATCATGCGCACCAACAACACCGCCATCGCGGCGGTGATGGTGCGCCGCGGCGAGGCGGATTCGGTGATCTGCGGCACCTCCGGCCAGTATCTGTGGCACCTCAACTACGTCACCCAGGTGCTGGGCACGGACACGCTGAAACCTGCCGGGTCCATGTCGATGATGATCCTCGAGGACGGACCGCTCTTCATTGCCGACGGGCATGTGAACCCCGATCCCAGCCCCGAACAGGTCGCCAAGACGGTGGTCGCCTGCGCCCGCCATGTCCGCCGCTTCGGGCTGGAACCCAAGATCGCGCTGTGTTCCGACAGCCAGTTCGGCAACCTGTCGAACCGCTCCGGCGAGGTGATGCGCGGCGCCATGGACATCCTCAACCACGGCTATCGCGATTTCATGTATGACGGCGAGATGCATGTCGATGCCGCGCTCGATCCCCGGGTGCGCGACCGCGTGCTGCAGCCGGGATCGGCACGGCTGAAGGGGGCGGCGAATGTCCTCGTCTTCTCCTCCACCGATTCCGCGCTGGCGGTGAAGAACGTGCTGAAGGCCCGCGCCAACGGGCTGGAGATCGGGCCGATCCTGATGGGGATGGGCAACCGCGCCCATGTCGTGACCCCCGCCATCACCGCGCGCGGGCTGCTGAACATGGCGGCCATCGCGGGGACCCCGGTCGCCCAGTACGGCTGAGGCCCCTTCCCGCTGGTCGGGGCCGGGCGGTCCGCCTTTCCCCGGGGCGGCGTCCCCCGGGGAAAGGCGGACCGCCCGCCCTGCAGGCTGGATGCGGAACTGGCGGGGGGCCCGGATCGTCGCAGCCGCATTCGGGCCCGATCACCGCTTTTCGCGGAGGCGCCCCCGGCGGATGGCCGTCGCAGGGCGCGCCGCCGTTTCGGGCCGGGGCGCGCAGAGGGATCCCCGGGCGCCCAAGCCTGGCCGGAACCGGGCAGCAGGCGCGGCACGTCCCCGGATGGCGCCCCCCCTTCGACCGGCCGCGACCATGCCGCAGCCCGATCTGGCGGGCTCTCCCGCAAAGCTCCGCGCTGCCGAGTACCCGCGCGCGCGGATGCCGCTTGCCAGTCGTGAATGATCCGCCACATTGATCCGCCGACCCGTCGCCCGCGCGGATAGCCCGGCCTCCGGAGCCTGCGCGGCACCGGCTGCCGCGGCCGCAGCGCGATGCCGCGATGGCCGACCCGGCAAGCCGCCTGCGGCGGCAGCCGGGCGGCGGCGCGGGGCCTTGCGTCAGAACCGGCCGATCAGCTCGGGCATCCCGCCGGGACGGATCGCGTAGATCACCGCGCAATCCGGCCCTTCGCTGCGTCCGCAATCCGAGGCCGCGGCCCGGATGGTCAGGTTCGGATCGAACCCCTCCACCGTCACCACCTCATGGTCCTGCCCGGCGACGGTAAGGATCGGGACATATCCCGCCGCGCCGCGATTGTGCAGGAAAGTCATCTCGCAATCCTCCCCGCGGCAGAACCCTGCCCGGGTGCCGCACCCTCCCCGCCCCCAGTCGATCACCGCATCCGGCTGCCCGTCCCGGTCCAGATCGGTCGGGACGATCAGCCCGGCTGCGGGATCGAAGGGCTGGCCCGCGGCGGCGCATAGCGGCTCCATCCGGGCGGCGGCATAGGCCAGCGGCGAGCCGGGCGGCACGGCGGGCGCCGCATCGCCCCGCGCCGGCATCCCGGCGGCGGCCGGGGCGGGACAGGCCGCCATCACCTGCCCCATCGCGCGGGCCGATCCCGCCAGCGAGAAGACCTGTTCGCGCGCACCGGACCCGGAATCATAGCGCAGCACCGCGCGCTGGCCGCGGCGCAGCGCCTCCACCAGCGCCAGATCGCGCTCCGCCGACCAGGGGGCCACTGCCGGACCGCCGACGGTGACGGGCCTTTCGAAACGCAGCGCCACGGCTGGGGCGCCGTCGACCGAAATCCCGCCCTCCACCGGCTGCGGCACAGGGATGGGGAATTGCAGCGCGAAGCCCAGCTCCTGGCGGTCCGAACAGGTCAGGGACAGGCAGAACAGCCCGCCCTCGGCCAGTTCGCACGTCGCCGCCGCCCTCTGTCCGCCCGGGCCGCCCGAGAGATAGCTCCAGCCTTCGGCGCGCAGCGGCAGCCCCGCCAGGCACAGAAGGAGGACGGCAAGGCAGGAACGGATCATCGTCGGTACGGGCAAGCGGCGGCTCCTTCGGCAGGCAGATGGCCCCAGACTAGCGCGGGAAGCTTAACAGATGCCAATCCGCCCCGGGGTCGCGCCCCCCCTGCGCGATCCCGGCGCGGCTCAGACGAACTGTTCGCGCAGCAGGCGTTCCTCCAGCCCGTGGCCGGGATCGAAGAGCAGCCGGTGGGTGATGTCGCCGCGGCTGCGGATATCGACGGAGACGACATTGCGCACCTGGCGGCTGTCGGCATCGGCCATGACCGGGCGCTTGGCGATCTCCAGAACCTCGAAACGCACATGTGCCGTCTTGGGCAGGAGCGCCCCGCGCCAGCGCCGCGGCCGGAAGGCCGACATGCCGGTCAGCGCCAGCACATCCGCCCCTATGGGCAGGATCGGGCCATGGGCGGAATAGTTGTAGGCGGTGGACCCGGCCGGGGTCGCCACCAGCGCGCCGTCGCAGACCAGCTCGTCCAGCCTTTCGCGCCCGTCGATCAGGATGCGCAGCTTGGCCGCCTGCGGGCCCGCGCGCAGCAGCGACACCTCGTTGATCGCCAGCCGGCGATGTTCCTGCCCGGCCTCGTCGACGGCGCGCATCTCCAGCGGGTTAATATCCTCCTCGGCCGCGCGCGACACGCGCTCGATCAGGTTGATCACCGAGAATTCGTTCATCAGGAACCCGACCGTGCCGCGATTCATGCCATAGACCGGCAGCCCCAGCCCCTCGGTCTCGTGCAGCGTGGTCAGCATGAACCCGTCGCCGCCGAGCGCGACCACCACATCGGCGCGCTCCAGGGGCGCGTTGCCGTAGAAGCGCGACAGCTCCTGCAGGGCCGCCTGGGCGACCGGCGATGTGCTGGCGCGGAACGCGATTTTCAGATCCTTCGTCACGCTTGCCCCCGGTCTGTCCTGCCTGAATCTCTTGGCCCCTGCCCGGACGAAACTCAAGGCCCCGCCCGGCATGCCCCCCCGATCAGGACGATTTGCCCCTGGGGGGCTTTGCTCCGGCGCGGAACGGGGCTAAAGACGCGCATCCCAACCAGCCCGAGCCCATCGCAGCACGGAGAGACGACCATGAATGCACCGCATCGCGACCAGGGGTTTTTCACCGAAGCCCTCGCCGACCGTGACCCCGACCTGTTCGGCGCCATCACCAGGGAACTGGGCCGCCAGCGCGACGAGATCGAACTGATCGCGTCGGAAAACATCGTCTCGCGCGCCGTGATGGAAGCGCAGGGCTCGGTGATGACCAACAAATATGCCGAAGGCTATCCGGGGCGGCGCTATTACGGCGGCTGCCAGTATGTCGACATCGCCGAGAACCTGGCGATCGACCGGGCGAAGCAGCTCTTCGGCTGCGATTTCGCCAACGTGCAGCCCAATTCCGGGTCGCAGGCCAACCAGGGCGTGTTCCAGGCGCTGATCCAGCCCGGCGACACGATCCTGGGCATGAGCCTCGACGCGGGCGGCCACCTGACCCATGGCGCCAAGCCGAACCAGTCGGGCAAGTGGTTCAACGCGGTGCAGTACGGCGTCAACCGCCAGACGCAGACCATCGACTATGACGAGGTCCAGGCGCTGGCCACCGAGCACAAGCCGAAGCTGCTGATCGCCGGCGGTTCGGCCATCCCGCGCCAGATCGACTTCGCGAAGATGCGCGAGATCGCCGACAGCGTCGGCGCCTACCTGATGGTCGACATGGCGCATTTCGCCGGGCTCGTCGCGGGCGGCGCGCATCCCTCGCCCTTCCCCCATGCCGACGTGGCCACCACCACCACGCACAAGACCCTGCGCGGTCCGCGCGGCGGGATGATCCTGACCAATGACGAGGCCATCGCCAAGAAGGTCAATTCCGCGATCTTCCCGGGCATCCAGGGCGGGCCGCTGATGCATGTCATCGCCGCCAAGGCCGTGGCCTTCGGCGAGGCGCTGCGCCCCGAATTCAAGACCTATGCCGAGCAGGTCGTGAAGAACGCCCAGGCCCTGGCCGAGCAGCTGATGAAGGGCGGGCTCGACACCGTCACCCACGGCACCGACACCCATGTCGTCCTGGTCGACCTGCGTCCCAAGGGCGTGAAGGGCAACGCCACCGAGAAGGCTCTGGGCCGCGCGCATATCACCTGCAACAAGAACGGCGTCCCCTTCGACCCCGAGAAGCCGATGGTCACCTCGGGCGTGCGCCTGGGCTCGCCTGCCGGGACCACCCGCGGATTCGCCGAGGCCGAATTCCGCCTGATCGGCGACCTGATCGTCGAGGTCGTGGATGGCCTGGCCGCCAATGGCGAGGACGGCAATGGCGAGGTCGAGGCCGCGGTGAAGGCAAAAGTGGCGGAACTCTGCGCCCGCTTCCCGATCTACCAGGGGCTCTGATCCCGGCGGAAATGCGGCATGCCGCGCGTTTCGGGCCCCTCCGGGGGCCCGTTTTCGTTTGCCGCCCCGCCCCCGACGCGGAGCGGCCGGAATTTCGCCCCTTTTCGGACAAACCCACTAACACATTGTATAATCACGATTTTTTCCGCCGTTCCGGCAAAAATTCAGATCTTGTTGATACCTCGGGATGCATAAGCAACCTCGAAAACGGGCGTCTTAGGTTGTGGGGGCCAAGTCCGCTTCGAACATAGGAAAGGTTGCTGTTCATGTCCGATCTTCGCGAAGCCTCCATCGACTGGCAGTCGGTCCCCTTCGTCATTCCTGCCGCCATTCCGCAGGTATCCGTCCTTCCTGCGCCGCGCCCCGTCGCGACGGCGCCGTCGCTGGCGGATCTGCTGGCGGGGGATGCCGCGGAGGGCACCGTCTTCGGGACCGCACGCCATGACCGCCTGACCGGCGATGCCGCCGCCGACCTGATCGACGGGCGCGACGGCAATGACCGCATCGCGGGCGGAACGGGCAATGACACGCTTCTGGGCGGCTGGGGCGAGGACAGCCTGATGGGCGGCGCCGGCGATGACAGCCTGGAAGGCTCCTGGGGCGCGGATCTGCTGCGCGGCGGCACGGGCGACGACATCCTGTCCGGCGGGCACGGGCGCGACACGATCTCGGGGGATCGCGGGCATGACACGATCCATGGCGGCTGGGACGACGACCGGCTCTATGGCCGTCTCGGCCATGACCTGATCGACGGGGGCGGCGATGACGACCTGATCCAGGGCAACCAGGGGCGGGATACGCTTCTGGGCGGCGATGGCCGGGACACGCTGCGCGGCGGTTCGGGCAACGACCTGCTCGATGGCGGCGACGGCGACGACCTGATCCAGGGCGATACCGGCCATGACATCCTGACCGGCGGCGCCGGGGCCGATGTCTTCGTCTTCGCCCGGGCCCCGCAGGGCAACGACATCATCACCGATTTCAACCCCGGCGAGGACAGGCTGCGGTTCCTGCAGACCGGCGATCCGCTGGTGATGGAGCATGACGGGTTCGACACGGTGCTGCGCTACGGCCCCGACGGCGCCGACAGCGTGACCCTGCACTGGGTCCACCTGAGCGCGGCCGACCTGGCCGCCATCGACTGGGTCTGAGCCGGGCTCAGCCCGCGCCCGGCCCGATGCGCCCCGCCAGCGCCAGCGCCGCGATCACCGCGGCCGTGCCCAGCCCGAGGTTGAGCGCCACTTCCGCCGCCAGCGCCCGGCGCCGCTGGGCGCGGCGGGCGGCCGGGTCCAGCGCCTTCAGCCAGCTCAGCGCACGCCGATGCGCCGCCTCCAGGCGCTGCGGATCGATCCGCGGCAGCAAGCGGGGATTGGCGGCCAGCCGTTCGGCCTCCGCCACCTCCTCCAGCGCATGGCGCACCCCGCGCGGCACCCGCCGCCCGAGGCGCGACAGCTGCACCGCCAGCGCGCCCTCGGCCAGGCCCAGCCTGGCCTGAAGCTCGCCCGACAGAGCGGCCGACATATCGCGGATCCTGTCCTGCATGGGTCCATACCTCCGGGATGCAGCCTGCCATGGTCCCGGCCGCTTGTCGCCGCAGCGCGCCGCGGGGGCCTTGACCTGTTGCCGGGGGGCCGCAATACCGCCTCCAGGCAGCAAGGGGACCGCCATGCTCAACATTCTCAGCCACGGCATGGACAAGCCGGGCACGCCGCTGGTGATCGTGCACGGGCTTTTCGGATCGGCGCGCAACTGGGGCGTCATCGCCAAGCGGCTGGCCGATGCCCGGCCGGTTCTCGTGGTCGACCAGCGCAATCACGGCGAAAGCCCCTGGACCGACAGCCACGGCTATCCCGACATGGCGGGCGATCTGGCCGAGGTGATCGAGGGGGTGGGCGGACGCGCCGACGTGCTGGGCCATTCCATGGGCGGCAAGGCGGCGATGGTGCTGGCCGTGACGCGGCCCGAGCTGGTCAACCGCCTGATCGTCGCGGATATCGCGCCGGTCAGATATGGTCACACCCAGATGCCGTATATCGAGGCGATGCGCAGCGTCGACCTGCAGGCCGTCGCGACGCGCAGCGATGCCGACCGGCAGCTGCGCGAGCGCGTCCCCGAGTTGCAGATCCGCGCCTTCCTGCTGCAAAGCCTCGACCTGCAGCAGAGGCGCTGGCGGCTCAATCTCGACCTGCTGGCCGAGGAGATGGGCCGCATCATGGATTTCCCGGCGCTCGCGGGCCGCTTCGACGGCCCGGCCCTGTTCCTGTCGGGGGGCGGTTCGGACTATGTCACGCCCGACGCCCGCCCGGCCATCAAGGCCCTGTTTCCCAAGGCGCGCTTCGTGAAGATCCCCGGGGCCGGCCACTGGCTGCATGCCGAGAAGCCGCGCGAGTTCGAGGCTGCCGCCCGGGTCTTCCTGGAGGCGGGCGGCGCCTGAGCCGCCTGCCGCATTTGCGCCATCAAAACACCTGCAAAGCGCCCGCCGCGCGCTGTGGTGCCGCCACGGGCCGCGGCTAGAACATCCTCACTGCCCGATGGCGCAGGACCCGGAGCCGAGCATTCATTGCCCCCACAACAGGCGACGCTCCGGGACCGGCCCCGTCGGGGATCAATCCCCGGCCAGGCGGCCGCGCTCTTCGGCCTCCAGCTCCGGCGCCTCGTCCTTGAGCGCGATGCCGGTCAGCCCGCGCCGCAGCGCCTCGCGCGCCAGCCAGCCGATCTTGGCGGCGGCCGCGCCATAGCCCAGCCCGCCCTTGAGATGGATGTTCGAGACGCAGTTGCGGGCGCTGTCGCGGCATCCCGGCCGCGGATCAAAGGTCAGGTAGGCGCCCAGCGAATCCGCCACGGTCAGCCCCGGCCGCTCGCCCACCAGCAGAACCACCAGCCGCGCGCCCAGCGCCGCGCCGATCTCGTCGCCGATCGCCACGCGCCCCTGTTCGGCCAGGACCACCGGCCCCAGGCTCAGCCCCTCCAGCTGCGGTTCGCAGGCACCGATCACCGCCGCGGCATGGGCCTGGACCGCATCCGCCGACAGCCCGTCCGCCACGACGAAGGCGATGTCGCAGCCCGCACCGCCCAGGGCCTCGCCCCCCGCGCCCAGCCGCCGCCCCAGGTCGGGGCGCCGCAGATAGGTGGCACGGTCGGGCGCCCGGCTGGCCACCCCGATCACCTCGCGCGGGGCAAGCGCGTCGCGCAGCGCCTGCCAGTCCACCGCGCGATGCACCGCGTCGCGGGCGCGGGCATGGGCGTGCTGGAACTCCAGGCTGGCCGCCACCGGCAGCCCCGCCCCCGTCCGGCCCAGCCCGATCCGCGCGGGGGTCGCCGCGCGCAGCCGCGCCCAGGGATCCTTGACCACCCCGCTCATGCGACCGCCCCGCCCAGAAGCCGCTGCGCCCCGGCCGTGCCGTCGATCAGGTGGCCGCCCTCGTCCACCAGTCCCATCCCCTCCAGCCAGGCCTCGAATTCCGGCGCCGCGCGCAGCCCGAAGGAATTGCGCAGATAGGCGATGTCGTGGAAGGACAGCGACTGGTAGTTCAGCATCACGTCATCCGATCCCGGCACCGCGATCAGGAAGGTCGCGCCCGCATCGGCCAGCAGCGTCATCAGCAGGTCCATGTCGTTCTGGTCCGCCTCGGCATGGTTGGTATAGCAGACATCCACCCCCATCGGCAGGCCCAGCATCTTGCCGCAGAAATGATCCTCCAGCCCGGCGCGGATGATCTGCTTGCCGTCATACAGGTATTCCGGCCCGATGAAGCCGACCACCGTGTTGACCAGCAGCGGCCGGTAGCGGCGGCAGACCGCATAGGCGCGCGCCTCCAGCGTCTGCTGGTCCACGCCGTGATGGGCATCCGCCGACAGCGCCGATCCCTGCCCCGTCTCGAAATACATGCAGTTGTCGCCGACCGTGCCGCGCCCCAGCGACAGCGCCGCCTGATGCGCCTCCTCCAGCACCGGCAGCGACACGCCGAACCCGTCATTCGCCGCCTCTGTGCCCGCCACCGACTGGAAGACCAGATCCAGCGGCGCGCCGCGGTTCATGATCTCGATGGAATTGGTCACATGGGTCAGCACGCAGCTTTGCGTGGGGATGGCATAGCGCTGGCGCAGGTCGTCCAGCATGGTGATCAGCCCGGCGGCATTGGCGACGCTGTCGGTGGCCGGGTTGATGCCGATCACCGCGTCGCCGATTCCGTAGCACAGCCCGTCCAGAATGCCCGCCGCGATCCCCTTGAGATCGTCGGACGGGTGGTTCGGCTGCAGCCGCGATCCGATCCGCCCCGGCAGGCCCAGCCGGTTGCGGAACGCCACCTCGACGCGGACCTTGCGCGCCACGGCGATCAGGTCGCGGTTGCGCATCAGCTTCGACACCGCCGCCACCATCTCGGGCGTCAGCCCCGGGGCCAGCCGCGCCAGCACCGGCGCCGTCGCGGCATCCGACAGGAGCCAGTCGCGGAACTGCCCCACGGTCATATGCGCCACCGGCGCGAAGGCCGCCGCGTCGTGATCGTCGATGATCGCGCGGGTGACCGCGTCGCTCTCGTAGGGAACCAGCGCCTCTGTCAGGAAGGTCTTCAGCGGCAGCTCGGCCAGAACCGCCTGGGCGCCGACACGCTCCGCCTCGGATCCGGCCGCGATCCCCGCCAGCTCGTCGCCCGAGCGCAGCGGCGTGGCGGCGGCCATGGTCTGGCGCAGGTCGTCGAAGACATAGCGGGTGCCGCCCAGCGTGGCGCGATATAGGGTCATGTCCTGCCTCGTCCCGGCAAGGGCGGCGGCCTGAACCGGGGCCGCCGCGCGTCAGGGGGACAGGCCTGCGCCGGGCCTGACCCGGCGCCTCCATGTCCCCCGCCCAAAGGCTTACCGGTAGGGGTAGCCCGCTTTCTCCATGTTGGCGGAATAGGCCTTGAAGATCTCCACGACCTTGCCCGCGCGCTCGGAGGAGCTGGCCACATCGTCCCAGAACCCCTCGGCATCCTTGGTCACCTGCGCCCATTCCTCCGCCGGGATGGAGGTCAGTTCCATCTTCTCGCCCTCGACGCGCAGCTTGGCCTCGCCGCCCCAGTACCAGACATCGCGGTAGTAATGGCTCTGGTCGATGGTCGAGCGGAACAGCTGCTGCAGATGCGGCGGCACCTTCTCCCAGCTGGCGGTATTGGCGAAATACGAGCCGAACCAGGCGCCGGTGACCGAATTGGTCAGCGCGTAGTTGCAGATATCGGCCCAACCGACCTCGTAGGCCTCGGTGAAGCCGCACCAGGCCACGCCGTCCAGCTCCCCGGTCTGCAGCGCCACCTCGACATCGTCCCACGGCACGGTGACCGGGATCAGCCCGTATTGCGACAGGAACTTGCCCGCGGTCGGCACGCCGAAGACGCGCTTGCCCTTCATGTCCGCGAGGCTGCGGATCGGTTCCTTGGTGAAGATGTGCAGCGGATCCCAGGCGCCGGTCGACAGCCAGGTGACGTTGTCGACCTCGTCATAGGCCGATTTCCAGATCTCATCGAGCCCGTAATACATGAACATCGCCGGCACATCGAGCGAGTAGCGCGTGGCGAAGGGGAAATACCCGCCGAAGACGCCGATATCGACCGGGCTGGCCATCGAGGCCTCGTCCGACTGCACCGCGTCGATGACGCCCGACTGCATCGCGCGGAACAGCTCGCCCGTCGGCACCAGCTGGTCGGCATAGTACAGCTCGATCTCCATCTCGCCATTGGCCGCGGCATTGAAGGCATCGATCTGCGGCTTGATGACATGCGCCCCCAGCGGCGCGCCGGAATAGGTCTGCAGCCGCCACTTGATCGGCCCGGTCTGCGCCACCACGGCCGGCGCCGCCAGCGCGCCCGCCGCGCCGAAGGCGCCGGTGGTCAGGAATTTCCGGCGCGAGGCCAGGATCTTCTCGGAGGGGGTCAGGATCTTCTTGGTCATCGTTTACTCCCGGTTGGTTTTATTGGTCAGCGCACGGCCTGGGGCAGCCACAGCGCGATCTGCGGAAACAGCATCACCAGCGCGATGGTGGCCGCCATCATGATCACGAAGGGCCAGATCGAGCGGTAGATGTCGACAAGCGTGATCTCCCTGGGCGCCATGGCGCGCATCAGGAACAGGTTATAGCCGAAGGGCGGCGTGATGTAGGCGATCTGGCAGGTCATGGTGTAGAGCACCCCGAACCAGATCAGCTGGTTGTCGAAGCCCAGATCCAGCATCTTGACCAGCGGCACGTACAAGGGCGCCACGATCACCAGCATCGCCGTGTCGTCGAGGAACATCCCCATCACGATGAAGCTGATCTGCATCATGATGATGACCTGCCAGGGGCCCAGGTCCCAGTTGTTGATGAACAGGTTCTCCAGCGCCCGCACCGCGCCCAGCCCGTCGAAGACCGACCCGAAGGCCAGCGCGGCGAGGATCAGCCACAGGAACATGCAGCTGACCGCCAGGGTCTTGCGCGCGGTGTCATGGACCAGCCGGAAAGTCAGCCGCCCCTTCACGGCCGCCGCGACGGTGGCGGCGGTGGCGCCCACGGCCGAGCTTTCCACCAGCGAGGTGACGCCCATGACGAAAAGCCCGGTCATCAGGAAGAAGATCACGAAGGGGATGATCCCCGCGCGCAGAAGCTTCAGCTTCTCGGCGCGCGGCATGTTCAGGTCCTCCTCGGGCACGGTGGGGGCCAGGGCCGGGTTCATCCGCGCGCGGATCACCACATAGACCACGAACATCGCCGCCATCAAGAGGCCCGGGATCACCCCCGCCAGCCACAGCTGCGACACAGGCTGGCGCGCGATCATGCCGTAAAGCACCATGACGACCGAGGGCGGCACGAGGATGCCCAGCGAGGACCCGCCCTGCACCACCCCGGTGATCAGCGCCTTGTCATAGCCCCGCCGCAGCATCTCGGGCAGCGCGATGGTCGCGCCGATCGCCATGCCCGCGACCGAAAGCCCGTTCATCGCCGAGATGATGACCATCAGGAAGATCGTGCCGATGGCCAGCCCGCCCTTCACCCGGCCCATCCAGACATGCAGCATCCGGTACAGGTCCTCGGCGATCCCCGCCTCCGACAGGATGTAGCCCATGTAGATGAACAGGGGCAGGGTCAGCATCGGGAACCAGTTGAACAGCTTGAACGCCGCCGAGAACGGGATCTCCACCCCGCCCGTGCCGTAGAGCATCAGCACCATTGCCGAGGCGACGAAGCCGATGGCGGCGAAGACCCGCTGCCCGGTCAGGAGCAGCACCATCATCGAGGCGAACATCAAAAGCGCGATCATCTCGTAGCTCATGCGATCTCCTCCCCTTTCAGGACGCCCAGCGTCTTGGCCAGGATCGACAGCGACTGCAGGATCATCAGCACGATGCAGGCGGTCATCAGCGCCTTGATCGGGATCATCGAGGGGTTCCACATGGAAAACCGCCGCTCGCCCGTCTCGATCGCGTAGCTCAGCGACGAGACCGATCCCCACAAGAGCACGCAGAGATAGAAGATCAGGCACAGGATCGTCACCGCGTCCAGCCGTGCCTTGCCCCGGGGCGAGAGCCGTTCATAGAACAGGTCCATCCGCACATGGTCCTCGTTCTTCAGCGTCATGGCGCCGCCCATGAAGTAATAGGCGGCCAGGGTGAACTGGGTGAACTCGATGCACCAATGCAGCGGGATGTCGATCACGTTGCGCGTGACCGCATCCAGCAACAGGACCGCGATCATCAGGAAGATCAGGTACATGGCCACGATGCCGACCCAGTCGGACAGGCGGTCCACGACCCGCACATAGGTTCTTATCGCCTCAGGCATAATCGGGTTCGTCCCCTCTCGTCTCTACCGGACCGCCACGCCCGCGCGGTCCAGCGCATGGGCCAGCGCCCCCTCGGGGCGGCGGTCGCTGATCAGCATGTCCATCCGCTCGAAGCCGCAGACCCGGAACGCCGCGCGGCGGCCGAACTTGGCGGCATGGGCCAGCACGATGACATTCTGCGCCCGCGCGATCATGGCGCGGGCCAGATGAGCCTCGTGGACATTGGAATTGGTCGCGCCCTCCGCCGCCGCGACCGCCGTGACGGTCGAGACCGAGTGGTCGGCGCGGTAGAGGTCCAGCTGGGCGATGGCATCCGGGCCCACCGTCTGGTGATTGCCCGGCGCATAGCTGCCGCCCAGCAAGAAAAGCTCGGTGCCGCTCTGGGCCATGTGGCGGCCGAAGATGTCGGCCACCGACAGCGAATTGGTGATCACCTTCAAGGCGGGGACCTGCGCCAGGCGCTCGGCGGCGATCACCGTGGTGGATCCGGTATCCATCATCACCGTGTCGCCCGAGCGGATCACCGCGCAAAGCTTCTCGGCGATGACCGACTTGGCCAGCGGCTCTTCCTGCATCCGCGCCTGGAAACTGTCCTCCACGAAGGTCCGCCCCAGCGCGCGGGCGCCGCCATGGACCTTCTGGATCATGCCCTCCTCGGCCATCTGGCCGAGATCGCGGCGCATGGTCTCGGGCGAGACGTCGAAATGCCGCGCCAGGTCGTCGACGGTCATCTCGCCGCTCTGCTCCAGCAGCTTCGCGATCCCGGTCCTGCGATCCTTCGGCTTCATCCCGCCCTGCCCGATTCCCCAGCCTGTCTTCCCGGTCGCGCGTCGGCCCCGGCGGGGCGTCGCGCTTCGGTTGTGCCCAAGCTACAGGCAGACACGCCTGAGAGGTCAATCATTTTGACCGTTTTATGACCGTTCGTTCCGATTTTGCCCGGAAATATTGACCATTCGGGCATTGTCTGCCTTGGATTTGGTCAGTTCTGAACCGGAAACCGCATGACAGAGACCTCCTTCCCCCCCAAAACGCAGATCTTCGACGCCGCCGTGATCGGCGCCGGGATCGTCGGCTGCGCCATCGCGCGGCGGCTGGTGCTCGACGGGCTCAGGGTCGTCGTGCTGGAGCGCGCCCCCGACATCCTCGACGGCGCCTCCAAGGCCAACAGCGCCATCCTCCATACCGGCTTCGACGCGCCGCCGGGCTCGCTGGAGCTCGACTGCATCCGCCGCGGCCACGAGGAATACCTGGAGATCCGCGACCGGATGAACCTGCCGCTGGACCGCTGCGGCGCGCTGGTGCTGGCCTGGGACGAGGCGCAGGAGGCGAAGCTGCCCGAGCTGGTCGCGCAGGCCGAGGAGAACGGCGTGACCGACACGCGCATGCTGAGCCGGGCGGAGCTGCTGGCGGCGGAGCCGGGGCTTGCGCCGGGGATCCGCGCGGGGTTCCGGGTGCCGGGGGAAAGCCTGATCGATCCCTGGTCCGCGCCCCATGCCTACCTGCTGCAGGCGCTGGAGAACGGCGCGTCCCTGCTGCGCGGCTGCGCCGTGACCGGCGGCGGGTTCGACGGCACCGCCTGGCGGCTGGAGACCACGCGCGGGGCGTTGCGCGCGACCCATGTGGTCAATGCCGCCGGGCTGCATGGCGACCGGCTGGACCGGCTCCTGCATGGCGAAAGCCGCTTCGAGATCCGCCCGCGCAAGGGCCAGTTCGTGGTCTTCGACAAGACCGCGGCGCGGCTGGCGCGGCACATCCTGCTGCCGGTGCCCACCGCCACGACCAAGGGGATCGTGGTCTGCCGCACCATCTGGGGCAACCTGCTGGTCGGCCCGACGGCCGAGGAACAGGCCGATCGCGACACGGCCGCGCTGGTGCCGGAGACGCTGGAGATGCTGGTCGCCAAGGGCGCCGAGATCCTGCCCGCGCTGGCCGGGGAGGAGATCACAACCGTCTATGCCGGTCTGCGCCCCGCCACCGAGGAAAAGCCCTATCGCGTGGAAACATGGCCGGGCCGCAATGCCGTCACGGCGGGGGGCATCCGCTCCACCGGGCTGTCGGCGGCGCTGGGGCTCGCCCGGCATGTCTCCGGGCTGCTGGCTGCAGGCGGCACGCCCCTGCCCGATCCCGCCTGGCCCGTCATGCCGATGCTGGCCGAGGACGGACCGCGCGACTGGCAGTGCCCGGGCAATGGCGGCATCCTGTGCCATTGCGAACTGGTCACCCGCCGCGAGGTCGACCAGGCGCTGAGCGGCCCGCTGGCCGCGCGGAGCCTGGCCGGGCTGAAGCGGCGCACGCGCGCCACCATGGGCCGCTGCCAGGGATTCTACTGCTCCGCCGCTCTGGCGGAGGCAAGCGCGGGACGGCTGGCCCGCCCGATGACAGGCCCGGCCGGGATCCCGGCGGATGGAGGGCATGATGACTGATCTTCCCCGGCATTGCGACGTGCTGATCGTCGGCGGCGGCCCGGCCGGGCTGGCGGCGGCGCGGCGGCTGCGCGCCCTGGGCCGCGAGGTCCACCTGCTGGAACGCGAGCCCGAGACCGGCGGCATTCCCCGCCATTGCGCGCATTCCCCCTACGGGTTCCGCGAATTCCGCCGCCCCATGCTGGGCCCGGCCTATGCGCGCGCCCTCGGCGCGGCGGCGCAGCAGGCGGGGGCGCGGATCCATGTCGGCGTGACCGTCACGCGGCTCCTGCCCGGCGGCACGGTGGAGGTGACATCGCCCGCGGGCCCCGCCCGCATCACCGCGCGCGCGGTGATCCTGGCCATGGGCGCGCGGGAAACCGCCCGGGCCCCGCGCATGATCGGCGGGACCAAGCCGGGCGGCATCCTCAATACCGGCGCGCTTCAGGGCCTGGTCCACCTGCAGGGGCTGCGTCCCTTCCGACGCCCGGTGATCCTGGGGACGGAACTGGTCGCCTTCTCGGCGCTGCTGACCTGCCGGCAGGCCGGGATCCGCCCGCTGGCGATGATCGAGCCCGCCTCCCGCATCACCGCGCGCCAGCCCGCCGGGATGCTGCCGCGGGCCATGGGGGTGCCGCTGCGGCTGGGCACCGCGCTGGTCGCGATCCATGGCAGCGACCGCGTGGAGGCCGTGACCCTGTCCCATGACGGCACCCGCAGCGAGCTGGAGACGGATGGCGTGATCCTGACCGGCGGGTTCCGTCCCGAGACGGCCCTGATCCGCGGGTCGCATCTGCGGATCGATCCCGGCACGCGGGGCCCCGAGATCGACCAGTACGGGCGCTGCTCGGACCCGGCCTATTTCGCCGCCGGCAACCTGCTGCGGGGCGTCGAGACGGCCGGGCATTGCTGGTCGGAGGGCCGCGCCGTGGCAGATGCGGCGCACAGGGCGCTTGCGGGCGAACTGCCCGAGATCGCCGAGACCCCCTTCGCGGTGGAGGGGGCGGGCCTGGCCTGGCACCTGCCCCAGCGGCTGGCCCCCGATGCCGCCCCCCCGGCCTTCCGGCGGCTGTCGATGCGCGCTGCCGGGCCGCTTTCGGGGCGGATCTCGGCCGGGCGGGCCAGCGCCTCCGTCTCCACCCGTCCCGAGCGGCGCATCAGCCTGCCCCTGCCCGCGCCCGATGCCGTGCTGAGGATCGAGACATGAGCTGGCTGGCCATCGACCAGGGGACCACCTCCACCCGTGCCATCCTGGTCGACGCCGCAGGCACGGCGCGGCGGCTGGGCAGCTGGACCCATGCCCGGTCGCATCCTTCCCCCGGCCGGGTCGAGCACGATCCCCGGGAACTGCTGGCCCATGTCGCGCGCGGGATCGAGGCCGGGCGCGCGGCGGGCGCGCGGGGCTGGGCGCTGGCCAACCAGGGCGAGAGCTGCCTGGCCTGGGATGCCGCGACCGGAGAGCCGGTCTCGCCGGTCATCGTCTGGCAGGATGCGCGCACCGCCGCCGATTGCGCCCGGCTGGAGCGCGAGGGCGCGGCGCCGCTGGTGGCCGAACGCGCGGGCCTGCCGCTGGACCCCTATTTCTCCGCCGCGAAACTGGGCTGGATCCTGCGCGAGATCCCGCGCGCGGCGGAGCTGGCGGCGCGCGGACGGCTGCGCATGGGGACGACCGATGCCTTCTTCCGCGACCGGCTGACGGGGCGGTTCGAGACCGACCTGGCCACCGCCTCGCGCACCTCGCTGATGCATCTGGCGACCGGGCGCTGGGACCCGGATCTGTGCAGCCTCTTCGGCGTGCCGATCGGGGCGCTGCCCGCGATCACCCCGGTCAGCGGCGATCTGGGCGCGGCTGCGGGCCTGCCGCTGGGGGCCGCCATCGCCGACCAGCAGGCCGCCTTGTACGGTCATGGCTGCCGCAGCCCGGGGGCGGCCAAGATCACCTTCGGCACGGGGGCCTTCGCCCTTGCCCTGGCCGGGGACCGGCCGCCCGCCGCCGGGACCGGGCCGCTGCCGACCGTTGCCTGGGCAGAGGCCGGGGCGGCGCCGGTCTATGCGCTGGAAGGCGGGGTCTATGCCGCCGCCGCCGCGCTCGACTGGGCCAGGGGGCTGGGACTGTTCGACGATTTCGCGGCGCTGGAGGCGGCCCCGCCCGGGTCGAGGCTGGAACGCGGCCTGGCCTTCGTGCCCGCGCTGGCCGGGCTGGCCTGCCCGCATTGGGACCGCGGCGCGCGCGGCGCCTGGCTTGGCCTGACGCTGGAGACCGGGGCGGCCGACATGATGCAGGCCCTGCTGGAGGGCATCGCCTATCGCACGGCGGAGGTCCTGGCGCGGATGCCGGTGACGGGGCCGGTGGCGATCGACGGCGGGCTGAGCCGCAGCCCCCGCTTCTGCCGGCTTCTGGCGGATATCCTGCGCCGACCGGTCCGGGTCGCGGAGGAGGCCGAGCGCACGGCGCTGGGGCTGGCGATGCTGGCCGCCGAGACCGCCGGGGCGCATGTGGCCCTGCCCGCGGGCGGGCAGATGATCGAGCCGGATCCGGACTGGCCGGACCTGGAGGACCGCTTTGCCCGCGCCCGCGCCCTGGCCCAGGCGCGCTGGATGTAGCCTCCGCCCCGCGCAGACGGCCGAAGCCCGGTCCCTCCGCGACCCGGGGCGGATCATGCGCGACAGGCGGGGCCGCGCGACCGGGACGGCATCCGGCCGAATCCCCGATCACCGGGCCTGGCGCAGCGCGCCGGGGCGCGGCCATGGCAATGGCAGCGGCCGGGACCGCGCGCCGGCCTCAGTCCCCGGCCAGCCCCCCCGTGCGGCTTTCGCCGCCGCCGGTGCCGGATCCGCGCGAGGCATCGCCGCCGCGGCTTCCGCCCCGGCCCGAACTGTCGCTGCCGCTGCCGCTGTCATTGCGATCGTCACCGCCGCCGCCGCGATCGTCGCGCCGAGATGCCGCGCCGCGCCGGTCCGCCCAGTCCGATACCGGATCCGCCGCCTTCCGCCCCGCCGCCCCGGAAGCGGCCGCCCCCGGCTCCGCCGCGGCGGAGCGCCCGGCCATGGCAAGCCCGGCGACGGCGCCGTCCGCCTCGGGGAGGCCGCCTTCGGGCATCTCGATGCGCGTCGCGTCAAGCGTCACCTGCCGCCCCGCCACGCGCTGCCCGCGCGGCAGGCGCACCGGGACATCGCCGATATAGGCGTCGCCGTCCTCATCCAGCCGGACCGGTCCGGTGATCTGCGGCGCCACGGGCCGGGTCCCGGTCAGACGCACCCGTGTCGCGCGGATGCCCCCGGCCTGCCAGAGGCCCGAAACCGCGACCTGCTCTCCCTCGGCCAGCGCGGCGCGGCTCAGCCGCGCGCCATCGCGCGCGGAGATCTCGGCGCGCGGATCCAGCGTGACCCGCGCACCCAGCACCCGGAAGCTGCCATCGCCATCGGCGGCCAGGGCCTCCAGCGTGCCGATCACCGGCAGGTAATGGGCCAGGCCGACCGCGCATTCGGCCCCGGCGGCCTTGACGGCGGTGACGATCACCGTGTCGCCGCGGCGCAGCTGCGAGACCGGGAAGGCCCCCAGCGCCGAGGCCACCCGCGCATCGGCCGCGACGCGGAAGCCCGGGGCCCCCTCGAGCCGCAGCTCGCCATCGCGCGCGACCACCCCCAGGATGCCCGTGCCGCCGATCCCGCCATCGGTCCCGTCCTCCGCGGGCGGCCGCGGGGCCGACAGGGCGCGGCGGCAGGATTGCGCCCCGTCCGCATCCCCGCCCGCGCGGGTGGCATCCTTTGCCGGAGGGCCCGGCGGCGCACAGCCCGCCAGCCCCGCCACGAGCCCCACCAGCAGCATCCGGCATGCGCGCCCGGTACGGGCCGCGATTTCTGCGGTCATCACGCGCTCTCTCCCTCCTGCGCATCGCGGCCGCCACCAGCCGCAGGCTCCTCCTCCGGCGCCTCGAGATAGACGAAGGCCCCGATCCGGATGCGCCCGGTCCCGGACCCCGCGGCGATATCCGCGCGCTGCAGCCGCAGCGCCTCGGCACTCAGCGCCCGCAGCAGCTGCATCTGGCCGTCCCGCGCCAGCGCATCCAGCGCCTCGAGCGAGGCCGGGGACAGGCGGTTGTAATGCACCGCGCGTTCGAAGAACGGGCCGGGCCCGGGCGCGGCCAGAAGATTGGCCGCCGCCGCCTCGGCATGATCGCCCAGGTTGGCGGCATAATAGCCCAGAAGCATCGCCGAGTCGCGGCCGGGAACGAGGCTGTCGGCGATCAGCCGCACCGTCTCGCCCTCGGAGACGGCGAGGCCCAGGCGCAGCATCTCGTCGAGCAGGGTGCGCGGATGCACGTCGCGGCCGATCTCGGCCACCAGGCTCTCGAAGCTCTCGCCCCCGGCCGCGGCGCGCGGCAGGGGACGCGGTGCGCCGGCGGGGTCGCAGAACCGCGGATCCCCCTGCCACAGCGCCACCAGCCGCGGGATCGGGCCATGGCCGCGGCCCGGAGGGACCGGCGCCTCTCCCGCAGCGCGCAGGGCCCGGATGTCGCGCCGCTGCAGCCCGGTCAGCACGCTCAGCCGGCTGTCGGTCATCCGCCGCCCGGGCAGCCCGTAATGGGCCAGCGCCTGTTCGATGAACAACGGTTTCAGGATCTCCGCCAGCTGCGGATAGGCCAGGCCGCGCCCGATCATCGCCCGGACCAGTGGCCGGAGGATCCGCCGGATCGCCTTGCTGAATGTTCCGTCGCTCACCTGATCCTTCCCTGGCTGAATGTGCATTTAACCCATTTTTTCTTGACAGGGAACTACCAAGCATCACATACCGTAAATGGGTAATATCTCCATTTCGCGCCCTGCAGCCCGGGACCTTCTTCGGGCGCATCGCGCGGCGGCTTGCGGATGCGGGGCCGCCCCGCGGAGATGGACGTGGCGGACCGCTCGGGAAGCGGAGCCGCCATAGCGCGGCCCCGCCCCGGGCCGCGCCCCGCCGAGGGGGCCGACCGGCAGGTCCCCTCGGCGTCCGGCGTCCGGGCAGCTGTGCCGGGATCGTCCGCACCCGTCCCGGCGGCCGCCTCCCGATCCCGCTCCGCCTGCCGCCGCGCCCCCTGCCCCGGGGACCGTTAACCCCGACCGCCATCTGCCGCAGACGGCAACCGCTCCTTTACCGGGAGGGGCTAGGCTAGCCCGCTGTCACGGTCTGCCGCTTGGGGAGGCGCGGCAGGTTGCGGACAGCCATCTTGTGGGGGATGACGATTTGGGCGCCAGGCATGAACCCTCGGCCTTTTGCAGCACCGTCCTGGACGGCGCGCCTTTCGGGTTCGCCCTGCTCGACGCGCAGGACGCCATCCGCTGGTGCAACGGCACCTTCGCGCGGCTCATGGCACCCGATGCGGCACCCGCTGCCGCCGCCGGGCGCGCGCCGGGCGCTTGGGCCGGAACCCGCGCGGCGGATCTGTTCGACGCCGAAGGGGCGGAGGATTTCCGCGCCTTTGCCGCCGCCTGCCGCAAGGAGGGACCGCCCGACCCGCATGCGGAATCCCCCCCCCCGCGGCAGTCCAGCGTGATCCTCTGCCCCGCCGGGACCGGGGGCATGCGCCCCCTGAAGATCACCGGAACCATCCTGCGCGATGCCGCCGGGGGATCCTTGCTGCTGTCCTGCCGGCCCTGGGGCCTGCTGTCGAGCCTCGACGGCGCCACGGGTCCGGCGCCGCCGGGCCCGCAGGGATGCCAGCTGCAGATGATCCTGGCGGCGGGCCCGCGGCTGGAGGATTGCCGCGTCCTGGCCGCCAATGGCGCGGCCGGACAGCGGCTGGCCGAGGCGGGGGCGACCGTTCCCGGATGCTGCTCCGGCGAGCTCGGGGCGGCGGCCCTGCCGGAGGCGCTGCGCGCGGCGGCCGAGGCCGCCTTTGCCGAGGGCCGCAGCCATTCCGCGATGTACACGACCCCCGCCGGGCCCGGCGGCTTCGCCGTGGTGCAGCGCGACTTCTGGCCGCTGAACCGCCAGAACGGCCGCGTCACCCACTGGATGGACTGCCGCCGCCTCACCCGCAGCACCACGGGCCAGCTGGAAGGCGACCTGCCCTGGCTGCAGATGGCCGCCGACGCGCTGCGGGCCACGGATGTGGGGATCTGGCACTGGGACCTGCAGAGCGGCAATGTCACCTTCTCGCCGCGGCTGATGGCCCAGCTGGGCTATGACATCGCCGCCATCGACGACGCGGAAGCCTTCCTGACCCGGATCTACCACCCCGAGGACCTGCCGCTGCTGCGCCAGTCGATCGACGAGGCCGTGGCGGGAAGCGGACATTTCTCGCAGGTCGTGCGGCTCCTGGACCATCGCGGGCGGCTGCACTGGATCGCGGTTCAGGGCCAGGTGATCACGGACGAGACGGGCCGGGCGCTGCGCATCTTCGGCACCGAGGCGGACGTGACCGAGGAAACCCTGATGCGCGACAGGCTCCTGCGCGCGGAACGGATCGCCAGGATCGGGAACTGGTCGCTGACCGTCTCGCCGCCGGGCATGTACTGGTCGCCCGAATGCTATCGCATCCACGGCATGAGCCCGGAGCGGTTCAAGCCCTCGGCGACGCAGATGACCTACCTGATGCATCCCGAGGACCGGGTCCTGCTGCAGGATGCGTTCCGCCGCACGCTGCGCGAGAACGCCCCCAATAGCGGCGACCATGACCGGTTCCGCGGCCGCATCATCCGCGGCGACGGCGAGATCCGCGATTGCGAATTCACCGCGATCATCGAGCATGACGGCGACGGCATGCCCGCGGGGCTGACCGGAACCGTGCAGGACATAACCGAGCAGACGGAGGTCGAGAAACGCCTGATCCAGGCCCAGAAGATGGAGGTCGTGGGCCAGATGGCCGGCGGCATCGCGCATGATTTCAACAATCTCCTGGCGGTGGTGGTCGGCAACCTGGAACTGCTGGAGGAGACCTGCCGCATCTCGGGCGGCTCCGAGATGATCCGCTCGGCCATTGAGGCGGCCAGGAAGGGAGCGGGGCTGACGCGCAACCTGCTGAGCTTCGCGCGCAAGGCCACGCTGGAACCCGCGCGCCTCGATCTCAACGCGCTGCTGGCCGAGCTGGACCGGATGCTGGCGCGGGTGCTGCCCTCCGCCATCGAGCTGGACTGCCGTTTCGCCGAAGGGCTGTGGTCGGTCCATGCCGACCGCAATTCCTTCGAGAACGCGCTGCTCAACCTCGCGATCAACGCCCGCGACGCGATGGAAGGCGTCGGGCGGCTGACCATCGAGACCCGCAATGTCCAGCTCGAGGCCCCCTTCCTGGAGGATGGCCAGGAGGACCTGGCCCCGGGGGCCTATGCGGTCGTTGCCGTCACCGATACCGGCATCGGCATGACCGCCGAGCAGCTTGGCCGGGTCTTCACGCCCTTCTACTCGACCAAGCCGCCCTCCGAGGGATCTGGGCTCGGCCTGCCGATGGTGCAGGGCTTTGCCAGGCAGTCCGGCGGCGGCGTGCGGGTCTATTCCGAGCCGGGGCGCGGCACGACGGTCAAGCTGTTCCTGCCCGCATCGGATATCCAGGCCTCGCCCCCGCCCCGCGCCGAAAGCGCCGCGCCGGAGGAGGCGATGCCGACCGGGCGCATCCTGCTGGTGGAGGACGATCCCGGGGTCGCCCGCGTGCTGTCCCTGCGGCTGCAGCGCATGGGGCTGGAGGTCGTCACCGCCTGCAGCGGCGACGAGGCGCTGGACATGTTTCCCGCGGTCGCGCCGGTCGACGTCCTGCTGACCGATATCGTCATGCCCGGGGCCCTGCAGGGGCCTGCCCTGGCCCGGCGGCTGCGCCAGCTTGACCCGGGGCTGCGGGTGATCTTCATGTCGGGCTATCCCGAGCACAGCGCGGAGGGCGCAGCGCCGGCCGAGGACGCGGATATCAGCCTGATGAAGCCGATCAGCCGCCGCGACCTGACCCGCGCGCTGCGCCGCGCCATCGGCCCGGGGGCCTGACACCGCCGAGGCCGGGGAACTGACCGGCAGCAGCGGCAGTCGCTGACGCCGCCTCCCGAAACCCCGTTTCCGCGCGGCGATCCCCGCCCGATCTGCCGCAGGACGGGCGCGCGCGAGGGTGCGGCGCCTGCGAACGGACGGGGCCGCGCATCGCCCGGCGCCGCG
>NZ_JACVXA010000060.1 GCF_014903745.1 Mangrovicoccus algicola | reverse complement strand
GCGCGGATCGGGGCGCAAGAGGACGGTGGTGGTCGACGGGTCGGCGCCGGGCGGGGCAGCCGGCGGCTCGGCCGCGGCGGCGCCCGCCAGCGCCAGAATCGCGATCATGGCCGGAACTGCTTTCATCTGCGGGCTCCTCCCTCGGTGGCGCCAGTATCGCAGAAAGACGGGGTCTGCGGGGCTGCGACGCAATGGCCGATCCCGGCGGCGGGATCTTTTCCGCGGCTGCCCTTTCCGGGGCCGCAGACAGGGCCTATCTTCACAATAGAGGAAAGGAGCCCGTTCATGCCGCATCTCGTCCGTCTCTATATCCGCCAGGTCATCGCAGGCTTCGGGCTTGCCGCGTTTTTCGTCGGGGGGCTTCTGGCGCTGAATGTCGCCAATCTGGGGCACCTGGTCTCCTCCGTGCAGGGCGGCTGGATCGCCGTGGCGATGCTGTGGCTGGCCAATGGCGTCGTCTTCGCCGGGGTGCAGTTCGCGCTGGCGCTGCCCTCCGGGCGCGACGGGGGTGGCGGGTCCGGGCGGGCCCGTCCCGTCTTCCTCGCCGAGCCGGTGCCGGTGCGGATCGACACCCGCCGCCGCTGAGCCGCGCCGCCTGTTCCGGGAAAACCCCCGCCTGCATCCGTGCATGGCGGGGGTTTTCCTGTTGCGGGCCATCGCGGCAGGCCACGGACCGGCCCGGTCGGAGAGAAAATGCAGGAGGGAGTGGCGGGGACCGCGCGCAACCGTGGAGGCATGCATTCCCGAGGACCTGTATATACAGGTGGGCGCCAGATAACCGGACCAGGGCCCGGCCAGAGCCAGCTCCCTCGGAGTTGCTTAAGGCCACCGGAATTTTGCCACAGACACGAGTAGGGCAGATCCGCCACCGCAGCAGATAGGACGTCGCGGAGCCGGGTGCAAGGGGCAGGCGGGGCTTGCCAGATGTTTACGTATTGTTCATGATCGGGCCATGACCAGCGACACGCTTCCTCCCATGCCCGGCCAGCGCCTCGCCCGCGGCACCGGCCGCCATCTGCGCGACCTGGGATTCGCCGTGCTGGAAGAATTCGTCCCCGCCCGCGGCTTGCGGGTGGACGTGATCGCGCTGGGGCCCAAGGGCGAGATCTGGATCGTCGAATGCAAGTCGGGCCGCGCGGATTTCACCTCCGACCGCAAGTGGACCGGCTATCTCGACTGGTGCGACCGCTTTTTCTGGGCGGTGGATGCGGATTTTCCCGAAGGGCTGCTGCCGCCGGAGACGGGGCTGATCCTGGCCGATGCCTGGGATGCCGAGATCGTCAGGATGGGGCCGGAGGCGCGCCTGGCCTCCGCGCGGCGCACGGCGCTGATGCGGGGATTCGCGCGGCAGGCCGCCTGGCGGTTGCAGGCGCTGCGCGATCCCGGGGTGGCGGCGCTTCTGCCGTCGCAGCCGGGCTGACCCGGCCCGGGGCTCAGCGTTTCATCTGCTTGGCGGCATCGGCCGCGGCCAGGATCTCCTCGGCGATCTCGGCGGCTTCCTCTGGGTCGAAATCCATGGCGATTTCCTGTCCTTCGGCGGCCACGAAGATGCGCACCATGCCCAGCGAGGTCGGGCCGATCTGCAGGTCGGCCGAAAGGTCGTTCTCGTCGTTGATGCCCATGTCGCGTCTCCTTTTCCCCTGCGCCTAGACAAAGCCGGGGCGCCTGGCAAGCGGCGCGGCAGGCGGCCGGGGATGACCCTGCGTCCGCGGCGGAATTTTCTTCGCCGACCGGCTTGCAATCCCGGCGCCGCATGGGTAGAGGAAGGCTCCGGGCCGCCTTAGCTCAGTTGGTTAGAGCGCTGGATTGTGGATCCAGAGGTCCCCTGTTCAAGCCAGGGAGGCGGTACCATACAAACCTTGGCGCGGGAATATCCGCACGGGTTTGACGAAAAGGCCCCGGCACCGCGCGTGTCCGGGGCTTTTCGCTGTTCAAGGGATTTTTGCTCGCCGCAGGATGGCGGAGCTGCCGTTTTCCCGCTGCGGGGCCGCGCCGTTTCAGGGCAGCGAGACCTCGAGTTCCTGCCGCAGCGTGCCGTCGGGGGCATAGATCAGGATGCGGCTGTCGCGGGTGACGACCGCGTACCAGCCCGGACCGGCCGTGATGGCGGCGGCCTCGGCGCCCTTGGGCAGGGCCAGCTCCGCGGGCAGGGCGATCTGCTGCCTGTCGCGCGAAAGCCGCATGACAAGCAGCCCGGCGATGGTTATGACGCCCAGAATCATCACCCCTGTCAGCACCGTCACCAGTCGCCTGAGGAATTTCAGCGGGGCCGGTTCCTGAAAGTCCTGCGGAGTCTTCTCCATGTCGTCCACGCCCCGTCTCCTCGTGATTGCGATCCAGGCCGATCCGCCCGCGCGCCTTGATAAGGCGCTGGCGCGGGATGTGCCAGCCGGGGAAAGCCTCAGCCGGTCGCGGCTGGCGCGGCTGATCGCCGAGGGCGCCGTGCGGCGCGGCGCCGAGGTGCTGACCGATCCCAGGGCAAAGGTTGCCGAGGGCGAGGAGATCAGCATCGCCATCGGTGCGGCCGAGGAGATCGACGCGAAACCCGAGGCGATCCCGCTGGAGATCATCCACGAGGATGCAGAGCTGATCGTGGTGAACAAGCCCGTGGGAATGGTCGTGCATCCCGCGCCGGGCACGCCTTCGGGCACGCTGGTCAATGCGCTGATGCATCATTGCGCCGACACGCTGTCGGGGATCGGCGGCGCGCTGCGCCCGGGGATCGTCCACCGGATCGACAAGGACACGTCCGGGCTTCTGGTCGCGGCCAAATCCGACCGGGCCCATCACGGGCTGGCCGAACAGTTCGCCGCCCATACCGTCGAGCGCGAATACCGCGCGGTGGTTCACGGGGCGCCCGATGCTGGCGATCCGCGGCTGCGCGGGCTGCGCGGCGTGGCGATGGAGCCCGGCGGCGTGATCCGCATCGCCACCGAGATCGGCCGCCACCGCACCGACCGCCAGCGCCAGGCGGTCATGTGGGCCAACGGGCGGCGGGCCGTCACGCGGGCGAGGGTGGACGAGGCCTTCGGGGCGGCCGCGCTGGTCACCTGCTGGCTGGAGACCGGGCGCACGCACCAGATCCGCGTCCACTTGAGCTATGCCGGACATGCGCTTCTGGGCGACGAGACCTATGGCGGGCGGCGCAAGCTGCCGCGGGCGATGGAGGCCACCGCGCGGACCCTGGCCGAGGGCTTCCCCCGGCAGGCGCTGCACGCCGCCACGCTGGGCTTCGCGCATCCGGTGAGCGGGGAGCATCTGCGTTTCGACGCGCCCCTGCCGCGGGACATGGAGGATCTGCTGGCGGCCCTGCGCGGCGCGGCGCCCTCCGCATAGCCGGGAACAACCGGCGCGGACAGCCGGTTACATTCCCTCATATGCCGGTGAGGCGAGTGACATACTCTCGCAAATCTGCACAGGCCATGCGCTAGTGATGCAAGCCAAAAGCTGGACGCGCAGACTTGTAAACCGACCGGTTCAGTTCTAGCTTATGTGAAAGCGTGTTACATGGCCCCGGAGGTCGAGCAATGAGCAATTACGGCAATCTTCCCGCCCCCAGTCCCGAACAGGGGCTGAACCGTTACCTGCAGGAAATCCGCCGGTTCCCCATGCTGGAGCCGGAGGAGGAATACATGCTGGCCAAGCGCTGGGTCGAGGATCAGGATACCGAAGCCGCGCACAAGATGGTCACCTCCCACCTGCGCCTGGCCGCCAAGATCGCGATGGGCTATCGCGGCTACGGGCTGCCGCAGGCCGAGGTGATCTCGGAGGCGAATGTCGGGCTGATGCAGGCGGTCAAGCGCTTCGATCCCGAGAAGGGTTTCCGCCTGGCGACCTATGCGATGTGGTGGATCCGCGCCTCGATCCAGGAATACATCCTGCGCTCCTGGTCGCTGGTGAAGCTGGGCACCACCTCGGCGCAGAAGAAGCTGTTCTTCAACCTGCGCAAGGCCAAGGCGCGCATCGGTGCGCTGGAGGAGGGCGACCTGCGGCCCGAGCACGTGCAGAAGATCGCCCAGGATCTGAACGTCTCCGAGGACGAGGTCATCTCGATGAACCGGCGGCTCAGCTCGGGCGACGCCTCGCTGAACGCGACGGTCGGTGCCGAGGATGACAGCGCCACGCAATGGCAGGACTGGCTCGAAGACCAGGATGCCAACCAGGCGCAGCATTACGAGGAGGCCGACGAGCTGGCGGTGCGGCGCGAATTGCTGGCCGAGGCGATGGACGTGCTGAACGAGCGCGAGAAGGACATCCTCGCCGAGCGCCGGCTTCAGGAAAGCCCGATGACGCTGGAGGATCTCTCCGCGCGCTACAATGTCAGCCGCGAACGCATCCGCCAGATCGAGGTGCGCGCCTTCGAGAAGCTGCAGAAGCGCATGCGCGAGCTCAGCCGCGAAAAGGGGATCCTGGCCACGGCCTGATCCCGGCTCCGGCCCTGCTCACCCGTCATCCCGAAGAAAGCAGGCGGCCGCTCCGGCAGGAGGGCCGCCTGTCCTGCATCTGGCGGTGCGGGCCGTTTCCTTCAGCGGGCCTGCCCGCCGCAGGGGGCGGGCAGCGAAGGCGCCGGAACGCTCAGCGGAAGCTGCGGCTGTCCTTGATCTGGTCCCAGGCCCAAACGACCTCCTGCAGGCGGTCCTCGTCGGAGCGGTCGCCGCCATTCATGTCGGGATGCAGGACCTTGATGAGCGCCTTGTACTGCTTGCGGATCTCGACCTTGGTCCAGGTATCCCGCGCCTCCAGGATCTCCAGCGCCCGGCGCTCGGTCGGGGGCAGGCGGCGCGTGCCCGAGGACGGGTCGCCCTTGCCGGGATTGCGCGTGGCATTGCCGCCCAGGACCTGATGCGCGTCATCGATCCCCAGCCGCGCCCAGGCGCGTTCCTCCACCGTCTTGCGGAAGGGCTTGGTCTCGCGGCCCCAGACCTTGTCCTGATCCATCTGCTGGGCCAGCTCCTCCTCGGTCGTGCCGTTGAAGAAGTTCCATTTCAGGTTGTACTCGCGGACGTGATCCTTGCAGAACCAGAAATAGTCATCCAGCTGGTCGGGGCTTTTCGGCGCGCGGTATTTCCCCGGCTCCGTGCAGCCCGGATGCTCGCAGACCCGCTGCGAGGTGTCGAAGGCGCCGGACATGCCGCGCCGCCCGCGCCCGCGCTTCTTCTTGGCCGAGGATACGGACATGTCGAACCCGAAGGGATCTTCCTTGGCCATCAGAGTCACCTTTTCTTTAGGACCACGGCACGGTAGCAATTCGAAACAGGCGGGGAGTTTAGCGTTTAATTCGCCGAGCGGAAGAGGGGCCAGGTCAAAAAATGGGTATTGCAGAGCAGATTCGCCAAAGGCTTGAAACGACCTTGCGGCCCGAGCGGCTGGAGGTCGTCAACGAAAGCCACATGCATGCAGGCCATGCGGGCGATGACGGCAGCGGAGAGAGCCATTTCCGCATCGCGATCGCCGCGGCGGCCTTCGGCGGAATGACGCGCATCGCCCGCGAGCGCGCCATCCACAAGGCCATCGGCCCGGAGATCATGGGGCGCATTCACGCGCTCTCGGTCGAGATCCGCTAGGCCCGCCGGGGGCTCAGGCCGGGGACACGGCCGTTTCCGCCGCGGCCTCTGCGGGAAGTTCCCGCGCGGGGGAGGGGCGCGCCCGCCGGAAGACCAGCACGTTGACATAGACCGTGCGGGTGCCGGTAAGGCCCTGCTTTTCCTGGCTTGGCAGGACCTCGGCGCGCTGGAATTCCCAGCCCTGGGCGGCCTCTTCGTTCAGCACCTGTGCCAGCGCCGCCGCATAGCGGGCATCCGGCGTCTTGGCGCCGCGCGCCTTCTGGCCCCGTTCGGGCGCGGGAATGACTTGGTATTCGTAGCTCATGGAACCTCCGATCAGGGCAGCCGTTAGCAGTCCGCATCCCGCGCGTCAAAACCGATATTAACCGGGAAGAAACCCTGTGACGCTTAGCTCCCTGCCATGTCGCGTTTCGAACTGATCCTGCTCTGCCTCTGTCTCGGCGCCTGCTCGGCGGATGTGCCGCGACCCGATCCGCTGACGCTGGCCGGACTGCAGAATGCCGGCTTCGCCCTGATCCGCGACGGCGCGCAGTTCCAGGAGGTCGTCGTCGGCGAGGCGCTTGCCGGCGAGGGATACCGCGCCAGGGTCATGCCCGACGGAACGCTGGGCGGGCTCTATCACGGGCAAAGCTTTCGCGGCATCTGGATCTTCACGGAAGACGGGCGCTATTGCCAGAGCCTGACCGCCGACCTCCGCGGTCCCGCCTCTGCCTGCTACTGGGTGGCCGCCAGGGCGGGGGAGATCCGCCTGATCCCCGCGCCGCGCCCTTGATCCCCGGGCGTCGCCGCGATTGATCTTGCCGCGGGGGGCTTCTATCCAGATCGGGGAGCCGGGGGGAAGGCGGATGATCGACAAGCTGGAGATGTTCCTCGCGCTGGTGCGAGAGCGTCATTTCGGCCATGCCGCGCAGCGGCTCGGCGTGACGCAGCCCAGCCTCTCGGCGGGGATCAAGCAGCTGGAAGGGCAGCTGGGCGTGCAGCTGGTCAAGCGCGGCGCGCGCTATCACGGGCTGACCCCGGAAGGCGAACGCGTGCTGATCTGGGCCCGGCGCATGGTCGGGGATGCGCGCGCGCTGAAGGCAGAGATGCAGGTCCGCCGCAAGGGGCTCTCCGGGGAGCTGCGGCTGGCCGCGATCCCCACCGCGCTTCCTGCCGCGGCCGCGCTGGCGGCGCGCTTCGGCGATGCCCATCCCGAGGTGATCCTGACCGTCTTGTCGCAGAGTTCCGAGGATATCCTCGCGGGGCTCGACAATCTCGAAACCGATCTCGGCATCACCTATCTGGACGGCGCGATGCAGGGGCGGCGCAGCGTGCCGCTTTATGACGAGGATTACTGCCTTGTCTGTCCCGAAGACGGCCCGCTTGCCGCGCGCGCCCGGCTCGGCTGGGCCGAGGTCGCGGCGGAACCGCTCTGCCTGCTGACCCCCAACATGCAGAACCGCCATATCCTGAACCGCAATTTTGCCGCGGCGGGGCGGGTGCCTTCGGGGGTGCTGGAATCGAATTCGACGGTCGTTCTCATGGCACAGGTGGTCGGCCGGGGACTGGCGACCATCCTGCCGCGGCAGCTGGCCGAGTTCATCGCCGGGGGCAAACCCGTGCGCATCATCCCGATGGAACCGCCCGCCGAGACGCATCGCATCGGCTTGCTTGCCCCGGATCGCGATCCGCTGCCGCCGCTGGTGGAGGCCTTCCTGCGCCGGGCGGGGGGACCTGGCTGAAGCTTCAGGGCGGTTCCGCGGCCAGGGGCAGGGTCAGGCGGATGCCGGACGCGGGATCCGCGCTTTCCAGCAGTCCCCCCTGCGCGGCGAGGATCGCCCGGCACAGCGCAAGGGGCGGGTCTCCGTTCGGCGGGAGGCGCGGCGTGGGCCTCGCCGTCAGGATCAGGCGCGCCGACGCGGCATCGGTCTCGACGGCCACCGTCACCTGTGGCGCGGGGCGGCAGTCGGCGGGCTGAAGCACTTGTCGGCACAGCAGCCGAAGGGCCAGCCACAGCTGCGCGGGGCGCCCGGCGATCACGGGCAGCTCCCCCTGGGTCCGGGCTTCGGGGAGGGCGCGGGCCAGCAGGTCAGAAAGCGGCACGGAGGCGGGCGGGGATGGCTGGAACCCCTCGATCACCTCCTCGAGAAACCCGCGGAATTGCCCGGGCGGCTCGGCGCGGTCCGGGGCGGGGGCGCCGGAGGGCGGGACCACTGCAGCGTCCTGGATGACGACAGCCTGGCGCAGATCGGTGGCCAGCGCCCGCACAAACCCCTCCGCCCCGGGCCCGGCCGCGGCGGGTGGCGCGGCGGCGGCCATGGCCTGGCGCATGCGGCGCTGGACCTCCGCTTCCAGCCGGTCCCGCTCCCGTCGAAGCGCAAAGCTCGCCTGGCGCAGCTCCGTCTCGGCGCGCTGCCGTTCCTCGGCCTCGCGCCGCAGCTGGCCGATCGTGTCCAGATGGCCGCGCAGCGCCATGTCGTAGACGCTCAGCGCCTCGATCAGGAAATCGTCGTTGCGCACCGACCGGCGGGGCAGGGGCCCGACGGCCTCCTGGTGGATTTCGCACAGCGCCGTCAGCGAGATCCCGAGCGCCATGCCCCCGCGCGCTAGGTGGAAGGCCGCGACAAGGTCGGTTTCGTCGCCCTGCCCGGCATAGGCGGCGAGGGCGGCCGCATAATCGGCGCTGAATTCGGACAGGCGCGCGGCGGGAGCGGCTTGGCCGGGGACATCGATGCTCATCGCGGATCCTCCAGCTGCAGGACCAGCGCCAGGCTGTCATCACCGGGGCGTGCGGCGCGGTGCAACATGGCACGGGCCGCCTGCGACGGGTCGCGCTCCGGCCAGAGCGCATCGACAAAGCTGCGGCCCACGCCATCTGTCACCATGGCCAGCAGGTCCCCCGGGCCGAGGGGGCATGTCTGCGGCCGGGGATCCGGCGGCGTGCTGCCCAGCATTCCGCCCTGACGCGGCATGCACAGGCGCGCGCCCGCGCCCGTCGGACCGGGGCGGATCAGCACCGCGTCGATATCGCCGATCGCCGCCCAGACCAGTCGCCCGGCGGCCTGGTCGATCACGGCAATCCCCAGCGCGGCGCCGCGCGTTCCGGCGAGACCCGCGTGACAGGCCGCGAAGATTTCCGCGGGATCCGGCGGAAGCGTTCCGCTGATCGCCTCGAGCCCGGCCGCGGCGGCGGCTGCCGCGGGCCGGCCCGATCCGGCGCCGTCGATCACCGCCGCCAGAAACCGGCCGCCGGACAGCCGGCGCAGCAGGTAGCCGTCGCCGGAGACATCGCCCGGCCGTTTGGGCCGTGCCGCGACGGCCCAGCCGAATGCGGCGCCGTCGGCGGCGACGCGGCCGCTGTCTAGCAGGAGGTCCATTTGGTCACCGTCACGGTCACGCCCTGCCCGGGGGCGGAGCGGATGTCGAAATCGTCCATGATGCGGCGCGTCCCGGGCAGGCCCAGGCCCAGGCTGTTGCCCGTGGAATACCCGTCGCGCAGGGCCGCCTCCAGATCGGGAATGCCGGGGCCCTGATCCTCGGCAATGATGCGCAATCCGATGCGGCGCGGCTGCTGCACGGCCCGGCACGAAAGCCGCCCCGTCCCGGCATAGGAGACGATGTTGCGCGTCAGTTCAGAGATGGCGGTCGCGATCAGCGCCTGTTCCGGCCGGCTGAACCCGATCTCGGAGGCCATCAGGCGCCCCGCCTGCCGCGCTGCCACGATATCGCCGTCGCGCGCGATGCGCAGCACCTGTTCGGCGGGCAGGACCGGCGGGCTCATTCCCCCGCCCCGGTCAGCAGGGCCAGCCCGGTCTCCAGGTCGCGCGCCGTGGCCACCCCGGTCAGGGTCAGGCCCATGAGGACCATGGAAAAGGCGACATCCGGCTGTATGCCCACGATGGCCAGCCGCGCGCCGCGCAGCTGCACCGCGGCGGCCATGTCGGCCAGCGTCCGGGTGCCGAAGCTGTCCAGCACATCGAGGGCGCTGACATCGACGATGACCCCGGTGGCGCGGTGACGGATCACGTCCCGGAGGATGTCGGATTGAAGCCCGAGGATGTCGCTGTCGCCCAGGGCCTCCTGCAGGCTGGCGATCAGCACCCGCCCCTGGCGCAAAATGGCGACCCGGCCGGCCACCTTCATCCCTCCATCAGCCGTTCGGCGATCTCGATTCCGTGCTGGAGGTCGCCGGCCGTGTGCAGGGCTTCGCTGGTGACGCCGATCTTGACCAGCGCCTGCGCCACCTCTGCCGACAGGCCGGTCAGGACGGCCGTTGCCCCCATCAGCCGGGCGGCGGTCATGGTCTGGATCAGATGGCTGGCGACGGCGCTGTCGACGGCGGCGACCCCGGTAATGTCCAGCACCACCGCCCGCGCGCGCAGGTCGCGGATCCGTTCCAGCACGCGGACGGTCAGGTTGCGGGCGCGGAAACTGTCCAGCGTGCCCACGACCGGGATCAGCAGAAGGCCGTCGCGCAGCTGCAGCACCGGGGTGGGCAATTCGCTCATCTCGCGTTCGCGCTGCTCGATCGCCGCCTCGCGCGTGTCGACATAGGTTTCCAGCGCCAGCGCCATGTCGAAATGGGCGATCTTGTTCAGCGACAGCAGCAGCGAGACGGCGCGGGCCGGGTCGTCCTGCATCCTGTCCATCACCATATGGCCGAGACTGTGCAGGTAATAGGCATAGGCCCCGACATAGAGCGTCGGCGTCACCCCGGCGCGTTCGTGGATGAGCCCGATGCGGCGGCGGTTGGCCACGTATTCGTCATCCAGCGCGGCGGCGACCAGTTCGCGGAAATAGCGCAGCTGCCCCTGCTTGACGCGGGCGATCTGGTCGTCGTCGCGGAAATGCCGCCGGGCGCCTTCGAAGCTCAGCAGGTGGCGATAGAAATCCTCGATAATCGGTTCGGCCAGCTCGTCGGCTGTGGCCGCCAGAGCCTCGGCCCGGCTGCGATCGGTTTCGGTGATGTCGAACCAGCGCAGCTGTTCATCGGTGGCCGGACGAAGCCTGTCCGCCCGGGGGGCGGAGGAGGCGATGATATCGCTCATGTCACGTTCCGTCTGTTCCTTCTGCGGCCAGCATGGGGCGCGAAGGCATAACGAAACGTGAACCTTCCCCGGAAATGACGCCGGGGCCGCGAAGGATCAGAAGAAGGCCTGCAGTCCGGTCTGCGCGCGGCCCAGGATTAGCGCATGGATGTCATGCGTGCCCTCGTAGGTGTTCACGGTTTCCAGGTTCACCATGTGCCGGATGACGTGAAATTCCTCGGAGATGCCGTTGCCGCCATGCATGTCGCGGGCCATCCGCGCGATGTCCAGCGCCTTGCCGCAATTGTTGCGCTTCATCAGGCTGATGAGCTCCGGCGCGGCGCTGCCATCCTCCATCATCCGCCCCAGCCGCAGCGCCCCCTGCAGCCCCAGCGCGATCTCGGTCTGCATGTCGGCCAGCTTCTTCTGGTAAAGCTGCGTCTGGGCCAGCGGGCGGCCGAACTGGCGCCGGTCCATGCCATAGCGATGCGCGCGCAGCCAGCAATCCTCGGCCGCGCCCATGGCCCCCCACGAAATGCCGTAGCGGGCGCGGTTGAGGCAGCCGAAGGGGCCCTTCAGCCCCTCGACGCCTGGCAGGAGCGCGTCTTCGCCCACCTCGACCCCGTCCATCACGATTTCTCCCGTCACCGAGGCCCGCAGGCTGAGCTTGCCGCCGATCTTGGGGGCGGAGAGGCCCTTCATGCCCTTCTCCAGCACGAAGCCGCGGATCCGGCCGTCATGCGCCGCGGATTTCGCCCAGACGACGAAGACATCGGCGATGGGGGCATTGGAGATCCACATTTTTGAGCCGGTCAGCCGATAGCCCTCCGCGGTCTTCTCGGCGCGGGTCTTCATGCCGCCGGGGTCGGATCCGGCATCGGGTTCGGTCAGCCCGAAGGCGCCGATCAGCGTTCCCGCGGCCAGCCCCGGCAGGTAGCGCGCCTTCTGCGCCTCGGAGCCATAGGCATGGATCGGGTACATCACCAGCGAGGACTGCACCGACATCATCGACCGGTAGCCGGAATCCACCCGCTCCACCTCGCGCGCGATCAGCCCGTAGGCGACATAGCCCGCGCCCAGCCCGCCATATTCCTCGGGAATGGTGACGCCCAGGAGCCCGGCCCCGCCCATCTCGGCAAAGATCTCGGGCTCCACGCTTTCCTCGCGGTTGGCGCGGGTGATCCTGGAGGCCAGCCGGTCATCGGCAAAGGCGCGGGCCGCGTCGCGCAGCATCCGCTCCTCCTCGCTCAGCTGCGCGTCCAGATGGAAGGGATCCTGCCAGGAAAACGGCGAGAGCGACGGGCCGCGGCCCTGGGCGTGGTCTTTCATCCGGATGTCCTCCGCTTCGGATTCGGCCCGAGCCTATCCCCGGCGCAGGCGGGACGGAAGGCCCGCCCGCAGCGGGGCCGGCGGCAGGCCGGGGCAGGGCCGGAAAGACAGGCGCCGCCCGCGCCGGATGATGCGGCGGGGCGGCGCGGATGGCGGCGGCGCGGGCGGCGCCGGTGCTCAGAGATTCTCCGGCTGCGGCATGCCCAGCACGTGATAGCCGCCATCGACGGTGATGATCTCGCCGGTGGTGCAGGCGCCCATGTCCGAGGCCAGGTAGACGGCGGTCCCGCCGATCGCCTCCAGCGTCGCATTGGCGCGCAGCGGCGCGTTGGCCTCGGTGGCGCGATAGGTCTTGCGCGCGCCGCCGATCGCGGCACCGGCCAGGGTCTTCATCGGGCCGGGGCTGATCGCGTTGACGCGGATCCCCTGCGGGCCCAGGTCGTTGGCGAGATAGCGCACCGAGGATTCCAGCGCCGCCTTGGCCACGCCCATCACGTTGTAGAACGGCGTCACCTTGTTGGACCCCTGATAGGTGAGGGTCAGGATCGTGCCGCCTTCGGCCATCAGCGGCGCGGCGCGGCGCGACAGGTCGATCAGCGAATAGCACGAGATGGTCAGCGAGTTCTGGAAATTCGCGCGGCTGGTATTGATGAACCGCCCGGCAAGCTCGGTCTTGTCCGAGAACGCGATGGCGTGGACCAGGAAATCCATCTTGCCCCAGCGGTCGCCGATCCGGGCGAAGGCGGCGTCCATGCTGTCATCGCTGGTGACATCCACATCCATCAGGAAGTCCGAGCCGACGCTGGCCGCCAGCGGGGCGACGCGCTTGCCGAAGGCATCGCCTTGGTAGGAGAAGGCGAGCTCCGCCCCCTCCGCCGCCAGGGCCCTGGCAATCCCCCAGGCGATGGAACGGTCATTGGCGACCCCCATCACAAGGCCGCGTTTTCCGTTCATCAGCTCTGGCATCTGGCTTACCCGTGGTACTTGCTAAAGATCATGGAGGCGTTGGTGCCGCCGAAGCCGAAGCTGTTGGTCAGCGCCGAATCGATATCGACCCCCTCCCGGGTTTCGGTGAGGATCTCGCCGGGCCGGATCGCCGGGTCCAGCTCGGTGATGTTGGCCGAGGCCTGCAGGAACCGGTTCCGCATCATCAGCAGCGTGTAGACCGATTCCAGCACGCCGGTGGCGCCCTGGCTGTGGCCCGCCAGCGATTTCGAGGAGGAGATCGGCGGCGTGCTGCCCTCGCCGAAAACGGCGCGCACGGCCTCCACCTCGGTCACGTCGCCCGCCGGGGTCGAGGTGCCGTGGGCGTTGATGTAGCCGACCTTGCGCTCGCCGATCGTGGCCAGCGCCTGGCGCATCGCCCGCGCGCCGCCCTCGCCGGAGGGGGCGACCATGTCGGCCCCGTCGGAGGTGGCGCCATAGCCGGTGATCTCGGCATAGATCTGGGCGCCGCGGGCCTTGGCGTGCTCAAGCTCCTCCAGCACCAGGATGCCGCCGCCGCCGGAGATGACGAACCCGTCGCGGGTCGCGTCGAAGGGACGGGAGGCGGTTTCGGGCGTGTCGTTGTATTTCGAGGACATCGCGCCCATCGCGTCGAAGAGGCAGGACAGCGTCCAGTCCACTTCCTCGCCGCCGCCGGCGAACATCACGTCCTGCTTGCCCATCTGGATCTGCTCGGCGGCATTGCCGATGCAGTGCAGCGAGGTGGAGCAGGCCGAGGTGATGGAATAGTTCAGTCCCTTGATCTTGTAGGAGGTGGCCAGGTTCGCCGAAACCGTGGAGGACATGCATTTGGGCACGGCGAAAGGGCCGATCCGCTTGGTCGCGCCGGATTTCTTGACGCTTTCATGCGCCAGCAGCATGGCCGAGGTCGACGGCCCGCCCGAGCCCGCGATCAGGCCGGTGCGTTCGTTGGAGACATCCGCCTCCTCCAGCCCCGCATCGGCGATGGCCTGGCGCATGGCCAGATAGGCATAGGCCGAACCCGGACCCATGAAGCGCAGCGCGCGCTTGTCGACATGCTCCGACAGCTCGATCTGCGGGATCGCCGCGACCTGGCTGCGGAAGCCCATCTCTGCATAGGTTTCCTCGCGGCGCACGCCGGACCGGCCGGTGCGCAGGCTCTGGGTGACCTCGTCTGCGGTGATCCCCAGCGGGGAGATCACGCCCAGACCTGTGATGACGACGCGGCGCATCCTCGTGGTCCTTCTCTTTTGGGGCCGGAACGGGCGATCAGTCGGTGAAAAGGCCGACCTTCATGCCGGTGGCGGTGTAGATATGCTTGCCGTCGGCGAAGATCCGGCCATCGGCAATCCCGAGTTTCAGCTTGCGGTCCATGACCCGCGTGAAATCGACCTGGTAGACGATCTGCTTGGTCGCGGGGGTGATCATGTCGGTGAACTTCACCTCGCCGACGCCGAGCGCGCGGCCGCGCCCCAGCATCCCGCGCCAGCCAAGGTTGAACCCGGTCAGCTGCCACAGCCCGTCAAGTCCGAGGCAGCCGGGCATCACCGGGTCGCCGGGGAAGTGGCACTTGAAGAACCACAGGTCGGGATGGATGTCGAATTCGGCGGTGACATGGCCCTTGCCATGCTCGCCGCGATCGGCGGAGATGTCGGTGACGCGGTCCATCATCAGCATCGGCGGTTCGGGCAGCTGGGGGTTGCCGGGCCCGAAAAGCTCGCCGCGCGCGCATTTCAGCAGGCCGTCCTTGTCGAACTGCGTTGGATGATCGACCATGCTGTCTCCCCTTGTCGTCCATTTCTTAGGTTGCACCCTCTAGCACCCCTGTTCGCAAGAGGGCAAGGGGAGCCGGCATCCTGCCCGCAGCGGGGGAAATTGTTTGCAGAAACGGTGGTCTCTGACATATATGATCGGGCAAGGAGATGTACGTAACCATGCCGAAGACGCAAGCAGACCGGGCTGGAACCTGGCTCAGCCGGGCAGGGCTGCGCCCCACCCGCCAGCGGATGACGCTCGCCACGCTCTTGGTCGGCGACGGAGAACACCGCCACGTCACTGCCGAAAGCCTGTATTCCCTCGCGCTGGAACGCGGCGAGAAGGTGGCGCTGGCAACCGTGTACAACACGTTGCGCGCCTTCTGCGATGCCGGGCTGGTCCATGAGGTGACGGTCGACGGCTCGAAGAGCTATTTCGACACGCGCACCGACGACCATCCGCATTTCTACTGGGAAAACTCGTCCAACCTGACCGACGCCCCCGCCGCGGACATGACCATCGCGCACCTGCCCGAGCCGCCCGCGGGGATGGAGATCGCCAAGGTCGACGTGGTGATCCGCCTGCGGCCCAGGGCTGCGGGCGAGACCGGGGCCTGAGCGCGCGCGCATGTCGGTCGACGGAGTGTTCCTGCGCTTGGTCCCGGCGGTGCTGATCTCGCTCATGCCGCTTGCCGGTGCCGCGCAGGAAGGCCCGTCCTTCGACTGCGCCATGGCGGCGGGCGCCGCGGAGGAGGCGGTCTGCGCCGATCCGGTGCTGGCCGGTCTCGACCGGGCGCTGGAGGCACGCTACGCCGCCGCGATGCAGGCTGCCGATCGGCAGGATGCCGGGGCGGAGGCCGCCATGGCGGAGCTGCGCGCCACCCAGAGGGGCTGGATCAAGGGGCGGGACGCGTGCTGGAAGGCCGGGGATCCCGGCGCCTGCATCGCCGAGGCCTACCGCACGCGCAGCGCGAAACTGGTCGCGCTGTGGGGGCTGGAGCCCGCCACTGGCATGACGCGCTGGATCTGCGGCGACAGCGAGGCCAACGAGGTGATCACGACCTATTTCGCCACCGACCCGCCCTCGCTGCGCTTCGAGCAGGGGGATGCCGTGGATGCCGGGATCCAGGCGCGCACCGCCTCCGGCGCCCGCTATGACGGCAGGGCGGGCCGCTTCATCTGGATGAAGGGCGAGGCCGCGACCTATCGCGATGCCGGGGCCGACCAGCCGGAGCAGGGCTGCCGCGCCGCGCCCTGAGCCGGGCGTTGCGGAGGGCGGGCTTTGCGTGTAGGGACCCCCAATCCGCCCGATAAGCTGCCCAGATCTCCCGAGGTGCCGTCATGGCCGAGCCGAAGAAGCTTTTTATCAAGACCTATGGCTGTCAGATGAACGTCTATGACAGCGAGCGCATGGCCGAGGCCATGGGCGGTCAGGGCTATGTCACCACCGACACGCCCGACGATGCGGACATGATCCTGCTGAACACCTGCCATATCCGCGAGAAGGCCGCCGAGAAGGTCTATTCCGAACTCGGCCGGTTCAAGCCGCTGAAGAAGGCGAAGCCGGATCTGAAGATCGGTGTCGCGGGCTGCGTCGCGCAGGCGGAAGGCGCCGAGATCATGGCGCGCCAGCCGCTGGTCGACCTGGTCGTCGGGCCGCAGAGCTATCACCGCCTGCCGCAGCTGGAGGCGGAGGCGCGCAAGGGCCGCAAGGCGCTTGATACCGATTTCCCCGAAGAGCTGAAATTCGACCACCTGGCCAAACGTCCCAAGGCGCGCCGCGCGCCGACGGCCTTCCTGACGGTCCAGGAGGGCTGCGACAAGTTCTGCGCCTTCTGCGTGGTCCCCTATACCCGCGGTGCCGAGGTCAGCCGTCCCGTGGCCCGCGTGCTGGAGGAGGCGCGCGACCTGGTGGAGCGCGGCGTGCGCGAGATCACGCTGCTGGGCCAGAACGTCAATGCCTATCACGGCGATGCCGAGGGCGGCGCCTGGGGGCTGGCGCGGCTGATCCGCAACCTGGCGGAAATCGACGGGCTCGACCGCATCCGGTTCACCACCTCGCATCCCAACGACATGGAGGACGACCTGATCGCCGCCCATGGCGACTGCGCCAAGCTGATGCCCTATCTGCATCTGCCGGTGCAGTCGGGATCGGACCGCATCCTCAAGGCGATGAACCGCAAGCACACGGCCGCCGCCTATGCCGAGCTGATCGCGCGCATCCGCAGCGCGCGGCCGGACCTGCTGCTGTCGGGCGATTTCATCGTCGGCTTCCCCGGCGAGACCGAGGAGGATTTCCAAGACACGCTGCGGCTGGTCGAGCAGGTCCGCTACGGCCAGGCCTACTCCTTCAAATATTCGCCGCGCCCCGGCACCCCCGCCGCCGAAAGGGAGGCGAAGATGGTGCCCGCGGATGTGGCCTCCGACCGGCTGGCGCGGCTGCAGGCGCTGCTGAACCGCCAGCAGATGGACCATCAGCAGGCGATGGTCGGGCGCACGGCCTCGGTGCTCTTCGAGAAGGCGGGCCGCATGGAGGGGCAGCTGGTGGGCAAGTCCGAATACCTGCAGGCGGTCCATGTCGATGCGCCCGAAAGCCTGATCGGCCAGATCGCGCGGGTCGAGATCACCGAGGCCGGTCCGAACTCCCTGGGCGGACGGCTGCTCTAGGCGCCGTCCCGCCGCGGCGGAAGCCGCGGCCTCCCGCCGGCCGTTCTGCCTGTTTTTGCGGCAGGGGCGGGTCTCGCGCCGCGCGGCGGCGCGCCGCAGGCGGCGACGGCCCCGGTCGTTTCCCCCGCAATCCTGCTGTGCTGACCGAGACTTGGCGTTGTTTCGGCCGCCATCCACCATATGTTGCAAATTGATGAAGTTTCGTCCCGCCCCTTGCCAGCGCGCCGCCGGGGGGGCAGGCTTCCTTCAGGATCAAGCCCGAGGAGATCTGCTTGCCGCACGAAGTCCTGTCCCCGCCCGCTGAACATGACGTGCCGGAGATCGTACTGGAATATCCCGACAACCGATTGCTTGTCGAACTTTGCGGCGAATTCGACCGCAACCTCTCGCAGGTGGAACATGCGTTGCAGCTGCAGATCATCCGCCGCGGCAACCAGCTGGTCCTGATGGGCGAGCCCCATGCGCGGCTCAGGGGGATGGAGGTGCTGGACACGCTCTACCTGCGCCTGGAGAAGGGGCAGCATATCGAGCCCGGCGATATCGACGGCGCGCTGCGGCTGGGCCAGGGCTCCGCCGGCGAGACGGGCGACGGCCAGATGGAGATGTTCGCCGCCTCCGATGTCGAGATCGAGACCCGCAAGAAGACCGTCCGCCCCCGCACGGAGGCGCAGAAGGCCTATGTCAAGGCGCTGTTCCGCCACGAACTCGCCTTCGGCATCGGCCCGGCCGGTACCGGCAAGACCTATCTGGCGGTGGCGGCCGGGGTGAACATGATGATCACCGGCCAGGTCGACAAGATGATCCTCAGCCGCCCGGCGGTGGAGGCGGGCGAGAGGCTCGGCTTCCTGCCCGGCGACATGAAGGACAAGGTCGATCCCTACATGCAGCCGCTCTATGACGCGCTGAACGATTTCTTCCCGGCCAAGCAGGTCCAGAAGATGCTGGAGGAGAAGAAGATCGAGATCGCGCCGCTGGCCTTCATGCGCGGACGGACCCTGTCGAATGCCTTCGTGGTGCTCGACGAGGCGCAGAACGCCACCACCATGCAGATGAAGATGTTCCTCACCCGGCTGGGCGAGGGGTCGCGCATGGTCATCACGGGCGACCGCAGCCAGGTGGACCTGCCGCGCGGCGTCACCTCGGGCCTGCGCGAGGCGGAAACCCTGCTTGGAAAGGTGCAGGGCATCTCGTTCAATTACTTCACCTCCAAGGATGTGGTGCGGCACCCTCTGGTGGCGCGCATCATTGAGGCGTATGACGCGGCGGATGAACGATCCGGTTGACATAGTCATAGAGCATGCCCCCTGGGAAACCGCGGGGCTGGACGGGCTTGCCGCGCAGGCGGCCCGTGCGACCCTGTCGCGGCTGGGGCTGGACCCCGCCGCGCATGAGATCTGCGTGCTGGCCTGCGACGATGCCCGCATCGCGGCGCTGAACGCGGATTTCCGCGGCAAGCCCGCGGCCACCAACGTGCTGAGCTGGCCCGCGAGCGAGCTGGGCGCCGAGACGCCGGGCGCGATGCCCGAGCTGGAGGCGGCCGGGCCGGAGCTGGGCGATATCGCCATCGCCTGGGAGACCTGCCTTGCCGAGGCCGAGGCGATGGGCAAGCCCCTGGACGACCATCTGCGGCACCTGATGGTGCACGGGATCCTGCACCTTCTGGGCTTCGATCATGTCCGCGACGAAGACGCCGCATTGATGGAGGGGCTGGAAGTGGAGATACTGGGTGGAATGGGCCTCGCCAATCCCTATCTGCTGGATGGTGCAGAAGAGGCTTTTGACGGATAGTGACAATGTCTGATGCCGAAGGGGTGCAGCTCCCTTCCGACGATCCCGCAGGGATCGACCCCGACGAACCCGGCGTGCTTGCACGCCTCCTCAATCGCTGGCGCAAGGGCGATGGGGAGGAGGATGACGGCGCTGCGCAGGACGGTCCGCCCGGCGGCGTTCCGAACGGCCCCGCCGTGCCGGGCCTGTCCAACCTGCGCCGCATGCGCGTGGAGGATGTCGCCGTCCCGGTCGTCGAGATCGTGGCCGTCGATCTGGCGATTTCGCTGGAAGAGCTGATCCGCATCTTCCGCGAAAGCGGGTTTTCCCGGCTGCCGGTCTATGACGGCACCCTCGATACGCCGCTGGGCATGGTCCATCTCAAGGACGTGGCGCTGCATTACGGGTTCAACGGGCATAGCGACGACGAATTCGATCTGCGCGCCATCCTGCGTCCCATCCTCTATGCCCCGCCCTCCATGCCGATCGGCGTTCTGCTGCAGAAGATGCAGTCGCAGCGGCGCCACATGGCGCTGGTGATCGACGAATACGGCGGCACGGACGGGCTTCTGACCATCGAGGACCTGATCGAGCAGGTGATCGGCGAGATCGAGGACGAGCATGACGAGGTCGAGGCGGATCCCTGGCGGCAGGAATCCCCGGGAAGCTTCATCGCGCTGGCCCGCGCGCCGCTGCCGGAATTCGAGGCGGCGATCGGGCGGCGCCTGTCCGGGCCGGATTTCGAGGAGGAGGTCGACACGCTGGGCGGGCTGGTCTTCATCCTGACCGGCCGCGTGCCCGCGCGGGGCGAGATCGTCCCGCATCCGCAGGCGGCGGTGGAATTCGACATCCTCGATGCCGACCCGCGGACCATCAAGAGGATGCGGGTGCGGCTGCTCGATGATCGCCCGGGCGAGGACTGAGGTCTCGGACCTTCTGGAGACGGCGGATCGCAGGCCCTGGGTCGCGCGTCTTCTGATGCTGTGCCTCGGCGCCGTCATGGCGCTGGGGCTGGCCCCGTTCAAGCTGCCGCTTGTGACGGTGCTGGCGCTGGCCCTCGCGCTGAGGATGCATGCCCGCGCCCCCGGCCGCCGCCAGGGCGCATGGCTGGGCTGGATGCTGGGCTGCGGCTATTTCCTGCTGGCGTTGCAATGGATCGTCGAGCCCTTCCTCGTCGATGCCCCGCGCTATGGCTGGATGGCCCCCTTCGCGATCCTGCTGATGGCGGGGGGGCTGGCGCTGTTCTGGGCCGGGGCCTTCGCGCTGTCCTGGGCGATGGGGCCCGGCGACGGGCCGCGGCGCGGCCTTGCCGCCGTCATCGCGCTGACCCTGGCGGAGATGCTCCGCTCGCAGATCTTCACCGGGTTCCCCTGGGCGCTGGTCGGCTCGGTCTGGGTCGATCACCCGATCGGCCAGCTGGCCGCGATTTCCGGGACCCACGGGCTGACCTTCTTCACCGGCTGCCTCGCGGTGGGTGTGCTGACCCTGTCGGTCTGGCGGGCCTCGCGCCGGGCGCTTCTGGGATCGGGGCTGGCGGTGCTGGCCTGGTGCGGCGGCACGCTGCTCGGCGAGGGCATGGTGGCGCGCTACGATGCCCGCGCCCTGCCGCCGGGCCCGGTCGTCCGGGTGGTCCAGCCCAACGAGACCCAGGCCCTGAAATGGAAGCCCGAGATGATCCCGGTCTACTGGCAGCGGAAGCTGGATCTGACCGCCGCCCATGCCGGGCCGCCGCCCGACGTGGTCATCTGGCCCGAAGTCTCGCTGCCCTACCTGCTGGATCCCCGGGGCCCGCCCGACGAGCGCATCGCCGAGGCTGCGGGCGGCGTGCCGGTCATCCTGGGGGCGCAGCGCTTCGCGGGGCAGGACCTGCGCAACTCGCTTGCCGTGATCGAACCGGATGGCCGCGTCGGCGCGGTCTACGACAAGTTCCACCTCGTGCCCTTCGGAGAGTACTTTCCCGGCGGAAAGCTGGCCGCGGCGCTGGGGCTGCGGGGGCTTGCCACGGACATGCTGGGCGGCTTCACCCCCGGGCCGGGGCCCGAGGTGCTGGATCTGGGGCCGCTGGGCGAGGTCCTGCCGCTGATCTGCTACGAGGCGATCTTTCCGCGCCACGCCGCCACGCGCGGAATGGCGCGGCCCGACTGGATCGTGCAGATCACCAATGACGCCTGGTTCGGGCAGATGTCGGGCCCGGCCCAGCATCTGGACCAGGCGCGGCTGCGGGCGATCGAGCAGGGGCTGCCGCTGGTGCGCGCGGCCAATACCGGGATTTCCGCGATCATCGACCCCAAGGGGCGCGTGCTCGACAGCCTGCCGCTGGACACGTCGGGGGTGATCACCCGGGCACTGCCCGGGGCGACGGGGCCCACGCCCTATGCCCGCACGGGCAACCTTCCGCTGATCGTGCTGCTGGCGGGGCTGGGTCTCTGGATCCTGCGCGGCACGATCCTTTCAAGACGCTGATATTTTTCGTTTGCCTTTGGGCAGGGCGCGGCGTAACCGCGTGGAACCGCCGCCACAACGGCTTCCTGGCGTGGCGGATGTAACCCCAATGGAGCACGCCCGATGTCGCGTAAAAACTATATCTTCACCTCAGAATCCGTCTCCGAAGGTCATCCCGACAAGGTCTGCGACCGGATCTCGGATGCGGTTCTCGATGCGCTGATCGCCGAGGAACCCGAGGCGCGCGTCGCCTGCGAGACCTTCGCCACGACCGACCGCGTCGTGATCGGCGGCGAGATCGGGCTGTCCGACCAGCAGAAGCTGCATGGCTACATGGAGCATGTCGACCGCATCGTGCGCGACTGCATCCGCGATATCGGCTACGAGCAGGAGAAATTCCACCACGAGACGGTGGAGATCACCAACCTCCTGCACGAACAGTCGGCCCATATCGCGCAGGGCGTGAACGCGGCGGGCAACAAGGACGAGGGTGCCGGCGACCAGGGCATCATGTTCGGCTATGCCGTCAACGAGACGCCCGAGCTGATGCCCGCGCCGATCCTCTATGCCCACAAGATCCTCAAGCGCCTGGCCGAGGCGCGCAAGTCCGGCGAGGCGCCGGTGCTGGGACCGGATGCGAAATCGCAGCTGACCGTGCGCTACGAGGACGGCATCCCGGTGGAGCTGGCCTCGCTGGTCCTGTCGACCCAGCACCTGGACGAGACCATGACCTCCGAGGATGTGCGCGAGGTGGTTGCCCCCTTCATCCGCGAGGTCCTGCCCGAGGGCTGGCTGCGCGACACGACCAAATGGTGGGTGAACCCGACCGGGAAATTCGTCATCGGCGGCCCCGATGGCGATGCCGGGCTGACCGGGCGCAAGATCATCGTCGACACCTATGGCGGCGCGGCGCCCCATGGCGGCGGTGCCTTCTCGGGCAAGGATCCGACCAAGGTGGACCGTTCGGCCGCCTATGCGGCGCGCTACCTGGCCAAGAACGTCGTGGCGGCGGGGCTGGCGCATCGCTGCACCATCCAGCTGAGCTATGCGATCGGGGTCAGCGAGCCGCTGTCGATCTATTGCAATACCGATGGCACGGGCACGGTCGACGAGGCGCTGATCGAGGCGGCGATCCCGAAGCTCATGGACCTGACCCCGCGCGGCATCCGCACGCATCTGGACCTGAACCGGCCGATCTACGAACGCACGGCCGCCTACGGGCATTTCGGCCGCGCCCCCGAGGCCGATGGCGGGTTCTCCTGGGAGCGCACCGACCTGGCCGAGGCCCTGGCCGCGGCGATCTGAGCCGACGGGGCAGCAGGCGCCACCCGTCCTGCCGCGCCGGGTACTGGGCCGGGGGGGCATCGGAAACCGGTACTGCCGGACCCGGACCGGAACGGATCGCGGGCGGCTGCGCTCCGGCCCGACCCGGCGCGCGATGCGCGGCCGCTCATAGCCGTTCAGGACCGGCGTTGCGGATCGCGGCGTCCGGTCCGCGGCGGCCATGCTGGCCGGAGGCGGTCTTTCAGGGCCGCCCGCGCCCCAGGGCGACTGCCGCATCCGCGAGGCCCGCAAGGTCGAGGAAGATCAGGCGCAGTTCCGGCTCCTGCACCATGGTCGCGGCCTTCCCGGCCGAGACCCAGCGCCGCTTGCGCTGCTTGCGTTCCTTCCAGCGCTTCTTCAGGCCGGTGACGATCATCGGGTAGACATCGACGCGGCAGGGCAGAACGCTGCCATCCCCGAGCCGCTTGTCATAACCGTAGCTGCCCAGCGGCGTGTCGCGGATCGTGCCGATCGCCCCGGCCTCTTCCAGCGCCTCGATCTTCGCGGCGGTCCAGGGTTTCTTGCCATCCATGGGCCAGCCCTTCGGCACGACCCACCGCCCGGTATCGCGCGATGTCACGAGAAGCACCCGCGTCCCGGGCTTGCCGTGCAGCGCGATCGGCAGTGCGGCGATCTGTCTCGTCTCCTCCATGCCCCGTCCTATCCTGTCGCGACGGCAGGGGGAAGGCCGGATCTCCCGCCCCGGTCGGGACGGGGGCGGGCGGCAGCGCCGCGGCGGCGGCGCTCACACGGTCATCATGCCGCGGATTTCCTCCTCGTTCATCTCGGCGCGGGTGCCGGCCTTGATGATCTGGCCGCGCTCCATGACGTGGAACGTGTCGCAGAGGTCGCGCGCGAAGTCGAAATACTGCTCCACCAGCAGGATCGCCATGTCGCCCCGGTCGCGGAGATAGGCGATGGCGCGGCCGATATCCTGGATCACCGAGGGCTGGATCCCCTCGGTCGGCTCGTCGAGCACCAGAAGCCGCGGTTTCATCACCATGGCGCGGCCGATGGCGAGCTGCTGCTGCTGCCCGCCAGACAGGTCGCCGCCGCGCCGTCCCAGCATCTGGCGGAGCACCGGGAAAAGCTCGAACACCTCGTCGGGCACCTTGCGCTGTCCCCGCGGCAGGATCGAGAAGCCGGTTTCCAGGTTCTCCTGCACGGTCAGGAGGGGAAAGATCTCGCGGCCCTGCGGCACCGAGGCGATCCCGGCGCGGGCGCGCAGGTCGGCCCGCATCCGCGAAATGTCCTGCCCTTCCCATTCGATCGCGCCGCCCGAGATGGATTGCCGTCCCACGATGGATTTCAGCAGGGTCGTCTTGCCGACGCCGTTGCGCCCCAGGACGGTGGTGACGCGGCCCGGCGCCGCGGTCAGGCTCACGCCGCGCAGCGCCTGGGCGGCGCCGTAATGCAGGTCGACGGTCTTGACTTCAAGCATGGGCCTGGTCCTTCCGGGAATTGCGCTCAGCGGCCAAGATACACCTCGATCACCTGTTCGTTGGCCGAGACATGGTCGAGCGAGCCCTCGGCCAGCACATGGCCCTGGTGCAGCACCGTCACCCGGCAATCGAGCGCGCGGACGAAATCCATGTCGTGTTCCACCACGATGACCGTGTGCCTGCCGGCGATCTGGCGCAGCAGCTCGGCGGTGCGCATGGTCTCGGCATCGGTCATGCCGGCCGCCGGTTCGTCGACCAGCAGAAGCTCGGGATCCTGCGCCAGGAGCATGCCGATCTCCAGCCACTGCTTCTGTCCGTGGCTGAGATCGCCGGCCATCCAGCCCGCCACATGGGAGAGCTTCACCAGCTCCAGCAGCTCGCCGATGCGCCTGGTATCCTCGGCCGAGCGGCGGTGGAAGAGCGTCGCCCAGACCGAGCGGTCCTCCTTCAGCGCCAGCGCGATGTTGTCCTCGACCGTCTGGGTCTCGAACACGGTGGGCTTCTGGAACTTGCGGCCGATCCCAAGCCGGGCCGATCCGGCCTCGTCGGTGCGGGTCAGGTCGACCGACTGGTTCCACATCACGCGGCCCGTATCGGGCCGGGTCTTGCCGGTTATGATGTCCATCATGGTGGTCTTGCCCGCGCCGTTCGGTCCGATGATGGCGCGCAGCTCGCCTTTCTCCACCGCCAGGGACAGGTCGTTGATCGCCTTGAAGCCGTCGAAGCTGCGATTCACGCCGTCGAGCAGAAGCTGGGTGCTCATGCGCTTGCCTCCTTTGCGGCTGCCCCGGGCCCGGCCTTGCGGCCCAGGCGGCTTTCGATCAGGCCGAGCACGCCGTCGGGCAGGAAGATGGTGACGAAGACGAAGAGCCCGCCGAGGGCGAAGAGCCAGAGCTCGGGAAACCACGAGGTGAACAGCGTCTGGGCGATGCCGACGATGATCGCGCCCATCGCGGCGCCGACCAGCGTGCCGCGCCCGCCGAGCGCCACCCAGATGACGATGCCGATGGAATTGGCCGGGGAGAATTCGCCGGGATTGATGATGCCGACCTGCGGGACGTAGAGCGCGCCCGCGAGCCCCGCCATCATGGCGGAGACCACGAAGACGAAGAGCTTGTACTCCTCCACGCGGTAGCCGATGAAGCGCGTCCGGCTCTCGGCGTCGCGGATCGCGATCAGCACCTTGCCGAGCTTCGACGAGGTGATCGCCTTGGACACCAGCAGCCCGGCGGCCAGCGCGAGGGCGGAGAGCACGAAGAGCCCGGCGCGGGTGCTGTCGGCCTGCAGGCTGAAGCCCAGGACATCCTTGAAGTCGGTCAGGCCGTTATAGCCGCCGAAGCCCATCTCGTTGCGGAAGAAGGCGAGCATCAGCGCATAGGTCATCGCCTGGGTGATGATCGACAGGTAGACGCCGGTGACGCGCGAGCGGAAGGCGAACCAGCCGAAGACGAAGGCCAGAAGGCCGGGAACCAGCAGCGCCATGGCCAGCGCAAAGCCGAACATGTCGAATCCCAGCCAGTACCAGGGCAGGCTGTCCCAGTTCAGGAAGACCATGAAATCCGGCAGGACCGGGTTGGCATAGACGCCGCGCGCGCCGATTTCGCGCATCAAGTGCATCCCCATCGCGTAGCCGCCGAGCGCGAAGAACGCGCCGTGGCCGAGCGAGAGGATGCCGCAATACCCCCAGACGAGGTCGAGGGCGACGGCAAGGAGCGCGTAGCACAGGTACTTGCCCAAGAGCGCCACGATATAGGAGGGGACCGGCTGGCCGGCCATGGCGAGATTGCCGACAGGGATGGCGACGGTGAGAAGGAAGAGGCCGGCAAGGAAGATCCCCATGCGGCGGTCGACGAGGTTCAGCACGGGATGTCTCCTGACCATGCGGAGGGGGCCGGACCGCGGAGGCATCGAGCCTCCGCGGTCCGGGCCGCGGTGACCCGCGGCGGCACTGGCGACGGATGGCGGCGCAGGGGACGGGCCGGGTCGATGTCCCCGCCGGCGCGGAAGCGACGGCCGCAGCGGGGGGGCTCGATGCCCCCCCGCTGCGGGCTGGTGGCCGGGCGGGACCTCATGCGTCCACCGCCCGGCCGCGCACCGCGAAGAGGCCGCGCGGGCGTTTCTGGATGAAGAGGATGATGAAGACGAGCACCAGGATCTTGGCCAGCACCGCCCCGGTCCAGGGTTCGAGGAACTTGTTGGCGATGCCCAGGCTGAAGGCCCCGGCGAGCGTGCCCCAGATGTTCCCGGCGCCTCCGAAGACCACCACCATGAAGCTGTCGACGATGTAGCTCTGGCCGAGATTCGGCGAGACATTGTCGATCTGGCTCAGCGCCACGCCTGCCAGCCCGGCGATGCCCGCCCCCAGCCCGAAGGTCATGGCGTCGACCCAGCCGGTGCGGATGCCCATGTTCGATGCCATGGCCCGGTTCTGCGTCACCGCCCGCATCTGCAGCCCGATCGGGGTCTTCTTCAGCACGAAGAGCAGCACCGCGAAGACCGCCAGCGCGAAGACCAGGATCCACAGCCGGTTCCAGGTGACCGTCATCTGTCCCAGCTCGAAGGCGCCGGACATGAAGGAGGGGTTGCCGACCTCGCGGTTGTTGGGCCCGAAGATCGAGCGCACCGCCTGCTGCAGCATCAGCGATATCCCCCAGGTGGCCAGAAGCGTCTCCAGGGGGCGGCCGTAGAGAAACCGCACCACGCCGCGCTCGATCGCGACGCCGACGCCGCCCGCCACCGCGAAGGCCAGCGGCGCCGCGATGAGCAGCGACCAGTCGAAGAGGGCGGGGAAGGAGGAGCGGATCGCCTCCTGCACCACGAAGGTCGTGTAGGCGCCGATCATCACCAGCTCGCCATGGGCCATGTTGATCACGCCCATCACGCCGAAGGTGATCGCCAGGCCGATCGCGGCAAGCAGCAGGACCGAGCCCAGCGACAGGCCGAACCACACGTTCTGCGCCAGGCCCCAGAGCCGCTGCATCTGGTCGATATGGCGCACCGCGTCGGACGCGGCCTCCGCCACGGGCCCTTCGGCATCCGCGGCGGCAGCGGCGAGGATGGTCCTTGCCTCGGTATTGCCCATCTCGCTAAGCACCGCGACGGCTTCGAGCTGCGCGGCCTCCGGCGCGGCCCCCTCCAGGGCGGCGACGGCGACGGCGCGCGACAGCGCCTCGGCGACCTGCGGGTCGGTCTCTGCGGCCAGGGCTTCCGAGAGGAGCTCGGCCTGGTCCGGATCGGGGCTGCGGAAGGCCGCTTGCGCGGCGGCCAGCCGCCGGGCCGGATCGGGATGGCGCAGCGTCATCGTGCCCATCGCCGCGCGGATGTCGCGGCGCAGGCTGTTATTGACGCGGATCCGCGAAGAGCCGCGCGAGGGCACCTCGCCATAATCCTCGCCGGTGAGGATGTCGGTGGCGAAATCGTCCCGTCCCTCGCTGCGGATCTCGACCACGCGGCCGTTGGAATCCAGGACTTCCAGGTCGCCTTCCAGAAGGGATTCCAGCACCTTCAGCGCGCGGTCGTCGCCGGTGCCGGCGATCTGCGCGACCACGGCGCCGCGGTCGTCATAGCTCCCCTCCGGGAGCGTCGCGACCAGGTCTTCGAGGCTCTGGGCCGCGGCAAGACTGGCGGCGCAGGTGATTGCGGCCGCGAGCAGGACTCGGAGAAGGGCCATGGAGTTCCTTCCGGTTGGAGGCATTTCGGAATGCGGCAACCGGTGGCGGACCGCCGGCTGCCGCGCAGATCAGGACGCGGCGGGCTCGCCCGCCGCGCCGGAAGGCCGACAGCCGCCGTTCACTCGGCGCCGCAGGTCTCGGTCTCGGTGTTGTAATTGCCGCATTCCAGCTCCACCCAGTCGGATTTCAGCGGCGCGGACTCGGGCAGGTAGTCGGACCAGGCATCCCCGGGCACCAGGTCGTCGGTTTCCCAGACGACGTCGAACTGGCCGTCATCCTGGATCTCGCCGACGAAGACCGGCTTGGTGATGTGATGGTTCGGCAGCATGGTGGAGATGCCGCCCGTCAGGTTCGGCGCCTCGGTGCCCGGCAGCGCGGCGATCACCGCGTCGGCATCGGTCGTGCCGGCCTCTTCGACCGCCTTCACCCACATGTTGAAGCCGATGTAATGGGCCTCCATCGGGTCATTGGTGACGCGGTCCTCGTTGCCGATGAACTCCCACCAGCTTTCGATGAAGGCGTCATTCTCGGGCGTGTCGATCGACATGAAGTAGTTCCAGGCCGCGAGGTGGCCGACCAGCGGCGCGGTGTCGAGCCCCGAAAGTTCCTCCTCGCCGACCGAGAAGGCGACGACCGGGATGTCCTCGGCCGAGATGCCCTTGTTGCCGAGCTCCTTGTAGAAGGGCACGTTGGCATCGCCGTTGATGGTGGAGACCACGGCGGTCTTCTTGCCGGCCGAGCCGAATTCGGCGATGTCGGACACGATCGTCTGCCAGTCGGAGTGACCGAAGGGCGTGTAGTTGATCATGATGTCTTCCTCGGCCACGCCCTTGTCCTTCAGGTAGGCTTCGAGGATCTTGTTGGTCGTGCGCGGATAGACATAGTCGGTGCCCGCCAGGACCCAGCGCTCCACGCCCTCGGTCTCGATCAGGTAATCGACTGCCGGGATCGCCTGCTGGTTGGGGGCGGCGCCGGTATAGAACACGTTGCGCTGCGATTCCTCGCCCTCGTACTGCACCGGGTAGAACAGGATCGAGTTCAGCTCCTCGAAGACCGGCAGCACCGATTTGCGGCAGGAGGAGGTCCAGCAGCCGAAGACCACGTCGACGCCGTCGGCCTCGATCAGCTGGCGCGCCTTCTCGTTGGCCAGCGGCCAGTCGGAGGCGATGTCGACCACCACCGGCTCCAGCGTCTTGCCCAGCACGCCGCCGGCCGCGTTCTGCTGCTCGACCAGCATCAGCATCGCGTCCTTGAGCGTGGTCTCGGAGATCGCCATGGTGCCGGAAAGCGAATGCAGGATGCCGACCTTGATCGTGTCCTCCTGCGCCATCGCGGTGGTGCCCATCAGCATCGTCGCCGCGCCAAGGCCGAACAGCGTCCTGGTGAGTTTGGTCATCTTACGTTTCCCCTGAAAATCCGGGTGGATGGGCTGCCGATCCGCGTTGCTGCGCCCGTCATGCCGACATCCCCCGCCATCCCTGTCTTGTGCTGCCCTGCCGGTGCGGCGGGCTTGCCTCCTCGGCGCGGATCCGCGCCATGCAGGGAGGCTTCGCAACAGCGCGGGGCCAACGGAACCGTGAAGCGGATGCGAGCAGGGCGCGCTGTGCGAATTTTGCGGCATCTGCCTGCTGTTTTTGCGATTGTGTACAATCCGTGAGCATATCGTGAATGATCCCGCCCCGGGCTCTGGGCGGATCATTGCCGGTTCCCCGCGGAGGGCGCCCGTTCGCGCGGCAGTCTCAGCCGGCGCCGGTCAGGAGGGCTGCGGACAGGGCCAGAAGGACGATCTCGGTGGTGATCTGAACGGCGCCCAGGACATCCCCGGTCTGCCCGCCCAGCCGGGCGCGGGCCAGCCGGGCGAGCCCCGCCGCCACGACCAGGGCCGCCGCCGCCGCGACCGCCAGCACCGGGCCTGCCGGTTGCAG
>NZ_JACVXA010000006.1 GCF_014903745.1 Mangrovicoccus algicola | reverse complement strand
GCTGAGGCTGCGGCCCGGGGCAGGGCGGGCGGAACGGCTCTCGGCCCGGGCGGGGGCCTTCCTGGGCACCGATTCCTGCCGGGTCAGCCTGCCTGCCGGGCCGCGGCGGCTGGAGGCCCTTGCCGCCGCGGATCTGCCACTGGCGCTGACGGTCCCGGCCGATGCCGCCGGAGGGGAGGCGCCGGCCGCCGAGGCGCTGGCCTGTCTGCGCGCACATCGCTCCGGCACGGTTCCGGTGCTGCTGGAGGGCGCCGGCGGGGCGGCGCCGCGGCTGAGCACGCTGGACGCGCTCGACCCGGCGCAGATGCGCGCGGCGGGGATGGTCCTGATCGGCGGTTCCGCCAGCCGGGTGGTCGCGGCCTCCGATCCCGCGGCGGGCATCGGCGGGGTCTGGGTGCTGGGCGATGATCCGCTCGCGGCGGTTCCCTCCGGGGCGGCGGCGGAATGACCCGGCCGGTCCCGGGCTTCCTTGACAGCGCCGGCGGCCTGCCGACAAATGCGCCGAGCCCGGACAGAGGAGAAGCGCCATGGCCCAGAAGATTCCCGCGACCGTCGTCACCGGTTTCCTGGGGGCGGGCAAGACCACGCTGATCCGCCACCTGATCGAGACCGCCAATGGCCGCCGCATCGCGCTGGTGGTCAACGAATTCGGCGACCTGGGCGTCGATGGCGGCATCCTCAAGGGCTGCGGCATCGAGGGCTGCGCCGAGGATGACGTGATCGAGCTGTCCAATGGCTGCATCTGCTGCACCGTGGCCGAGGATTTCGTCCCCGCCATCGAGGGCCTGCTGGCGCGCGATCCCGCCCCCGATCATATCGTCATCGAGACCTCGGGCCTGGCCCTGCCGCAGCCCTTGGTGCGCGCCTTCCAGTGGCCCGCGATCCGGACCCGCGTCACCGTCGACGGCGTGGTGGCCGTGGTCGACGGCCCGGCGCTGTCCGAAGGCCGCTTTGCCGCCGACGAGGCGGCCGTGGACCGCCAGCGCGCCGCCGATGACGGGCTGGATCACGAGACGCCGCTGTCGGAACTCTTCGAGGACCAGCTGGCCTGTGCCGACATGGTCTTGCTGAACAAGGCCGATCTGATGGATGATCCGGCCGCGCTGGCGTCCCGCCTCGCGGCGCAGGTGCGCAAGGGCGTCCAGGTGATCCCGACCGCCCGCGGCGCGGTGGATCCGGCCGTGCTGCTGGGGCTGGAGATGGGCGCCGAGGACGACATGTCCGCGCGCCACGAACTGCACCACCACCACCATCACCATGACGATGATGACGACCACCATGGGGACGATCACGACGATCATCACCATGATCACGGCCATGACGCCTTCGAGAGCTTCGTGGTGGACCTGCCCGAGGCGGCCGATCCCGCGGCGCTGGAAACGCTGGTTGCTCGGGTCATCGCGGCGCATGACCTGCTGCGGGTGAAGGGATTTGCCGCCGTCGCGGGCAAGCCGATGCGGCTGGTGCTGCAGGCGGTGGGGCCGCGGGTGGAAAGCCATTTCGACCGGCCCTTCGCCCCGGGCGAGGCGCGGGGGACGCGGCTGGTGGTCATCGGCATGGCGGGGCTGGACCGCGCGGCGATCGCCGCCGCCCTCGGGGCCGTGACCGAGCCCGCCTGATGCATCTGCTTGCCGCGCAGCCCGGCGCCGTCAATGACGGCACCGAGCCCGTCGATCCGGGGCAGAGCCCGGCCGATGTGATCTTCCTGTCGGCGGCCGATACCGACCTGGCGGCGCTCAGCGCGGCGCGCGCCGCCATGGCCGACCCGCCGGGGCTGCGCCTGGCCAATATGGGCTGGCTGTCCCATCCCTTCACCGTCGACACCTATATCGAGCAGACCTGCCTCGGCGCCCGTCTGGTCGTGGCGCGGGTGCTGGGCGGGGTCGGCTATTTCCGCTACGCGCTGGAGCAGCTTTCCGCGCGGCTGGGCGCGGCGGGGATCTCCCTTGCGCTGCTGCCCGGCTGCGACCGTCCCGACGAGGAGCTTTTCGCGCTCTCCACCGTGTCGCGGGCCGACTGGGAGGCGCTCGGCGCCTATCTGCGCGAGGGCGGCCCGGCCAATGCGGCGGCCTTCCTGGAATTCTGCGCGCATCTGATCGGCCAGGGCCCGCGCCCGGCCGCGGCGCAGCCGCTGCTGCGGGCGGGCTGCTGGTGGCCGGGGCAGGGGGTGACGGGGCCGGATGACCTGCGGGGCCACTGGCAGGCAGAGGCCCCGGTCGTGGCGCTGGTCTTCTACCGGGCGCTTCTGGCGGGGGCCGGGCTGGACCCGGTGACGCAGATGGTCGCGGCGCTGCAGGCGCGCGGGCTGAATCCGCTGCCGGTCTTCGTCGCCTCGCTGAAGGACCCGGTCAGCATCGCGACGCTGGAGGGGATCTTCGCCGCCGCCCCGCCGGATCTGGTGCTGAATGCCACCTCCTTCGCCGTCTCCTCGCCGGACCCGGCGCAATGGCAGGGGGCGCGGCCCGATACGGTGCTGGACGCGCCCGGCGCGCCGGTGCTGCAGATCGTGCTGTCCGGCGGCGGCCGCGAGGCCTGGGCGGACTCCGCCCGCGGGCTGGCGGCGCGCGACGTGGCGATGAACGTGGCCCTGCCCGAGATCGACGGCCGCATCCTGTCGCGCGCCATCAGCTTCAAGGACGAGGCCTGGCATGATGCAGCCACCGAATGCCGGATCGCGGCCTATCGCGGCGATGCCGGGCGGGTGGCCTTCGTCGCCGAGCTGGCGGCGAACTGGGTGGCGCTGGCGCGGGCCCGCCCGGCAGAGCGGCGCGTGGCGCTGGTCCTGGCCAATTATCCCAATCGCGACGGGCGCCTGGCCAACGGCGTGGGGCTGGACACGCCCGAGGCGACGGTCGCCGTGCTGGGGGCGCTGGCGGCGGCGGGGTATCGCGTGACCGATCCGCCGACCGACAGTGCCGCGCTGATGGCGGCTGTCTTTGCGGGGCCGTCCAGCTGGCGGACCGACCGGGTGTCGCGGCGCGGCGGCGTGCGCCTGGCGCTGCAGGACTACCTGGACTGGTACCGGACCCTGCCCGCGGCGGCGCGGGCGCGGATCGAGGCGCGCTGGGGCGCCCCGGCGGAGGACCCTTTCGTCGAGCATGGCGCCTTTGCCCTGCCGGTGCTGGAGCACGGCAATGTGGTGGTCGCCCTGCAGCCCGCGCGGGGCTATCACATCGACCCCGAGGAGACCTATCACGCCCCCGACCTGGTGCCGCCGCATGGCTACCTGGCCTTCTACCTGTGGCTACGCGGGTCCTTCGGCGCCCATGCGATCGTGCATATGGGCAAGCACGGCAACCTCGAATGGCTGCCGGGCAAGGCGCTGGCGCTGTCGGAGGACTGCTTTCCCGAGATCGCGCTGGGACCGGTGCCGCATGTCTATCCGTTCATCGTCAACGATCCCGGCGAAGGCACCCAGGCCAAGCGCCGCGCGGCGGCGGTGATCGTCGATCACCTGACCCCGCCCCTGACCCGCGCCGAGAGCTACGGCCCGCTGCGCGCGCTGGAGGCGCTTGTCGACGAATATTACCAGGCCGCCGGGGTCGATGCCCGCCGCATCACCCATCTGCGCCGCGAGATCCTGTCGATGGTCTCGGCCACGGGGCTGGACCAGGATGCGGGGCTGGCCGGGCTGGGCGATGACGATGCGCGGCTGGCGCGGCTGGATGCCTATCTGTGCGAGCTGAAGGAAAGCCAGATCCGCGACGGGCTGCATGTCTTCGGCCGGGCGCCCGCTGGACGGCTGGCGCGCGACCTGATCCTTGCGCTGGCCCGGGTGCCGCGCGGGGCGGGCCGGGGCGGCGATGCCTCGCTGCAGCGGGCGCTTGCCGCCGATCTGGGGCTGGGCTTCGATCCGCTGGATTGCGACATGGCCGCCGCATGGAGCGGGCCGCGCCCGCGGGAGCTGTCCGGGCAGGATCCGTGGCGCACGGCCGGGGACACGGTGGAGCGGCTGGAGGATCTGGCGGCGCGGCTGGTGGAGCTGCCCGCCGCGGCGCCCGGCCCGGCCTCCGCCGCGGTGATGGCCGAGATCGCCGGGCGGATCCGTCCGGCGGTCGAAGGCGCGGGCGCGGCCGAGATGGCTGGTCTGCTGCGGGCGCTGGAGGGGCGGTTCCTGGCGCCGGGGCCGTCGGGGGCGCCGACGCGGGGGCGGCTCGACGTGCTGCCGACGGGGCGGAACTTCTTCTCCGTCGACAGCCGCGCGCTGCCCACCCGCACCGCTTGGGCGCTGGGATGGAAATCCGCCGCGCTGCTGGTCGAGGATTACCTGCAGCGCCAGGGCGATTGGCCGCGCGCGATGGCGCTGAGCGCCTGGGGCACCTCGAACATGCGCACCGGCGGCGATGACGTGGCCCAGGCGCTGGCGCTGATGGGGGTGAAACCCGTCTGGGAGGAAATGTCCGGCCGCGTCACCGGCTTCGAGATCATTCCCCTCTCGGCGCTGGGACGGCCGCGGGTGGATGTGACGCTGCGGGTCTCGGGCTTTTTCCGCGACGCCTTTCCGGCGCAGATGGACCTGGTGGATTCGGCGGCGCGCGCGGTGATGGCGCTGGAGGAGCCGGAGGCCGAGAACCCCGCCGCGGCAAGGTTCCGCGCCGAGGCGGCCGAGACCGGCGCGGACCGGGCCGGGGCGCGGGTCTTCGGCGCGGCGCCCGGCGGCTATGGCGCGGGGCTGCAGGCGATGCTGGAGGACGGGCTGTGGCGCGACCGGGACGATCTGGCAGAGAGCTTCCTGGACTGGGGCGGGCATGCCTATGGCGGCGGCGCCGAGGGCCGCGCGGCGCGCGCCGATTTCGCCCGCCGCCTGGGCCAGGCGGAGGCGGTCGTCCAGAACCAGGACAATCACGAGCATGACCTGCTGGATTCCGACGATTACTACCAGTTCGAGGGCGGGATGGCGGCGACGGTGGAGGCGCTGCGCGGCGCCGCACCGGTCAGCTATCACCCCGACCATTCCCGCCCCGAGACCCCGCGCATCCGCACGCTGGACGAGGAAATCGCCCGGGTCGTCCGCGCCCGCGCGGCCAATCCCAAATGGATCGCCGGGGCGATGCGCCACGGCTACAAGGGCGCGGCGGAGATGGCCGCGACGGTCGACTACCTTTTCGCCTTCGCGGCGACGACGGGCGCGGTGAAGGGCCACCATTTCGACCTGGTCTTCGAGGCCTATCTGGGCGACGACACGGTGCGCGACTTCCTCGAGGCGGCGAATGGCCCCGCCCTGCGAGAAATGGCCGCCCGCTTCGGCGAGGCGATGGAGCGCGGCATGTGGGTGCCGCGGTCGAATTCGGCGAGGGGGGTGGTGGAGGGGATGCAGGACGGGCGAGGGGCGGCGCCTGAACCCCGTTCAGAAAACGAAATTACATTCCGAAAATAAAGGTCCAGGATTCCGTTTCAGGTTGACGAGATCGCCTGAACCCATAGCCTGCGACCGAGTCCACACTCTGGGAGGAGACCTGAATGGATCGACGTACCCTGCTCGGCGCGGCGGCGATGGCTGCGCTGTCGCCCCGTCTGTCGCTGGCGGACGGGCAGACCGTGCCGAAGCTGAAACAGCCTCTGGAAAGCTACCGGCTCTGGCCGGAGGGGGCACCGGGCGGCGCGGCTGTGGAGGCGGCGGAGGAATGGATCCTGCGCAGCCCGGGCGGCGATCCGAATGACACGGCCGCGCTGCATGTGCGCGACCCGATCCTGATGGTGCGTCGGCCCCGCACACCCAACGGGGCGGCGGTGCTGATGATGCCCGGCGGCGGCTATCGCCGGGTGGCCGTCAGCCGCGCGGGCGGGCGCGAGGACCAGTGGTTCGAGGATCAGGGATTCACCACCTTCATCATGACCTACCGGCTGCCTGCCGATCCCTGGGCGGCGGGGCCGGAGGTCGCGCTGCAGGACGGCCAGCGCGCGCTGCGTTTCATCCGGCACAATGCCGGCGATTTCGGCATCGACCCGGCCCGGGTGGCGGTGGCGGGGTTCTCCGCGGGGGGTCATGTCGCCGGCTGGACCGCCGAGCGGTTCGCCCGCGCGGCCTATGAGCCGGTGGACGAGATCGACACCGCCGATCTGCGCCCCATGCTGGCGGGGCTGTTCTTTCCCGTCGTGACGATGATGCCCGATTACGCCCATGGCGGATCGCGCACGGAGATGTTCGGCGAGGACCCGCAGGATATCGCGTCGCAGCGCGCGGCATCGCTGGAACTGAACGTGCCCCCGGACATGCCGCCGACCTTCCTCGCGCATTCGCTGAACGATCCGTTCGTGCCGCCGCAGAACAGCAGCCAGCTGGCCGAGGCGCTGCGCGATCGCGGAATCCCGACCGAGTTGCACCTGTTCGAGACCGGCGGGCATGGCATCCAGATCCCCGAACAGCCGCTGGTGCACCTGGAATTGTGGCTGCCCTTCGCGAAACGTCACGGGCTGGTCTGAGCCTGCACCGGTCCCGGGGCGCCCGGCCCTAACCGGGTGCCCGTTCCGCCCAGCCTGCGAACACCTTCTCCAGCGCCACCACGATATAGTAGAGCACGATCCCCAGGAACGCCAAGGCGATCAGCACCGCGAACATCAGGGGGTAATCCGCGCTGATCTTGCCGCTGTCGAACAGCGCGCCGAGGCCGCGGCCGTGGGGGGAGACGATCTCCATCAGGTTGGTGCCGATGAAGGCCAGCGTGACCGAGACCTTCAGCGCGCCGAAGAATTCGGGCAGGGTCTTGGGCAGGGCGATCTTGCGGAACACCGTCAGCTGCGAGGCGCCCAGGGCGCGCAGGATGTCGCGGTATTCGGGCTCCAGCGTCGACAGCCCGATCGAGACGGAGACCGCGATCGGGAAGAAGGAGATCATGAAGGCGATCATGATCGTGTTGAAATCGTGCCGGCCGACGAAGATCAGCGCCATGATCGGCACGACCGTCGCCTTGGGGATGGCGTTGAAGCCGACGAGCAGCGGATAGAGCGCCTCGCGCGCCAGCCGCGAGAAGCCCATCACCATGCCGATGCCGGTCCCCGCCACCACCGCCAGCAGCAGCCCCGCCACCGTGCGCCACAGCGTCTGCCAGCCGTTTTCGAGAAACAGCCAGCGGTATTTCCAGAAGGCGGGCCAGAGGTCGGAGGGCGAGGCCATCTTGTAATCGGGCCAGCCTTTGGCCCAGACCAGCCATTCCCACAGCAGCAGGAAGACCAGGATGGCGCCGAGCGGGACGGCGATCTTGCGCAGGAGGGTCATGCCGCGTCCCGCCCCTGGGCGATCTGGATCTGGCGGCGCAGCGTGGCCAGCATCTCCACCGCCTCGGGCGTGTAGAGGATGTCGAGGTCGCGCGCGGCGGGCAGGCGGCTTGCCATGCGGTACTGGATCGTCGCCGGGCGCGCGGACATCACCACGATCTCGTCGGCGAGAAACACACTTTCGCGCAGGTCATGGGTGATCAGCACGGCGGTGAACCTTTCCTCGGCGCGCAGCCGCGCCATGGTCTGCCACAGATCCTCGCGGGTGAAGGCGTCGAGCGCGCCGAAGGGCTCGTCGAGGATCAGCACTTCGGGGCGGTGGACCAGCGCGCGGCAGAGCGAGGCGCGCTGGCGCATGCCGCCCGAGAGCTCGGAGGGGCGCTTCTCCTCGAATTCCGACAGGCCCACCAGCGCCAGCAATTCGCGGGCGCGGTCGAGCCGCGCGGCGCGCGACAGGGTGTTGGGCACGATCTCCAGGGGCAGCAGCACATTCGACAGGATCGAGCGCCATTCCAGCAGGACCGGGTTCTGGAAGGCCATGCCGACGGTCGCGCGGGGCGCGCGTACCATCTGGCCGCCCAGCCAGACCTGGCCCTCGTCGGGGCGCATCAGCCCGGCGATCAGCTTGGTCAGCGTGGACTTGCCGCAGCCCGAGGGGCCGACGAAGGCGGTGAAGCTGCCCGGCGGCATCTTCACGTCGAGATGGCGGAGCACCGGCAGGGGACCCGTCTCGGTGCGGTAGGCATGGGTGACGGCGCGAAGCTCGATCTCGGCGGACATGGCGGCTCACGAGGGAAGGAGGCCCCGGGTCAAGCCCGGGGCGGGACGGTGCCGGCGCGCGGAATGCGCGCCCCGCGGGGTGGGTTCACCGGAGCGGGAAGCCGCCCTCGGGCAGGTAGGCATCGGTGAAATAGGCCGAGGCATCGGGCGCCTCGGCGAAGTCGTAGGTCTCGCCGATCTGCACGAGGGCGCGCTCGAACCGGTCGGGGTCGATCCCGCCCATGCCGTGCTCGGCCACCCAGGGGGTCGCGACATTGGCGTCGATGACCATCTGCAGGCGGCGGGTCTCGAGGTCGAGATCGCCTGCCGGGTTGCGCTCGATCACCATCGCGGCGCCGGCCGCCGGATCGGCGATCGCGTCGGTCCAGCCGGCCGCGACGGCGGCGAGGAAGCCCTTGACCAGTTCGGGATTGGCCGCGGCGAAATCGGTGTTGACGATGATGCCGTTGCCGTAGAGCTCCAGCCCGTGATCGGCCATCAGGATCGTGGAGATGTCGTCCTCGGGCACGCCCAGCCGCACGAGGTTCAGATAGGAGGAGAAGTTGAAGCCGGTCACTGCCGCCACCTTGCCCTCTGCCAGCATCGGCTCGCGGGTGGGGAAGCCGACGGGCTCCACCGTGATCTTCTCCATGTCGATGCCGCTGGCGCCGGCGAAGGGGACGAACTGCGCCCAGGCGCCGTCGGGGGGCGGCGCGCCCAGCACCTTGCCCTCGAGATCCTTGGGCGCCTCGACGCCCAGGCTCCTGCGGCCGATGACGGCGAAGGGCGGTTTGTCATAGGTCATCATCACCATGACGACCGGCGCGTCGGGATTCTGGTCCTTGAACTTGATCAGGCTGTTGATGTCGGCGAAGCCGAAGGGATAGGCGCCGGTGGCGACTTTCGGGATCGCGTCGAGCGAGCCCTGGCCTGCCAGCACCTCGACGGCCAGACCGGCCTCGGCGAAATGGCCGTTGTCGATGGCGGCGAAATAGGGCGCGGCGGGGCCCTCGAACTTCCAGTCCAGCGCAAGCTGCACCTGGGTTTCGGCCTGGGCGGCGATGGCGCCGAGGCCGAGCGCGGCAGTCAGGATCGTGGCACGCAGGAACATGATCGGAAGAACCTCCCCTCCGGGTTGTGACGGATGGACCGACGGTGACGCGGGCGGCGGCGGCTGTCAGGCGCGGCGGATGCCGCGGCAGATGAAATACGCTGGCGGGTCGGGATTGTGCACAATCAGCGGGCGGATTGCTTTGCCAGCGGGCGGCCGGAGAAGCCCGGGGCCCCGGTGAAGGGCAGTTCGAACCGGGCGAAGCCCTCGGGCGTGTCGCCCAGGTCGGCGAGGCGCAGCCGGGCGAGATCCGCGGGGAGGTCGCGCACCCTGGGCGAGGTCTCCAGCACGGCGCTTGCCCCGGGGATCGCCGCGAAATGCCAGGGAGGATCCGCGAGCGGGGCGGCGGGACGCTCGGCCAGATGCGCCGCCAGGATGCCGCGCAGCGCCTGGGAGGTCTCCGCGATGACGGGGCCGGCCGCCGGGCCGGGATAGTTGCCGCCGCCGCCCAGCCGGTAGTTGTTGGTCGCAACGACCATCCGGTCCTGCACGGCGACGGGGCGTCCGTCGATGCGCAGATCCCGGATGCGCCGGGCGGACGGGTCGGCCAGCACGCCGCTTGCCGCGTCGTAGCGGGGCGGGCCGGACAGGTCGATCGCGTAGCGCGCGCCGAAGAGCGTGTCGAATTCGTAGCCGGGCTGGCGGGGCGGCACCAGCGGCTGGCAGCGTCGGCCCGGGCGGATCTGCAGGAAGATGCTGGCGGCGCGTTCCAGCCATTCGCACAGCTCGGCCCCGGTGATGACCCGGCCGCAGAGGCTGTTGGGATAGGCGTAGAGATCGGCCACATGGCGCAGCGAGAGGGGGCCCTCGGGCACGTCGGTGTAGAAATCCGGCCCGGCCCGGCCGCCGCTCTTGAAGGGGGATACCGCCGAGAGGAGCGGCAGCCCGGCATGGTCCGTATCGGCGATCAGCGCCGCCAGCGCCGCGCCCTGCGCCTCGGCCACCACCGCCTGGGCGGCATCGGGACCGGCCAGGGACAGGTAGCTGTGCAGGCGCGTCCGGCTGCGCCCGACCGGGCGGTCCAGCCAGGCCTGCGTGGCGCGATGCGCGGGACGGGCGGCGGCAAGAATGCCCGGATCCTCGGGCAGGGGCGTCCCGTCCGGCTCTTCGGGAGGAAGGGCGCGGCTGCGCGCCCCGGCCACCTGCCAGCCGCCGCCGGGCGCGGGAACGAGGTCCAGGTCGATCACCCCCAGATGCGAGCCCCAGAATCCCGGCTGCACCAGCGGCGTGCCATGCACCCTGTCGGCACCGGGCGGCGCCCCGGGCGGCGGGAAGACCGCATGCGAATGCCCGGCGATGATCGCGTCCACGCCCGGCAGCCGCGCCAGCGCGGTGGCCGCCTGTTCCAGCATCGGCTCGTCGCTGTCGGCACCGGGGCCCGAATGGCTCAGCACCAGCACGAGATCGGCCCCCGCGGCGCGCATCCCGGGCAGGTGCCCGGCTACCGCCTCGCGGATGCCGCGCAGCTGCACCCGGTCGGCAAGGATGCGGCGGTCCCAGTCGAGGATCTGCGGCGGCAGCGCGCCGATGACGCCGATGCGCAGCCTGTGGCGCGCGCCGCTCTGGTCGGGCAGGTCGCGCTCGAGGATGACCCAGGGCGGCAGCAGCGTGGCGTCCGCCGCCGGGACGGCACCGCGGCGGGTCAGCACATTGGCGCAGACCAGCGGATAGCGCGCCTGCCGCGCGGCCGCGTCCAGGAAGGGGAGCCCGTAGTTGAAATCGTGATTGCCGGGCGTCGCGGCATCCACGCCCAGCTGGTTCAGCGCCCGGATCATCGGGTGGGCGCGGCCCTCTGCGGCCGCCTCCGCCGCCCAGTCGCCGAGCGCCGTGCCCTGCAGCGTGTCGCCATTGTCGAAGAGCAGGCAGGCCGGGGCCTCGGCGCGCAGCCGGGCGATCAGCGTCGCGAGCCGCGCCAGCCCCGTGCCCGGCTGCGCCCGCCCGGTTTCGTAATCATGGCCCAGCAGATGGGCATGCAGATCGGTCAGTCCCAGCAGCCGCAGGCTGATCCGCGGCGCGCCTGCGATCGGGGGCGGGGAAGGGCTCTGCGTCACGGCGTCTCCTGCAAGCGGCGTTCCCGCAGCCGGGGTGCTGGCCGGGGCAGTCCCATAAGGGCCGCAGCAGGCCGCGGTTTGCAAGCGCGGCGTGCCTGTGTCATTCGGACGCCGATGAAACCGCGCGGCCCGGAGATAGCTTTGCGCTCATGAAAAGTTACTGCTTTGAGGGAAGCGACCTGGACCGGGCCGCGCATCTGCGCGGGGAGGCTGCAGGGCTGCTGCGGCGCGCGGAGGCGCGGGTCCTGCCGCTGTGGCGGGGCAAGGTGCTGGTTGCGGGCGATCCGGCCGACCGGCTGGGATGGCTGCATCCGCAGGCCCCGGGGCTGGCCCCCGCGGGCGCGGCGATGATCTTCCTGGGGCTGTCCGGGGGCGCGCCGGTCTTCGCCTGCGACCTGCCGGACTGGCAGGCGGCCGATGCGCAGGCGGAGGGGTTCGACCGCTTCGCGGATCTCTCCGAGCAGGCGCATCCCCTGTTTCCCTCCGGCACCCGCTTTGCCGAGCTGCGCGCGGTGATGACACGGCTCGGCCCGCGGGAGGCGGAGATCGCGGCGCTGGCGCGGGCGCTGACCCAATGGCACGGCACGCACGGGTTCTGCGCCCGCTGCGGCACGGGTTCGGCCATGGCCGCGGGGGGCTGGACCCGCCGCTGCCCCGCCTGCGGGGCCGAGCATTACCCGCGCACCGATCCGGTGGTCATCATGCTGGTGACGCGCGGCAACCGGGTCCTGCTGGGGCGCAACGCGCCCTGGCCGCCGGGCATGTATTCGCTGCTGGCGGGGTTCGTCGAACCGGGCGAGACGCCCGAGGCGGCGGTGCGCCGCGAGGTTCTGGAGGAGGCCGGCATCCGGGTCGGCGCGGTGCGCTATCTTGCCAGCCAGCCCTGGCCCTTTCCCACGCAGCTGATGACCGCCTGGACGGCGGAGGCGCTGGACGAGGAGATCACGCTGGATCCCGAGGAGCTGGAGGATGCCCGCTGGATCAGCCGCGAGGAGCTCGCCCAGGCCTTCCGCGGCGCCCATCCCCTGATTGCCCCGGCCAGGCCGGGGGCGATTGCCCGGGCTGTCCTGGACCACTGGCTTGCGGACCGGCTGGACCTGCTGTCGCCCGGTCCGACCCTTCCCCCTGCCGCCTGACGGAGACATGAGATGAATCTCAGGAGCCAAGAGACCTATCCGGTGCCCGCCGCGGCGGCCCATGCCGCGCTGGCCGACCCGGAGGGGCTGACCCGCATCCTGCGCAGCCAGGGCGTGCAGGTGAACGAGGTCACGCCCGGCTGGCCCGACGGGACGGACACCATCTGGAAACTGGGGGTCGGGGTGAAGGGCATTCACCGCAACGTCACGCTGCGCGTGACGCAGATCCGTCCCGATCGCGGCATGGTGCTGGCCTATGAATCCGACGGCATCCATGGCGAGGTGGTGATCGACATCGCGGCGGCGGGGCCGGAAAGCTGCACCATCGCCTATGACATCGCCATCGCCGCGCGGGGCATTGCCGGGCGCCTGATGCTGCAGCCGCTGCGCGTGGCGCAGCACAGGGTCGAGCAGAAGCTGCACGGACGCATCACTGCCTTCACCCGCAGCCGCCTGGGCCTGGCCTGAGCGGCCGCCGGTCCCGCCGCCGCGGGACCGGGGCAGGGGTCATTCCCCGGCCAGGGCGATCTCCCGGCGCCGGGCGGCGGCCGGATAGACGCCCATGATCTCCACCCGCGAGGTGAAGTAGCGCAGTTCGTCCAGCGCGCGCATGACGGCGGCATCCTCGGGATGGCCCTCGATCTCGGCGAAGAACTGGGTCGCGGTGAAGGAGCCGCCGACCATGTAGCTTTCCAGCTTGGTCATGTTGACGCCGTTGGTCGCGAAACCGCCCATCGCCTTGTAGAGCGCGGCGGGGATGTTGCGGACCTGGAAGATGAAGGAGGTGATCATCCCGTGGCTGCCGCGGCGGGAATGGTCGGGGTGGTGATCCATGACCAGGAAGCGGGTGGTGTTGTTGGACTGGTCCTCGATATGGCGCGCGATCACGTCGAGCCCGTAGATCTCGCCCGCCAGTTCCGAGGCCAGCGCCGCCACCGAGCGCTCGCCCAGCGTCGCCACGTCGCGCGCCGCGCCGGCATTGTCGGACCAGTTCTCGCCCTCGATGCCGTTGGCGCGCAGGAACTCGCTGCACTGCCCCAGCAGGACCGACATCGACCGCGCGGTCTTCACCTCGCGCAGCGTCGCGCCCTTCACCGCCAGCAGGTTGATATGCACCCGCACATAGGCCTCGTCGATGATGTGCAGCCCCGATCCCGGCAGCAGCCGGTGGATATCGGCGACGCGGCCATAGGTGGTGTTCTCGATCGGCAGAAGCGCCAGCTGCGCCTTGCCCGAATGCATCGCGTCGAAGACGTCCTCGAAGGTCCGGCAGGGCAGGGGCTGGTGATCCGGGCGCGCCTCGCGGCAGGCCTGATGCGAATAGGCGCCGGGTTCCCCCTGGAACGCGATGTAGTTTGCCATGCCTTCATTCCTTCTGTGGTCTTCTGCGGAAGGCGCCGTCGCAGACATGCAGATTGCGCGTTCCGAGGCGGACCTACACCTTGATGTGAACGGATGTAAGCCGCTACAGTCGGTCAACGAAACCCAGGGGGAGCGAATGTTCGACACGATGACATTCACCAAGGTGGCGGCGGGGCTGTGCGGGACCTTTCTGGTCTTCCTGCTCGGCGGCTGGGCCGGAGAGCTGCTGTATCACACCGGCGGCGGACATGGCGCGGAGGGGGAACAGGCCTATGTGATCGACACCGGCGCCGAGGAGGGCGACGCCGCGCCGGAGGAGCAGGTCGATTTCGCCACCCTGCTGGCCTCCGCCGATCCGGCATCGGGCGAGAGGGTCTATGCCAAGTGCAGGGCCTGCCACAAGCTTGACGGCACCAATGGCACCGGTCCGCATCTGGATGGCGTGGTCGGGCGCGCCATCGGCGGGGTGGAGGGCTTCGCCTATTCCGACGCGCTGGCCGGACATGGCGGCGACTGGACGCCGGAGGCGCTGGATCACTGGCTGGAAAATCCCAAAGGCTACATCCCGGGCAACAAGATGGCCTTCGCCGGGCTCAAGAAGATCGAGGACCGCGCCGACCTGGTGGCCTATCTGCAATCCGTGCCCTGAGCCGGACGCCCCGGCGGATCTCTTGCGGGCGGCCCCGGGGCCGCCCTTTTCTCATGACCTTTCCACAGGCCGGTCCTGCCGGAAAGCGTCGCAGGGAAGTGATGAATGCGTGACGGTTATGTTTTCGGCAAGCTCTTGCCCACAGGGGGACGGTCTGGGCTATCATGCGCGCATTCGCGGCGGATAGCGCGGCCGGCAGGCCGCGCGGGCATCATCTCAAGGAGGCGCTTTTGAGCACCGAAATCTCCACATGGACTCGCCAGTCCGGACGCTTCGTCTGGGCGCTTGCCCTCGGTCTTTCGCTGGCCATCGGGGCCCCGCAGGCGGGCCAGGCGCGCAGCGCGCCGGACAGTTTCGCCGACCTGGCCGAGCATGTCAGCGACGCGGTGGTGAACATCACCACGACCACCGTCATCGCCGCGCAGCCATCCGGCCCGGGCAACCTGTTTCCCGAAGGCTCGCCCTTCGAGGAATTCTTCCGCGAGTTCAACAACCCGCGCCAGGACGAGCAGCGGCAGCGCCGGGGCCAGGCCCTGGGGTCGGGCTTCGTGATCTCGCCCGACGGCTATATCGTCACCAACAACCACGTCATCGAGAGCGCCGACGAGATCTCGATCGAGTTCTTCTCGGGCCGGACGCTGGATGCCGAGGTGGTGGGCACCGATCCCAAGACCGACATCGCGCTGCTGAAGGTCGAGAGCGACGAGGATCTGCCCTTCGTCGAATTCGGCGACAGCGAGGCGATGCGCGTCGGCGACTGGGTCATGGCCATGGGCAACCCGCTGGGGCAGGGCTTCTCGGTTTCGGCAGGCATCGTCTCGGCCAAGGCGCGGGCGCTTCAGGGCTCCTATGACGACTTCATCCAGACCGATGCCGCCATCAACCGCGGCAATTCCGGCGGTCCGCTCTTCGACATGGAAGGCGACGTGATCGGCGTGAATACCGCGATCCTGTCCCCCAATGGCGGCTCCATCGGGATCGGCTTCGCGATGTCCTCCAATGTCGTGTCGCGCGTCGTGGACCAGCTGCAGGAATACGGCGAGACGCGCCGCGGCTGGCTGGGCGTGCGGATCCAGGATGTCGACGAACAGCTGGCCGAGGCGCTGGGTCTGGCCTCGGCCGAGGGGGCGCTGGTCACCGACGTGCCCGAAGGCCCGGCGCTGGAGGCCGGGATGCAGTCGGGCGATGTCATCACCGCCTTCGACGGCCGCCCTGTCGAGGATACCCGCAGCCTGGTCCGCCAGGTCGGCGACACCACCGTCGGCAAGACCGTGCCCGTCACGGTGATCCGCGAGGGCAACGAGGTGGCGCTTGATGTCACTCTGGGCCGCCGCGAGACCGCCGAGGCCGTGCCCGCCGCCATGACCCAGGAGGCGCCCGCCTCCGAGGGCGAGATCCTGGGCATGACCCTGTCGACCATGACCGACGAGATCCGCCAGGAACTGGGCCTGTCCGACACGGCCGAGGGCGTGGTGGTGCGCGATCTCGACGAGGCGGGCGACGCCTTCGCCAAGGGCATCCGGGCAGGGGACGTGATCGCCGAGGCGGGCCAGGTCCCGGTCGCCGATCTTGCCGCGCTGGAGGCGCAGATCGCCGCGGCGAAGGATGCCGGGCGCAAGTCTCTGCTGCTGCTGGTGCGCCGGGCCGATCAGCCGCGCTTTGTGGCGCTGGCGCTGGACGGGAACTGATCCGCGCCGGTCCCTCCCGACCCATGCAGGGGCGTCCTTCGGGGCGCCCCTTCGCGTTGCGGGATGCGGGCAATGGCGGGAGCAGAGGCAAAAGCGGAAAAGAAAAAGGGGCCGCCCGGCAAGGCGGCCCCGTTCCGTGATGCGTGGCGCCTCACTGCTTGGGCGTGAAAGAGCCCGATTCCTGACGCGGCGGATAGTCCTCGAAAGTGGCCATGTGCTCTTTCACGATCTCCACCGTCGGGGCGATGGCGAACATGCGGCGCACGATCCAGTCGTCGTAATAGGACGAGGTTTCGGGGGCCATCTCGAAGGGATCGGCGCGCAGGTCGATGAAGATCGGGGCCTTGTGCGCGGTCTGGCCTTCGAACCAGGCATCGACGCCCTCATGCTCCTGCGTGCTGAAATTGGCCTTGTAGCGGCCGAAGCGCACCGCGCCCAGGGTGCCGTCATCGACCCAGGCGAAATACTGGTTGCGCGGCCAGGCGTCCCCCTCGCCGGCCTGCCCGGTCAGGTGGGGCAGCAGGTTGTAGCCGTCGAGATGGACGTTGAAGCTCTTGTCCCCGGCCTGGTAGCCTTCCAGCAGCTTCTCCTTGATCTCCGGCTCGCCCGCCGCGGCGACCAGCGTCGGGAACATGTCCTCCAGCGACAGGATCTCGTTGGAGATCTGGCCGCCCTCGATATGTCCGGGCCACTTGATCATGAAGGGCACGCGGGTCCCGCCTTCCCAGGTGGTGGCCTTCTCGCCGCGGAAGGGCGAGGTGCCGCCATCGGGCCAGCTGAATTTCTCGGCGCCGTTATCGGTGGTGTAGATGACGATGGTGTTGTCGGCGGCGCCCATCTCGTCCAGCTTGCCCAGCAGCTCGCCGATCATGCCGTCATGTTCGACCATGCCGTCGGCATAGATGCCCAGACCCGTGGCGCCCTGGCTCTCTTCCTTGAGATGGGTGAAGATATGCATCCGCGTGGTGTTGAACCAGACGAACCAGGGCGTATCCGACTCCTCCTGGCGCTGGATGAAATCGACGGCCGCGGTCAGGAATTCCTCGTCCACCGTCTCCATCCGCTTCCTGGTCAGCGGACCGGTATCCTCGATCTCGCCATCCGCCGTGGCCTTCAGCACGCCGCGCGGGCCGAAGTTTTCCCGGAATTCCGGGTCCTGCGGATAGTCGGGATTCTCCGGCTCTTCCTCGGCATTGAGATGGTAGAGATTGCCGAAGAATTCGTCGAAGCCGTGATTGGTCGGCAGGAACTCGTCCAGGTCGCCCAGGTGGTTCTTGCCGAACTGCCCGGTGGCATAGCCCATCGGCTTCAGCATTTCCGCGATGGTGGGATCCTCGGGCTGAAGTCCGATCGGATCGCCCGGCATGCCGATCTTCAGCAGGCCCGTGCGCTTGGGCGACTGGCCGGTGATGAAGGCGGCGCGCCCGGCGGTGCAGCTCTGCTGGCCATAGGCATCGGTGAACAGGATGCCGTCGCGGGCAATGCTGTCGATATTGGGCGTCTGGTATCCCATGACCCCCAGATTGTAGGCGCTGGTATTGTACCAGCCGATATCGTCGCCCATGATGACCAGGATATTGGGTTTCTCGCCCTCCTGGGCCTGGCTTGCGCCGGCGGCGAGGGTCAGGGCCGTGATCAGGCCCGTCATGCGTTTCATAGGGGTCCCTCCTGTTTGATCACCCGGGGACAGGCTACATGCTGCTGGGGTAAGATCGAAAGGTTTATCGTTCCGCTCCGACGGGTCGCATCCCGGCGTGTCGCGACGAGGCCGGGGGGCTTTGGATGCCGTGACCCGAAGCGGGGCGGATGGCCGGTCGGGGCCCACCGCGCGGCGCCATTTCCCCGCCCCTCCGGATGCGCCGCGCTTCCCCCGCAAACGCGCGGCAAACAGGAGGTAGATACGGCCTTTCTTAGCGATTTCAATGCCTTGGGGTTAGGTGTCCGAAAGGCGAAGAAAATGGAGTTTCTGCCTTGTATATCCATGACTTGCTGGGCTATACGCGTCGGCGGAGACGTGGCCGAGTGGTCGAAGGCGCTCCCCTGCTAAGGGAGTAGGCCCGGAAGGGTCTCGAGGGTTCGAATCCCTTCGTCTCCGCCACTTACCACCGTAAGTGATTGATTTTCTTGAGAATTAATTATGAGAAGTCGATCCGCATGCCATCCAGCATGTCATCGTGAAGGCGACTAAAACAAGGTGTCTACCTCGGGTATTCAGCACACAGAAAGTTCCGTCTAGGGCTGGCGCCCTGGACAAGACAAACTTCCTGTTCCCTCCTGCACCCTGAAAACGCAGTCACTGGCCTGCATTTTCTCCCCTCCTGCGGCGGGCCGGGCTCGTCGGTGCGCGAAACCTTTACTCTGCGCTTGACGCCGACAAATCTCGCTGGCGCTACTCGCGCCAATCCCCCACCGTTGCACGGTGGGAGCTAGCCCGATCATCTTGCGAGCGTGTCGGCATCAACACCTTCTTTTCTTTCCGCTATGGGTCGATCAAGTCAGGCAACTTCGCATCAATGTCGCTCATCAAGACCAGAGCACATTCGACAACAGAACCGTCATCATTCACTAATTGCATTTGGCCTGCCGGTGGAGTGTGCTCCCACGCAAAGCCGTCCGTAAGGACATCCAGGACGCTCTTCTTGTACGCCGTGTCTAGATTTCCGGCGAGTTGATCGCCTTTGGTCTCCAAGGCAACCAGTCGCTTGCCTCCGTTGGCGGTGCTCGCCGCGAACACGAAGTCCGGGTAAATACGGCCTCTTCTCCAACCTTGCAGGCCGTACTGATGCCTCGCGACGTTTCGGTGCCACCAGGTCACCGTAGCTGCTCCGTCCAGGTGAACGGCCACCTTTGCTTCATCATCATTGAAGTCAGCCCGGTAGTTCAGTTCGAAAAGGCTCTTCGCCATGGGCTGATGCTTGTCGTTCAGCAGAGGTGCAGAATTAGAGGGCTGAAGCGTGATGTCCTTGGACGGCATCTGCCAATTCCGGCCATCCACACGCAAACGGAACTGGATTTCACCGGACCCGACCAGAGACCTGAACAGCGCTTCGGCTGTCGCGGAGCGCATCGCCTCCAAAGCCTTACGTAATTCCGTCAGGATCAATCCGGCATGTTTGCCCCGCTTTTCCGCGTCGTAACCAACGCCATCCAGAGCAACGAGCAGATCAGACACGATACCGCGTGCGGTAAAGGCGTTCGGAACGATGTCCGAAATAGATCTGGTGACAAAAACCGGATCGAACACCATGCTTTCGGAGATAACATCGCCGTCCTCATTGACGATTTTGCCATCAGGACCACTGAGACTGAAGCGTTGCAACTGCGACGTTACTTCCGTCGGGTTCGCCGGAAGTTTCTTCACCATCTCGTCAGGTTTGAAGTTCGTCCAGTCGATCTGCGACAGAAGGTCTGTATCGTAATCGAAATCGCGAGTTTCCGACGCTTCGACCCAGAGGACTTTCGGCAGATAAATGTCCTTCTGATCGAAGATGTCACGTCGCGCAACGTCGCGCGCAATCCCAGTCTTTGACCCGCTCCCTTCGCCACCTGGAGTGGTGACCACGAGGTCAGACAAGCCGTCTTTCTCCAGCCCATCTTTGATGGCTTTGATCACATCACTTGTTCCTGCGTGATGCGTCACGACATGGCACTCGTCCAGAATTGGAACATCGGTCTTGTGCGCGTAGGGCTGACGAAGAATGCGCCCCACAAGCTGGGTCATGGCGCTCATATTGCTACTGGCGGCCAACGAGCATAGAACGTAAGCAAACGGACAGTCCCAGCCCTCTTGCAGCGCCTGCTTGGTGATGATGACGCGCACCCTGTTGGTGGGCGAAAGAAGATCCTGATTCTCTGGCTCTTTTAGGTCGTTTCTCTGGGCCGTTTTTATGGCGACCTCAGCCTCATCGAAGCCAAGTTGTTTCAGCCGGTCCATCACATCTAAGGCATGGATGAACCCGCCCTCGCGCTGATCGTCACCCGTGCGCTCGACCTGAACCAACATGATAGGGCGAATGTAGTCCCCGCCATCAGCTTCGTATGCCTCTGCCGCAGCCTGGACTTCGCGCAGCTTGGTAACGCCGACATCAAGGGTTGAGTGCCAATCAGAGCTTTGCCGAGGATCGAGGTTCAGGGGCATCTTGATCATGCCTTCCTGATCTAGCTCCTTGCCCGTCACCTCAACCAACAGGTTTGCATATCGACCTGTCTTCGTAGCCGACGGAGCGACATCTTTCGGCGTTGCCGTCAGCTCGAGCACGAAAGAAGGATTGAATCCGTACAGGGTCTTGAAGGCCAGTTCAGACACGGCCTTCTGTCCTTCATCGACCACGACAATCGGTCGGATAATCCGTAGCGCATTCCCCAAGCTGTCTTTGACCATCGCCCACGGCACAACTGCGTCGCCGTGATCGTAGGTCGAAAGATTTGGTATCGCTTCAAGAAGTTCCGCGTGTTTGTCTTGCTGTGCGATTGGCGTGAAGCCATGAACGTCGCCACGGTCCCGGAACATCTTCAAGCTGTCCTGGGTCTCACGGTTGGCCGATTGCAGCATCAGCACCATAACGCAGAGATTGGCGTCAATGTCGCGCCGATCCAGGCGATCATTCTTCTCCATGATCTTCACGCGACCAGCTGCCGCCCGATCCAGCACTTGGCGATAAGGATCTTGTCGATCCTTCAGGCGACGAAGAGTCTGGGTGTAGATGGCTTCGTTCGGGACGATCCAGAGCACAAAGCCGCTGTTCGAACCTATGTAGCTTCCTAGGATGCGAGAGATCGAGTTGACGGCGAGATAGGTCTTGCCGCCGCCCGTAGGTACTTTCAGTGTGATATTGGGCACTGACCGACCAATCCCGTCCTTCCGTTCAGAGAACGGGATCGGGTCTTTGGTCTTCTTGTCTAACCGCGTGGGCAGGAACCCCGTTTGCTTCCGCAGCTCTTCCCAAGTTGCTGCCGCGAAATCAGGAATAGGTATCTCAATGCCGGGATTTGCCGCAGCGACAGCTTCGACCTGATCCGCTTTGGCCTTCTGCGTTTTCAGTTCCGCAAGGTAGGTATCGAGCGCCTTCATCACGCGCTCTTGGTAATCAAGCGTGCGCATGCCTTATGCCTTCTCGACGCGATACAGGGCGTAGGGCAGCGGCGCGAATTCGACCTTTAGCCCTTCCTTCGCGAGCATCTTGGGGTTGGTGTGGTTGGCGGGCGCAAAGACCAGGTGCCGCGCCTTCGGGTGCTCTTCGGCGATCTTGCGGGCAAAGGACAGCGACAAGGCCGCGTCCGGCGTCTTGAGCCAATCCAGCTCGGGCTTGTAGACCAGCCAAAGCATCTGGCCGTTGGCCTCACCCATGAAGAACTTCTCAGCATCCACCTTGGCAGGATCACCAGGCAGGTTGGTGGCGGTGTGGAAGAGAACCGTCGCCAGATCAACGAAGGGCGGAAGGGTCTCACCGGTCAGGATCTTATCCATCTCGATAGGTGCGCCGAGCGTGCAATATGTGAACTCGCCACCCAAGCCTTCGGCCCGTTGATCAACCTTCTTCTCGCCGGTCACAATCAACTCACCGTCTTTGACGGTTTTTTTGACCTTATCGTACTCATGACGGTGCAGGTTTTCGATCTTCTCAACCTGCTCTTCGATTTTCTGGAAGTTCTGAAGCTTCTTCCAGTTGAGCTTTTCTCGCAGCAATTCCGTGCTTTGAGTGCCTTTGAAATCGTATCCAGCCATCACACGGCGAACTCGCTCGGCTGTGAGCTTGTCGGCGTACTCTTCCATCTCCACCAGAATGAAACGACGTTCACCTCCGTCGATCTTGTTCGCCTCCAAGACTGCTTGGGCCGTGGTTCCCGATCCAGAGAAGCTATCTAGGATGAGAGAGTCTTTTGCCGTCGCCACCTCTAGGATCTTTTTAATCAGCCTCGTAGGCTTTGGTGTTTGAAAATTGAACGGCACATGACCGAAAATATCAATTAGCTCTCGCTTGGATTCTTGATTGTCTCCAGCAAGATTACGCGGCCACCATGTCCCAGGGACGGATCCCGTCTCTTCACCTTCTTTCAAAAAAGTCTTTATCCGCGGTTTGCTTCTGGTGGGAGGCCACCAAATTAGCTTTTCCTTTTCGTTCTGCTTGTGTGTCTTTTCTTCAAAGGCCCAGACTCGCGTCCGAGAAGGCCACACCTCTTCACCATTATTGGGATTGATAATAGGATAGAATAGATTGGGGCGTTCATCGGCGGTTTTGTTGCAAGTGTAGTCTGAATCGGTCCAGGGGCCTCGCTCATCTTGATCTTGGTTGCCATAATTCGCGGATTGCCCATCAGACATAGCTATGAGCCGCCTTTGCCACCCACTGGTGTCTTTCTTATCTTCTTTGGCGCGCTTCGCATAAACTACTACATAGTCGTGCATGTCGGAAATATTGATTGCATCAGATTGAGGCGACTGCTTTTTTTGCCATGCGACAGTCGCTATGAAATTTGCCTTACCAAAAATCTCGTCCATAATGTTGCGCATGCGATGCATTTCGATATCGCTTATGGTGATCCAAATGCTGCCAGTCTCCGACAACAACTCCCACAAGAGGCGCAATCTAGGCCACATCATCGCGCACCATTTGTCATGACGAAGTCCGTCATCAATTCCGATGGGATTGCTTTCCAGCCACTCCTTTATCATCGGTGCATTTACATTATCGCTATAGGCCCAACCCTCATGCCCGGTATTATAAGGCGGGTCGATAAAGATGCAGTCTACTTTCCCAGCGTAAATCGGCAGGAGAGCTTTCAGGGCATGCAGGTTATCACCTTGCAGGATCAGGTTTCCATCCAGGCGCGGATCGCCAATTCCTTTGTCAGCGTGCATTTCCAACGGGCGATGCGGCACCGTCAAATGGTGGTTGTAAACAAATTCTTTGCCCTTGAAATAAAGCTCGGTCATGATGCACTCCGCACTGCCTACTTAGTCTAGTGTTTTGCGGCAAGCTATCGGTCCCACCAAGACTTTGCCAGCCCGGTTCGTTACCAGCTATGAGTTTTGCTGGAGGACGGGAGCAGGTGCGACCGGTTCACCAGGAAGGGGCTTCCACGAGGGCCGGCGCTGAACGCCGAACAAGAGGCTCGGCGCGGCGAAGGGTAAGGCGCCCGCGAATGCCCAACGCGCCCCGAGTGGCACACACATGGCGCGGCAAAACCTAGACAAATCATCTGGGAGCGCAAGCGCCTCCCCAGCGCGAACATCACAGCAGAGGCGCACCAGGCACTCTTCCAGGAAGTCCTCCGGAACCTGCGTGCGATAATGTTCCAGGAGGTCGGCGCGCCAATCATCGCGATACAAGTTGGGAGCAAGTTCGCCAGCGTACTGCATTGCGGTCGCGACCGACATGCCCGCCACTGCTCGCCCCTGATATCGGAATGCATCCAGCTTGCCGTGAAAGAGTTCGTGGTGCAGGACCTCAGCCATTCGCGCGTCATTTGTCCCCTCAAGTTCTTCGGCCAGCCAGAGCTTGCCTTTCGCATAGGCTCCAAGATTCCCCTGCAGCACCTTTGGACACGCTAGGTAAATCACGGGCCAGGCGGCCAAGTGCCAGAAGACGACCTTACGAACCAGCTTCCTCCATTCTCTCGATTGCATCATTCCACTTTCCATTCCGGGTAAAGGATATGGTATCATAGCACCTCATGCTATATAAGGACAGAAGCAAGCAATGTTTTCGACGTCTTAAATACGTGGAAAACTGCTTTCCGGGTTATCCCGGATATTGGTCGCAACTACGTGCTCCGGGAAAAAAATATGAAAAGGATGAAACGTCTTGAGCTGCAATTGCACGACGCCGAAAGGTCCGAAATCGTGCGCCGCGCAAAAGCCGCTGGCCTGTGCGCCGCCACATTCTGCCGCTTCGCGGCACTCGGCTATCCGATGCCCGCCAAGCGATTTGACATCGAGGCGGAGGCCGTGGCCGCCCTCAATCGCGTGGGCAACAATCTCAACCAGATCGCCAAGGCGGCGAACAAGTCGGGACGCCTCGACGCCGCCCATGAGCGGCAGCTTTCCCATGCCGTTGCGCAGGTGTCGGAGGCAGTCGCAACAATCAGGGAAGGAGCTTCCGCATGAATGACCGAAGCCGAGTCCGCACCGCATCCGCCGTCGGTGGCGGTGCTGCTGTCATGCTGATGATGAGCATCATTGCCGCCATGGTTCACGTCGCCGCATGGGCGGGCCGGAGCTACCGCGCCCGCCGTGCCGCCCGCCATACCCATCAGGAGGATTGACCATGCACACCATTGAATACTGGGTCACCGCCGATCCGCATCACATCGCGCAAATTGCTAGCTCTCACTATCATGATACGGACGAAGTCATGGTCGCGCATTTCAGTAGCACCGCCGTCCGCAACCTCCGGGACCACGCTCAGGAGACTCGGCCCGCCGTTGCCCAGATGAGCGGGCAGGAACAGCAGGTGTGCGTGACCTTCGCCACGATGAAGGACCGGATGGATTTTATGCTGTCTGTGGTCGAACTTGGCGGCGAGATCATCCCGCAAGTGGTCTTGCCCAGCAGCGTTAGCGCCGCGCTGGTGCCATGATCGCGAAGATCGTCAAAGGCAAGGACTTCGGCGGCCTCGCCCGCTACCTCACGGATGGCGGGCGGGGCGAGGTGCTGGATATGCGCAACCTCGCGTCCGACGCCCCGGAGGCGGCAGCATCGGAGATGCAGGTTGCCGCTAGCGTCTCCCGGCGAACGCAAAGCCCGGTCATGCACATCACCGTCAGCTATGACCCGGCGGACGGCGAGCCGGGCAACGCGCAGATGTGCGACGATGCCGCCGAGGTGTTGCGCCGCCTCGGGCTTGAGCGCAATCAAGCGATGATTGTCCGGCATCGCGACCGCGAGCATCACCACATGCATATCGTGGCAAATCGAGTCGGCCCGGACGGCAAGGCGGTCAGCGACAGCAACAGCTACGCCCGCGCTAAGGCCGCATTGCGCGACATCGAGACCCGGCGCGGCCTCACCGTCACGCCGGGCCGACATGCCCCCTCTCCGCTCTCTGGTGAGCGCATGAAGGGGCCACGCGGTAGCATCGACCCCCGGCAGCACCGGGTACCAGAGAGCGTTAAGCAGACGCTCTTGACCTCCCAAAATTGGGGGGACTTGCGGCGCGGCCTCAAGCGTGACGGGTGGCGGCTTGAGACCGTCAAGCAGTGCAACCGGCCCGCCGGGGCCGTCTTGATCGGGCCGGGCGGGCAGCGCATCGCAGCCGGGCGGGTTGGCCGCAGTGCGACTCTCGCCCGCCTCCGCTCGCGCCTTGGCCCCGAACAAACCGGCAAACCGGTTTCGGCTAGGGCGACGGGCAAGGCCCTCACCTTGGCCAAACCTCACGGCAAGCGCCGCAAGAAGCCGAAGGCGGGTCAGCAAATGAAAGACGTGGCGAGGATCGGTGCCGAGATCACCAGCGAGATTGTCGGAGCCATCACCAAGACCGCCGCCCCACGCGGCAGGCTTATCGGAGCGACCCGGCGGGCCGGGTCACGGAAGAAGAAGCGCCCAGGCCTGCACGGCCCGGGCATGTGAGAAAGGAAGCGTCATGAACGACCAGACCAACCCCGCCGATCCATTCGGCGCGATCATCACACATAACGACGAGCCGTCGCCCGTCATCAACCATTCCAGCGCCTCGGCCGGCGAGCAGCCCGAGCAGGACAGCCGCCACAACGCGGACGCGCTTGAGCACCTGCGGCGTGAGATCATCGCGCAGCCGTTCCGCGAGTCCGAGCGGCATTGCGAGCTTGCAGTACTAAACGCGCAGCGCAAGCCGCTATCCCCGGCGATCAACATCCCGGAGAGGCTCAGGAGCGATCAGGCGAGCGCCGCAAGCGCCGCGTGGGGCGAACTCGACAAGCTGGCCCTGATCCGCGCGGCGTCTTGGATCGTGCATGCAGACGGCTATGGGATCGGCATTACGATCGGGGAGCTTGACGGCATCGCAAGCCGCACCCCGGAGCGCATCGCCAGCACCGCACGTCAGATCGTGCGCCGCCTGTCGGAGATTGTCACCGCGCCGGAGGCCGACGCCATGGCGATCAGCGGCTCTCAAGCCCTCGCCGGGATCCTGCGCATGCCCGAGTAAATGCTTCCTACTGTGACGTGACAATGAAAGGCGCCCGGGTTACCGTCTTCGACATAAGTAGTTTGAGAGGCATCAGTGGATTTTGCTCTAGCGCAGTTGGCGCTAATTTTCATGCCCGGTATCATCTGGGCAAACATTGACGCCAAGTATGGCGCGGGGCTCAAGCCTCAGCAGACCACGCTTTTAATTAGGGCATTTATGTTCGGCATGGCGACCTACGCCACGCTCTTCCTGATTTATACTGCGTTCGGAAAACCCTTTGGATATCAAGACTTGGCCAACAATCCTGAAAAGGTCGACTTCTTTCAGTTGAAAGATGAAATCGCATGGTCCATTCCGCTGGCCTTTGTGCTTTCGGTTATCTGGCTGTGGATTGTTAAGTTTCGCCTTCTGGTGAAGTTCCTTCACAAAATTGGCGCAACTCGTCGCTACGGTGACGAAGATGTTTGGAGCTACACGCTCAACTCTGATCAGGCGAACGTTGAGTATGTCCACGTTCGCGATCTTGACAACGGCTTCATTTTTGCAGGCTGGGTCAACACTTACTCCGAGACTGAAGATTTTCGCGAACTTTTGCTCGCCGGGGTGATCGTGTATGATGAGGAAGGGACTGAAATATCCCGCCCCCCGTTCCTTTATGTTTCACGCCCCAAGAACAATATTTGGTTAGAATTTCCCTACAGAGAAGAAGGCTACAGCGATGTCCGAGAAGAAAATCATAATCAATGATGGCAGCATTCAGAAGGGCGGACAGAATGTTGCATCCTCACAGGTAACTTCACGCCCGCCGCCGCCCACGCCGACACGTCCTTCTGGCGGCAAGAAGTAGGTTCTCGTCTGGCAATACGATCTTTGCGATAGCCACTTCGCGAGCTCGCTATCGAGACACCCGAAGAAGGTCTCGATAGCGAGCTGAAGCAGCAAGATCATTCACTCCTTCCTAGCTAAATTAGACCTCTCAGCGTCCTTTCCATGGCGCGGTCGAGTGCGGCCAACGTCGGCGGCATCTCTCCACGACGTGCCGACAGGACCGCATGGTCCCAGACGATCTCGGATCGCAGCTCATTCAGCTGCCGATGGTCACCATCAGACGCGACTGCATACGCCGCAGCCATCTGCTTGCTTGCCGCCTCGTGAGCCACCTTCTGGCGGCTGAGGAAGCTATTCATTTGGTCACGCAACCTCTCCGCTTTTCCGGCATCGGTACGAATCTGGTCCAAGCCGTGCCAGAGGACCCTGTTCTCAACCGCCCCCGTGAACGCGAGCTCTCGCAACACCAGTCGCGCTACTTCCTTGCGCACGTCACGCGGTGCAACCTCAGCCGCCGACCAGTCGCTGCCGAAATCGCGGTCCACAATCCGCTCGATGGCGGCATCAATGAACGTAGCTTTGTATTGGCCGATGCCCGTGATTGCGCGCTCCTCCGCCGTCTTGTCGCATGCGGGCGCAGACACCTTGGTCAACCCCATCACCGCTTCCTCCTTGGCCAGTCCCTCGCATTCAATGGCCAGCCACTCGACCATCTCGCGCGAACGTTGATGATCAGCGATCATCTCTTGTGGAGTCATGAGCGCCAGCCGCGTCTTGCCCTTGCGTTCGTCTTGGATAAACACAAATTCGATCCGCACCAGATGAGGGCGCACATCTTCGGGCGCGATCATTTCCCGGGCCAACCGCTCCTTGTCCTTCTGGTAGACCCTGAGCCAGACTCCGCGCTTGCGATACCGCTTGCGGCCATTACGCTTGAGACCAAGATATCGCAACCAGTACAGCGTCCTGCCGCCTTCCTTGTCGCCCTCGACTTCCGGCGGATGCACCTTCAGGTCAGGGCTGCGCGCAATCATGTAGTCATGAAGTTTCTCGAACAAGCCCGGCTGGTCAATATCAATGCTCACATCCGCGCGGCTCACAAGCTGCGGGCCGAGGTGCTTGCGGACCAACGGCGCGATCCGGGCGCACTCGCCATTGCCTCCGCTGATCTCCATACTCGGCATGTTTCGGGCGTGACCGCCCCGAACCGTGACATAGGGCTTGCCCTGTGTCGGGTGTGCTCCGAATTGAAACCCGAGCTTGTAGCCCTGGCGCCCCTCCCCCTCCGCACGTTTGTAGAGGCCAGAAGTGACCACGAACCGAAGCAGCGAATTGAGGGCCTTGCCCTCATGCACCTCCGCCGCAGCCCATTCTGGACGAAGCACTGGACCGCGCGCTAGTTTGTTGAAGCCTTCCTGATTGGTGGGGGCCTCAGTCAAGCCAGGCTTCTCGCCGGTTCCGTTGATCTCGTTCGCAACCGTCACGCTCAGATAGTCGAAGAAGAACCGCGCTGCGAACGCCTCCATACGATCGGTCGTTTTCTTCGCCCGAGACTTGCGCCCTGGTGCGCTCCTTTTGGGGGCATCGGCCAGCGTGGGAGCATCCGACTCCGCACCCCCTTTTGCGGCACCGCCGCCGTCGGAGGGGGGGCTGTCTTCGGTTTGAGAGGCTTGTTCAAGCTGGCTTTCTTCTTTCGTGTTCGGACGCGCATGCCCATCAAGTCCTTGCTCCGCAGAACTTTCTTGGGCATTTGCACTTTTTGCGGCAGAGCCTGCGGCTGGCTGCTGCCGCAAAAAGGGGTCCGTTATTACAGAACGGACCCCATGGGGGCCTTCGGCCCTTTCAAAGCCTTGATCCGGTGCCAGCCGCCGCGCCGCGACGTTGAGGGCAGACAGAGCATTAGAGCCGCTAGGGCTATCGCCCTGGCGGACGCGCGCAAGTGCTTCAGGTGCCGCCGTCCCGGCGTCCCGATGGGGCTGCGCCCCTGTGCCCCCAATCCCCGAAGAAGAAATCTCCACCGAGGCCGCAGCCAGATCGAAGGGCGTGTGTGTGTGTGCAGAAGTTTCTGTCATGTGCCGATCCCGATTGATCGACGGGCGCTCGCCTGCTATCTTTGGATTGTGGAAAAGAAAACGACGAAGCGCCCGCAAGTTGCTTCAGGCCCGCCAGGAATGGTGGGCATTCGTTTTCTTCACGCAGCGCTTGCCGCGATACGTTCATTCTCGAAAGCTTCGACATCCGCCAGCCGCCAGCGCGTGACCGACCGGCTCAGCCGAACAGGCGCCGGAAAATGCCCTGCATCAAACCAGTTCCAGATCGTGCGCCGCGAAACTGCGAAGCGGTCGGCAAGCTGTTTGTCGCTCAGATAAACCATGATGTGCATCCCATTTCATTGTGATGCACCCCATTATTCACACATCTATCAGCCCGTCATAAGCTCTATCACTTCTATGATAGTGCCAACCTGTGGATTGCCAGCGGAAGTCGCTGAGAGACACCGTTTTTCTCGCGTTTATTGACGTCAGAATAGATCTTCCAAATCGCAGAATACGTCCCCGGACATTTTCCTGACAACTTGCCTGCGCTTGCAACGGCATCGCAAGCACTGAGGGGCGGAGATGATTCATTTCGGGAGGCTTTCAATCCAGAGGCGCAAAGCATTTTCACCGCATCAAAAACCATGATGTCGCGTTCGACCGTACCGCCTGGCCACTCCTTCCGAAATTTCTCTGGGGTTACTGGACGTGAGGCTGGGGCTGTCAGCGCATGCGCAACAAACTCAGCTAGGGGATACGGCAAGGAACCCTCTTCGATCAATAACTGCGCCGATGCAATCGACAGGGCATCATATGCTAATCGCTGATCTCTCGATGCCGTCACCATTACATCGAGCGAATTATTGTCACCGATCCGGGCAAAATGCAGCGCTAATGATGCAAGCCGATCAGGTTCGCTTGTAAGCTCAGTCGCTAAAATGAATTCCAATGCTGCACTAACAGCTTCGTCAAACGTCATTTCCTCGACCTCTCAAAAAATCCGACCAGTCAGCCATCATCCTGCGACGTTTTTCCACCATGTCACCGCGCCGATAAGCGGCCTCAACAGAACTTGAAATCTTGTGCGCGAGCGCCACCTCGGCCATTTCGCTGGGATAGTTCGTCCGCTCGGCCACCCAGTCGCGGAAAGTTGAGCGCAGCCCATGCGGCACGGCAGGGCGCTTACTCACCCGATCCACAAAACCTGATCTGCCCGCCGTCACATCAGCCTCGTGCAGCCGCTTCATGGCGGCTCTCATAGTTGAATCGGACATTTCTTCGCCAGCAGGCGCAGGGAAGACCAGCGGATTGTTCAGGAAACGCGGCAGCGTTTTCAGCAGGTTTAGCGCTTGAGGCGGCATGGGCACACGGTGTTCGCGTTCCCTCTTCATCCGCTCCGCCGGAATGATCCAAAGTCCCTTCTCCATGTCGATCTCATCCCAGCGTGCGCCATTCACTTCCTGCGAGCGCGACGCGCAGAGGGTCGCAAACTCAAGCGCTCGGCTTCCCATGCCGTCACGACGGCGAAGGGCGGCAAACCACCGGCGGGCGTCGTCAAGCTGGACAGCGGGCTGATTGTCTTTAAGCTGGACAGCGGGCTGATTGTCTTTCTTTTTCACCCTAGTTGCGGCGGGTAGCAGCTCCTTGAGATTCCCGGCCCATCGCGCCGGATTGTCGCCCGTGCGATGCCCGGCTACCGTTGCCCAAGACAGCACGGTTTCGATTCGCCCGCGAAGGCGCGATGCAGTCTCGGTCTTGTCGTACCAGATCGGCTCCAGCACCCGCAGTACGTCTTGAACGGCAATGTCCTGCACCAGTATCGGCCCGAGGTGTGGCAACGCATAGGTAGTAAGAGTGTTGCGCCATTGTTGGCGGTGTTTCGGATTCTTGAATTGCTCTAGTTTCGCAGCGAGGCATTTGTCCATTGCATCCGCAAAGGTCAGGCCGCGACGCTGGGCGGTGGAGAGCGCAGCCTTGACAGCTTTGCGCTCCTCGATGGGATCAATGCCATTGCGGATTTTATCTCTAGTCTCTCTTGCTCGGTCGCGGGCGTCGGCAAGTGATACCGCCGGATACGGACCGAGGCCGATATTTCGTCGCGTCCCGCCAATGACTGTTTTCAATAGCCATGACTTTGCACCGGTCGCTGTGATCTGCAAGAGCAAGCCCGGCACTCCACCAGCGGCAAAAGTCACATGCCGCGGAGTGCCGCCAGGATGCGCCGCCCTTTTAACGGCGAGTGCGGACATTTCCTTTGCAACCTTCGGCATAAAATCTCCGCCCAATCCTCGCATGACATCCTGCATGCCATAAATCCTTTCATTGCAAAGTATGTAGCTGCACGGCGATGCACAAGAGAAATCTTATAATGCTATGCTTTCAAGGGGGTTATTGCACTTGGCTTCATTGGGTTTCACATGCGGATGGCGGACTTCGTCTCCGCCAGAACCGCGCTTTTTTAGGGGGGTCATCAGGCGCTGTTGCACAAATCAGCTAACAGCCAGAGTTCCCCTTTTCCCGGACATACTTAGATACGATGGACGGCTCGTACATCGAACACACGCCCGGTGGCACGGCGCCGGGGCCGCATCTCGAACGCCGTCCCGCTGCGGCATTCGTCAAGACCGCGCCACCCGGACGGCACGCCGATGGCGGGGGTCTGTATCCGGAAGTAGGCTATCAGGCGCTCGACGGTGGATCTTGCGTATCACGGTCAGGAAGCGGCGGCGGACCTTCGGTCCGGGGGCGGTCAATGTCGTGTCTTTACCAGGGCGCTGAGATTGGCTGTCTGCAAGTTCCCGCTGCGCTCGCCATGGGTCAGAAGGGAGCGCGTGCATTCCGGGCATGCATCCAGCGGCACATATCCCTTTCCCGTTCCCCCGGCTGATCCAGCCGGGGGCGAAGGTGTCGGCAGTCTCCGGCATCTGCCGCTCAGAGAGCGATGTCGGGCACGTGCTCCGCCGTGCCGGTGGCGCCGGTGCCGCCGATCAGCGAGCGGTCGATGCGCGGCGAGGGAATGGCCAGCTGCAGCGCCTCCGCCGTTTGCGCCCATTCGCGTTCCAGCGCGTCCGGATCGTCGTTGAGCTTGGTGCCGTAGCTCGGGACGATCTCCCGCAGCTTCGCCGCCCACGCGCCCGCGACCTTTTCGGGGAACACTTGCCGCATCAGGTCGAGCATGATCGGCGCCGCGGTCGAGGCCCCCGGCGAGGCGCCCAGCAGCGCAGCGACGGACCGGTCCGCGGAGGCGACGATCTCGGTGCCGAGCTTCAGCTGGCCGCCGTCCTCGGTGTTCTTGATGATCTGCACCCGCTGCCCGGCCTTCCAGAACCGCCAGTCCCCGTCCTTCGCGTCCGGCACATAGGCGCGTAGCTGCTCCATGCGGTCCTCGTCCGACTGCATCAGCTGCCCGGCCAGGTATTCGACCAGCTCGAACTGGTGGATCCCCACCTGCATCATCGGGAAGACGTTGTGCACCGTCATCGAGGCGGGCAGATCCCACAGCGAGCCGTGCTTCAGGAACTTGGTGGAGAAGGTCGCGAAGGGCCCGAACAGCAGCGTCTCCTTGCCGTCGAGGAAGCGGCGGTCGAGATGCGGCACCGACATCGGCGGGTTGCCGGACGCGGCCTTGCCATAGGCCTTGACCGCGTGGCGGCCGACGACATCCGGGTTCTCGCAGATCAGGAAGGCGCCGCCGACGGGGAAGCCGGCATAGGCCTCCGCCTCGGGGATGCCCGTGTCCTGCAAGAGCGGCAGTGCCGCGCCGCCTGCGCCTATGAAGACGAATTTCGCCTCGACGGCTTCCTCGCGGCCGCCGCCGGTGGGCTCGTGGAACACGCGCCAGCCGCCGTCCGCCATCCGCTCCAGCGAGGTGACCTCGCGGCCGGTGGTGGTGGCGAAGCCGTCCATCGCATCGAGATGGGCCGCGTACTGGCGGGTGACCTCGCCCCAGTTCGCATCGGTGCCGAGCGGCGACCAGGTGGCGGCGACCTTCTCCTGCATGTTGGGACCCTGCATCATCAGCGGGGTCCACGCCTTGATCTCGTCGTGATCCTCGGAGAATTCCATCCCGGCGAAGAGGGGGCTCTTCTGCAGCGCGGCGAAGCGCTTGCGCAGGTATTCGATGTTCTCGTCGCCCCAGACGAAGCTCATGTGCGGGGTCGAGTTGAGGAAACTGCGCGGGTTCTCCAGCACGCCGCGGCGCACCTGGTGCGCGAGGAACTGGCGGGTGATCTGCCACTGCTCGTTGATCGCCAGCGCCTTGGTGATGTCGATGTCGCCGGTGTCGGTCTCGGGAGTGTAATTCAGCTCGCAGAGCGCCGAATGGCCGGTGCCGGCATTGTTCCAGCCGTTGGAGCTTTCCTCGGCGACGCTGTCGAGCCGCTCGATCAGCTCGATGTCCCAGTCCGGCTCCAGCTCCTTGAGGAAGACGCCAAGCGTCGCGCTCATGATGCCGCCGCCGATCAAGAGCACGTCGACCCTGCGCGACGTCGCCTGGGCCATGCCGCGGATCGGGGTCACGGCGGAAACGGCGCCGGCGGCCATCGCCGATCCGAGGAGCCGGCGGCGGGTCAGGCCGCGGCGCGGTGTCGGGGCGGGTCCGGTGTCATGGCGGGGGGAGTTCATCATGGGAGATCTTCGTTTCGCTGTCCTCCCTGCGGCGGCCCCCTAAGGAAGCCCGCACGCGATGTCAACGGCATGCAATTGGATACAGGGAGGGCTTGCGGGACCCGGGGTCACGTCTCGCCTGTGGCGGCAATGGCAAAGACGGTGCGGACGTCGAACTCGGGCCGCTTCTCCGGCGCAGCATCTCTTTAACCAGCGACAGCGACCCGGTCGCGCCGTCGCGGATGATCCGCGAGCGGCGGAAATGCACCGCGCCGCAGCTGGCCGTGCTCCTGCAGGAGTTGATTGGCGAGGACGGCTTCCGCAATATCCAGGGACAGCTGCGCTCGGACGACGAGGTCGTTGCCGAGGCTTCGCAGCGCGCCCGCAAGCCGATGATCGGCGCCGACTGCTCCTTCGTGTCCTTCCTCGGCGAGCCCGCGGCGGATGCACCGTGGATGATGCAGTTCGGGGGCCATCACCTGGCGATCAATGCGACGGTCTTCGGGCCCGGCATCAGCTTTGCGCCGATGCTGACTGGCGGCGAGCCGCTGGCCATCACCTTCGAAGGCGATCCGATCTTCATCACCGGGGCGGCGCTCGCCGCGGCGCAGGCCCTGATCGACAGCCTGAACGGGAAGCAGAAGGCGCAGGCGGTGCGGTCCGGCCGCCGCATCGTGCCTGCCCTGGGTCCGGGGCAGGACGGCGCGACGCCGGCCCGGGAGGGCATCCGTGCGACGCAACTGTCCGAGGAGCAGCGCGGCCTGCTGACCGGGCGGATCGCGCAGCGTGTCGGCTTGTTCAAAGCCGACGACGCGGCGGCGAAGATGGCGCAGGTGCGGGCCGGGCTGGAGGAGACCCGGTTCGGATGGTGGGGCCCCGGGATTAGCCCGGCGCCGCCTACTGCCGGATCACCGCACCGGATCTGGTGATCGAATATTCACCGGAGGACCGCCGCGGGCCGCACGATCGCGCCCATGACATGTACCGGGATCCGGCCAACGATTACGGCCGCGCCCGGCTATCGGAATGACCTCGATGCGCCTTTCGCTTTCCCTGTGCCTGTCGGCTCCTCCCGCATCTGCGCACCGGCATCACTCTACCGAGCAGCAGGTCAGCCTGACGCTCGGTCCCCAGGGCGTGGCGGCGGAGTTCCGCGTCATCCCGTCCGATCTCGAAGGAGCGGAAATCTTCGCGGCGCTGGAGCTCGACGGCAACGGCCGCCTGTCGCAGCAGGACATGCAGGTCTTCGCGGCCGAGCTCCTGGCGGCGTCCGGGTCAGCATCGACGGGGCCGCGCAGCTGCTGACGCCGATCGCGGTGAATGCGCCCGGGCAGGCCGAAATGGAATCTGGCCATGCCATCATCTTCGTGCACGCCGAGCCGACGGGGACCGAAGCGCAGACCGTTGATCGTCTGCTGGCCCTCGAAGGTGAAATTCCGGTCAGGTTCGGCCAGCTTGTGCTGCAGCGGCGCGATAGGCGAGAGATGCTGCGGGATTTCCCACCCATCGGTAGGGCCGTCCTCCAGATCAATCAGCCGCTGCGGTTCGGCAAAATCCGGGTCGCTGAGCGTCACCACATCGCCAGGCCTGTGCCCGCGCAGGTCAGGGATAAGATCTGCACGCCCTGCCGGGCCCATCTGAATCACGTCGATTGCCGCCGCCGCCTCCAACAGTCCACCGTCATTGCAGATCACGGTCAGCGGGGCGTCGGCCGAAAGCCGGAAAACCCGTGCATTGGCGCCGTTGAGCACCCGTAGCCGGATCTGTCGGCAGCCGACCGTCATCCGCGGATAGACCACCCCGTTGACCAGGGGCGGGGGACCTTCAGACCGGTCCGGGTTTCCGGGATAGAGCAGACGCTGCATTCCGTTCCGCTGAATGTCGCGCTGGATCAGGAAAACTCCGTCTCTGCCCGATGGCAAGCCCAGTGCGTCTTCTTCTTCGTCCTCGATGACGAAGCGCCCCCAAGCCCGTTCCAGCCATGGACCGCCGTCGCGCCATGCGGATGAGGATGATGCCAGTTAGATCCGGCGCGCTGACGTATGGGAAATGAGATTTCGCAGCTCCGGCCGGGCAACAGGGGGGGCTTGGGCTCTCCGTCCGCCTCAGTGGGAACCGCCAGCCCGTGCCAGTGGAAATTTGTCTCTTCGTCAAGTGCATTGCGGAGCCGCCTGCGGAACTCTTCGCCTCGGTGCACGCGGGTGACGTCCCCGGACGTGGTGTAGCTTTCGGTGGCCATTGCGCCGAGCTTGGCATCATTGCCGCCAAGGGGCCGGAGGTGTCGGCTCCGTGATTTCCGCCCTGAACAACGCCGGGGATGAAGTGCCGGGAACAGCACGTGCCGCCCTTGATGCCATTCCCGGCCAGCTATGCCGCCTCGGAACCGAGACCGACGGGCTGGAACGCCGGATCAATGCCTGGCACCGGACCAACGAGATCAGCCGCCGCCTGGGCACCAATCCGGGCATCGGGCCGATCACGGCCGGCGCCATCGCCATTGCAGCGGCGGTCCCGGGCGGGACGCTGTTCCGCTCCGGACGCCCGTTAGCGGCGTGGCTCGGACCGACGCCACGGGCCCGTAGCAGCGGAGGCGAAAGGTGCGAAATGCATGCCCGCAGCTCCGGTCTCCATGGCCTCCGGCGACCCGTTCGCATTCATAAGCACGTCGCCAGGACGGGGCAGCGTTTGGCCGCCCGCAGTTCCGGCAAGCGGTGCGACGCCGCCGAGCGGCACGGTGAAGCTGAGGCCCTCGCGCACCATGCGCCGCCCCAGGACGACGCGCATGTCGCCGTGCTTTTCGAACAGGAACGCGGTTTCTCTGGTTGCATCACGCAGCTGGTCGAGCAGCGCCACCAGCCGCTACCGGTGCGCCAGAAAACCGTTCCCTAGCCTCAGCACCCTGGGGACAGGGTGAATTTGCGGTCCTCGTCCCGCAGCACGTATCCTGCGGACCGCAGGTCCTTCCGCAGAGCCGTCGCGGTGCTCTTGGGGATCTCAAGGTGTCCGGAAATCGCCGTATGCCCCAGAGGGCCATTCTCTGCGAGAAGCTCGAGGATTTCGAGCGAACGGATCGGGGAACTGGTTCCGGAACGGGGGCGGCAAGGCTTTCTCCGCAACGTCGGAGGGATCGGGCTGGCCGGTTTGATCGTGAGGACTGCAGCCGAGGCCAAGCTATCCCCTGTCCTGTCTGAGTCAGCACATGGGACCGGGCGGAGTCGGCAGCGTTTTGCGTTGCCGTGGCGGCGGGGCGCGGATACGTACTGCACCTGCCAGGCCTTGCTCAGCTCCGTATCTCCATGCCAATCAGGGACGGATCTGTGAGCGCCGAGACCAATCCACTGACCACGACAATGATCGAATGCTATCCGGATCTGCTGCGGCACCTGGCGAGGCGCACCGGCGCGGTTCCGGATGCGGAGGATTTGCTGCACGATCTCTGGATCCGCCTGGACCGGCTGCCGGAAAAGCCAGTGGAACGGCCGCGCGCCTATCTGTTCCGGGCGGCGGAGAACATGGTCCTGGATCTCTTCCGCGCGCGGTCGCGCGGCCGGACCGAGGCCCTGACGGAAGATATCGCAGCCCCCGACGCCGGCGAGGACGCCCGGCTCGACAGCCGCCGCCGCCTCGGCATCCTGGCCGAGACAGTTGGCGCCCTGCCGCCGCGCCAGCGCGAGGCGCTGCTGCTCTACAGGGTGCACGGGCTGCCGATGGACGAGGTGGGGCGGCGCATGGGCATCTCCCGCAGCGGGGTCGAGAAACTCTTGCGCAAGGCGCTGATCTCCTGCCGCCGCCAGGTGTTTCCGGATCAGGTCCGATGAGCCGCCGCGAGGATCAGGCGGCGCGCTGGCTGCTGCGCTCCGCGGCAGAGCGGCAGGCGTCGCCCGAATTCGCGCGCTGGATCGCCCAGCCCGGCAACCGGCAGGTCTTCGCGCAGCTGTCGGTGCTTCTGGAGGAACTGCCGCGGGAACCGGAGCTGGCGGCGCTGCCGCTGCCTGCGCCGCGAAAGCTGTCGAGGCGGCAGATGCTGGCCGCGGGGGGCGCTACGGCCGTGGTCGCCACGGCGGCCGCCCTTTCGCTCCCGGACGGGACGCCGGTGCTGCAGAGCGGACGCGGCGCCCGGATTGCGGCAGACCTGCCGGCTGGGACGCTCCTTCTCGATGCAGGCAGCCGCGCGGAACTGCCCGAAGGCGCCGCCCTGCGCCTGATCTCGGGACGTGCCGAGATCCGCTGCCCGGAGCCGGTAGAGGCCGAGCTGCCGGGGTGCCGGCTTATCGCGCAGGGGAGGGTATCGCTGCACCGGAGCGGCCGCGGCGGCGAGGTTTCCGTCATCGGCGGGCGATGCCGACTGCAGCCGGATGCGGGCCCGCAGCTGGTTCTGGCTGCGGGGCAGGAGGCCCTGGTCCTGCCCGGCGAGATGCCGCAGGTGCGCGACAGCGATCTCGCCGAAGCCCTCGCCTGGACGGAAGGCCGGGCGGTGTTCGAGGACCGGCCGCTGCGCGCCGTGGTCGAAGATCTGAACCGCTACCGGGCGGGTCATGTGCAGCTTCTGGGCGGGCTGGGCGCGGTGCGGGTCAGCGGCAGCTATCCGACCGACCGTCCCGAACAGGGGCTCGACGGCCTTGTCGCGGGACTTTCGCTGACCAGGCGGGACGTGACGCCCTGGCTGGTGCTGCTTTCGGCCTGACAACTGGCCTGACACCCGGCCTGTCGCCCGGAAGGTAAATGACAAAAAAGTCATCTAGGGGGTGCGGATTTCCGCGCCGCCGCCGTCCTTGTTTCCGAGTGGCATGAACGAGTGATTTGGTACGGGAAGAGCATCTCATGACGACAGGACGGACACGCATGGCAGCCCTTGCGGCGGCTTTCATCGTTGCGGCAGGCGCGGCGGCGGCGCAGCAGAGATTCTCCATCCCGGGCGGACCGCTTTCGGCGGCGCTGGCCGATCTCGGCCGGCAGGCCGGGGTCAGCGTGATCGCGCCTGCGGACTTGGTGGCCGGGATGTCGACGCCCGGCGCGGATTCGGCGGCTTCGGTCGGGGAGGCGCTGGCCCAGCTTCTGGCCGGGACCGGGCTCAGCTGGCAGACGACCTCCTCCGGCGCCGTCGCGCTCCGGCGTGCTGGCACCCAGACGGAGGGCGGCGTGATCCTGCTCGATTCGATCATCCTGCGCAGGTCCGCCGACGTGGTCGGGAACTACAACCCGGTCCGCAGCCGGTCTTCCACCCGCACCGACACGCCGCTTCAGGATCTGCCGCAAAGCGTGAACGTCGTCGGCCGCGAGGAGGTCGAGGACCGGCAGGTCCAGTCGCTGACGCAGGCCATCGAAACGGTGCCGAACGCGCAGCAGAATTCGACGTCCGGCAACCGCGGCGACACGTTTCTCCTGCGCGGCTTCACCGCCTCCGCCTATGCCATCGACGGCAGCACCCTATCGGCGGCGCAGGACCGCCCCGAGGTCTTTCTCGATTTCGCCAATGTCGAAAGGGTCGAGGTACTGAAGGGACCCGAGGCGGTGCTCTACGGGCAGGGCGAGCCGGGCGGCATGATCAACGTGGTCACCCGAGGCGCCGCGGCCGAGCCGGGCGGCGAGGTCAGCGTCTCGGCAGGAAGCTACGGCTTCCGCCGGGTCGAGGGCACCGCGACCGGCAAGCTCGACGAGGCAGGGCGTCTGCGTGCCCGCGTCACCGGCGCCCTGACCGAAGACGGAGGGTTCCAGACCGAGCGGCCCGACAGCGAGCGGCAATTCGCCTCGGCGTTACTGGAATGGGACGCGACCGATGCGACCACACTTCGCTTCGGTGCGGACTACACCCATCAGGAACTGCCCTTTGACCGCGGCCTGACCGTCGGCGCCGACAACGAGGTGCTGGCCGACCACACGCTCTGGCTCGGCGAGGACTGGTCGATGATCTACAGCGAGAAGACCCGCGTGACCTTCGATTCGGAGACGGTCGCCGCGCCGGAGCTGACCCTGCGCAGCCATGTCGCCTACGAGACCGCCCGCACCGAGGATCAGGGCATCGACCTGCGCGGGCTGGAGGATGACGGCACCACGCTGAACCGGCGCTGGACGGACCGGGTCGAGGACCAGCAGAATCTCGACATCCGGCTGGAGGCGGAGGCGCAACTGCAGACGGGTGCCGTCGGTCACACCCTGCTGGGCGGGGTTCAGTACGGCTGGTCCGAGATGGATTTCCGCAACGCGCGCGCCAATATCGACCCGATCGACATTTCCGATCCCGAGTACGGCGCCGAACAGGTGGCGACTGGCGGCACCCGCAACGACTATGTGGAAACCGTGACCCGCAGATCGGCCTACCTGCAGGACCAGATGGATCTGTCGGCGCAATGGAAGCTGCTCGCCGGGGTCCGCTTCGACGATTACGACATCACCCGCGACGTGAAGGTCGGATCCGAGGTTCCCGACAACGGTGATTCCGCCTGGACCGGGCGGCTCGGCCTCGTCTATCAGCCGCGCCCGGACCTGTCGTTCTATGGCAGCTGGTCACAGAGCTTCCTGCCGCAGTCGGGCGTGGACAAATCCGGCGCGCCTCTCGATCCGGAGCAGGGCGAGCAGTACGAGATCGGCGTGAAATATGCCGCCGAGACGGTTTCGGCCACGCTCTCCGCCTTCCAGATCACGAAATCCAACGTGGCGACCTCGGACCCGGATGCGCCCGATGCCGACTGGTCGGTGGTCACCGGCGAACAGCGGGTCCACGGCATCGAGGCCGAGGTCACCGGCGCGCTCGGCGAAGCCTGGCGCCTGCACGGGTCGCTGGGGCTGATGGACGCCGAAATCACCGAGGACGAGGATTACGAGGTCGGCAACCGGCTCCCGGGCGTGCCGGAGGTGAGCGGAAGCCTCTGGGCGACCTACGCGCCGCAAGCCGCGGGCTGGGACGGCTGGAGCTTCGGCGCGGGCATCTTCCATGCCGGCAAGCGCGAGGGCGATCTCGACAACAGCTATGACGTCGACGTCTACACCCGCCTCGACGTCTCCGTGGAATGGCAGATGCGCGACAATCTCGGCCTGCAGGTGATGGTGCGCAACCTGACCGATATCGACTACATCGTCTCGCCGGTCGGGCGCACCGAAAACTATGCAGGCGCGCCGCGGACGGTGACCGCCAAGCTGACCTACAGCTTCTGATGGCGGCGCGCGGCTGCCCTGTGATCCTGGAGCGGCTGAGCTTCGGCTACGGGCGCGGCAGGCTCCTGGAGGATATCTCTCTCTCGGTCCGGCGCGGCGAGGTGCTGGCGCTGGTCGGCCCGAACGGCAGCGGCAAGAGCACGCTCTTGCGGCTGATGGCGGGGCTGCTGCAGCCTGTCGCGGGCCGGGTCCTCATCTGCGGCGAAAATGCGGCCCGGCTGAGCCGCCGTGCCTATGCCCGGCGGGTGGCGCTGCTGTCGCAGCAAGGCGGTGCGCCGGGAGCGATCCGGGTGCGCGACCTGGTGGCGATGGGCCGGTTTCCGCACCAGGGCTGGCTGCGCCGGGCCAGCGCCGCCGATCGCGCCGCGGTGGCGCAGGCGATGGAGGATGCCGAGGTTGCCGCACTGGCCGGCCGGCCGGTGAACACGCTCTCGGGCGGACAGGCGCAGCGGGCGCGCATGGCGATGACCCTGGCGCAGGGCGGCGACGTCCTGCTTCTGGACGAGCCGACGACCTATCTCGACCTGCGCCACCAGTTCGGATTGCTCGGCCGGGCCCGGAGGGCCGCCGCAGAAGGACGGGCGGTGGTCGCGGTGCTGCACGATTTCTCGCTGGCCTCGCTCTATGCCGACCGGCTGGCGGTGCTGCACGAGGGGCGGCTCGACGGCATCGGCCCGGCGGCTCAGGTGCTGGACGCCGCCGCCCTGGCGCGGGTCTTCGGCGTCTCCGCGCGGCTGCTGCGGGACGGGCCCGCGATCTTCCCGGTGCCTCGTGACTGATCCGGCGCGGCACCCGTTCACCCTCGCGCTGCTTGCGGTTCTCTGCGTCGGGCTTGCGGCGGTGCATCAGAGCTTCGGCGCGGTATGGATCCCGCCCGGCACCGTTCTGTCGGCCCTGGCCGCCCCCTCGGACGGCTTTCTGGAGACAGTCGTGCTGCGGCAGCGCCTGCCGCGGCTTGAAGTGGCGGCCTTCGCCGGGGCAGCGCTGGCGGTGGCGGGCTTCGCGCTGCAGAAAGTCCTGCGCAACCCGCTAGTGTCCCCCTCGACGCTCGGCATCAGCGGCGGCGCCGCGCTGGCGGTCGTGGCGGGCCAGTTCTTCCTGGCGCTCCGGGGCGGCAGCCTGCTTTTGCCCGCCACGGCGGGCGCCGGTACCGCGCTCATGGCGACGCTGGCGTTGTCGCGGCTGATCGCTGGACAGGGCGATCCGCGGCTGGATCTCGTGCTGGCGGGCTCCATGGTGTCGATGCTCTGCGGCGCGCTGACGACCTTCCTCGTCTCGCTCGACCCGCAGGCTTTCGACGGGCTGATGCGCTGGCTCGTCGGCGACATCGGGCTGCAGGACAGCCGCGCGCTGCCCCTGACGGCAGGCCCGGCCGCGGCGGCGGCCGCCGGGCTTCTGGCGCTGTCGCGGACCACCGACCTGCTGGCGGCCGGCGACGACACCGCGCGGGCCCTGGGCCTGGCCGCGGGCGCGGTCACCTGGATGACGGTTGCGCTGGCCGTGGTGCTGGCCGTGGCGGCGGTGGCGACGGTGGGGCCGATCGGGTTTCTCGGCCTGGTGGTGCCGCACATGGCGCGGCTGCTGCTGGGCGAAGCCGGACCCGCGCCGCTTGCCGGCTGTCTCCTGCTGGGGCCTGCGATGCTGATCCTGGCCGACATCCTGGCGCGCTGCCTGATGGCGCCGCAGGTGATGATCACCGGCACCGTCATGGGGCTGATCGGCGGCGCAGCGTTCCTGGCGCTGTTGCTGCGGCTGGGCCGGAGGGGCCTGGAATGAGGCGTGTCCTGCTTATCCTGGCCCCCGCCGCCTGCGCCGCCCTGGTCTGGTGGGCGCTGGGACAGGGGCTGACCGAGGCGAGCGCGGCAGAGCGGCTGGACGCGCTCTGGCCCGGAGCCTCGGCGGACCCGGTGGCCGCGCGGCTGGAGGCGCTGCGCCTGCCGCGCATCGGCGCGGCCCTTCTGGCCGGCGCGATGATCTCGGCCTCTGGCCTGCTGCTGCAGGTGGTGGCGCGCAACGGTCTGGCCGATCCGGGGCTGCTCGGCGTGTCGCAGGGCGGGGTGCTGGCAATCCTCGCGGGTGCCGCGCTGTTCGATCTGCCCCGGGCCGCGCTGGTGCCCGCGGGACTCTTCGGCGCCATGGCCACGGCGGCGGCGGTTCTTCTGGCGGCGCGGCGCAGCCTCGCGGGGGGCGGGCTGATCCTGGTCGGGATCGCCGTCAACCTGCTTCTGGGCAGCGTCACCGAGCTGATCATGACCAGCGGCGGCATGGCGCAATACGCGCGGCTCGCGGTCTGGTCGCGGGGCTCGCTCGCGGGCGTGTCGGCAGCGGATCTTGCGCTTCTGGCCGCCTGGGCGGCGGTGCTGCTGCCGCTCGCGCTCCTTTCGGGGCGCTGGCTGGACCCGCTCCTGCTGGGCGACGACACCGCCCGCTCGCTCGGGATCGAAACCCGGCTGTTGCTGCCGGTGCTGGTGCTGCTGGCGGCGGCTCTGGCCGCGCCGGTGGTGGCGGTCTGCGGGCCGGTCTCTTTCCTGGGCCTGATCGCGGGCCACGTCGCCCGCCGCCTGACCGGCGGACGCATGACCGTCGTCCTGCCCGGCGCCATGCTGACCGGAAGCTGCGTCCTCTTGGCGGCCGACACCGCCGGGCGCAGCCTGATGCCGCCGGTGGCGGTGCCCGCGGGCATCGCAACCTCGGTCGGCGGCTTCCTCGTCTTCGTCTTCGCCGCGCGCCTCTCCCAGCGCGGCCCTGCCGCCTGAAAGGTTTCCCATGTTCCGATGGCTCGCCCTGTTCCTCTGCCTTGCCGCCCCAGCCGCTGCCCGGGAGGTCACCGACGACGCCGGGCACCGCGTCGCCGTGCCCGGTGATCCGCAGCGGGTCGTGTCGCTGCACGACTGGTCCCTGACGGTGATGCTGCACGAACTGGGCGTGCCCCTGGCCGGGAGCAGCTACCGCGTCGCCGCGGACGGCACCCGGTTCATGCGCGGCGCCTCCGATCTCTTCGGTCTCGGCGAAGACGAGGTGCCGCTCGCGTCGGTGCACGGGCAGATCGACGCCGAGCGCATCGCGGCGCTGAACCCCGATCTGATCCTCGGCAACCTCGGCGACGTGGCGGCGCAGCGCGATCAGCTGGCCGCCATCGCGCCTGTGCTGCTGTTCGATCCCGAGACCGACGAGGCGCCGATGGACCGCTACCGGCGCGTGGCGGAATGGCTGGGGCGCGGCACGCTGTTCGAGGCGAAGCTGGGGGAACTGGAGGCGCTGGCGCTGCCATCCCGGGGCTGCAGCTGGGCGCTGGCGAACGCCTCGGCGCGGGACGGCACGCTGGACCTCGCGCGGCACTACGGGGCGGTCGAGGTCGCGGCGGGGCTGGCGGGCCTCGCGCCCTCGCCGGCGCTGGAGATGGTGCCGGAGGGCAGGGACCGCGCCGCGCTCAGCCCGGAGGTCGCCGGAGCGATCGCGCCGGACGTCCTGTTCACCACCTTTCTCGCCAGCCGCGGCGAAACCGCGGAAAGCGCGCGACAGGCCTTCGACACCGTGGCGCCGGGGTATCTCGCCTTTCTCGAAGGCCGCGGCAGCCGCGTGATCGCGCTGCCGCGCGAAACCTTCTACCCCGCGAGCCTGACCGGCGCGGCCCGGCTCCTGGACAGCCTCCCCGACGCGCTGCCGGAACACTGCCGCCCGTAGGGAACGCGGCTCCGTATGCTTGCAGATAACTATACGAACGTATAACAAAGGCGGGAAGCTACTCCAACGAAGGACGCTCCATGTCCGGTTCTGACCAGATTCTCGGTGTGTATCTCAGCCCCACGCTCGACCTCCAATCCCTGTACGGCGCGGAACTCGAGCGGGCGGACCCGGACATAGCGGTCCTGCGACCGGAGCAGATCGACGATCCTGCCCGGGTGCGCTTCGCGGTCTGCTGGCTGCCCGAGGCAAAGTGCCTTGCAGCTTATCCGAACCTCGAGCTGGCAATGTCCATCGGGGCGGGGGTGAACGATCTGCTCGGCAATCCCGGCTTGGCAGAAGGCGTTGCCATCGCCCGGGTGCGCGACCCACATCAGGCGGCGCTGATGGCGGGCTACGCTGCGTACGAGGTGCTGCATGTGTCGCGCGGCTTTGCCGAGCTTGCGGGTTCGGCCGCGCAGGCCCGCTGGGCGCCGCTGCCGATGCATGCGCCCGAGGCCACCACGATCGCCGTGCTGGGCAACGGCACCATGGGGGCTGCGGTGACGAAGGCGCTGCGCGCGCTCGGCTTCGGCCTGCGGGTCGCCTGCCGCAGCACGCCCGCGGATCCGATCGACGGCGTCACCTACTGCACCGGCCCGGAGGGCATCATCGAAGCAGTAACCGGCGCGCGGTTTGTCATCAACATCCTGCCGCTGACGCCCGCCACCGAAAACGTGCTGGACGCCGCCCTGTTCGCGGCCATGGCCCGCGGGGGCTGGCTGGTGCAGATCGGGCGGGGCGAGCACCTGAACGAGGCGGACCTGCTGTCCGCCCTCGACAGCGGACAGCTGGCCGGCGCCACGCTGGATGTCTTCCGCAAGGAGCCGCTGCCCGCCGATCATCCCTGGTGGCGGGACGGCCGTCTACGCATCACGCCCCATATCGCCAGCGATTCCATCCCTTCGGTCGTGGCCGCGCAAATCCTGTCGACCGTGCGCGAACTGCGGGACTGCATCCCTCTCAGCCTCGGCGTCGAGCGCGCGCGCGGCTACTGATCCAGAAGGAGAGCGCAATGACGCCCAATTCTCCCGCAGGCATGAGCGCCGAGGAATGGCAGGTCCGCCAGGAGCTGGCCGCCTGCTACCGGCTGGCCTGGCATTTCCGGTTCACCGACCTGATCTATACGCATATCACTGCCCGCGTTCCGGGCGAGGACGGGCATTTCCTGATCAACCCCTATGGCCGGTCCTGGGAAGAGATCACCGCCTCTTCGCTGGTCAAGATCGATGTGGACGGCAACAAGGTCGGCGACAGCCCTCATCCGGTGAATCCGGCGGGCTTCACCATCCATTCCGCCATCCACCGCGCCAGCCATGACGCCGCATGGATCATGCACACGCACACGCGCGCGGGCGTGGCTGTATCGACGCTAGAGGAAGGGCTCCTGCCGCTGAACCAGATCGCCCTGCAGTTCCACGGCCGGATCGCCTACCACGATTACGAAGGCATTGCGCTGGACCTGGGCGAGCGCGAGCGCATCGTGGCCAGCCTCGGCGGCAAGCCGGTGCTGGTGCTGCGCAACCACGGGCTGCTGGCCACCGGGGCGACGGCGGCGTCGATGTTCAACACCATGTTCTATATGGAGCGTGCCTGCGAGATCCAGGTGGCGACTCTGTCCATGGGCCAGCCTCTGCGCACCGTGCCTGCAGACGTGGCGGCTCATGTCGCGACGCAATACGAAAGCCCGATGGGCGAAGACGACGACATCGCACTGGAATGGGCCGCGCATCTGCGGCTGCTGGAGCGGATCGCTCCGGATTACCGCGACTGATCCCTTCCGTCTTGGCAAAATGTGAAAAGGGCCGGTGCGGGATGCTCCGGCCTTTTTCGCGGTCAGGCGGGGGTGACGGCCTCGGCGCGGACCGCACACAGGCGTTCGGCCAGCGCTGCGATGCGCCGCACGGCCTCGGCCAGTTCGTCATCGGGCAAGGTCAGGCCGAGGCGGATCAGGTGCGCGGCTTCGGTCCCGAAGCTGTCGCCCGGCATGACGGCCACGGCTTCCTCTTCCAGCAGGCGCCAGGCGAAAGCCTCGCCGCCCAGGCCGGTGGCCGAGACATCGACCATCATGAACATGCCGCCCTGCGGCGGGAAGGACGACAGCCCCGGCGCCGCGTCGAAACGCGCCTGGCAGGCCGCGGCCCGCCGTGACAGCGAGGCGCAAAGCCGGGCGGCGGTGTCGAAGTCGCCTGTCAGAGCCGCTTCGGTCATGTCCGCGATGAAGGGCTGGTTGCCGAAAAGCATCGTTTCCGAGACCGGAAGCACCAAGCGCATCGCCTCGGCCGGGCCCACGGCCCAGCCGCTGCGGAAGCCCGTCGCGGCATGGCTTTTCGAGATCGACGAGACAATGATGGTGCGCTCGCGCAGCGCCTCGAACGCCAGCGGAGAGCAGAACTCGCCGTGGAAGATCAGGGATTCGTAAACCTCGTCGCAGACGATCCAGAGATCGTGGGCAATAGCGATTTCGCCGATGGCCTGCATGGTCTCGCGGTCGATGACCGAACCGCTGGGATTGTGCGGCGTGTTCAGCAGCAGAACGCGGCTTTCCGGCGTGATGGCGGCCAGCAGGTCGGCGGGTTGCGGAACGAAGCCATGCGCCATCTTCAGGGCAACGGGCTGCACATGGGCTCCGGTCGCCTCGACCACTCCGTCGTAGGTCGCGTAGTAGGGATCACCGATCAGCACGCCGTCCCCTTCCTCGACCAGGGCCAGCATCACGGCAAAGAGCGCGGTCTGGGTGCCGGGGAAACACAGGACGTTCTCGGGACCGATGTCCGGCAGCCGGGGTGCGTAGGTGCGTACCAGCGCCCGGACCAGCCCCGCTTCGCCGCGGCCGTTGGAATAGCGGGTGCGACCGTCGCGCATCGACCGGGCGCAGATCTCGATCAGGGCAGGATCGGTGGGGATGTCGGGTTCGCCGATCGTCAGTTCGATGATCTCCTCGCCGCGATCGATGCGGGCGCGGGCGGCATTGTGCACCGCCCATTTGTCGCCGCCCAGATCCTTCAGCCTGCGGGTGATCGCTGCATAACGCATGGGGTGTCCTTGTTGTTCGAGGTCTTTCGCGCCGATCCGGCCTGGGCGGCGCTGGTGGTCAGGGAGCGATGGCGCGCACCAGCGTGCCGTCGGGCAGGCGCAGGATGCCTTCGGCAGCGGTCAGCGCGATGACGGGGAGCCGGGCCGGGTCATAGAGGCCGTGACCCAGCGAGCCTTCCAGCCAGAGGCCGTCGATCAACCCGTTCAGCGCGATGGCATGGCCATGGCAGGCCGCGGGAGCGGCAGGCCGGCCGTGCTGCACCAGAACGGGGTGAATCAGCGCTTCGAGCAGGTCGAGGAACTCGCGGTAGCTGTCGCGGTGGATCTCGGCGTAGCGCGCGCCTGCGCGCACGCGGCCGATGAAGGTCGCCCAGAGCGAGACCTTCCTGGACGAGAGGTTGGGCTGCATCACATTCGCGGCGATGAAATGAGCCAGTGCCTGGCTGGCGCCCTCGGAGGCGGCATGGGCCGAATCCGCTGCGGCGCCGGTCAGCTGGCCCATCAGATAGGCATAGGCTTCGTGAATCATCTCGTCCTTGGATGAAAAGTAATGGCGGATCAGGCCGGCCGAAACGCCGGCGCGCTCGGCGATCTTTCGCACGCTGGCACCGCCCATCCCATCTTCGGCCAGGCAATCAAGTGTCGCCTCGAGCAGGGCGTTGCGCCGGGCGTCCTCACCCAGGCGTTGGTAGCTGCGCCGTGTCACCTGGCTTCCTCCTGCATGTGATGGCGGGGCTCAGCTTCCGGGGCTGGCACGGCAGCTATCGAGTCCTGCGTGTTCATTTTCCGAGCAGTGCCGACCGGAAAGCCGCGAAAGGAGCGCTTCGAGAGCCGGACGTTCTCAAACTTGTCAGCATTACTATACAAACGTATAATAGTGGCGTAAATAGGGACCCGCACGCGAACCGGAAATTCCCGAGTGCCCGCCCGCGGACCGGCTCTGCGTGCAGACGGAAGGATACAGATGAACGATTTTGCGAATGATCCCGGCCCCGAGATCGAAACGCTCGTCCGCCGGGTCGAGGCGCGGATGATCGAAATCCGGCGCGACATCCACGCCCATCCCGAAACCGGCTTCGACACCGTCCGCACCGCTGCCAAGGTCGCTGACGAGCTGCGCGCCATCGGGCTGGAGCCGCGGACGGGCGTAGGGCGCACCGGCGTCATGGCCGAAATCGAATGCGGCGCCCCCGGTCCCTGCCTGATCCTGCGTGCCGACATGGACGCCCTGCCGATCCAGGAGATGACCGGGCTGCCCTTTGCCTCGACGGTCCCCGGCAAGATGCATGCCTGCGGCCACGACCTTCACACATCGGCGCTGCTGGGGGCGGCTCATGCGCTGAAAGCGCTGGCCCCGCAGCTGCGCGGCACCGTGCGCCTGATCTTCCAGCCTGCCGAGGAAACGCTGGAAAGCGGCGCCGCGGCCATGATTGCGGACGGCGCGGCCGAAGGTGCGGACATGTCCATCGCCTTCCACAACCGCCCCGAGCTGGAAGCCGGGAAGCTCATGCTGAACCGCGGTGCGGGCACCGCCTCCAGCGACGAGTTCAAGGTGACGATCCGCGGCAAGTCCGGTCATGCGGCCCGGCCCCATGCGGCCAACGACCCGATCATCGGCGCCGCCCATGTGATCACCCAGCTGCAGACCATCATATCGCGCGAAATGGATCCGGCCCTGTCCGCTGTCCTGACCATCGGCCACATCGTCGGCGGCGAGACGCAGAACATCATCCCCGACGACTGCATGTTCGAGGGCACGGCCCGCTGCCGCAGCGCCGAGTCGCGCGACCGGGTCGAAGAGTCGTTCCGCCGGATTTGCACGAATGCCGCGGCCGCCATGAACCTGGAAGCCGAGGTGGAGTATGTCCGCGGCGTTCCCGCGCTGATCAACGATGACGCGATGGTCGATCGCGCGGCCATTGCATTAGAGGCGCAGTTCGGCATTTCCCCCATCGTCACGGAGGCCAAGAACTTCGGGGCGGAGGACTTCTCGCTGTTCAGCGAGCGAATGCCGTCGATCCAGATTCTCGTCGGCGCCCGGACCCCCGGCCGCCACGACCGCGTCCACAATTCGGACTACCAGCCAAACGAAAGCTGCATTGCGGACAGCGCCATCGCTCTGACCCGAATGGCCAGAGAACTGCTTAGCTGAGCAGTGCAAGACCAAGACCCCAACAGAGGACTGAACATGACCAAGACCGCCCGCGCCCTTGTCGGTGCCGCCCTCTCCGCCGCGCTGCTGGCCGCCCCAGCCGCATCGGCCGACATGACCGGCCGCACCATCGTCATCGCGACCGAGGGCGCTTTCCCTCCGTCCAACATGACCCGGCCCAACGGCGAGCTTTACGGTTTCGAGATCGATCTGGTGAACGAGATCGCCAAGCGCGAGAACCTGAAGATCGAGCTGATCTCGCAGGCCTGGGACGGCATGATCCAGGGTCTGATCGATGGCAAGTACGATGCCATCGTGGACGGCGTCAGCATCACCGGCGCCCGCAAGGAAGTCGTGGACTTCACCCACCCCTACACCACCGGCGGCTCGACCTTCGTGGTGATGAATTCGGCCGGGATCGACCTTCCGATGAATGGCACGACCGCGCAGCTGGATGATCCGGTCAGCATCGATCCGGCCGTGGAGGCCGTGGCTGCTGTCCTTGACGGCAAGACCGTGGGCGTGCAGCAGGCGACGATCCAGTCGGCCTTCCTCGAGGAATACCTGCAGGACAAGGGGGTGAAGGTGCGCACCTACCCGAACGGTTCCGACGTGTACCAGGATCTCAGCATCGGCCGCATCGATGCGGGCATCGCGTCCCTGACCAACGTGGCGGCTTTCCTCGAGAAGAACGGCGACAAGGCCGCTGCCACCGGCCCGACCTTCATCGGCGGCATCATGGGCGCGGGCTCGGGCCTGGCTGTCCAGAAGGGCGACACCGAGTTGCAGGAGGCGCTGAACGCGGGTCTCGAGAGCATCGTGGCCGACGGCACGCTGGCCGAACTGTCGCAGAAGTGGTTCGGCCTCGTCGTGACTCCGCAGCAATACTGACGGGCGCATGACTTCGGAACTGTATCTCCTGGGCTTCGGCCCCGAGGGATGGGGGCCGGTGCTTGCGCGCGCCGGCCTCATGACCCTCGCCGTTTCGCTCTCGGCCTTCCTGCTGGGCACCATGCTTGGCACGCTGGCCGTCTGCGGACGGGTGTCGGGCAACGCCCTGGCCCGCCGTATCGCCGAGATCTACGTGGTGGTCCTGCGTGGCGTGCCGGATCTTCTGGTGATCTTCCTGTTCTACTTCGGCGGTCGGCAGGTCGTGGCCTTTTTCGGCACCGCGCTCGGCTTCGAGGGGCCGTTCGACATCAGCGGGTTCGCGGCAGGCATGCTGGCCATCGGGCTCATTTCGGGTGCGGGCCAGTCCGAGGTGCTGCGCGGGGCCTACCAGGCCGTGCCGAAGGGCACGCTGGAAGCCGGCCGCGTGGTGGGCATGACGCGCTGGCAACTCTTCCGTCGCGTGATCGCCCCCCAGGCCATGGTCACCGCGATCCCCGGCATGGGGAACCAGTGGCAGTCGGTGATCAAGGAAAGCGCGCTGGTCTCCGTGACCGGGCTGGTCGAGACCATGCGCCAGGTATCGATCGCCGCCGGCACCACGCAGGAGCATTTCCTGTTCTACACCGCCGCCGCCATCATCTATCTGATCATCACGACCCTGTCCGATCAGGTCTTCCGCCTGCTGGAACGCCGCAGCATGGCCGGATACGCCGGAGCGTCGCGCTGATGGATGTTCCCTATTTCGCTTCGCTGTTCCGGGATCTCCTGTCGGGGCTTCCCCTGACGCTGAACCTTGCGTTCCTCGCCCTCCTGGGCGGGTTCGTCCTCGCCCTGCTGCTCAACCTCGCACGGACCACCCGGACCGGAACCGCCATCGCGGGCACCTATGTCTTCTTCTTCCGGGGGACGCCGCTGCTGGTGCAGCTGTTCATGATCTATTTCGGCATCGCGCAGTTCGAATTCATCCGGTCGAGCTTTCTCTGGCCGCTCCTGCGCGAACCCTACTGGTGCGGGCTGATTGCCCTGATGCTGAACGATGCCGCCTACACCTCCGAGATCCTGCGCGGCGGATTGCGGGCCGTGCCGCGAGGCACACAGGAAGCCGCCCGTGTCAGCGGCATGTCGTCCCTTCAGATCCTGCGGCGCGTGACTCTGCCGATCGCGGTGCGCCAAGCTCTGCCGGCCTATTCGAACGAAATCATTTCGATGCTGAAATCCACTGCGCTGGTCAGCATGATCAGCCTGATGGACGTGACCGGTATCGCCCGCGAAGCCGTGGCGGAAACCTGGCGCGCGGTCGAGATCTTCCTCTGCGCCGGGCTGATCTACCTCGTATTGTCGCTGATCGTCACCCGCGCCACGTCCCGGGCCGAACGCGCCCTTTCTCCCTGGCAATTCGGAGCAAGACAATGACCAACACAAGTCCCGCGGTCTCGGTCAAGGGCCTGCACAAGAGCTTTGGCGAGAACAAGGTGCTGCGCGGCATCGACCTGAAGGCGCAAGACGGCGATGTCATCTCGCTCATCGGGGCCAGCGGATCGGGCAAGAGCACGCTCCTGCGCTGCATTCCCATGCTCGAGACCCCGGATAGCGGTGCGATCTCTGTGGGCGGAAAACACATTGCGCCCCGCGGCGGCAAGCTGAACCGGGCCGAGGAGCGGACGGCCCGCGCGATCCGGCGCGATCTGGGCTTCGTGTTCCAGAACTTCAATCTGTGGCCCCACCGCACCGTCCTGCAGAATGTGGTCGAGGCGCCGCTGATCGTGCAGCGCCGCAACAAGACCTAGTGCCGCGACGAGGCCATGGCGCTGCTGGACAAGGTCGGTCTGGCAGACAAGGCAGCCGCCTGGCCGAACCAGTTGTCGGGCGGCCAGCAGCAGCGTGTCGCCATTGCGCGGGCCCTGGCGCAGAAACCGCGCGCGCTGCTTTTCGACGAGCCGACCTCGGCGCTGGACCCGGAGCTTGTGGGCGAGGTCCTCAAGGTCATGCGCGACCTCGCGGAGGAAGGCCGCACGATGATCATCGTCACCCATGAAATGGGCTTTGCCCGCGAGGTTTCGAGCCGCACGGTGTTTCTGCATCAAGGCATGGTGGAAGAGGATGGCGCGCCGGAACAGGTCTTCGGCAACGCCCGGTCCGAGCGCTGCCGCGCCTTCCTGAGCGGATATTTCGACCGGATATCGTGACAACGGTTTGTTGCCGGTCATGGCTTCCCGATCAGATCCGGAGCTCTCCGAAGATCGGCGCCCTTGCCCCGGCCGTCGGGGCAATCTGCGGCACGGGCGCAGGACATGCATTTTTCCGATTTCGGGGAAATCGACTATTTCAGCGCCCTGCTAGAGGTCGGGCGCAGGGTATTCCGGGACAGCCGTGGTTTCTTGGCTGTGGGATGAAGCCGGGCTCAGGAAGAGGTTCGCATCGTTTCCGGGAACCAACTCTGTGAATGCTCGGGCTGCGCACGGCACCGCGCTTCGATCTGCAAAGCGGAGCCGTTTGCCGCGCCGGATGCAGGCCCGGGCGATGCTGACGGCAAGGTGCGATTTGCCGGTTCCGGTGCCGCTGATGAGGACGACATTGCGTTGCTGTTCGAGAAACTCCCCGGCGGCCAGATCGCGCACCGGCATCTCGTTGACCGGCGTCTCCTCGAAGCTGAACGCGTCGACCTCTTTCGCCAGAGGCAGCCTGGCAATCGTCATCTGGCATTTGATCGAGCGCGCCATTCGCCGCCGGGCTCGGACCGGTGGCGCCTCGTCGGCTCATTCTCACTGATCCCGGCATTCAGCAGGTCGCCGACGATCTGTTGCGGCTCGTGCTGACGCTGCACCGCCGTGGTGATGATCTCATTACAGGCGGTCTTCCTGCCGTAGAGCTTCGGCCGGGTCGTGCCCGAGGCACGCCTTCGGCGTGACGCGTCCAGACCCGTGATCTTTCCATGGTCGGGTCTCCCGAGGCTGTCGTGGCGTTTGCAATCGGCGACGGGCTTGCAGGTCAGTCGCGTCGTGCCGAAGGCACGCTTCCAGCGTGACGCGGCCGGCGTATCGATGGTCGGCGGCGGTGGCGGCTACCGATGCCGGGCCAGGATGTTGATGACGACCGAGGCCGCGGGGGCCCCTTCGCTCAGGGCCTCGGCACAGGCAGGATCCACCGCATCCAGCCCATCGATCGGGATCATGCTGAGGATCCGGACCATCTGCCGGTCGTCGGCGGCAGGTCCCGGTCCTTGAAGGGGGCGCCGTTCCGGAGGGCACCGGGCTTGCGAGCCAGAACCGGAATGTCGTGCAACGGGTCGCAGACGGCATTGTCGCGCCCGAAGGTCGTCCATTGAGGCGTCATTGGTCCGAGCCCAATCGACGGCGGATCGACGAGATAATGCCCGCACATCTGCTGGAACCGGCGGTTGCAGGCGCGGTCGCGGCCGGCGGAGATCGTCTCCGCCGCCGTCTTCGCGTCCATTGCCCTCGGACCAATGGCGGATCAATGACCGCTGTCGTAGATGCCCCGCGCGCAGGCGCCGCCGAAGAAGGCGAAGGCTTTGTCCTGGGCGTCGAACGCCATCTCCGTTCGCCATGTGTCTCGAACCATGGCGACCACATGGCTCACTCTTGCGCGGGTAGGCCCGGACGAAGAGCATCCGGCCGTGGCAGAGGCGGACATGCGCCACCTTCACCGTGGTCGCCGCGCCATCGATCACCCCGATCCCATGGCTCCGGTCGAACCGGCAGGCTTCCCCCGGATCGACGCGTCGTGCCGAAGGCGCGCTTTCGGCGCGACGGCACGAAGGCGGCGGCAGATGCCTCCTCTTCCTCATTGGACCACGTCGCCGCGTATCGCCGGGCCGCATCATGGCCGCCATCATATCCTCGGGCCCGGAGTTCCTCGCAGATGCGGATGCGGATGCGGGTCGGTCGCTCGCGCCTGGGCTTTCGCGCATTCACCGCCAGCATCCCGCCAAGCAGGTCTTTCCGGGGCCCGATCTTCGGCAATGACTGAATGGTGCGCTCATAGGTGAGCTCCGTCGCTCCCGACCGGATCCCCCTGCGCGCCGTGTTCTGCGACACCCGCAGTTCACGGCAGATCTGCTTGATCGACTTGTCCGGCACTGGCCTCGGACCAATGGCGGCCCAATGCCCCAATCCTGAACATGCCTCTGCCGGATCTGCGCTATCCTCTCCACGCCCAACATCCCACACCGTGCGCCCCGATGATCTCGGGGGCGTCACCCACATCAGTGCAAGGGGGTCATTTCGGACGCCGATCACCACGCTACGGGGTCGAAATTGCACGCCGGTTCACACCTATCGCTGCCCAGGTGACCCTCTGAACCTGCTGGTCGACCGCACCGGGATCAAGTTCCCGGGCGGCGGAGAGTGGCTGGCGAGGACGCATGGCACCCTGCGCCGCCGCCAGTACCGCAGGGTGCATCTGGCCATGGACATGGCAACATCCGACATCCGCGCTGCGGAATTCGCCTCCAGCCGCGACGGCGGCGGTCCGATCCTTCCGGAGCTGTTCGACCGGGTTCCCAAGGGCGCACTGACCGCCACGGCGACCGCCGACGGCGCCTATAACGCCCGCCGCTGTCCCACCGTCATCCCGATCCGCGAGAACGGGCGACCATGGAAGGATGACTGCCCGGCGGCACGCGCCCGCAGCGAAACCCTGCGCGACACGATACTGCGGAAGGGCCTTCCGGAAGCGTTGGGCGGGAGGCCAGGCCCGCAGCCGCATCGAGGCGGAATGCGCTGCCTGAAATGCTTCGGCGAGCGCATCATCGCCAGAGACCCCGACCGGCAGACCGCGGAAATCCACATCCGCGCACCCCTCGTGACCCGCTTCGATGCTTGCGGCACCGCCGAGATCATGCGCGTGGCATGACGTCAGCGGGGTGAGGGGGGCGCGTCTCAGGCGCAGGTTGCGCGACAACGCCGATCCGGCGGGATCATATGGCGCGGATCGACGGGATCTGCATTTTCCGGGTCGCGGGGTCAGCGGCGGTGTCGCTTCGTCCGGTGACGGGGCAAGACGATCCTTGCGGGGGCCGGGCCGTGCGCGCGGCGGTTGCGATGGCGGACGGGCGGGGCAGGGGCGGCGCCCGCCATCCTGCTGCATGCGGGCCTCAGAAGCTGCGGCCCTCATAGGCCTCCAGCGCGGCGCGGCGGCCCTCCTCGGGCGTGACCACCGGATCGGGATAGGGATCGGATGGCGACAGCCCCCAGCTTTCCGGGATCGCCTCGAAATAGGAGAGCGCCGTCTCGGATGGATCGCGGCGCCCCTCGGCGATCCAGGCATCGGCATAGCGGCGGTTCCGGTCGAAGCGGTCCAGCTGGGTGACCGGGTTGAAGACGCGGAAATAGGGCGTCGCATCGGGGCCGGATCCGGCCGACCATTGCCAGCCGAGCGCGTTGGAGGCCGGGTCCCAGTCGGTCAGGCAATCCTCGAACCAGCGCATCCCGATGCGCCAATGGGTCATCAGGTGCTTGGTCAGGTAGCTGGCCACGATCATCCGCCCGCGATTGTGCATCGTGCCGGTCACCCACATCTCGCGCATCGCCGCATCGACGAAGGGGATGCCGGTGCGCCCCTGCTGCCAGGCGCGGACCTTCGCGGTCACCCGTTCGTTCCAGGGGAAGGCATCCCATTCCTCGCGCCAATTGTCCCGGGTGAGGCGCGGCGTGTGCCAGGCCAGGTGATAGGCGAATTCGCGCCAGACCAGTTCCTTCAGGAAGGTCTCGGCCCCTTTCGAGCCCTCCTCGCGGCGGCGCAGAGCGGCATGCCAGAGGCTGCGCGGCCCGATTTCGCCCCAGGCCAGGTGCGGGCTCATCCGCGAGGTGCCGTCCTCGCCGGGAATGTCGCGATCGGCGTCATACTGCTCCACCGCCTCGTCGAGGAACCACGCCAGCCGGTCGCCTGCCGCCGCCTCCCCGACGCGCTGATGCCCTTTCAGGATCGGCATGGCACGGTGCATGGGGGCGCCAAGCGCCCAGTCCTCCAGACTGTCGGTCGCGGGCCAGCGGTCTGGTGCGGGCCAGCGCGCGGGCGCCCGCTCCGGCTCGGGCAGGTCGCTGCCGCGCAGCGCCTTCCACATCGGGGTGAAGACCTTGTAATGCCCGCCGGTCTTTGTCTCGACCCGCCAGGGCTCGAACAGCAGGTGGCCGGGATGGCTCTTGGCCGCCAGTCCGGCCTTTTCCAGCTCGGCCTTGACCCGGGTGTCCCGCTCGATGCAGCCGGGATCGTAATGGCGCGACCACGCCACCGCCCCGGCCCCGCAATCCTCGGCCAGCTCCTTCAGGATCTCCAGAGGATCGCCGCGGCGCAGGATCAGCCGTCCGCCGATCTGCTCCAGCGTTTCGGCGAACCGGCCGAGCCCCAGCCCCCAGCGGAACCGCGGCGCCGCGCCCCAGCTGTCATGCAGCGGGTCGAGGATCGCCACCGGGATGACCGGCCCCCCGGCGGCCAGCGCCGCCGAAAGGCAGGGATTGTCCGCCAGCCTCAGATCCTTGCGGACCCACCAGATCACCGCCTTGCCGCCCATGCCCGTCCCCTTCGCAGATGCGCGGGTAGAAGCTAGGGCGGCAAGACGAAGGTCAAGCCGTCAGTCGCGGCGGATATCCTCGCCGGCATCGGTCCAGGCGGCCTTGTCCAGCGCCAGGTCGGGGAAGGCCTCCGGGTCGAAGACCGGCTCGCGCCCGGCGGCCAGCTGGGCGCGGTAATCCTTCAGCACCCGCATCGCGGTGGGAAACAGCATAGCCAGCGCCACCAGGTTGACCAGCGCCAGCACCCCCATCATCGGGTCGGAGAAGTTGAAGACATACAGCGCATCCGGCGCATTCGCCCCGAAGAAGACCAGCACGATCACGAGGATCCGCAGCCCGTGCAGCGCCATCGGATTGCCGGTCAGGAAGCTCAGCGCGTTCTCTCCCAGATAGTAGTTGTAGATGATGGAGGAGAAGGAGAAGAGCAGCACCGCCGCCGTCAGGAAATAGCTGGACCAGCCGCCGACATGGCTGGCCAGGGCCTGCTGGGTCAGGACCACCCCGTCCATGTCCTCGGCGCCCGGCTGGTAGACATCGCTCAAGAGGATCATGAAGGCGGTGCAGGAGCAGATGATGATCGTGTCGATGAAGACCGACAGCGACTGCACGATCCCCTGCGACACCGGATGCGGCACATAGGCGACGGCGGCCACGTTGGGGGCGGAGCCCAGCCCGGCCTCGTTGGAGAAGAGCCCGCGGCGCAGGCCCTGCGCGATGGCCGCGCCCATGCCGCCCGCCACCGCCTCGCGCAGGCCGAAGGCATTGGCGACGATGTCGATGATCATCGCGGGGACATGCAGGATGTTGATCAGCACGACGATCGCGGCCATGCCCAGATAGCCGATCGCCATGATCGGGATGATGACATCGGCCACGCGCGCGATGCGGCGGATGCCGCCATAGACGACCAGACCCGCGATCCCCGCCAGCAGGACGCCGGTATAAAGCCGCGGCGTGCCCAGTGATTCCTCGAAGGCCCCGGCCACGGTATTGCCCTGGAACGCGTTGAACCCGAGCGCGAAGGCGGCGATCAGGCAGATCGAGTAGACGACCGCCAGCCAGCGGAATTCCGGCCCCAGCCCCTGGGTGATGTAGCGCGCGGGCCCGCCGCGATAGGTGCCGTCGGACTGGGCCTCCTTGAAGGTCTGGGCCAGCAGGCATTCGATCAGGCTGGTGGCCATGCCGACCAGCGCGATCATCCACATCCAGAACACTGCGCCCGGGCCGCCGACGGTGATCGCCACGGCCACGCCCGCGATGTTGCCGCCGCCGACCCGGCCGCCGACCGAGACCAGCAGCGCCTCGCGCGAACTGACATGGCCCTGCTTGCGGGCCTCGGGATCGCCCTTGAGGACCGCGAACATCCGGCGGAAGAAACGGATCTGGACGAAATCCGAGACCAGCGTGAAGAAAACGCCCAGCACGACGAGGAAGGGGATCAGCGCCCAGCCCCAGGTCAGATCGTTTATCAGGTTGAAGAAACTGTCCAAAATTCCCATGCGGGCACCTTCCCTGTAAGCTGTTCTTTGACTGGACTATGGCCCGCGCGGAGCCCTTGACGAGTCATTAACAACCCCTTCCCCCCGGCGCAGCGGAAATTTTCGCCAATGGCGGTTTTTTCAGGCATGCCGCCGGGCCTGCGGGGCACGCGCAGCCGCGCCCGTTGCAGCCCATTCGATGTTGTTCCGTTGCGGATTGCCCCTTGAACACCCGCGGCGCGGGGCCTATATTCCGGATTGTCCTTCGGGACTATGGGCATAAACGCGCACGTAATAAACGGATCGGACCCGGGGGCGGTACCCGGCGGCTCCACCATATATCCCTTTGTTGGGGGGACGATTGGGGCCGAAACAGGATCGACGGACGTCTAAAGGTGTTAGCTTTGTCCCGGTGAGATACCACCGTTATCGGTTCGCTAAGCATAATTGCCAACAACAATCGTGCTCCGGTGGCTCTCGCAGCGTAAGCTGTGCGAAACGCCGAAATTTAAGCCCTTGCGCCTAGCAGCGTAAGGCGGGGTTCGCAGGTACCTGGCAACAGAAACCTGCACTTTCCCCTTCTGTCCTGCCTGCATCTGCAAGTGACCCCTCCGGCGGCGGGCGCTGCCGAATGCGCATGTCTTCCCGGATGCTGCATCCTTCCGGGCAGCCTCTCGGCACTGCGCGCCGGGGGCGGTCGGCGGTTCCGTCGTCTTCCTCTTCGCGCAGGGATGCAGGGCGGCGCGGCTGCGCCCCACTTTCACCGCGCCCGCCGCGATGCTCAGCCGCGCCCGGCCGCCACGGCCTTGTCCTGCATCTCGACCAGCCCCGGTTCCGCCGGGGCGGATTCCGGCGGGGTCGCCGCGCCGGGGCGCTCGGGCGGATAGACCAGCCCGGCCGAGATCACCAGCTTGGCCGCGTCCTCGACGCTCATGTCCAGCTCGATCACGTCGCGGCGCGGGAAATACAGCAGGAAGCCCGAGGTCGGGTTGGGCGTGGTCGGCACGAAGACCGACAGCAGGTCGTCGTCGCAGGGCGCGCGGCGGTTGATCTCGCCCTTGGCGGGCGTGGAGATGAAGCCGAGCGCCCAGACGCCGCGGCGCGGATACTCGATCATGCAGGCGCGGTCGAAACTGGTATCCTGCTGGGCGAAGACCGTCTCGGCGATCTGCTTCAGCCCGTTATAGATCGACCGCACGACCGGCATCTGCCCGACCAGCTCCTCGGCCGCATTGATCAGCGACCGGCCGATGATGCCCTTGGCGACCCAGCCGACGAAGATGGTGAAGAGCAGCAGGAAGATGACGCCGACGCCGCGCAGGTTGATCCCGATATACTGTTCGGGATTGAACCGCGCGGGCACCAGCGGCAGCACGAATCCGTCGATCCAGCCCACCACCGTCCAGATCAGGTAGATGGTCAGGCCGATCGGCGCGATCACCACCAGGCCGGTCAGGAAACTGGCGCGCAGGCTGGCCAGCATCCGGTGCTTGCGCGGCCGGGAGGGCTGATTGGGGTCTTCGAAGGGCTCTAGCATCTGGAAACGGGGATCCTCGGGGCGCAGGGGGGCCTCTGCCGGAATTTAGGCCCTGCGGGCAGGGCGCACAATGGGCGGCGGCGCGGGCGGGGCGCCGCCGCGGCGGGCTCAGCCCTGTCTGGTGAATTCTTTGGCAATGGCCGCGGCCAGCCGGGCGTTGTTGCGCACCAGCGCGATATTCGTCTCCAGCGACCGGCCGCCGGTGAGCTCGAGGATGCGGCCCAGCAGGAAGGGCGTGACGGCCTTTCCCTGGATGCCCTGCGCGGCGGCCTCGTCATTTGCCCGGGCGATCACCGGCTGCAGTTCCGCCGCCGGGATCTCCTCGGCCGGGGGCACCGGGTTGGCGACCAGCTGCCCGCCGGGCAGGCCGAGCGCCGCGCGCATCTTCGCGGCGGCGGCAATGGCGGCGGGGTCGTCCATGCGCAGCGGCGCGGCCAGGCCGCTGTCGCGCGACCAGAAGGCGGGCAGGGCATCCTGCCCGTAGGCGATCACCGGCACGCCCAGGGTCTCCAGGACCTCCAGCGTCTTGGGAATGTCCAGGATCGCCTTCGCCCCCGCGCAGACCACGGTCACCGGCGTCTGGGCCAGTTCCTGCAGATCGGCGGAGATGTCGAAGCTTTCCTCGGCGCCGCGATGCACGCCGCCGATCCCGCCGGTGGCGAAGACCCCGATGCCCGCCGCCTGCGCCGCGATCATCGTGGCGGCGACCGTGGTCGCGCCCGTGGCGCCGGTGGACAGCGCCACCGCCAGGTCGGCGCGGCTGAGCTTGGCGACATCGCTGCGCTGCGCCAGCGCCTCCAGCGCGGGACCGTCCAGCCCGACATGCAGCACGCCGTCGATCACCGCGATCGTGGCGGGCACGGCCCCGGCCTGGCGGATGTCGTTTTCCACCGCGCGCGCGGTTTCCAGGTTGCGCGGGAAGGGCATCCCGTGGGTGATGATCGTGCTTTCCAGGGCGACGACGGGCGCGCCGAACTGGCGCGCGGCGGCGACTTCGGACGAATAGCGGATCTCGAGCGTCATGAGATGTCCTCTCCGGCAACGTAACGGGCGGCGGATTGCGTGGCATGGGCCAGGGCCTCGCCGCGGCCCATGCCCTGAAGTTCGGCGGCGATATGCACCGCCATCAGCGTGTCGCCCGCGCCGGTGACGCGGCGGGGCTCCACCAGCGGCGGGGTGGCGCGGTAGCAGTTGGTCGCCGACAGGTCCACAGCCTCGCCGATCCCGTCGGTGACGATGCAGCGTTCCGCCCCGGCCTTCAGCAGCGCGCGCGCCGCGCCCCCGGCATCGGGGGCGTTGCAGCCCGACAGCAGGTTCGCCTCCTCGCGGTTGACATAGAGCGTGCCGCGCCCCCCCGCGAGAAAGGCGGTGAGCCGGTCGGCCTTGCCGGGGCTGGCAGGCGCGATGCGCAGGTCGGCGGCGGCGAAGAGGGGGCTGGCCGCGATCACGCCCAAGAGCGCGGCGGTCAGGTTGCCGTCCAGCGCGATGGTCCCGCCATAGGGAAAGGCCGGGCTGCCCAGCCGACCGTCCTCCAGCGGCGCGAGGATGGCGTCGCCCGCCGCTTCCAGCGAATGCGCGTCGGCAATGGCGGCGATCAGCCCGTTCGCCCCCTCGACGGCCATGTAGGCATCCGTGGGAAGGTCCGCGCGCCGCAGCGCCAGCGCCAGGTCGACGCCCCGGCGCGCGCAGGCCGCGGCCAGCGTGTCGCCCTCCGCATCGGTGCCCAGCACGGTCAGCACCTGGGGCGCCATGCCCAGCCGGGCCAGCGCCATGGCGATGTTCAGCGCGACGCCCCCGGGGACGCGGCGGATGCGGCCGGGACGGTCCTGGCCGGCCTCCATCACCTGCTCGTGACGGCCGATCGTGTCCCACAGCGCCGAGCCGATGCAAAGGATGTGTCTGTTCGGGGTCATGGCCGATCCATTGGCCGCGCAGCCGCGCGGGTGCAAGGCTTTCCTGCGGCGCTCCGGCGCTTTGCCGCCGATTGTTCCCGCAAAGCGTCAGCGCGGGAAGGGGCGGCGGGCCCGGGCGGGATGGCGCGGGCGCCCGTGCCGGACGCGGCCGCGGCGATGGTGCTTGCGTCCGGCGCCGGAAGGCTCTATAGGCGCGTCCATCTCGCAGGCAGGGTCCGGGCCTTTCGGGGGAGACATCCCCGTCAGGTCCACCGGTTGGGGCATCCGCCCCTCAAAGACCCTGCCAAGGCTCAAACCGGAAAGGACAGGACATGAGCGTAGATTTCACCATGCGCCAGCTGCTGGAAGCTGGCGTCCACTTCGGGCACCAGACGCAGCGCTGGAACCCGCGGATGCAGGAATTCATCTACGGTGAACGCAACGGCATCCACATCCTCGACCTCACCCAGACCGTCCCGATGCTGGACGCCGCTCTGCAGGCCGTCAAGGAAACCGTCGCCAAGGGCGGCCGCGTGCTGTTCGTCGGCACCAAGCGCCAGGCGCAGAAGCCGATCGCCGATGCCGCGGAGAAATGCGCGCAGTACTACATGAACCACCGCTGGCTGGGCGGCACGCTGACCAACTGGAAGACCGTCTCCCAGTCGATCAACCGCCTGAAGGCCATCGACGAGCAGATGGCCGTCGGCGCCGAGGGCCTGACCAAGCGCGAGCGCCTCTCCATGGAGCGCGAGCAGACCAAGCTGCAGGCCTCGCTGGGCGGGATCCGCGAAATGGGCGGCGTGCCGGACATGCTGTTCATCATCGACGTCAAGAAAGAGGACCTGGCCATCCTCGAGGCCAAGAAGCTGGGCATCCCGGTCGTCGCGGTCGTCGACACCAACTGCTCGCCCGAGGGCGTCGACTATGTCATCCCCGGCAACGATGACGCGGCGCGCGCCATCGGCCTGTATTGCGACCTGGTCGCGCGTGCCGCGCTGGACGGCATGACCGCGCAGATGGGCGCGGCAGGCATCGATCTGGGCGAGTTCGAGGAACTGGCCGAGGAAGACCTGGGCGCGGCCGAAGAGCCGGCGCTGGCCGAAGAACCGGCCCAGGGCTGATCCGTCGCGGGGGCCCTGGCGGCCCCCGTTACACGATTGACATGACCCGCGGATAGCTCCGCAGGGGATCCAGACGAAAACGAGGAGAGCACCATGGCGATTACCGCAGCACTGGTGAAGGAACTTCGCGACAAGACCGGCGCCGGCATGATGGACGCCAAGAAGGCGCTGACCGAGACCGATGGCGACATGGAAGCCGCGGTTGACTGGCTTCGCACCAAGGGTCTGGCCAAGGCCGCCAAGAAATCCGGCCGCACCGCCGCCGAGGGCCTGGTCGCCGTCGCCGTCGAGGGCGGCAAGGGCGTCGCCGTCGAGGTGAACTCCGAAACCGACTTCGTCGCCAAGAACGCCGAGTTCCAGTCCATGGTCAAGGCGATCTCCGTCGCGGCGCTGAACGTGTCGGATGTCGAGGCGCTGAACGCGGCCGATCTGGGCGGCAAGTCCGTCGAGGCGACGCTGACCGACAAGATCGCCACCATCGGCGAGAACATGACCCTGCGCCGCATGGCTGCCCTGGAAGGCGCCTCCGTCGTCTCCTACGTGCACAATGCCGCGGCCGACGGCATGGGCAAGATCGGCGTGCTGGTCGCGCTGTCGGGCGAGAACGAGGCCTTCGGCCGCCAGGTCGCCATGCATGTCGCCGCGATCAACCCCGCATCGCTCTCCGAGGCCGATATCAACCCGGAGCTGGTGGAGCGCGAGAAGACCGTGCTGACCGAGCAGGCCCGTGAATCCGGCAAGCCCGAAGCGGTCATCGAGAAGATGATCGAGGGCCGGATGAAGAAATTCTTCTCCGAGGTCACGCTGCTGAACCAGGCCTTCGTCATCAATCCCGACCTGACCGTCGGCGCGGCCGCCAAGGAAGCGGGCGTCGAAGTGACCGGCTTTGCCCGCATCGAGGTCGGCGAAGGCATCGAGAAGGTCGAGGAAGACTTCGCCGCCGAAGTCGCCAAGGCTGCCCAGGGCTGATCCGTCCTGACGCTATCGGGGGGCCGGAACCGCTGACGCGGCTCCGGCCCTTTTTCTTGCCCTGAAAGGACCTGCCCGTGACCCCAGAAGCCCGCCTTGCCGCCGCCATCGGGATCCTCGACCGGGTGCTGGCCGGGGAACCGGCCGAAAAGGTGCTGACCGGCTGGGCCCGCTCCAGCCGCTTCGCCGGCTCGAAGGATCGCGCCGCCATCCGCGACCATGTCTTCGATGCGCTGCGCCGCCGGCGCAGCCTTGCCGCGACGGGGGGGGCGCTGAGCGGGCGCGGGCTGATCCTGGGCTTGCTGCGCGCGGCCGGGACCGATCCGGCGGCGGTCTTCACCGGGCAGGGCCATGCTCCGGCGCCGCTTTCCGCGGCCGAGGCCGCGGAGGGCCGCCCGCCCCGGGCGGGGGCCGAGGCGGCGGATTGCCCGGACTGGCTGTGGGACCTGTCGGGCGCGGCGCAGGATGCCGCGATCCGCGCCGCCTGGGAGATCCAGCGCGATGCGGCCCCGGCCGGGATCCGCGTGCATCTGGGGCGCATCCCCCGCGAGGCCCTGGCGGCCCGGCTGGAGGCGCAGGGCATCGCGACCCGTCCCGATCCGCGCAGCCCTTCGGCGCTGGTGGCGCCCGGCCGGCCGCGCGGGCTGGTGCAGACGGCCGAATACCATGACGGGCTGTTCGAGATGCAGGATCCCGGCTCGCAATGGGTCGCGGATCAGGTGCCGCTGGAGCCGGGGCAGTCGCTGCTGGATTACTGCGCGGGCGGCGGCGGCAAGGTCCTGGCCGTGGCGGCGCGGGTCGCCGGGGAGTTCCATGCCCATGACGGCCTGCCGCGGCGCATGGCCGATCTTCCCGCCCGCGCGGCGCGGGCCGGCACCCCTGTCGCGCTGCATCAGCCGGGCGGGCGGCTGCCGGTCTGCGATACGGTTCTGGCCGATGTGCCCTGCAGCGGCAGCGGCACCTGGCGGCGGGCCCCGGATGCCAAATGGCGCCTGACCCCGCAGGACCTGGAGGAGACGATCGCCCTGCAGGCGCAGATCCTCGACCGGGCGGCGCAGCTGGTGCGCCCCGGCGGATATCTGGTGCAGGCGACCTGCTCGCTGCTGCGCGGGGAGAACGAGGATCAGGCAGAGGCCTTCCTGGCCCGGCATCCGGACTTCGCGGCGCAATCCGCCTGCACGCGGCTGCCCGATGCCCTGGCGGACGGCTATTTCGTCTCGGTCTTCCGCAGGACGGCCTGAATTCCGCTCATCCGGGTTCCGTTAACCTTTCCCGGCCAGAGTTTCCGTAAGATGCGCTTAACCAATGGTGCGCCTAACTGGGGCATCGGATTCGGCCACGGAGGCTGTGTTGAGCGTCACGTCCCTGGAGATCCCCGCGCCGCTTCGGCGGGCCTGCCTGCGGTTCCGCGGCGGGGCGCGGCCGCTTCTGCTGCTGGCGCTCGTGCTTCTCGCGACCGCGGCCTGGCTGTTTCCCCGCCCCGAATGGATGCTGGCGGCGACGGCGGCCGTGACCTTCGCGGCGCTGGCAGCGGCGGTGCTGGGCCTCGCGGCGCTGCAGATGCGTCTCCGCGCCGAGGTCGATGGCACGTTGCGCAGGATGCTGGCGCGCGATCCGGTCCCGGCCGTCGCCACCGACGGGGCGGGGCGCATCCGCTGGCGCAACGAGGAGGCGCGGAAGTTCTTCCCGGAGGAGGCCTCGGGCCTCGTCTCGCCGCTCCTGCGCGAGATCGTGGCCGATCATGCCCGGCTGGCCGCCGATCTGCTGTCGCGGGCCGCGCAGCAGGGACATGCCCGCGAGACCCGGGCCGCGATCGGGCGGATCGTCAATCTGTCGGTGCTGCGGGCCGATGATGACCGGTTCCTGTGGCGGATCGAGGAAAGCTCGGCGCAGCAGCCGCCCGATTTCGATACGCTCGACATCGCCATGATGCGGCTTTCGGCCTCCGGGCTGGTGATCTGCCGCAACCGCGCGATGCAGGTCCTCCTGGACAGGGAGGCGTCGCGGCTGGAACAGGTCATGGCGGAGCTGCCCCAGGTCTCGGGCGGATCCCAGATGGTGCAGACCGCCCTTGGCCCCTGCCTGATGCAGGTCTTCTTCCATGACACGACGATCGGCCGGGATGTCTATCTTCTGCCGCTCGCTTCCGGCGGAGCGGACGACCCCCGGCTGTTCGAGACCCTGCCGGTGCCGCTTTTGAAACTTGACGGAAACGGCGAGATCCTGCTGGCCAATCGCGGCGCGCGCGACTTGCTGGAGGACGAGATTCCGCCGGGGCGCCGGTTGCCGGAACTGGTTTCCGGTCTCGGCCGCTCGGTGACGGACTGGCTGCAGGATGCGGTCGAGGGCCGCGGGCTGAACCGGTCGGAATTCCTGCAGGTGACCAAGCAGACCAAGGATGTCTTCGTCCAGGTCACGCTCAAGCCTCTGCCGGACCGGGAACAGGCGGATCTGATCGCCGTGCTCAATGACGCGACCGAGCTGAAGACCCTGGAGGCGCAGTTCGTCCAGAGCCAGAAGATGCAGGCCATCGGTCAGCTTGCCGGTGGCGTGGCGCATGATTTCAACAACTTGCTGACCGCGATTTCGGGCCATTGCGACCTGCTGCTGCTGCGGCATGAGCAGGGCGATCCGGAATATGCCGATCTCGTCCAGATCCATCAGAACACCAACCGCGCCGCCTCGCTGGTCGGGCAGCTGCTCGCCTTCTCGCGCAAGCAGACGCTCCAGCCCGAGGTGGTCGACCTGCGCGATACCCTGTCGGAGCTGACGCATCTGCTGAACCGGCTCGTCGGCGAGAAGATCACGCTGAAGCTGATGCACGATCCGAACCTCGCGCCCATCCGGGCCGACAAGCGCCAGCTGGAACAGGTCATCATGAACCTGGTGGTGAATTCGCGCGATGCCATGCCTGACGGCGGCCGCATCACCATCGAGACCGAGGCCCAGACGCTCGATCGCGAGCTTCGCCGCAACCGCGCAGCCATCCCGGCGGGGGATTATTCGGTGGTGAAGGTGATGGATCACGGCGTCGGGATCTCGCCGGACAAGATGACCAAGGTCTTCGAACCCTTCTATACCACCAAGCGCACGGGCGAGGGCACCGGCCTGGGCCTGTCGACCGCTTACGGGATCGTCAAGCAGACCGGCGGCTTCATCTTCGTGGAAAGCGAACTGGGCCGCGGCACCAGCTTCATCCTGTATTTCCCGGCCTATGTGCCGCGCGACCCCGCCCCGGCGGAGCCGTCCCTGCCCGACGTGCAGGAACAGGCGATCCAGGCGGAAGGCGTCGTGCTGCTGGTGGAGGATGAAGCACCCGTGCGCGCCTTTGCCTCGCGGGCGCTGCGTCTGCGCGGCTACACGGTGCTGGAGGCGGAAAATGCCGAGGAGGCGCTGGAGACCCTGTCGGATGACGACCTGGAAGTCGATGTCTTCGTCACGGATGTGGTCATGCCCGGCATGGACGGGCCCAGCTGGGTGACCCAGGCCCTCAGGACGCGGCCGGACACCCGGGTCGTTTTCGTGTCCGGCTATGCGGAGGATGCCCTGGCCGACCACAAGAGCCGCATCCCGAACTCGGTCTTCCTGCCGAAACCCTTCTCGCTCAATGACCTGACCAGAACCGTGCAGGCGCAATTCGCCAACCGGATGCATTGAGCAGGGACGGGCTTTGCCGCGTGTCGTTGCTGCGGGCCCCGCCGGGGCGGAGCGCGCGATGGTCGCCTGGCAGGGCGGGATCTACCAGAAACAGACGAGGCCGGTGGCGGTGGTGCCGGTGGCGCGCACCCTGCGGACGCGCAGGGGATAGACCATGCCGGCCTGGACGTTCTGCAACGTCACCACGGCGTCTTCGGGGCTTCCGACCAGTTCCACGGCCAGCGCGCCGCCGCCGCCGACATAGATGGCGCGCGATGCGACGGGCAGGCTGGCCGTGTCGCTGGGGATCACGGGATCCGCTCCGCTCGCGGGAGCGGTCAGGCTGGGGGAATGGGTATCGAACTTGTCGGTCATCTTGAGCTCCTTGGGCGGGGGGGGCGCCTGGGTGAGGGCGGGGCGGTTTCGCAATCTGCCCGGCCCGGCCGGGACGCCGCGGATCGTGGCCGCAAAGCGTTAACCGTGCCGAAACCCGGCGTGCGCCGCGTCAGGCGCCGGTCACGACCGGGCGGGGCGCAGCGGCGCAACGGGTGTCGCCTCGCCGTTTTGCGAAAGCGGCGGTGCGTCCCCGCCCCGTGCCCCGTTCCGGCGCGTCGCCATGCCTGTCCCGGACCCGCCCGGGCTCCGCGGGGCATCCCCCGAGCCGGTCGGCGAACGGGGCGCGTCTGGACGGAGGGTGCGGTCGCGTGGTGACTGCCGGGGGGTCGCATTGCGCCGAAACAACAGGCGCAGGGCGCCGACGGCACACGGTGCCGAACCGGGCCCTGCCGGGGTGTTGCAGGCGGAAGGCGGCGGTCCGAATCCGTGTTGCCGCCTGCGGTCCGTGCAATCGGCGGTGGCAGCCAGGCGCGGCGAAGCAGCGGCCTCCCGCGCCTTTCGGCCGCGGCGATCTTTTCGCGTCGCCATGCCGCCTGCGGTGCCCTGCTCAGGCGGCGCCGCTGACCGGATGGCGCTGGCTGGCGATCATCTGCTCGATCTCGACTTCATATTCGGCGATCTCGCCGATCAGCTCTGCCATCAGCGGTGCGAGGTGGTCGGCATAGGGTTTCCAGCCCTCGGAACTGCCCCGATAGATGCCGCGGCGTACCTGGCCCAGGCTTGCGGTGCGCACCGTCGCAGAGCTGCCGCGGAACTCGGTCAGCCCGTCTTCCCGTTCGAGACCGCAGAATTCGAGCATCGCCGCGATCCAGCGGGCGGGGGCCTCGGTGAGGGGTTCATAGGGCAGTGCCATGATCCGGTCGGGGAAGCTCCGGCGCCAATCTGCCATCGCGCCCTCCGTCAGGCGGTAGAACTCGGCGATCGTGGCGAAGCGATGGGCATAGCCGTAGCCTTCGGCAAAGCGAAGCCGGAAGGCGGAGAAGCCGGTGGCCATCGGGTGGCGGCGGCAATGGATCACGCGGGCGCCGGGGATCGCCTTCAGCGCCAGGCCGCAGAGAAAGGCGTTGGGCGGCATCTTGTCGAGGACCACCGACGCGCCGCGGCAGTCGGGGGGAATGGCCTGCAGGTAGGCCTCGCGAAAGCTGTCGGCATCGATCCGCGCGCCGCTGTCGCGAAGCTGCGTATAGACCTCCGCCAGACGCGGGCTTTCGCCGATCGAGGCGACCCGGCTGTGGCGCAGCAGGATCTGCTCGGCCAGGGTGGTGCCCGATCGCGGCATGCCGACGATGAAGACCGGGCACGGCTCAGCCGGTGCGCAGGCGGGTGCGGTCATGGCGGCGGCAAGGGCCGGGGCGCGGGTGGCCGTGGCGCGGATCATCGCCATGTATCGCGCGATCTCCGCATCGGGTTTCAGCGCATTCGCCAGGGCAAGGCACCGGAACGCCGCGTCCGTCTCGCCCAGCTGCTCGGCCAGACGTGCCAGGGCGTAGGCGGCCATCTCGTGGTCGCTGCGGGGCAGGGCGGGATCGGCCAGCGCGGCCTGAAGCTGCGCGATTACCTCCGGTTCCCGCGTGAGATCGGCATGGCGCGACAGGTTGTAGAGCCCGGCCACCGCCAGCGCGCCCCTGCGTGCGGCCCGCAGCAGGACCTCCTGCGCCTCCTCCATCCGGCCCAGGAAGGCCAGCGAACTGCCCAGCACGTTGATTGCCTCGGCATCCAGCGCTCCGCTGTCCTGCAGCCCGCCAAGCACGGCGGCCGCCCCGGCATGATCCCCCGCGAAAGCCAGCGCGATCCCGTGGCTGCAGCACAGCCCGGGGTGGTCGGGATGGCGCGCCAGCAGCGGTGCCAGCCGGTCCAGCGCGTCCCGGGGCCGGTCCGCGACGCATAGCGCCCGCGCCTCGAAGGCGGCAAGGGCGGGGTCGGCGGGACAGGCGCGTGCCAGGATGCCCGACAGGGCCAGCGCATGCGCCGTGGCGCCGTTGCGCACCAGGGCGCGGCAATCCCCGATCAGCGCGCGCCGCTGCGCGACGTCCAGCCCGCGCAGGGCGGCCAGGGCGCGGGCATTGCCGGGATCGCGGTCCAGCACCCGTCCCCAGGTCAGGACAGCCCCGGGCAGGTCGCGGGCGGCCAGGGCCTGCGCCCGCGCCAGCATCGGGCCGGTGGAATTCCTCTTTCCGGCCGTCTTCTTCCTGCCGACCGTTTTCTTCCGTCGCGCCATCCGCGCCCCTCCGCCGCCTGCCATCCCGCCGAGGCTAGGCGCCGGAGCCTTGCGCCCGGGTTAACGGGTGCGGGCTCAGGAGATTTCGAAGGGCACCACCCGGCGCACCCGGGCATCGACCGAGATCTGCCCATGGATCGGGGGCACGGACCGCTGCGGACAGCGGCGGCGTTCGCAGATGCGGCACGAACTGCCGATCAGGTCGTAATCCTCCGCCCGGTCGATCGCCAGCCCGTCGGAATAGACCGTCTCGGGCGCATGGGCGACCGGACAGCCAAGCGCGATGGCATAGCGCCGGATCGGGGCGCGAAACCCGGTGCCGCGCTTGGTGATGGTGCGCGCGATGCTGATGTAGCGTTCGCCGTCGGGGGTCTCGGCCAGCTGGCGCACGATCTCGCCCGGGCGCTCGAAGGCCTGGTGCACGCCCCAGAGCGGACAGGCCCCGCCGAAGCGCGCGAATTGCAGCCGCGTCGCGGAATGGCGCTTGGTGATGGTCCCGGCGCGGTCGACGCGCAGGAAGAAGAACGGCACGCCGCGCGCCCCGGGGCGCTGCAGGGTCGACAGCCGGTGGGCGACCTGTTCCAGCGAGGCGCCGAAACGTTCGGCCAAGAGCTCGATGTCATGGCGCAGCCCGCGCGCGGCGGAAAGGAACCGGCCATAGGGCAGCATCGCGGCCCCGGCGAAGTAATTGGCCAGCCCGATCCGGGCGATGGAGCGGGCCTCGCGGCTGCGGAACCGCGCCTCGTCCAGGATCCGTTCGATCGCGTCATGTTCCTCGGCCAGCGCGATCTGCTGCCAGATCTGGAAACTCTGCGTGGCGCGCGGCGCATCGGCATTGACCAGCAGTCGGCCTGCGCCGGGATCATGGATGCGGTAGATGTCGGGATCCATCGTGCCGCGCTCGAACACCACGCTCATCCCGTGGGTGCCGCGCAGGCGTTCGGTGCCCAGCTTCAGATGGTTGCCGCCCTCCAGGCCGATCTCGGTGGCCAGCGCCTCCGCCCCGCGATCCAGCCAGTCGATGTAGTTGTTGGCATAGTTGAAGAAATCGCGCACCTCCTCATAGGGCAGGGGGAGGGCGTCGATCTGTTCGTGCTGCAACGCGTCATCGAGCGAGGCCATGCGGTCCTTGGCGGCCTGATAGGCGCGCTGCAGCGTCAGGAAGGCATGGGCGAAATCCGGGGTATTGGTGATCGCGATCTTCAGATCCTGGCGCGAGGGACGGCGTTCGGCGAAGATCGGGTCGGACAGCGCCTCGTGCAGGTCGTTGACGATCCGGTCGCCGTCATCGGCGGCAAAGCGGGCGATATCCACGCCGAACCCGTCGACCAGCGCCAGGATCACGCCGGCGGAGAGCGGGCGCTGGTTGTTTTCCAGCTGGTTGACGTAGCTTGTCGAGATGCCAAGCCTTTCGGCGAATTGCCGCTGCGTCAGGTTTTCCGCCTGGCGCAGATTGCGCAGCCGCGCCCCGGCAAAGAGCTTTCTGCCTTCCACGGACCCGCGCCTCCCCGGCAAGAACGATGTCGCAAGTTTGCAATTCACAGTTTACAATAAACAAACATTTGCAATCGCACATGTCCAGATCTTCCCGCCATGCCCCGGCGATGGCAGCGTCCGGCCAGGCGGTCCCGCGGCGCGCGGGGCATGCGGAGGAGGCGGCGCGCGCCGCCGCGGGGCAGGCACATCGCGCGAGGGGTCACGATGAAAGATATACTCGAAAAGCTTCAGGCGCGCCGCGAGGAGGCCTGGCTGGGCGGGGGACAGCGCCGGATCGACGCGCAGCATGCCAAGGGCAAGCTGACCGCGCGCGAGCGGCTGGAGCTGCTTCTGGATGAGGGGTCCTTCGAGGAATACGATACCTACGTCACCCATCGCTGCACCGATTTCGGCATGCAGGACCAGAAGGTCACGGGCGACGGCGTCGTCACCGGCTGGGGCACCATCAACGGCCGCATGGTCTATGTCTTCGCCCAGGATTTCACCGTCTTCGGCGGGTCGCTCAGCGAGACCCATGCCCAGAAGATCTGCAAGATCATGGACAAGGCGGTGCAGAACGGGGCGCCGGTCATCGGGCTGAACGATTCCGGCGGCGCGCGCATCCAGGAGGGCGTCGCCTCGCTCGGCGGCTATGCCGATGTGTTCAAGCGCAACGTCACCGCCTCCGGCGCGATCCCGCAGATTTCCGTCATCATGGGCCCCTGCGCGGGCGGGGCGGTCTATTCGCCGGCCATGACCGATTTCATCTTCATGGTGCGTGACAGCTCCTACATGTTCGTCACCGGCCCCGACGTGGTGAAGACCGTCACCAACGAGGTGGTCACGGCCGAGGAGCTGGGCGGGGCCGCCACCCATGCGCGGGTCTCCTCCGTGGCCGACCGGGCCTTCGACAACGACATGGAGGCGCTGGCCGAAGTGCGGCGGCTGGTCGATTTCCTGCCGCTCTCGGCGCGCGAGGCGCCGCCCTGCCTGCCCGCCATCGACGATCCCGACCGGATCGAGCCCAGTCTCGACACATTGGTGCCCGACAATCCCAACATGCCCTACGACATGCGGGAGCTGGTGACGAAGATCGCCGATTGCGGCGAGTTCCTCGAGATCCAGGAGGAATTCGCGAAAAATATCCTGACCGGGTTCATCCGCCTCGAGGGGTCTCCCGTCGGCGTGGTGGCCAACCAGCCGATGGTGCTGGCGGGCTGTCTCGACATCGACAGCGCCCGCAAGGCGGCGCGGTTCGTGCGGTTCTGCGACGCGTTCAACATCCCGATCCTGACGCTGGTGGATGTTCCCGGCTTCCTGCCCGGCACCGCGCAGGAATATGGCGGGGTGATCAAGCACGGCGCCAAGCTGCTCTTTGCCTATGGCCAGGCCACGGTGCCGATGGTGACGGTCATCACCCGCAAGGCCTATGGCGGCGCCTATGACGTCATGGCCTCCAAGCATATCGGGGCGGATGTGAACTATGCCTGGCCCACCGCCGAGATCGCGGTGATGGGGGCCAGGGGCGCGACCGAGATCCTCTATCGTTCGGAACTGGGCGACGCGGCGCGCATCGCGGCGCGCACGCAGGAATACGAGGAGCGCTTCGCCAATCCCTTCATCGCGGCGGAACGGGGCTTCATCGACGAGGTGATCATGCCGCGTTCGACCCGCCGCCGCGTGGCCCGGGCCTTCGCGGCGCTGCGCAGCAAGCGGGTGGAGCGGCCCTACAAGAAACACGACAACATCCCGCTATGACCGGAGCGCGCGAGATGACCCGTCCTGCGCGGAATCCCGGCGCGTCGCATCCCATCGCGCGGATGAGCGGAACGGCGCCTGTTGCCGCTGCGTCGCAGGACATAGGAAACTTTTTCCCCGGCAACTGCGTTACTGTACAGGAGCGTGCCCAGCTGGGCGGCGCCAACAAAGCGAATGAGGCGGAAGATGAAGAAAGTGACCTTGATCCTCGGGACCTGCGGTCTGATGGCGCTGAGCGCCTGCGGCGGGTCGGACCTGGAACGTACCGCGACCGGTGCCGTGATCGGCGGCGCGGCGGGACAGGTGATTACCGGCGACCCCGTGACGGGCGCGCTGATCGGCGGCGCCGCGGGCGCGACCTGCCGCAGCCTGGGCACCTGCCCGAACAACTGATCCGCGCGCGGACGCTCCGCGTGACCGATATCGACGGAACCCGTCGCGGGCCTGCCCCGCGGCGGGTTTTTCCTGTTCTGCGGAGTGAGACATGTTCAAGAAGATCCTGATCGCCAATCGCGGGGAGATCGCCTGCCGCGTCATCAAGACCGCGCGCCGGATGGGGATCGGCACGGTCGCGGTGCATTCCGATGCAGATGCCAATGCCCTGCATGTCCAGATGGCCGACGAGGCGGTGCATATCGGTCCCGCCGCCGCGGCGCAGTCCTATCTGGTGATCGACAAGATCCTGGACGCGGTGCGCGAAACCGGCGCCGATGCCGTCCATCCGGGCTATGGGTTCCTCAGCGAGAACAAGGCCTTCGCCGAGGCGCTGGAGCAGGCGGGCGTGGCCTTCATCGGGCCGCCCTCGGGCGCGATCGAGGCGATGGGCGACAAGATCACGTCCAAGAAGTTGGCCGACAAGGCGGGGGTCTCCACCGTGCCGGGCCATATGGGGCTGATCGCGGATGCCGCGGAGGCGGTGAGGATCGCGGCCGGGATCGGCTATCCGGTGATGATCAAGGCCTCGGCGGGCGGCGGCGGCAAGGGGATGCGCATCGCCTGGAATGACGAGGAAACCCGCGAGGGGTTCCGCGCCTCCAAGAGCGAGGCGGCCGCAAGTTTCGGCGATGACCGCATCTTCATCGAGAAATTCGTGACCGCGCCGCGCCATATCGAGATCCAGGTCCTGGCCGACCGGCACGGCAGCTGCCTGTATCTCAATGAACGCGAATGCTCGATCCAGCGGCGCAACCAGAAGGTGGTCGAGGAGGCGCCCAGCCCGTTCCTGGATGCGGCGACCCGCAAGGCGATGGGCGAACAGGCCTGCGCCCTGGCCTGCGCCGTGGGCTATGCCTCGGCGGGGACGGTGGAATTCATCGTCGATGGCGACAGGAACTTCTACTTCCTCGAAATGAATACCCGCCTGCAGGTGGAACACCCGGTGACCGAACTGATCACCGGCATCGACCTGGTGGAGCAGATGATCCGCGTGGCCCAGGGCGAGGCGCTGTCCTTCGGGCAGAAGGATGTGCGCATCGACGGCTGGGCGATCGAGAACCGGCTTTACGCCGAGGATCCCTATCGCGGTTTCCTGCCCTCCACGGGGCGGCTGACGCGCTACCGTCCGCCGCCGGAGGGGGAGGCGCCGGGGGGGGCGGTCCTGCGCAACGATACCGGGGTCTATGAAGGGGCCGAAATCTCGGTGCATTACGACCCGATGATCGCCAAGCTCTGTGCCTGGGCGCCGACGCGGGCCGCCGCGATCGAGGCGATGCGCGATGCGCTGGACGCCTTCGAGGTGGAGGGGATCGGCCACAACCTGCCCTTCGTGGCGGCGGTGATGGATCATCCGCGCTTCGTGGCGGGCGAGATCACCACCGCCTTCATCGAGGAGGAATATCCCCGGGGCTTCGGCGGCGTCACCCTGGAGGCGTCGGCCCTGACGATGCTGGCCCGCGTGGCGCTGGGGCTGTCGGCCGTCGAGTTCGACCGCAAGTCGGCCATCACCGGCCAGCTGCGCGCCGCGCCGCGTCCCATGGCCCGGCACTGGGAGGTGGCGATCGGCGGGCAGCATGCGAAACTGGGCATCGTCCAGCGCGAGGGCGGGCGGATCACCTTCGAGGATGGCTGTGCCATGGTGCTGGACTGGATGCCGGGCCGAAGCCTCGCGCGGGCGCAGATCGACGGGCGCAGCCTGACGGTGAAGGTCGCGCCGACCGGCCAGGGCTGGCGGCTGCGCTGGCGCGGCGCGGAGGTCACGGCCTGCCCGCGCGGGCTGCGCGCCGCGGAACTGGCGCGGCTGATGCCCGAGAAACTGCCGCCGGACACGTCGCGGATGCTGCTCTGCCCGATGCCGGGGCTTCTGTCCCGCCTGGAGGTCGCGGAGGGCGACGCGGTCGAGGAGGGGCAGGCGCTGGCCGTGGTCGAGGCGATGAAGATGGAGAACACGCTGAGGGCCGAACGGCGCGGGATCGTGCGCAAGGTCAATTGCGCCCCGGGCGACAGCCTGGCCGTGGATGAGGTGATCCTGGAATTCGAATGACCCGCCGTCGCCGGCCGCCCGGCAGGGCGGGTCCGGCCGCGGCGATGCTGGGGAGAGAGACATGAGCGACAAGCTGGAGCGATGGCAGGCGCTGGCGGAGGCGGAGCTGCGCGGGCGCGCCCTCGAGACGCTGGAGCGCGAGACGCTGGAAGGCATCCGGCTCAAGCCGCTCTATACCGAGGCGGACATTGCCGGGCTGGCGCATATGGGGAGCCTGCCGGGCGAGGGGCCCTATACCCGCGGCGTGCGGGCGACGATGTATGCGGGCCGCCCCTGGACGATCCGCCAATATGCCGGCTTCTCCACCGCCGAGGAGTCGAACGCCTTCTACCGCAAGGCGCTGGCCGCGGGGCAGCAGGGCGTCTCCGTCGCCTTCGACCTGGCGACCCATCGCGGCTATGACAGCGACCACCCCAGGGTGGAGGGCGATGTCGGCAAGGCGGGCGTTGCGATCGACAGCGTCGAGGACATGAAGATCCTCTTCGACGGCATCCCGCTGGACAGGGTCTCGGTCTCGATGACCATGAACGGCGCGGTGATCCCGGTGTTGGCGAATTTCATCGTCACCGGCGAAGAGCAGGGCCATGACCGCGCGGTGCTGTCGGGGACCATCCAGAACGACATCCTCAAGGAGTTCATGGTCCGCAACACCTATATCTATCCGCCCGAGCCCTCGATGCGGATCATCGCGGACATCATCGAATACACCTCGGCCGAGATGCCGAAGTTCAACTCCATCTCGATCTCGGGCTATCACATGCAGGAGGCCGGCGCCGACCTGGTGCAGGAACTGGCCTTCACCATCGCCGACGGGCGCGAATACGTGCGCGCCGCCATCGCGCGGGGGATGGATGTGGATGCCTTCGCCGGTCGGCTGTCCTTCTTCTTCGCCATCGGCATGAATTTCTTCATGGAGGCCGCCAAGCTGCGTGCCGCGCGGACGCTGTGGCACCGGGTGATGACCGAGTTCGCCCCGAAGAAGCCGGGCAGCCTGATGCTGCGCACCCATTGCCAGACCTCGGGGGTCAGCCTGCAGGAGCAGGACCCCTATAACAACGTCATCCGCACCGCCTATGAGGCGATGTCGGCGGCGCTCGGCGGCACCCAGTCGCTGCACACCAATGCGCTGGACGAGGCGATCGCGCTGCCCACGGAATTCTCGGCCCGGATCGCGCGCAACACCCAGCTGATCCTGCAGGAGGAGACCGGCATCACCGATGTCGTCGATCCGCTGGCGGGCAGCTATTACGTGGAAAGCCTGACCGCCGCGCTGATCGACAAGGCCTGGGCGCTGATCGAAGAGGTCGAGGCGATGGGCGGCATGACCAGGGCGGTGGCCTCGGGCATGCCCAAGCTGAGGATCGAGGAGACCGCCGCGCGCCGCCAGGCGATGATCGATCGCGGCGAGGAGGTGATCGTCGGGGTCAACAAGTACCGCAAGGACCGCGAAGACCCGATCGACATCCTCGATATCGACAACACCGCCGTGCGGGCCTCGCAGGTGGCGCGGCTGGACCGGCTGCGCGCCACGCGCGATGCGGCCGCCTGCAGCACGGCGCTGGCGGAACTGGCGCGGCGCGCCCGGGAGGGCGGCAACCTGCTGGAGGCGGCGGTGGAGGCGGCGCGGGCGCGCGCCTCCGTCGGCGAGATCTCCATGGCGATGGAGGAGGTCTTCGGACGGCACAGGGCGGAGGTGAAGACTTTGGCAGGGGTGTACGGATCGGCCTATGACGGGGACGAGGGCTTCGCGGCCATCCAGAGGGAGATCGAGGCCTTCGCCGCGAAGGAGGGCCGCCGCCCGCGGATGCTGGTGGTCAAGATGGGGCAGGACGGGCATGACCGCGGTGCCAAGGTGATCGCGACGGCCTTTGCCGATATCGGCTTCGATGTCGATGTGGGCCCGCTGTTCCAGACCCCCGCGGAGGCGGCGCAGGACGCCATCGACAACGATGTCCATGTGGTCGGCATCTCGTCCCAGGCGGCGGGGCACAAGACCCTTGCGCCGCAGCTGATCGCGGCGCTGAGGGCCGAGGGGGCGGGCGATATCCTGGTGGTCTGCGGGGGCGTGATCCCGGCCCAGGACTACCAGTTCCTGCGGGATGCCGGGGTGAAGGCCATCTTCGGGCCGGGCACGAACATCCCGCAGGCCGCATCCGAGGTGCTGAGGCTGATCGCCGATTCGCGCGGCTGATCCCGGCAGAGGCGACCGGACGGACCCGATCGCGGCGGTGGAGGCGCCCGCGCGCAAAGGCGGTGCCGCGGCCCATATCCTTAGGGATATGGGCCATGTATCCGGGCGGGTAAGTCCCGGAATTACCTCACTTATTAACTATGAAGTAAAAGTAACTTTGATCTATAGGGTGGTTTGGCGACATTTATCGCCAGCAGACCTTTTTGGAGTTCAAGTCATGACTTTTTCACGCGCCCTCGTACCCCTCGCAGCCGCTCTCGGCCTCTCCGCCGGCGCTGCCGGCGCGGCCACCGTCTTCGATGTACAGTCGCCGGTCTACGAATCCTCCATCGCCGACGGCGATGTCTACGGCACGCTTCTGGCGCCGGGCGACATTGCCTCCGTCGATGTGCGGACCCAGAAGGCCGGGGGCGATACCAGCGCCGTGCTGGGGTTCAACTATGATCCGGCCAGCAGCGGGCAGAACGTCAACCTGACGCTCAACTTCTCCGAGACGGCGCTTTACGGCGCGATCACGGCCTATATCTCGGAGGATGCCACCATCAGCGCCGATGACGCCAAGGCCGAAAGCACCATGCTGACGACCCCGGCAGGCACGCTGCAATACCTGGATCTGTCGACCGATCTGACCTCGGGGCTGTTCTACGTCATCCTGGAATGGGAAAACGCGGCGACCAACAGCTTCAGCTATGATGTCTCGATCCAGCCGTCGCCCGTTCCGCTGCCCGCTTCCGCCATGCTGCTGCTGGGCGGCCTGGCCGGGATCGGCGCGCTGGCGCGTCGCCGCGCCTGAGGCCGGGGCCGCCCGGCGGTCACATCCTTGAAACTGCAAACGGCCGGGCAATCGCCCGGCCGTTTCGCGTTGCGGCCGGGCGCATCGCGCCGGGGCCGGGGCAAAAGGAAAGGGGCCGACCCTGCGGCCGACCCCTTGCTGTCCGTTCCGATCCGCCGGGGCTCAGTTGGCCTGGCGGCGCAGGAAGGCCGGGATCTCGATCCGGTCGGCTTCCTCGTCGGTTTCGACCGCTTCTTCCTGGACCTGGCGGTTGCCTGCGGCCGCGGCCGGGCGTCCGTGATCCGCGCCGGAATGGCCGGTCATGCGGTTGATCAGCGAGTTGATGCCGAAGCGCGACTTGTCGGCCTGCGGGGCCTGGGGCGCGGCGGGACGGGATTGCGCGGCGGCCGGGTCCTTGCGCACGGCGGCCTGCAGCCGCGCCAGCGCCTCGGGGGTCGGCGTTCCGGCCCCTGCAGGTCGGGTGGCGGCCGGGGCCTGCGGCGGCACCGGCGCCGCCATGGCACGTTCGGGATCGTATGCGGGCGGCGGCAGCCCGTCATCATCCTCGGCCTGGGCGGCCGGAACCTGCGGGTCCAGGTCCTGGAACAGGGTCGGTTCCTCGCGGGCCGTGTCGGCGGCGACGGCCGGCACGGGCTGGTCAAGCGCGGCGGCCTCGCCCTCCTGCTCCACCGAGACCTGCTGGGTCAGCGGCTCCGCCAGGCGGCGGCGCGGGGTCGGGACTTCCTCGGTCTTGGCGACCGCGTCGATGCCGGTCGCCACGACCGAAACGCGCATCGCGCCGTCCAGCGTGTCATCCAGCGTCGAGCCGACGATGATGTTGGCATCGGCATCGACTTCCTCGCGGATGCGGTTGGCCGCCTCGTCGAGTTCGAACAGCGTCATGTCGGCGCCGCCGGTGATGTTGATCAGCACGCCCTTCGCGCCCTTGAGGCTGATCTCGTCCAGGAGCGGGTTGGCAATCGCCTTCTCGGCCGCCTGGATCGCGCGATCCTCGCCCGAGGCCTCGCCGGTGCCCATCATCGCCTTGCCCATCTCGTCCATGACGGCGCGGACATCGGCGAAGTCGAGGTTGATCAGGCCCGGGCGCACCATCAGGTCGGTGACGCCCTTCACGCCCTGGTACAGCACGTCATCCGCCAGCGAGAACGCTTCCGTGAAGGTGGTCTTCTCGTTGGCCAGGCGGAACAGGTTCTGGTTGGGGATGATGATCAGCGTGTCGACGACCTTCTGGAGCGCCTCGACGCCCTCCTCGGCCTTGCGCATCCGCTTGGAGCCCTCGAACTGGAAGGGCTTCGTGACCACGCCCACGGTCAGGACCCCCAGCTCGCGCGCGGCCTGCGCGATGATCGGCGCGGCGCCGGTGCCGGTGCCGCCGCCCATCCCCGCGGTGATGAAGCACATGTGGCTGCCGACCAGGTGATCGACGATCTCCTCGATCGTCTCCTCCGCGGCCGCCGCCCCCACGGCGGGCCGCGCACCGGCGCCAAGTCCCTCGGTCACGCGGACGCCCATCTGGACCCGGGCCACGGACTTGCTTTGCGACAGCGCCTGGGCATCGGTATTCGCGACCACGAATTCCACGCCTTCAAGCTGCTTTTCGATCATGTTGTTGACGGCGTTGCCGCCAGCCCCACCGACGCCGAAAACCGTGATCTTCGGCTTCAGCTCGTCCTGGTCGGGCATCACGAGATTAAGGGTCATATCTCTGTCTGCCTGTCTGTTGTCCTGCGGACTTTTCGTACCGCGACTGCTCTGCTTATGTGGCCACCTTACATCGGGTGCCGCAACCGGTCATCCAAAAAAGCTTGCATTTGGTCAAAAAGCGACACTTCGCCGAAAATCCCGCATCTGCATTGACGTTGCGTCATTCCCACTTGTCGCGAGAGAAGCAAGGGCCATGTCGTCCCGAATCGCATGGGTGGCCCGATTCATCAACCCGATCAGGCGGTTCCGCACCGGGGAAGCGCGCGGATGATGCGACAGACCCGTCCCTTTACACGGCGTGTCCGCTCTGGTCCCCTCCATCCGGAGATCACCGGACCGGGAGGAGAGGCTTTGGCGGGGCAGCGCGGGTTCCTGCGCGATCAGCTGGAAGAGGCGGGGGGCGCCTGCCGCGAGGGCTGGCAGGTGCTGCGCCGCCGCGGTCCGGACCGCGTGCAGTTCTGGTTCATCGCTCTTCTCGTCGGCATCGCCTCGGGGATGGTCACGCTGGCCTTCCGCAAGGGGATCGAGCAGCTGCAGATCCTCGTCTACACCACCCATGACGTCCATCTGCACAGCATCGCCGAGACCCTGCCCTGGTACTGGCTGCTGGCCGTGCCGGTCATCGGCGGGCTGATCGTCGGGCAGATCCTGCACCGGTTCACGCCGGACGGGCGGGTCCGCTCGGTGGCGGATGTGATCGAGGGCGCGGCCCTGAAGGAAGGCCGGGTGGAGATGCGCGAGGGTCTGGCCTCGGCGGCCGCTTCGCTGGTCACGCTGTCCACCGGCGGCTCCACCGGGCGCGAGGGGCCGGTGGTCCATCTGGCGGGAACGATCTCCTCCTGGGTGTCGCGGCGGCTGCGCGCCGACGGCATGACCGGGCGCGACCTTCTGGGCTGCGCGGTCGCGGCGGCGGTCTCGGCCAGTTTCAACGCGCCGATCGCCGGGGCGCTCTTCGCGCTGGAGGTGGTGCTGCGCCATTTCGCGGTCCATGCCTTCGCCCCGATCGCCATTGCCTCGGTCGCGGGGACGGTGGTCAACCGGCTGGAATACGGCAATGTCACGGAATTCCGCCTGCCCGAGCCCGGCGCGCTGAACTTCTACGAGGAATTGCCGGCCTTCCTGCTGCTGGGGCTGGTCTGCGGGCTGGTGGCGGTGGTGCTGATGCGCTCGATCTTCTTTGCGGAAGAGGTCGCCGGGCGCGTGCAGGGGGCCACGGGCATGCCGCGCTGGCTGCGTCCGGGCGTGTCCGGGGCGATGCTGGGCCTGATGGCGATCTGGTTCCCGCATGTGATCGGGGTGGGCTACGAAACCACGGCGGCGGCCCTGACCGGACAGCTGACACTGGGCGCGGCGGTGGTCTTCGCGCTGGTCAAGGCGGCGGCGGTCTCGGTCACTTTCGCGGGGCGGATGGGCGGCGGCGTCTTCTCGCCCTCGCTGATGATGGGGGCGCTGACCGGGCTGGCCTTCGGCCATATCGCCACCGCGGTCTTTCCCGACATCTCGGGCAGCGAGGGGGTCTATGCGCTGGCGGGCACGGGGGCGGTGGCGGCGGCGGTTCTGGGCGCGCCGATCTCCACCACGCTGATCGTCTTCGAACTGACCGGCGATTGGCAGGTGGGGATCGCCGTGATGACATCGGTGTCGCTGTCCTCGGCGCTGGCCAGCCGCATGGTGGCGCGGTCCTTCTTCCTGACCCAGCTGGAGCGGCGCGGGATCAGCCTGGCGGACGGGCCGCAGCGCTACATCCTGGCAATGTTCCGGGTCTCGGCGGTGATGCGGCCGATCGAAAGTCCCACGGCCGCCCCCCGCGCCGCGCTGGAAGAGCTTCTGGGGGCGGGCATCGCCATCGACCAGTCCGAGACGCTGCACCGCGCCATGCCGCTATTCGACCAGGGCGATACCGCGATCCTGCCGGTGATCCGCGCCGATGGCGCGGGCGAGCCCGAGATCGTCGGTGCGCTGCATCACCTCGACGCGCTGAAGGCCTATTCGCGCGCCCTCGCCGCGACCGCGGCCGAGGAACATTCCTGACCCCCGGCCGGGTGGCCCGGCCGCATGTCGCGGCCTTTCGACGGCCGGGGCCGGGCGCGCCGCGGCGATCCTGCCGAATGCTGGCGATGCGCCCTGCGGTTTCGCGGTGCCGCTGCGGATGGCCCCGGGGCGCATGGCCGGATCCCGGGCGCGGAGGTCCGACGCCGCGGGCCGCGGCGGGGGACGGTCCCCGGGGCTGTCCCGGCACGCGGCATGGTCGAGGGGGCGGCATTTGCAAAGCGAATACAGCCGATAACGCGACAGTTGACCCGTTGCGCGCTTGCAACGTGGGCCTTTGGTGGCTAGATTCGTGACCAACCTGTGACATCGGAGGCAATGATGCCGCCCAAGACCACCGGGGTATCCGGCCTGGCGCGCAGGACTGCTGCGCCGCCGGTTCCCCATGCAAACCCGGACGAGGTCTATGCGGCGCTCGACCTGGGGACCAACAGTTGCCGCATGCTTCTGGCCCAGCCGCGCTCCGGGACGCTCGACGTGATCGACAGCTTCTCCAAGGCGGTGCAGCTGGGGGTCGGGCTGGAAGGGTCGGGGCGCCTGTCGCGGCCCGCCATCCAGCGCACGATCAACGCCCTGCGCATCTGCCGCCGCAAGCTGGCCCAGCACAATGTCCGCCGGATGCGGCTGGTCGCGACCGAGGCCTGTCGGCGCGCCAGCAATTCCAAGGCTTTCATAGAGGCCGTCCGCCGCGAGACCGGGCTGTCCATCGACGTGATCTCGGCCGAGGAGGAGGCGCGCCTGGCGGTCATCTCCTGTGCGCCGCTGGTCAAGCCCGAGACCGAGCAGCTGCTCGTGGTCGATATCGGCGGCGGCTCGACGGAGCTTGTCTGGCTCGACCTTTCGGATGTGGCGCCGGTGCGCCGCCGCGAGGCGATCCTCGACATGCATGGGGGGTCGCTGACCGGCGATACCGGGCAGGTGCGGGTGGTCGACTGGATTTCCGTGCCGCTGGGCGTGGCGACGCTGCGCGACCAGTTCATCGACGTGGAGGATGATTGCGGCTGTTTCGCGCTGATGTCCTGCCATTTCGAGGAACATCTTTCGGATTTCCTGCCCTATGGCCGCGACCATGACCGCAAGGGGTTCCAGATCGTCGGCACCTCCGGCACGATCACCACCGTCGCCGCCTCCTTCCTGGGGCTGAAACGCTATGACCGCGGGCTGGTCGACGGGCTGGACATGACCTCGGACCAGATCAACGGCGTGATCCGCGAATACCTGTCGCTGGGTCCTGCCGGGCGGCGCTGCGATCCGCGCATCGGGCGCGACAGGCACACGCTGATCATGCCGGGGGTCGCGATCCTGCAGGCGCTATTGCGGACCTGGCCGACCGACCACCTGCTGGCGGCGGATCGGGGCTTGCGCGAGGGGCTGCTTTACGCGCAGATGCGCGCCGATGGCGTGCTGGAACCGGCGACGCCGAAACCGGCCCTGGCGGCCGGACAGACGATCTGAAGGACCCAACGTGGCGAAGAAACCCGGAAGCAGCGGCCGCGGCCAGCGCGACCTGCGCGTCAAGGTGAAGACGGCGCGCGGGCGCAAGCTCAGCTCCACCCTCTGGCTGGAGCGCCAGCTCAACGACCCCTATGTCCAGCGCGCCCGGCGCGAGGGGTTCCGCGGGCGTGCGGCCTACAAGATCTCCGAGATCGACGACAAGTACCGCTTCCTGGTGCCCGGGGCGCGGGTGGTCGATCTGGGCTGCGCGCCGGGCGGCTGGTGCCAGGTGGCGGTGCAGCGCATCAACGCGCTCGGCGAGAAATCCGGCAAGCGCGTCGGCACCATCCTGGGCGTCGACCTGCAGGAGGTGGAGCCGATCGCGGGGGCGGAGCTGCACCAGCTGGATTTCCTGTCCGAAGGCGCGGACGACCTGGTCAAGGGCTGGCTCGGCGGCGAGGCGGATGTGGTGATGTCGGACATGGCCGCCGCCAGTTCGGGCCACAAGCAGACCGACCACCTGCGCATCATCGCGCTGGTCGAGGCGGCGGCCGAACTGGCCTTCGACGTGCTCACCCCGGGCGGCACCTTCGTCGCCAAGGTGCTGGCCGGCGGGGCGGAGCAGGGGCTGCAGGCCACGCTGAAGCAGCGCTTCGACAAGGTGGTGCATGTCAAGCCGGCCGCCAGCCGTTCCGACAGTTCCGAGAAGTTCGTCGTCGCCACCGGCTTCCGCGGCCGGGCCGCGGACGGGGCGCAGGACTAGCGCCGCGGCCCGGCCGGGGCGGCGGCATTTGACAACCTCCCCGATTCCCGCAGACGCTGCGTCAAGGCACGCGGTTCGCGATGACGGGGAGGACATCATGACAGAGCTGGATGCAGGGGCGCGCCCCCTGCCGCATGGCGCGCCGCGGCTGCGCGCGCTGGATGCCGAGGACCTGCGCCGCAGCCTCCTGCGCGGCTGGCAGGATTTCCGCGCCGCGCCGGTTTACGGGCTGTTCTTCGGCGGGGTCTACGCGCTGGGCGGGCTGGCCATGTACTGGATCACCATCGCCACCGGGCAGAGCTACTGGCTGATCCTGGCGGCCCTGGGCTTTCCGCTGATCGGGCCCTTCGCGGCGGTCGGGCTCTACGAGGTCAGCCGTCGGCTGGAACGCGGCGCGGCGCTGGACTGGTCGGGCATCCTGGGCGTGATGCGCCGCGAGGCGGGGCGACAGATCCCGTCCCTGGCGGTGCTGGTCATGGGGATCTTCCTGTTCTGGGTCCTGCTGGCGCATATGCTCTTCGCGCTGTTCATGGGGCGGATGACCATGGTCAATGTCTTCACCAGCTGGGAGGTCTTCCTGTCGCCCGGCGGGCTGATGCTGCTGGGCATCGGCTCGGCGGCGGGGGCGGGCCTGGCCGGGGTGCTGTTTTCGCTGACCGTCTTCGGCATGCCGATGCTTCTGGATCGCGAAGTCGATTACGTCACCGCGACCATCACCAGCCTTCGGGCGGTGATGGAAAATCCGCGCACCATGCTGGGCTGGGCGGTGCTGGTCACGGCCATGCTGTTCCTGGCGATGCTGCCGGCCTTCCTGGGGTTGCTGGTGGCGCTGCCGGTGCTCGGACATGCGACCTGGCATCTCTACCGCGCGGCGATCGGCTGATCCACTCCGCCCGCTGCCCCGGGCGCCGCGAGAGGGTGGCGTCCATGGGCAAGGCCGGGACGGATGTCAGGGATCGGCATGCATCGCCACGGGCGTGGCGGGATAATGCGCTGCGGAGGGTCTTGAGGAGGATGCCCCGGATCGGCATTCCGGCGGAATGTCCGAAGGGGGTAACTGGCGGAGAGACAGGGATTCGAACCCTGGGACCCTCAGAGAGGGTCAACGGATTTCGAATCCGCCCCGTTCGACCACTCCGGCACCTCTCCGCGCAGGTTCCGGCTGCTTAAAGAAAGGCCGCGGGACCTGCAAGGGGGGGAATCGCAGAAAATTTCCGCCGCCCCGCTTCTTGCCGCGACGTCGTCGGCGGGCATATGTTTTCCGAGAGCTTCCGGAGGGTTCCGCCATGATCGCACGCCTGTTCGCCGCCGCCATTGTCGCCGCGCTGCCCCTGGGGGCGGCGGCCCAGTCCGCGCTGGGGGCCGAGAAGATCCTCGAGACGGTGCGCATCGGCGAATTGCTGGAAATCATGGCCGAGGAGAGCCGCCGCCACGGCGCCGAGCTGGATCGCGACCTGCTGGACGGGCGCGGCGGAACAGCCTGGGCGCGCATCGTGGCGGGAATCAACGATCCCGCCCGCTGGGAAGACCGGCTGGGCGCGTCCCTGGAGACTGCGCTGTCCGATGATGTCGCCGGGCGGGTGGAGGCCTTCTTCGGGTCCGAGCAGGGCGGACGGATCGTCGAGCTGGAGCTGTCGGCCCGCCGCGCGCTTCTGGAGGAGGGCGTGGAGGAGGCCAGCCTGGAACGGGTCGAGACGCTGCGCTCCGGGGCGGCGCCCTTCTACGGACAGCTGGAACGCTTCGTCGAGGTCAACGGCCTGATCGATGCCAATGTGGTGGGGGCGCTGAATGCCAGCGTCGCCTTCCTTCAGGGGCTGAACGAGGGCGCGGGCGGCGGCGCGGCACCGGACCCGCTGGCAGATGCGCTGGCGCAGGAACCCGAGATCCGCGAGGCCACGACCGACTGGGTCTATTCCTTCGCCGGGCTCGCCTATGCGCCGCTGGCCTCCGACGACATGGAGGCCTATATCGCCTTCAGCGAAAGCGAGGCCGGGCATGTGTTCAACGCGGCGCTCTTCGCCGCCTTCGACGAGATGTTCGCCGAGACCTCGCGCGCCACGGGGCAGGCTCTGGGGCAGATGATGCTGTCGCAGGATCTGTGACCCTCCGCGCTTGACAGGCCGGGGGTTTTGCGGCATCAGGCGGTTTCCCGTCACGAGGCGGGGATTCTCAGCCGAAAGGCACGCAGTCCGAAGGTGCGCAACGCGCATGAACGCCGCCCCGGGCGGGACCCATGGACGCGAAACCGAAAAAGGGTAGACACATGTTTGCGGTCCTCAAGACCGGCGGCAAGCAGTATCGGGTCCAGAACGGCGACGTTCTGCGCATCGAGAAGCTGACCGCCTCCGCTGGCGAAACCGTCCAGTTCAACGAAATCCTGATGATCGGCGGCGACGAGCTGGTGATCGGCGCTCCGCTGGTGTCGGGCGCGGTCGTCAAGGCCGAGGTTGTCGAGCAGGTGAAGGCCGACAAGGTCATCTCCTTCGTCAAGCGCCGCCGGAAGCATTCGTCGAAGCGCACCCGCGGTCACCGCCAGAAGCTGACCCAGGTGAAGATCACCGAAATCCTGCCCGCCGGCGCCCCGGCCGCGGCGGAATAACCGTAGCACGAGGAGTACCACCCCATGGCACACAAGAAAGCTGGCGGTTCGTCCCGTAACGGTCGCGATTCCATCGGTCGCCGCCTCGGCATCAAGAAATTCGGCGGCGAAGCCGTCATCCCCGGCAACATCATCGCCCGCCAGCGCGGCACGCAGTGGTGGCCGGGCGAGAATGTCGGTCTGGGCAAGGATCACACCATCTTCGCGACCAGCGAAGGCAAGGTGACCTTCCACAAGGGCCTCAAGGGCCGCACCTTCATTTCCGTCCTGCCGGTGGCCGAGGCCGCCGAGTAAGCCGGACCCCGGCTGACCAGGAATGCAGGGGACCGGCGGCAGCGCCGGTCCCCTTTTGCGTTCCGGACGCACCGGGCATTAACATTTTTGCGCCAGCTTGCCGCGCGGGGGAGAGCGCCGATGGCCGGCGCCGATCCGCATGGCGGATCCTGGGAGGACAGGATGGAACAGACGACACTTGCGCCGCTGCCCGCGATCGGGGCGACGCGCTTCGACCTGCGGCCGATCCGCATTTCGGATGCCGGGCTCTGGGCGCTATATGCCGGGGATGCCCGCGTGGCGCAGATGACGCCCGCGATCCCGCATCCGCTGCCGCCCGGCGCGGCGGAAGCCTATGTCGCCCGCGCGACCGCGCCAGATCGCGGCGACGAGACCTGGGTTCTCGATGGCAGCCGCACGGGGCTGAGCGAATTCCTGGGCGTCGTCACCCTGACGCGGATCGATACCGGCAAGGCCGAGATCAGCTATTGGGTCGGGCCGGCCTTCTGGAATGCCGGCTATGCTTCCGAGGCGGTCGAGGCGCTGCTTGGGTCGAACCCGCTGGGGCTCGACACGGTCTATGCCTCGGTCTTCCAGGGCAATCCGCAGAGCGCCCGGGTCCTGACCCATGCCGGGTTCGAATATATCGGCGATGCCGAGGCCTATTGCCTGGCGCAGAACCGGATGCTGCCGACCTGGACCTACCTGCGCAGGCTCGCCGCGGCCGCCTGACATGACCGGGCCGATCCTGACCCGGCGGCTGGTGCTGCGCCAGGCGCAGCCTGCCGATGCCGGGTGGATCGCCGCCCAGATCGCCCGCCCCGAGGTGCATCGCTGGCTGCGCGGCGTGCCGTGCCCCTACGGTCATGACGAGGCCGCGGAATGGGTTCTCCAGAGCCGGAGGCTGAAGGCGCGGCGCATCATCGAATGCGGGGGCGCGCCGCTGGGCGCGGTCTCGCTCAGCGGGCCGCTGGGCTACTGGCTGCGCCCCGAGGCCTGGGGGCAGGGGATCGCGACCGAGGCGGCGGCGGCGATGATCGAGCGCCATTTCGCCGAGGGCGGCGGCGCGATCGGCGCGGATTACCTCGTCGGCAATGCCGCTTCGGCGCGGGTGCTGGACAGGCTGGGCTTCCGCGCGCTCGGCCGCGATGTCGTCCATAGCGAATACTGGCGGGCGCCGGTGGAGCTTGTCTGCCTGAGGCTGGCGCCCGGCGACTGGCCCCCCGGCGGTCCCGCCCGGCCGCCCGTCGCATCCCTGCCGGACCGGCCCTGCTGAACCGCGCGCCGGTGCATGCCGCGCGAAAACGCCACCCCCGAGGCTTGAGACTCCGCGGCGAAGGGGATATCGCCGCTTCAACCTCCGTTTCAGGACTGTCCGATGAAATTTCTCGATCTTGCCAAAGTCTATCTGCGCTCCGGTTCCGGGGGCAACGGCGCCGTGTCCTTCCGGCGCGAGAAATACGTGGAATACGGCGGCCCGGATGGCGGCGATGGCGGGCATGGCGGCGATGTCGTGGTCGAAGCCGTCGACGGGCTGAACACGCTGATCGACTTCCGCTACCAGCAGCATTTCTTCGCCCAGAACGGCCAGGGCGGCATGGGCCGCCAGCGCACCGGCAAATCGGGCGAGGACATCGTGCTGCGCGTCCCCGTCGGAACCGAGATCCTCGAGGAAGACGAGGAGACGGTGATTGCCGACCTGACCGAGCTGGGCCAGCGTGTCGTGCTGTGCCGCGGCGGCAATGGCGGCTGGGGCAACCTGCATTTCAAGACGGCCACCAATCAGGCGCCGCGCAATGCCAATCCCGGCCAGCCCGGGGTGGAGCGCACGATCTGGCTGCGGCTGAAGCTGATTGCCGATGCCGGCCTGCTGGGGCTGCCCAATGCCGGCAAGTCGACCTTCCTGGCCGCCACCTCGAATGCGCGGCCGAAGATCGCCGACTACCCGTTCACCACGCTGCATCCCAATCTGGGGGTCGTGGGAATCGACAATTCCGAATTCGTGATGGCCGACATTCCCGGCCTGATCGAGGGCGCGCATGAGGGCCGCGGGCTGGGCGACCTGTTCCTCGGCCATGTCGAACGCTGCGCGGTGCTGCTGCATCTCGTCGACGGCACCTCCGAGACGGTGGCCGATGATTACCGCACCATCGTCACCGAACTGGACATGTATGGCGGCGCCCTGGCGGGCAAGCCGCGGGTGACGGCGCTGAACAAGATCGACGCGCTGGATGACGAGGAACGGGCGGAACGGCTGGCAGAGCTGCAAGAGGCCGCGGGCGGCCCGGTCCTGGCCTTTTCCGGCGTGACCGGCGAGGGGCTGCAGGAGGTGCTGCGCGCCGTGCGCGGACAGATCGACGACGACCGCCTGCGCGAGAGGGTGTCGAAGGAAGAGCCGGAAAAATGGCGTCCCTGACCCGGGCGCGGCGGCTTGTCGTCAAGATCGGTTCGGCCCTTCTGGTCGACCGCGCCAGCGGGTTGCGCCGGGACTGGCTGGAAACCCTGGCCGCGGATGTCGCCTGGCTGCGCGGACAGGGGGCCGAATTGGTGCTGGTCTCCTCCGGCTCCATCGCGCTGGGGCGGCGGGTGCTGGGGCTGCCCGACGGAGCCCTGCCGCTGGAGCAGGCGCAGGCCGCGGCCGCGGTCGGGCAGGTGCAGCTGGCCCGCGCCTACGAAGAGGTGCTGTCGGCCCATGGGCTGCATTCGGGACAGGTGCTGGTCACGCTGGCCGATAGCGAGGACCGCCGCCGCTACCTCAACAGCCGCGCCACGCTCAACCAGCTTCTGACCCTGGGCGTGGTGCCGGTGGTCAACGAGAACGACACCGTGGCCACGGACGAGATCCGCTATGGCGACAATGACCGCCTGGCCGCCCAGGTCGCGGTCGTGGCCGGGGCGGACCAGCTGGTGCTGCTGTCGGACGTGGACGGGCTCTATACCGCCAATCCCCAGGTGGACCCGAGCGCCCGGCGCTTCGACCTGGTCGAGGAACTGACGCCTGAAATAGAGGCAATGGCCGGGGAGGGCGTGTCGGGCCTGTCCAAGGGCGGGATGATCACCAAGCTGATGGCGGCCCGCACCGCCATGGCGGCGGGCTGCGACATGGCCATCACGCTGGGGGCGCGGCCCAACCCGCTGCGGGCCCTTGCCGAGGGCGCCGCCTCGACGTGGTTCCGTGCCCAGACGGACCCGGCAACGGCCCGCAAGGCATGGATTCTGGCCATGAAACCGCGCGGCGAGGTGATCGTCGACGACGGGGCCCGGCAGGCGCTCGGGCGGGGAAAATCGCTGCTTCCGGCCGGGGTGACGGAGGTCGCGGGCGCCTTCGGCCGGGGGGAGCCGGTGACGATCCGCGGGCGGGACGGGACCCGCATCGGCATCGGGCTGAGCCGCTATACCTCGGCCGAGATCGGGGCCATCGCCGGGCGACAATCTCGTGACATTGCCGAAATTCTGGGCTATTCGGGAAGAGCTGCGCTTATCCACAGGGATGATATGGTGTTATGAAGGATCTTGAAACGGTGTCCGAGCTGATGGCTTCGATGGGGCTGCGCGCACGCGGCGCCGCACTCGAACTGGCCACGGCGGGACCAGAGCGCAAGGCCCGGGCGCTGGACGCCGCGGCGGATGCGGTCTGGAACCGGCGCGACGAGATCCTTCAGGCCAATGCCCTCGATTTGGAGTACGGGCGCGAAAAGGGCCTGACCGAGGCGATGATGGACCGGCTGCGGCTGGACGAGTCGCGCATCGAGGGTATCGTGGCCGGGCTGCGGGCCGTCGCTGCCCAGGACGACCCGGTGGGCGAGGTCATGGAGGAATGGGACCGGCCCTCGGGCATCCATATCCGCCGCGTCCGCACGCCGATCGGCGTGATCGGCGTGATCTATGAAAGTCGGCCCAACGTGACGGCCGATGCCGGGGCGCTGTGCCTGAAATCGGGCAATGCGGTGATCCTGCGCGGCGGGTCCGAAAGCTTCCACAGCTCGGGGGCGATCCATGCCTGCCTTCAGGCCGGGCTGCGCGCCGCCAAGCTACCGCTGGAGGCGATCCAGCTGGTGCCCGTGCGCGACCGGGAGGCCGTGGGCGAGATGCTGCGCATGACCGACCATATCGACGTGATCGTACCGCGCGGCGGCAAGGGGCTGGTCGGGCTGGTGCAGCGCGAGGCGCGGGTGCCGGTCTTTGCCCATCTCGAGGGCATCTGCCATATCTATGTCGATCAGGCCGCCGATCCCGAAAAGGCGCGCCGGGTGGTGATGAATGCCAAGACGCGGCGCACCGGCATCTGCGGCGCGGTGGAATGCCTGCTGCTGGACCGCGGTTTCATCGAAGCCCACGGAACCGCCCTGATCGAGGATCTGGTCGCCGCGGGCGTGGAGGTGCGCGCCGATCCCGCGCTGCAATCCGTGCCGGGCACGGTCCCGGCCGAGGACGGGGATTTCGGGCGCGAATTCCTGGACATGATCGTCGCGGCGCGGGTCGTCGAGGGCGTGGACGAGGCGATTGCCCATATCCGCACCTACGGCTCCAACCATACGGATTGCGTGCTGACCGAGGATGACGGCGTGGCGGCGGAGTTCTTCGCGCGGCTCGACAGCGCCATCCTGATGCGCAACGCCTCCACGCAGTTCGCCGATGGCGGCGAATTCGGCATGGGCGCCGAGATCGGCATCGCCACGGGCAAGCTGCATGCGCGCGGCCCGGTCGGGGCGGCGCAGCTGACCAGCTTCAAGTACCTCGTGACGGGGGATGGCACGGTGCGGGCCTGATCCCGCGGCCCGGTCGCAGCCAGGCCGGGTCAGTAGCCGAGCAGGATGTCGGTTTCGCGGATCTGCAGCCGCGGCGTGCGCCCCAGCGCGCGCATGGTCTGCGGCGCCAGCGCGAATTGCACCTGGGCCGGGGTGATCTCCGGCAGGCCCGGTGCGGCGGCGGCCTCTTCCTGCAACCCCTGCCACAGCTGCGGCAGGATCTTCAGCTTCTCGGCCCGGCCATGGATGCTCCATGCCGGGCCGTCGCGGGTCACGACGATCTCGCCGCCATAGGGCATGGCCGTCTCCAGGCACTGGATCAGGAGGAAGGCCAGCTTCACCTCGGCGCGCAGCGCGGGCTCGGGGCTGTTCCAGGCGATCCGCGTGCGGCTGCCGCGGGTGACGTCCTCCAGGATGCTGGCGATCTCGGAGCGGCCCATGCTGTGATCGCCCGCTGCCGCACCATAGGCCACCCGGTAGAACCGCACGCGCGCATTGGCATTGGCGACGCTTTCGGCGATAAGGGCCATCTCGGCGCCGCCGCTGCCGGTCATGGACAGAAGTTCCAGACCGTTGCCGATCGCGCCCAGCGGGCTTATCAGGTCGTGACAGATGCGGGACCCCAGCAAGGCAGTCAGATCATGGGCATTATTGGACATTCCACGTATTTCCTCCCGAGGTGGCGCTCATGATGAACGGACTGCTGGAACCGGGCATGCTGGTTCGTCATCCGACCCGCCCCGATTGGGGGCTCGGTCAGGTTCAATCGAACATAAATGGTAAAATCACGGTTAATTTCGAACATGCAGGCAAGGTCGTTATCGAAGGGACGGCCGTCGATCTGCAGCTTGAAATCGATCCCTGAGCTTCGGCGGCCCACCGCTCAACCTTAGGGAGAGAGATTTGCCCGCGTCAAGCAACGACAGCTGCGCAGCGGCGAATGTGGTAATTTTGTAGGAGCCGCGATGCTGCCGCCTTCCCCCGGGCCCGTGCCCCCCCGCGCCCCGAATTTCCAGGTCCGCCTTGCCCGCAGCGAGGAGGAGATCCGTGCCGCGCAGAGGCTGCGCTACGAGGTGTTCGTCGAGGAACTGGGCGCCGGCGGGCCGATGGCCGATCACCAGGCCCGGCTGGAGCGCGACCGGTTCGACCCGGTCTTCGATCACATGCTGGTGCTTGATCTCGCGCGGGGCGGCAGCCCGGCGGAGCAGGTGATCGGGGTCTACCGGCTGCTTCCGGGGGATCGCATCGAGCGCACGGGCGGGTTCTACGGCGACGGCGAGTATGACCTGTCGGTCCTGAAGGCGTCGGGGCGCAGGCTGCTGGAACTCGGGCGGTCCTGCCTGCATCGCGATTATCGCGGCGGGGCGGCGATGTTCCACCTTTGGACGGGGCTGGCCGCCTATACGCTGGAGCAGGGGGTCGAGATTCTCTTCGGCACGGCCAGCTTCCACGGCACGGACCCGGATCGGCTCGCGGCGCCGCTGTCGCTGCTGCATCACCGCCACCTGGCCCCGGAGGATCTGCGGGTGCGCACGCTGCCCGGCGTCTACGAACCGATGGACCGGATGCCGGAGGCGGAGATCGACAAGGTGGCCGCCATGCGCGAGGTCCCGGCGCTGATCAAGGCCTATCTGCGGCTCGGCGGTTTCGTCGGGGACGGCGCCTTCGTGGATCGCGATTTCAACACCACCGATATCTGCCTGGTGCTGGACGTGGCGCGCATGAATGCGCGCCAGCGGGCGATCTATACCAAGGGGCTGGGCGCGTGAACGGCGTCACCTGGCAGTCGCAGGACCCGCCCGTGGCGCGCCCGCCTGCCGGGGTGCGGGATTGGGCCCGCGTGATGCTGCGGGTGCCGCCGATCGCGCTGGTGCTGACGGGGGGGCTGGGGTTGCTCCTGGCGCTGCGGCTGTTCGAGCGGCCATTGCGCCGCAAGGACCGGCCGCTGTCGCCCCGGGTCACGGTCGCTGTCTGCCGGATCGTCCTGCGGCTGCTGGGGCTGCGGTGGCAGGTCGAGGGGCCGGAGGATCCGGCGGCGCGGCTGGTCGTGGCAAATCACGTGTCCTGGCTGGACATCTTCGTGCTCAACGCGCGCGGCCCGGTCTATTTCGTCGCCAAGTCGGAGGTCGCGGGCTGGCCGGGGATCGGGCTTCTGGCGCGGGCGACCGGAACCGTCTTCATCGCGCGCGACAGGCGGCAGGCGGCGGCCCAGGCGGCGCGGCTGCGCGACCGGCTGGCGGCCGGGCATCGGCTGGTGCTGTTTCCCGAGGGGACCAGCAGCGACGGCCGCCGCGTTCTGCGGTTCCGCAGTGCCATGTTCGCCGCGCTGCGCGACCTGCCCGGGCTGCGGGTGCAGCCCGTGACGCTGGCCTATCGCGCCCCGCCCGGCTGCGATCCGCGCTTTCACGGCTGGTGGGGCGACATGGACCTGGCGCCGCATCTGCTGCAGGTGCTTGCCGCCCCGCGCGGGGGGGCGGTGCGGATCATCCGGCATCCGGCCATTGCCGCCGCTGCCGGGCGCAAGGCGCTGGCCCTGGACAGCGAGGCGGCGGTGCGCGCCGGACTGGAGCAGGCGCTGGACTGACGGGCGCGGCCGCTCTGGCTCTGGACGCCTCCCGGTGTCCCCGCTAGGCGAGGGGGGCCATTGCAAGGACCGCCCCGATGACAGAGCTGATCCACGCGACCCTCGCGCTGCCGGGGCTTCTTCCGGTCCTGCTGGTCACCTTCGCCGCCGGGCTGGTCTATGGATTCGCCGGTTTCGGGGCGGCGCTGATCTACATGCCGCTGGCAACGGTCTGGGTCGACCCGTCGGTGGCGGTGGCGGGCCTGTCGCTGTCGGCGCTGGCCTCTCTGGTGACGGTGGTGCCCCGCGCCATCCGGCAGGTGGAGCCGGGGCCGACCCTGCTGATGGTCGCAGCGGCCTTCCTGACGGCGCCGCTGGGGATCTGGGTGCTGCGCAGCACCGATCCGCTGGCGCTGCGCTGGATCACCTCGGCCTGCGTCGCGCTGACCCTGGCCGGACTGATGACCGGCTGGCGCTATCGCGCGGTGCCGGGACGGCTGGCGCGGGCGGCGGTGGGCGCGGCGACGGGGATTGTGGGCGGCGCAACCGGGCTGAGCGGGCCGGTGGTCATCCTGTTCCATCTGGGCGGGCAGGGCAGCGCGGCGGCAAACCGGGCGAACACGCTGGTCTTCCTGACCTTCCTGTCGCTGCTGCTGCTGCCGCAGCTGGCCTTCCAGGGGCTGCTGAGCGCGCAGGCCATCGGGCTGGGCCTGCTGCAGCTTCTGCCCTATGCCGCAGGCTGCAGGCTGGGCCAGGCGCTGTTCGACCCGGCCCGCGAACGCCTGTACCGGCGCAGCGCCTATCTGCTGATCGCGGTGGCGGTGCTGCTGGGCCTGCCGCTGGAGTGAGGCCGGGGGGCTTCGCCTGGCGCCGGTTCCGCGCTAGAAGGGGACAGGAGGAAAGCGCATGCGCCTGACCGAAATCGATTATCGCGACACCCCGCCGGTCGAGGGCTACGGCCCGGGATTCTTCCGCATCGGCGGCGAGGTGATCCGCGGCGGGCTTCTGGTCCTGCCGGGGCTGCGCCGGGGCTGGGAAGGCTATGGCGACCTCGCCGACATCCTGGATCGGGCCGAGGGGCTGGACGTGCTGCTGCTGGGCACGGGGGCCGAGATGGCCTATCTGCCCGCCGCGCTGAAGACGCCGCTGGAGGCGGCCGGGATCGGGGTGGAGCCGATGGCCAGCCCCTCTGCCTGCCGCGCCTATAACGTGCTGCTCAGCGAGGGGCGGCGCATCGGACTGGCGGCGCTGGCGGTCTGAGCCTCAGCCGCGGCCGCGATAGGGCGGCACGCCCTGATCGGGGATCCAGACGCCTTCGGGCACCGGCCCGGTCTGCCAGAACACGTCGATCGGGATGCCGCCGCGCGGATACCAGTAGCCGCCGATGCGCAGCCAGCGCGGCGCCAGCGTCTCCACCAGCCGCGCCGCGACCATCAGCGTGCAATCCTCGTGGAACGAGCCATGATTGCGGAAGGATCCCAGGAACAGCTTCAGCGACTTCGATTCCACCAGCCACTGGTCGGGGACGTAGTCGATCGTCAGATGCGCGAAATCGGGCTGGCCGGTCATCGGGCAGAGCGAGGTGAATTCCGGGCAGGTGAAACGGACCACGTAATCCATCGAGGCGCGGGCATTGGGCACGCGTTCCAGCCTGGCCGTTTCGGGGCTGGCCGGCAATTCGGTGCTGCCGCCCAGCTGGGTCAGGGACGAGAAACGTTCTTCGGTCATGGGGTCGGTCCGCTATGGGGGTCGGGGGCGAAATGCTTGGCCAGCTTCAGCCCCTGTCCCTGGTAATTCGAGGCCAGATCGGCCCCGTAGAGCAGATCCGGCCGTTCGGTCATCCGTTCATAGATCAGCCGCCCGACGACCTGCCCGTGATCGAGCGCGAATGGCGCCTCGTGGCAGCGCACCTCGAGAACGCCGCGCGCGCCATGCCCGCCCGCCTCGTGATGCCCGAAACCGGGATCGAAGAACCCCGCGTAATGCACGCGGAATTCGCCGACCATGGCGAAATACGGGGCCATCTCGGCGGCGCAATCGGGCGGGATCGTCACCGACTCCCGGCTGACCAGGATGTAGAAGGCCCCGGGATCGAGGATCAGCCGCCGGTCCTCGGTTTCCAGCCTTTCCCAGAACTCGCGCACCGGATAGCTGCCCAGCCGGTCGAGGTCGATCACCCCCGAATGCGGTTTGGCGCGATAGCCGACCAGCCCGCCGGGACCCGGTTCGAGATCGACGGAAAATCCCAGCCCGTCCGAGATCACCGCCGGGCCGCCATCGACCAGCGGCTCGGCCGCATGGCGCGCCGCCAGTTCGGCATCCTCCAGCACCGCGCGGCCCGCGCGCAGGCGCAGCTGGTTCAGCCGCATGCCCGGGCGCACCAGCACGGAAAAGCTGCGCGGGCAGATCTCGGCATAGAGCGGGCCGTCATAGCCTGCGGGGATGCGGTCGAATTCGGTCCCGTGATCGGTGACCAGCCGTGTCAGAAGGTCCAGCCGCCCGGTCGAGCTCTTGGCATTTGCGACCCCTTCCAGCCCGGGCGGCATGCGCAGCCGCTCCATCAGCGGGACGAGGTAGACGCAGCCCTTTTCCAGCACGGCGCCATCGGAGAGGTCGATGCGGTGCATGAGGAAATCGGGAAGGCGGGCGGAAATGCGCGAGTCCCTTCCGGCAAGGAACGAGGCGCGCAGGCGGTAGGCGGTATGGCCGAGCCGCAGGTCCAGCGACGCGGGCTGGATCTGGCCCTCGACCAGCGGTTGCAGCGGTGCGATGACGCCCCGCTCGACCAGATCGGCCAGCGCCTGACGTGGCAGAACCCCCTGTCCGGTATGCGCGGTCATGGATCCTCCACATCGGGTATCGTGCGGTTATTTGGTCGGGCCAGCGAGATTCGAACTCACGACCTTCCGTCCCCCAGACGGACGCGCTAACCAGGCTGCGCCATGGCCCGACCGTTTGGCTCTTCTACTGTTTTCTCCGGCAGCTGCAAGGCGAAAAAGACAGTTTTTTCGCCGATTCTATGCGGCCTGCATCCGGTCGCGCAGGGCGGCCAGCCGCTGGGCCTGACGGGCAAGGGCCTCTTCGCCGAGGCGCGCCCGCAAGAGAGCGGACTCGAGGCCGCGAAGCCCGGAAGCGGCGGAAGGCAGGCAGGCAGCACCCGGGGCGGGATCGGAGGGATCGCGCGGCAGCACGGGACGTGCGCCCGCGGCCGGCGCGGCCGGGATCGCCCCTGCCGGGGCTTCGGCGGAACGGGAATCCAGTGCAGAGAACCCGGTGCCGGGCCCCGTTTCGTCCCGCTCCGCGCTGGTGGCGGGGGGCGGGCGCATGTCCTGGTCGAGCTCGTTGATGAAGAAACCCTGGATGCGGGGACGGTCCTGCGGCGGCGCGGCGCGGCGCGACCGGAACCCGCCCTCCTCGGCCGCGGGGAACTGGACCGGCGCGGATGCGGCTGCCGAGCGCTGCCAGCGGCGCGCGAAAAGCGGCTGGGACACGGTGTCTTCCATGGAACCGGCTTTCCCGGGGCTCCCGGTATCCGGGGCGGCGTCGGTCGGATTGTCATCCCCGGGCCCATCCTCCCCCTGTGCCGGATCCTCTCCCTGCGATCGCCGATGCGCGAATACGGGGCCGTCATCGCCGACCGGTTCGTCCGTCTCCGGATCAACGGGGCCGGTTTCATCGAGATCTCCGGCGGCGGCCAACGTCGCGCCGGCAGGTGCCAGATCGTGTTCCTGGGAAAACGGGGCCAGCGGCGCCATCCCGTCCCCGGCTGCGGTTGGATCTGGGGCGTCGCCATCTTCGGGGGAGGGGAGTTCATCCTCCTCTGCCGTTTCGGCGCTGGATTCCGATTCATGGTCCGGGGACGGCCGGGGCGCTGGCCTGCCATCCGCGTGGGCCGTGGCGGAGCGGCCGGACACGCCCTCCACCGGCATTTCCGCCGCAGGTTGCGACGCCGCGGCATCGGCGGGACCGCCCGGTGATGGCGGTTCCGCGGAGGGGGGGTGTCCTTCCGGCTGCGCGTCGGCATCCTCGGCCGCCGCGAGGGTGTCGGGATCCTCGGATGCGGCGCCGTCCTGTTCCGGCCCGGCGGATTGCGGCATGTCCTCGTCGGCGGAGACTGCGGCATAGGCCGCGGCGAAATCTCCGGGGCTGTCCTCCGGGGGGGCCGGGGAGGCCGCCGGTGTCGGCTCCGTATCGTCGGCCGCGGCGGCGAAGGTCAGGCGCGGCGCCGGGGGGACGGTCGCGGCCTCGCGCGCCAGCGGCGGGGAAAGCGCGGTTACGGCGGCGCTGCCGCTTTCGGCGAGGATCTGCTGCACTTCGCGGATGCTCTGGCCGCGGACATGCAGCATCTCCTTGATCCCGCCCAGCAGTTGCATGTCCTCGGGGCGATAGTAGCGCCGTCCGCCGGCACGCTGGACCGGCGCGACCTGGGGAAACCGGCTTTCCCAGAAGCGCAGCACATGGGTGGGCGTGTCCAGCCATTTGGACACTTCGGATATGGTGCGGAAGGCGTCCGGCGACTTTTCCATCTCAGAACCCCGAGGACCGGCCGGTCCCGGGGGATCGGCGCGACATCTTGCCAGGCCCCGCCATCCGGCGGTGCGATTCAGTTCCGTGCTTAACCGTGATCAGGTTTCCGAGCGGTTACCCTGTGCCACCCGTTCCTTCATCAGATGCGACGGGCGGAAGGTCAGCACGCGGCGGGGATGGATCGGAACCTCCTGGCCGGTCTTGGGGTTGCGCCCGACCCGGGCCGCCTTCTCGCGGACATTGAATGTCCCGAAGGAGGAGATCTTGACGCTGTCGCCCCCGGCCAGCGCGTCGCTGAGATGGGCCAGCACGGCCTCGACCAGCTGCGCCGATTCGTTGCGCGACAGGCCGACCTCGCGGAACACGGCCTCGCTCAGATCCATCCGCGTCAGTGTCTTTCCGGTCATTCTGTCCCCCCGTTGATCTGCCGTCTGCGGTTCACCGACCATAGGAACGGCTTTGATCGAGAGTCAATATGCCCGGAACTCAATGGCTTGGAGCTTTGGCGGGTTTACCACCGGATGATGGCGGACCCCCAGGCCAGTCCGCCGCCGATCGCCTCGGCCACGATCAGGTCGCCGGGGGTGATCTTGCCCTCGGCCTTGCCGACCGAAAGGGCCAGCGGAATCGAGGCGGCAGAGGTGTTGCCGTGATCCTGCACGGTGACGATCACCCGCTCCATCGGCACGTCCAGTTTCTTGGCGGTGCCCTTGATGATGCGCAGATTGGCCTGGTGCGGCACGATCCAGTCGATATCGGCGCCGGTCAGCCCCAGCTTTCCCAGCGATGTCTGGGCGGTCTGGGCCAGTTTCTCGACCGCGTGGCGGAAGACTTCCTTGCCCTGCATGCGCAGATGCCCGGTGGTCTGGGTGCCCGAGACGCCGCCATCCACATAGAGGATGTCCTTGTAGCGCCCGTCGGAATTGAGGTCGGAGGCGAGGATGCCGCGATCCGCCACGGTTCCGGTGCCCTCCGCGGCCTCCAGAACCAGCGCCCCCGCGCCGTCGCCGAACAGGACGCAGGTCGCGCGGTCGGTCCAGTCCATGATGCGCGAGAATGTCTCGGCCCCGATGACCAGCACCCGCTCGGCCTGGCCCGAAAGGATCAGCCCGTTTGCATTGGTCAGCGCGAAGATGAAGCCCGCGCAGACCGCCTGGATGTCATAGGCGAAGCCGCGCGTCATGCCCAGCTGCGCCTGCACCATCGTGGCGCAGGAGGGAAAGGTCAGGTCCGGGGTGGAGGTCGCGACCACGATCGCGTCGATATCGTCGGGCCGAAGCCCCGCATCGGCAAGCGCGGCCCGCGCGGCCTCTGCGGCCAGGTCCGAGGTGGTCTGTCCCTCGGCGGCGAAATGGCGCCGCTCGATCCCCGAGCGGGTGCGGATCCACTCGTCCGAGGTATCGAGCAGCCCCTCGAAATAGCTGTTGGGGACGATGCGTTCGGGCAGGCAGTGGCCCACCCCCCGGATCATCGCGCGTCTTGTCATTTCTGGTTACCGTATAGCTGCCCGACTTGTGCGGCACCTTGGCGCGCCTCCTCGACGGATGCAACCCGATGCGCCAGCTGGCCGGGCAGATCCGCGCGCGCCAGCTCATGGGCCAGGCGCACCGCCGCCTCGATGCCGGTGGCATCCGAGGAGCCGTGGGATTTCACCACCGTGCCGTTCAGCCCCAGGAACACGCCGCCATTGACCCGGCGGGGGTCGATGCGCCTGCGCAGCCGCAGCAGCGAGGTCAGCGCCAGAAGCGAGGCCAGACGGGACAGGATGGAATGGCGGAAGGCCTGTTTCAGAAGGTCCGAGACCAGCCGGGCCGTGCCCTCGCCGGTCTTGAGCGCGATGTTGCCGGTGAACCCGTCGGTGACGATGACATCGGTGCGGGCGGAGGGAATGTCGCCGCCCTCGACATAGCCGACATACTCGAAGAGGCCGCTCTGCGCGGCCTCGAGCAGCATGTCATGGGCGACCTTCAGTTCCGCGCGGCCCTTGTGCTCCTCGGTGCCGACATTCAGCAGGCCGATGCGCGGCTTCTCGAGTTCAAGGGCGATCTGGGCATAGAAGGCGCCCATCAGGGCGTATTGGACCAGGTCCTCCGCCTCGGCGCGTATATCGGCGCCGACATCCAGCATGACGTTGAAGCCGGCGGGATTGCGGGAGGGCCAGAGGCAGGCGATGGCGGGACGGTTGACGCCGGGCAGCTTGCGCAGCCGGATCATCGACAGCGCCATCAGCGCGCCGGTATTGCCGCAGGAGACGCAGGCGCGGGCCTCGCCGTCGCGCACGGCATCGACGGCGGCCCACATCGAGGTCCCCTTGCCGTGACGCATCACGTGGCTCGGCTTGGAGTCCATCGTGACCACGTCGGCGGCATGGCGGATCTCGCACCGCTCCCGCAGGAGGCGATGCTTGGCGGCCAGCGGCTCCAGCACGGCGCTGTCGCCATGCACGAGAAAGCGCAGCCGCGCATTGCGCTGCAGCGCCTTGTGAAGGCCGCTCATGACCATGGCGGGGCCCTTGTCCCCGCCCATCGCGTCAATGGACAGGACGATGTTTCCAGAGTCGCCGTTGCCCTTCGCGGGCTGCGCCGTCTTCGTCATGTCCTGTATCGGGGCCGTGGCTTATGCCGCGTCGTCTTCGAGATCGACTTCCTCGGCAGCCGCGACGACTTCTCGGTCGTCATAGTGGCCGCAGGCGCCGCAGACGTGGTGCGGGCGCTTGAGCTCGCCGCAATTCGGGCATTCCGCGGGGTTGCCGGCGGTCAGCGCGTCATGCGAACGGCGCATGTTGCGGCGGGATTTGGTGACTTTATTCTGGGGGACGGCCATGTCTCAACCTCAGGTGGGCCGGGGCGTGCCCGGGTTGGTTTGCGTTCTGGGCGCACAGGCCCGGCGGATAGGGACGGCAACGGGGCCGGAGCCCGCGGCTGACCAGCCCTGAAAACGAGACCGGTTCAATACTCTTCTCGGGCAGAAGTGCAACCGTTTTTTGTGGTTCCGGCGCGCTGCGGGGCTATTCTTCGCCGGAATCCCCGTCATCGCCGCCATCGGCAAGCTTTCCGCGCAGCGCCGCGAGCCCGGCGAAGGGCTTCGCCTCCTCGTCGGTCATGGGCGCCTTGCCCGGTTCGGTGACGGCGGTATCGGCGAATCCCGCCCCCTCGGCGCGGGGATAGAGCGGCAGGGCCAGCGCCAGCGCCTCGTGCATGACCTCGGCGAGGTCCAGCTGCCGGGGCAGGGGACCGGCCGTATCATCTTCGGGCATCTCGGTTTCCGCGCCCGTCTCGGGATCTTGCCAATCCGCGAGATAGCGCCGGGACAGGTCCTCCTCCAGCCGCGTGGTGACCGGGGCCAGGGTGACCGTGCAGGGCTGGATGACGGTGGCGCCGAGATGCGCCTCCAGCCGCCAGTCGCGCTTGCCCTCGGGCAGGAGCCGCCCCTCGAAGCGCAGCTTGCGCAGCCCGTCCAGCCCCAGATCGGCGCGCAGCGCCTCCTGGACCTCGGGCGACGGCTGCAGGGAAAAAGCCGCGCCCTCGCGCGGCAGCCGGGACAGGACGACCTGGGTTCCGTCGATTCGGCTTTCGCTGCTGTCGCTCATGACATGATCCTTCCTTGCAGTGGCGCGCCGGCTTGGATAACTCGGACAGCAGCATGCGGGCAAGCCGGCCGGACCGGGCCGCCTGCGGGAACGGAACGGACGGAAGTACAGGCGATGGGTCGGATCACGAGTGCAATGCGGGGTGCCGGACTGGCGGTGGCCATGTCGGGACTGGTCTCCTGCACGACCATGTACGACGATTACGGATATGTCCCCACCGACATGCAGCTTGCCGAGATCGAGCCCGGCTCGGACACGCGCGAAAGCGTCGAGGAAAAGGTCGGGGCGCCGCCGCTGGACGATTTCCGTCGCGACGATGTCTGGTATTTCGTCGCCTCCCGCAATGCCACCTATGCCTGGCGCAAGCCCGAGACGATCGAGCGGCAGGTGGTCGCCATCCGCTTCACCGAGGGCGGGTCGGTCTCGAATATCGAGCGCTACGGGCTGGAGAACGGCGAGGTCGTCACCCTGTCGCGCCGCGTCACCGAAAGCGCCGTGCCGGATCTGGGCTTCCTGCGCGGGTTGCTGAACAGCACGTCGCTGGCCCCGGCGCTGCCCTCCTCCGAATCCCTCTGAGAGGCAATCGCGGGGCGCGGCGACGGCCGTGCCCTGCCGGATCTTGCCAGATGCCGGGCGGGGTGCTTTGCTCGTCCCGACCAGTTCCGGGACACATGCCTTGACCAACCGCCCCTCCTTCCAGATCGGCAGCCAGCGGATCCCGCCGGGCTCGCGCCGCACCGTCGACCTGCCGGTCAGCGTCCTGTCGGACCATACGCCCGTCAGCATGTCGGTGCATGTCGTCCATGGCCGCAGGGACGGGCCCGTGCTGTTCGTCTCGGCCGCCGTGCATGGCGACGAGGTGATCGGCGTGGAAATTGCCCGCAGGCTCCTGCGCAGCCCGCAGCTTGACCGGATCTCGGGCACGCTGATGGTGATCCCCATCGTCAACACCTTCGGCTTCCTCAACCATTCCCGCTACCTGCCGGACCGCCGCGATCTCAACCGGTCCTTCCCCGGATCGGAGACCGGATCGCTGGCGGGGCGGCTGTCGCATCTGTTCATGACCGAGATCGTCGGCCGCGCCGATCTGGGGATCGACCTGCATTCGGCCGCGATCCACCGCATGAACATGCCCCAGATCCGGGTCAGCCCCGGCAAGCCGGAGACCATCGCCCATGCCGAGGCCTTCGGCGCGCCGGTGGTGATCCGCTCCAAGCTGCGCGAGGGCAGCCTGCGCGCCGCCGCTCAGGCGGCGGGGGTGGATATCCTGCTCTACGAGGCGGGCGAGGGGCTGCGCTTCGACGAGATGTCCGCGCGCGCCGGGGTCGCCGGGGTGCTGCGCGTGATGCACGGGCTGGGGATGATTCCCAAGCGCGGCGTGCCCATTCCCTCGGCGGCGCCCCTGCGCGCCTCCAAGACCGAATGGGAGCGCGCGCCCGCCGGCGGGCTGATGCGCGCCTTCAAGAGCTGCGGCGAAATGGTGGCGGAAGGCGATCTTCTGGGCATCATCTCCGACCCGTTCGGCGAGGCGGAGGCAGAGCTGCGCGCCACGGCGGGCGGGCTGATCATCGGGCGCACCAACCTGCCGATCGTCAACGAGGGCGACGCGCTGTTCCATATCGCCGATGTCGAGGCCGATGGCGCGGTCCGCCGGATCGAGAGCCTCTCGGCCCAGCTGGACGCCGCCTCGATGTTCGACGAGGACGAGATCATCTGAAGACGGGGGCGGCCCCGCGGTACCTTCGGGGTCTGCCCGCTGCGCGGCGCCCTCCGGCGCAGCCGCCGGCAGGATGCGCGATCGGCGCGCGCCATGGCCCGGGCGGAGCGGCAGGGCGGGCGGGTCTGCGGGGAGCCTGGGGAAAGGGTTGGAGGTCCCGGAGCCTTGCCCGTGGGGGCTGTGAATGCGCGGCCCCGGGACCTTCTGCATCGCGTCCTTGCGATGACCCCTTGTCCCCCCCGCGGATGGCATCGTCGCGGAGAGCCCGGGGCATGGGCGGGGTCATTGCATGGCGAAACCGTGGCAGACCTGCGCAAACCCGCCGCGAAGCGGGTCCCGCAGGCGGCCGCGGCCGGGATCAGCCGTCGAAATCGACCTCTTCGATCAGGCGCAGCGCGGGCGGACGGGCGGCCGCGAGGTCCTTCAGCTCCAGCGTGTCGGGGGTGAAGCTTCCCCAGGACGCGACTAGATCCGAGGGCGGCGTCTCCGGCGAGATCGGGTATTCGTTGTTCAGTTCCGCATAAAGCTGCTGGCCCTCCGGCGAGGCCAGGAATTCCATCAGCTTCACCGCGTTGTCGCGATTGGGCGCGGCCTTGGTCATGGCGACGCCCGAGATGTTCACATGCGTCCCGCCATTCTCGAAGACCGGGAACAGGAGCCGCACGCTCTCGGCCCAGTCCTTCTGTTCGGGATCGGCAAGCATCTGGCCCATGTAATAGGTGTTGCCCAGCGAGATGTCGCATTCGCCGGCCCAGATGGATTTCACCTGCGCGCGGTCATTGCCCTGGGGTTTCTTCGCGAGGTTGGCCTTGAGCCCCTCCAGCCAGGTGCGGGTCGCTTCCTCGCCGTGATGCAGCAGGTAGGCCCCGGCCAGCGCGACATTGTATTCATGCGTGCCCGGGCGGGTGCAGATCCGGCCCTTCCACTTGGGATCGGCCAGGTCTTCATAGGTGGTGATGTCCTCATCGGCGACGCGGTCCTTGGCGGCATAGACGACGCGCGCGCGGCTGGTCACGGCGAACCAGCGGTTCTCCGGGTCGCGGAAGGCGGCGGGAATGTCCGCGGTCAGGATGTCGGAATCGACCGGCTGGATCACACCGGCCTCCACGATTTCCATCAGCCGCGCGATATCGACGGTGAAGACCAGGTCCGCCGGGCTGCGCTCGCCCTCCGCCTGGAGCCGCTCGACCATCCCGGCATTGAGGAAGGCGACATTGACGGCGATCCCGGTTTCCTCGGTGAAGACATCGAAGATCGGCTCGATCAGCTCGGGCTGGCGGTAGGAATAGACATTCACCTCCTGCGCGAAGGCGGAGCCTCCGGCGAGAGCGGCAAGGGCGGTCAGGGATGTCAGGCGCATGATCGAACTCCGGGTGCGAAATGTGCCGCGACTTAAACATGACCAAATTAGTCAATCAATGCCTGTCAGATGGTCACCCGGCTTTTTCCGCATGTTTGACGCTGTCCCAGATCGCGTCCATCTCGGCCAGGTCCGACTCGGCCGGGCGGCGGCCGCTTTCGGCCAGCCTTGCCTCGATGGCGCGGAAGCGGCGGGTGAACTTGGCATTGGCGGCGCGCAGCGCCTCCTCGGGCTCCACGCCCAGATGCCGCGCGAGGTTCGCCATGACGAAGAGAAGGTCGCCCATCTCCTCGGTCACCTCCGCCTGGCTCAGCTCGTCGCGCGCCTCCACCAGCTCGGCGCTTTCCTCCGCGATCTTGGCCAGAACCTGATCGGTCGCGGGCCAGTCGAAGCCCACGCGCGCCGCGCGGCGCTGCAATTTCACCGCCCGCGTCAGCCCCGGCAGGTTCAGCGCCACATCGTCCAGCACGCCGCCGCGGGCGCGGTTCGCGCGTTCGGCGGCCTTGATCGTCTCCCAGTCGGCGGTCTGCTGGTCGGGCGTCTTGTCGCGGCTCTCGTCGCCGAAGACATGCGGATGGCGGTCGATCATCTTCTGCGCCACCGTCCCGGCCACATCGTCGAAGCCGAACAGCCCCGCCTCCTCGGCCATCTGCGCGTGATAGACCGTCTGCAGCAGCAGGTCGCCCAGCTCGCCCTGCAATTCGCCCCAGGCCTGCCGCTCGATCGCGTCGGCCACCTCATAGGCCTCCTCGATCGTGTAGGGGGCGATGGTGGCGAAATCCTGGGCGATGTCCCAGGGGCAGCCGGTTTCCGGATCGCGCAGCCGTCGCATGATCTCCAGCAGGCGCGGCAGGCCGGGCGCGGTGTCGAAGATCGGGTCGCGGGTCTGGGTCATGGCGGGCTCCGGTCGGGCTCTGGTCGGTGATGGGACAATTGGTCCGGTGCCCCCTCTGCGGGTCCGGCCCCATGTCAGGCTAGTCTTGGACCAGATTCTGGGGGTGATCCATGCGACTCGTGACCATCTTCGTGGCGATCGGACTGGCCGTGGCCGTCCTGTTCTCGCTTTATGTCCGGCTCGCGCCCAGCGATCCGCAGGTCTGGCATGTCGATCCGCGCAATGTGGAGGATCAGGGCCAGGACGGTGCCTACCTGCTGCGCGACGGCGATCCCTCCGATGGCCCGGCGCCGCGTTTCGCGGGCGCGCCGGAAGAGGTGATGGCGCGGCTGGACGCGGTGGCGGAGGCGACGCCGGGGGTCACGCGCCTGGCCGGCAGCCCCAGCGACCGCCATGTCACCTATGTGGCGCGCTCGCGGCTTTTCGGGTTCCCCGACTACATTTCCGTCATCGCCTGGCCGGTTTCCGAGGGCACGGCGGTTGCGGTCTATTCGCGGCTGCGCTTCGGCTCCTACGACCTGGGGGTCAACCGGCGCCGGGTGCTGGACTGGCTGGAGGCGCTGGCCTGAGGGCGGCGAGCCGGTCTTGACGGCGCGCGCGGGCGCGGGCATTGCCGGTCCATGATACCCGAAGACAAGCTCGACCAGATCCTCGGCCGGTTCGAGTTCCTCGAGGCCAAGCTCGCCAGCGGCGCGGGGGCCGGGGAAATCGTCCGCCTGTCCCGCGAATACAGCGACCTGAAACCCGTGATCGGCCAGATCCTGGCCTGGCGCGCGCTGGTCGCCGACATGGCGGAGGCGCGCGAGATGCTGGAGGATCCCGAGATGCGCAGCCTCGCCGAGGAGGAGCTGCCGCGTCTGAAGGCGGCCCTTCCCGAGGCGGAGCATGCGCTCCAGCTGGCGCTCCTGCCCAAGGACGCCGCCGATGCGCGCCCGGCCATGATCGAGATCCGCCCCGGTACCGGCGGCGAGGAGGCGGCGCTTTTCGCGGGCGACCTGCTGCGCATGTATCAGCGGTTTTCCGAAGGCCAGGGCTGGCGCTTCGAGGTGCTGGAACTGGCCGAGACGGAACTGGGCGGGATCAAGGAAGTCACCGCCCATGTGACCGGCGAGGGCGTCTTTGCCCGGCTGAAATTCGAATCCGGCGTCCATCGCGTGCAGCGCGTGCCGGAGACGGAATCGGGCGGACGCATCCATACCTCCGCCGCCACCGTCGCGGTTCTGCCCGAGGCGGAGGAGGTCGATATCCAGATCGACCCGAACGACATCCGCATCGACACGATGCGCGCCTCGGGCGCGGGCGGGCAGCATGTGAACACCACCGACTCGGCGGTGCGCATCACCCATCTTCCCACGGGCATCGTCGTGACCTCCTCGGAGAAGTCCCAGCACCAGAACCGCGCCATCGCCATGCAGGTGCTGCGCGCGCGGCTCTACGACCTGGAACGCCAGCGTGCCGACAGCGCCCGCGCCGCCGACCGCAAGAGCCAGGTCGGATCGGGCGACCGGTCCGAACGGATCCGCACCTACAATTTCCCGCAGGGCAGGGTCACCGATCACCGTATCAACCTGACCCTCTACCGGCTGGAGCAGGTGATGGCGGGGGATCTGACCGAGATCACCGATGCGCTGATCGCCTCGGACCAGGCGGCGCGGCTGGCCGAGCTGGACTCATGAGCCCGACCGTGGGCGCGGCGATGCGCGCCGCCATCGCGCGGCTGGCGGCGGCGGGCGTGGCCGATCCGGCGCGCGACGTCCGGCGCCTGGCGGCGGAGGCGCTGGGGCTGACCCCCTCGCGGCTGGTCCTGGCCGAGCGCGACCCCTGGCCCGAGGGGGCCGAGGCACGGTTCCGGGCAATGCTGGACGCGCGCGCGGCCCGCCAGCCCGTGGCGCAGATCCTCGGCCGCCGCGACTTCTTCGGCCGCCGTTTCCGCGTGACGCCGGATGTGCTGGACCCCCGCCCGGAGACCGAGGCGCTGATCCTCGAGGCGCTGAGGCAGCCGGCCGCGCGGATCCTCGATATCGGCACCGGCTCGGGCTGCATCCTGCTGACGCTGCTGGCGGAATGGCCCGATGCCACGGGCGTGGCCACGGATGCCTCCGCCGCCGCTCTGGACGTGGCGCGGGGCAATGCCGCATCGCTGGGGCTGGCGGGGCGTGCCGCCTTCCGGCTGGGCGACTGGACGGCCGGGGCGGAGGGCCCTTTCGACCTGATCGTGTCGAACCCGCCCTATATCGCCGAGGCGGAGCTGGCGGCGCTGGCGCCGGACGTGACCCGCTGGGAACCGGCCATGGCGCTGTCGCCGGGTATCGACGGGCTGGCCGCCTATCGCGCGATCCTGCCGCAGGCTTTTGCGCGCCTGTCCGGCGGCGGTCGGCTGCTGCTGGAAATCGGCGCGGCCCAGGGACCGGATGTCGCGGATCTTTGCGCCGGGGCCGGGTTTTCCGCCATCCGCATCCTGCCGGATCTGGACGGACGCGATCGCGTCGTGGCGGCGATCCGCCCGTGATTTCACGGAAATTGCGCGGATTATCTTCAATTTTTTGCAGATTTGACGTGACCGATCCGCTTTTGTGCTTGTTTCCCCGGCGGTGCCATGCTTAGTACGTTCTGCCGAGTAGTGGAGCCCGCGCGGCTCCCCTCAGCCCCAAGCCAAACAGCTCAAGACGTACCGGCCCGGGCGGCCGAGAAGATTTAAGTTTGGCCAAGGACAATTCGAACAAGGCTGGAACCCGCAGTAAAATGAGATCTTCGAAGTCACGATCACGGTCGAAGTCGAACCGTAACCGTTCGGTCGGGAATATCGTCAACCGCGTGTTTGACAGCTCCGGTCCCGAGGGGAAGGTGCGCGGCACGCCGCAGCAGATCATCGACAAGTACCTTCAGCTGGCGCGCGATGCGCAGCTGGGCAATGATCGCGTCGCGACCGAGAACTTCCAGCAGCACGCGGAGCACTATACCCGCATGCTGGGCGAGGCGCAGCGCGAAACCGAGGCGCGCCGCGAAAGCCAGGAAGCGCAGAACCAGAACCAGAACCGCGAGAACGGCCAGCAGCCGCAGTTCCGCCAGCGCGACCGCAATGACGATCAGCGCGGGCAGACCCGCGAGGACGACCAGCGCAATGCATCGCGCGACGATGACCAGCGCGGGGGCGCAGCGCCGGATACCGATTTCGGGGCAGACCGGTCTGCGCAGCCGCAGCCTGATCTTGCGCCCTCTGCCGCCGAGGCGGATGCCGGGCGTCCCGAGACGGCGGAGCCCGCGGCCGAAAGCGCGATGGGCGTCATGGAGACCGGCGAAGCCTCTGCCGCGGCCGATACCGGCCTGGTGGACACGCCCGAGGACGGCGCCGCCAAGCCGCGCCGCCGCCGGACCCGCAAGCCGAAATCCGAAGAGGGCGCGCCTGCCGAGGGCGGCGAGGCCGCGGCCGATGCGCCCAAGCCCAAGCGCAGCCGGAGCCGCAAATCCGCGCCGGATGCCGGCAGCGAGGCGAAGGAAGCCGCCGAGTAGGACGGCCTCCGGCCCCGTCCCGGCCACGGGGCACCGCACCCGATCACGAGACCGCGCATCCCCGGGGATGCGCGGTTTTTTCATGGCCGCGCGGCATGCGGTGGCGACGGGGGCGGTGGCGACGGGGCAGGCCGGATATGCAGACGCCCGGACCGCGTCTGCGATCCGGGCGCGCGATGGCCGGTCTGCGGGCGGGGCGCGGGGCCCCGCCGGTCGTCAGAAGCCGGTTGCCAGCTGCTGGCTGGATGCGGCGGTATTCAGGCTGCCGAAGAAGGTGGACATCGCCTTGTTGAACTGCGCCCAGGGGGCTTCGGTCACGTAGATCGTGTCATCGTTGCGGATCTGGAAGTCCTTGGCGACGAACAGGCCTTCGCCCGAGGTCAGGTTCAGGACATAGACCACCTGCTGCGGCCCGTAGAGCGCGGGATCCCCGGTCACGACCCGCGCGACGCTTTCGGGTTCTTCGCGCAGGACGAAGATGCCGGTCGGGTCGGCGGTGTTCGATTGCAGGCCGCCGACCTGGGCCAGGGCCTCCATCGCGGTCAGTTCCTGGCTGTTGAAATTGATCCTCGTCTGGGCGCCGGTGGCCCCCAGGGCGGTATAGGACCGCTTGTCGGCCTCTACCAGGATGCGGTCGCCGCCGCGCAGCGCGATATCGTTCTGCGGCGCCTGGAACAGCGAGTTGAACCAGATCGTGCCGCGCTGGTCGCCGCGCAGGACGGTCACCTGGGCAATCTCGGATTCGATGGTCAGCCCGCCGGCCTGGGCCAGCATGGAGCTGAGCGTGCGGGTCGGACGTTCGATCGGATAGACGCCCTGCGCCCCCACCGATCCGGCCACCGAGACGGTGGCGCCGTCCCCGGCCTCGCGCGCGACCATGACCTGCGGGTCGGGGGTCTGCATCTGCAGCGAGTTGGTGATGGTGTTGCGCAGCTGCTCGGGGGTCAGCCCCGCCGCCCGGATGCGTCCCGCATAGGGCACGAAGATATAGCCGTCGCCATCGACCTGCACGGAGTTCAGCGGCGTCGGGGCTCCCGTGGCGCTGAGGATCCCCTGGTCGACATTCTCCCAGATCGTCAGGCCCAGCGTGTCGCCCGCGCGGATCGTGTCCGAGCCCACCACGCCGGTGCTGCGGAACCCGGAGGAGAAACCCAGGGCCGGCGCGTAATTGGCGGCCTTGGCGATGCCCCGCGAGGTCAGGACGACATAGGCCGAGCCGTTGCGCTGGACGGAACTGTTCATGACTTCCGATTTGGACGGCCCCGATCGCGGCAGCCCGCAGCCCGCCACGGCCGCGCCGAGTGTCATCAAGAGGGCCAGGCGCAGGGCCCGTGCCGTCACTGTCCATGCCATTGCGGGCACTCCACCTCTGATCTGGGCATGGCCGGACCGCTGGCCGCCATGCCGTTCTTGTTTGCCGCAGAATGGCCGCAACCGGGCCTGCGGATCAAGCCGTTGCGTGCGGGCGCGGCAATCGGTGCGGCATCGCGGTCATAGGCGCGATCTGCTGCAGAAGCCCTTGGCTCCGGCGGCGGGACATGGGAACTCTCGGGCAGGGGACCGGCCGCCGCCCCGGCGCGGCGGGCCAAATCAGGAGAGACGCTCATGTTCACCGGCATCATCACCGATATCGGCCAGGTGGTCGGCCTGGAGCAGCGCGGCGACCTCGCCGTGCGCATCGCCACCGCCTATGACCCGGCAGGGATCGAGATCGGCGCCTCCATCGCCTGCGACGGCATCTGCCTGACGGTGACCGGGCGCGGCGGCGATCCGGGGGCAGGCTGGTTCGCCGCCGATCTCTCGGCCGAAACCGTCTCGCGCACCAGCCTGGCGCGCCGTCCGTGGCAGCAGGGCAGCCGCATCAACCTGGAACGCGCGCTGCGCGTGGGCGACGAGCTGGGCGGTCATATCGTGTCGGGCCATGTCGACGGGATCGCCGAGGTCGTGTCGCTGGCCGAGGAGGGCGACAGCACCCGCCTGCGGCTGCGCGCGATGCCGGAGCTGGCGCGCTTCGTCGCCTCCAAGGGGTCGGTCGCGCTCAATGGCACCTCGCTGACGGTGAACGAGGTGGAAGGCTGCGAATTCGGCGTCAACATCATCCCCCATACCAGGGCGCACACGACCTGGGGCGGGATCCGCGCGGGCGATGCGGTGAACCTGGAGATCGACACGCTGGCGCGCTATGTCGCGCGATTGCAGGACTGGGAATGACCCGGCCGTCCGGCCGATGACCCGGCCGATGTGATCCGTCATGAAAAAAGGCGCCCCGAGGGGCGCCTTTCGCTGTCCGGACCGCTCGTGCTCAGAGCAGCGCATCCGCGGTGAGGTCCAGCCCGACCAGAACCGGATCGTGATCCGAGGTCCGCCAGGGGCCGTCCAGCGCCAGATCCGTGCCGCCGGGCTCTTCCTCGTAGGAGGATTCACCGCCGTCGAGAATGTCGTCATTATAGTCGAAGACGGGGATCTCGTCGGCATTGATGTGCCATTCCGTCGCCCCGGTGACGAAGTCGAACATGTCGGCATTGGCCAGCGCATAGTCCAGCGTGCCCAGCTGGCTGTCGAAGACATAGCTGTAGGCGTCCTCCCCGGCAAAGGCGCGGGCAAGATCGGCATAGCCGTTCTCTTCCAGCCAGGTGATCGGGTCTTCCTGCGCATAGGCATTGAGATCGCCCATCACCAGGCTGCGCGTGTCGCCCGAACCGGTGGGATCGGTGGCCAGCCAGGCATCGAGCGCCTGCGCCGCCTGCAGGCGGATCGCGTTGTTGGCGCCCGCGCCGTCCCCGGCATCGGCATTGCCCTCGGCGGAATTGACCGTGCCCTTCGACTTGAAGTGGTTCATCACCGCCGTGAAGCTCTCGCCCGTGGCCAGCTCGGTGAAGCTGACGGCCAGCGAGGCGCGGTTGGTGTTGATCCCGTCGAAGACCGCGTTGTCGAATTCCAGCGGGCTGGTGGCGTCGTTGAGGATCGCCACCGTGCTGCCGGCCGTCACCTCCACCGTGGTGGTGTCGTAGATGAAGGCGCCGGTGATGACGTCGGAACTGTCCACCGTGCCCTGGCCGGGATCGACCCAGCTGTAGATCTCGGCACCCGCCGCCTCGTTCAGCGCATCGGCCAGGTACTGGACGGCAAAGCGGCCATCCCCGTTCTGGTCGCCGAACTCGTTCTCGATCTCGACCAGGCCGAAGACATCCGCCCCCATGCCCAGCATGGCATCGACCAGCTTGGCGGTCTGGGCGTCCAGCTCTGCCTGGCTGGAGGCGCCGCGCGGATCGCCATTGACCGACTGCGACCCGTCATCGAGCGTGGTGAAGTAGTTCAGCACGTTGAAGCTGGCCACTTTCAGGCTGCCGCCAACATCGACGGGCGTCTCCTCGCGCAGGTTCTCCGCCTCGAAGCTGACCGGGGCCGCCTCGGTCGGGCGCAGGCGCCAGGCATCGGTGCCCGAGGCCCCCGCCCAGCTCCAGCTCATCACCCCGGTCAGGCCGGTGACGCTGTCGCCGCCGCGGAAATAGTTGTCCACCGACAGTCCGCCCTCGGGATAGGGGATGACCGCATCGTCGCCGGTATAGGCATTGTCGATATTGCCGCTGTCATCGAGGATGATCTGCCGTCCGGCCAGCTCCTCCAGCCAGGCGGCATAGCCCTCGACCGACGGCGCGTTCTGCTGGGTGTAGGTATAGGGGCGGCCGCCCTCGGTCAGCGTCACCTGCCCGAAGCGGGCCAGCTGGTAGTATTCGCTGACATAGAGCGTGTCCTCGATGGTCACCAGCATCCCCTCGACCGCCTCGTAGCCCTCGGCGGAGAGATAGCTGCCGGTGCCGTCCAGGCTGATCACCGCGGCCTCGACCTGGTCCAGCTGGTCCGCCGCCTCGACGGTCAGGCTGGTGACGGTGTCGATCTGGGTCTGGCCGAAATACTCGTCCACCGTGCCGGTGACGGTCACCAGGTCGCCCTCGGCCAGCTCCGGCAGATCGGCCAGGCTGTCGCCCAGATAGACGAAGATCCCGTCGGAGGTGGCGGCATCGCCATCCGCCCCGGCGGCGGTGGATTGCAGATAGACCCCGTCCAGCTCGCCCTCGGCGGTGTAATTGCCGACGATGACGCCGCTGAGCTTCACCTGCTGGCCCGTCATCTCGCTTTCGGCGCCCGATCCCTGGACTGCGCCGATGCTCAGCTCGGGCGTGGTCGAGCCCAGCTCGACGATGGCCAGCGTGCTGTTGGCCTCGCCCGCCACCATCAGGAGCGGCTGGCCGGTGGGGCTGTCGGCGGCGGGGACGAATTTCAGCCCCTCCGGCTCGTCCACATCCGGCAGGTCGATGAAGCTGTCATAGACCGGGTTCTGGGGATCGGTGATGTCGAAGACCACGACGCTCTGCGCGCGTTCCAGCCCGACGAAGAGATAGGGGGTGCCGTCCACCTCGCCGAATTCGACATATTCGGGCTCCACGCCCTTGTTGTCGGAGCGCCCGTCGGGATAGCGCTCCTCGCCCTGTTCGGCCAGCACGATCCGCCCCAGCAGGTCGCCCGAGTCGAAGACCCGGGTCCCCTCGGCGTCGTAGATCGCGAAGGAGCGGGTGCCGAAGGCGGTCAGCTGGTCGATATCGCCGTCGCCATCGGTATCGCCATCGGTGGTGGACACGGTCAGGCGGCCCAGGTTGCCGTCGGCCAGATCCTCGGCCGAATAGGCGTCGGGATCGACATTGGCATCCTTGGCGCGGGTCTCGTCGGTGCCGCGGGTATCGCCCTCGGAGGCGCCGGCGAACCAGGTGACCCCGCCGATCTCGAAGGCGACCAGCCCGTCGGGCATGGCCAGGCCGGTGACATCGGCGGTGGCGATATCGGCGCCGCCATCCTCGTCGGAGGTGTCGATGCCGAAGCCCAGCTGAAGGTGGTCGACCTCACCGGCGGTGACGAGGTTGTCGATGGTGAAGCCGGTGAAGGTGGTGATGTCCTCGATGATCGCGACGGCGTTGTTCTCCTGCAGCGAGATATAGGCCGAGTTGCCGATCACGGTGATGAATTCGGGCTCGATATCCGCCGCGACCGAAGGCGCCTCGGGATTGATGCGGATGCCCTTCGCCGCCAGCGCCTCGGCGGTGATCGAGGCGTCGGAGAAGTCGTAGCTTTCCATCGTGTAGCCGCCGGTCAGCAGCCCGTCGCCGTCGCGCTCCAGCGCGATCAGCGAGATCGAGCCGTCGGGATTGGGCAGCACGTCCGGGGCGTTGTCGGCATCGGCCGACTGGCCCTCATTGGCGACCAGCAGGTAGCTGCCGTCCGCCGAGAAGGCGACCATGTCGGGCAGGGCGCCGACCTCGATCGCGGTATAGGGCCCGTTGACGTAGTTGCCGACATAGACCGTGCCATTGGCGGTGACATCGGCGGCCGGGACCGCGAAGGCCACGGCGGCGGTGGCGCCCGTTCCGGCAGCGGCGACCGAGGTGACGGCCGCGCTGTCGGCGCCCATCAGCAGCGGGTCCAGCTGGTAGGTCGCCGTCGGGTTGGCGATGTCGGCCATGTTGTAGAAGGTCACGCCCGCGCCATTGGCGATGGCCAGGGTGTCATGGCCATGGACCTTGGCGACGATCTCGGCGCCGCCCATGATCGAGGTGACGGAGGCGATGCTGTGGGCCAGGCCCGACTGCGCCTCGGGGGCGGGGGCGGCGGGGATGCCCGCGACGCCGGTCTTTCCCTCGATGACGACATTGTCGATCATCATCGATTCCGCCTTCCAGTTGGCATCATGCTCGACGATCAGCTGCACGCTGTCGGGGGCGACGATATCGGCGGAATAGGTGATCCACTGGCCTTCGGTCATCACCTCGTCGACCAGCTTGCCGGTCGTGTCGGCCAGGTACTGGTCGATCACCCCGTCGCCATCCAGGTCGACGCCGATGGCGATGCGGTCGCGCGCCTCCCAGTCGGTCTCGTTGACGAAGACATCCAGCGAGACGGTGACCAGATCCGAGGCGATATTCTCGATCCGCTCGAATTCCAGCACGAAATTGCCGTCGGTATCCTTGAACTGGTAGCCGTTGACGCCGTCGGACATCCCGCCGGTGAAGCCGGTGTTGAAGCTGACGCCGGTGGGGCTGCCATCGGTCATGCCGTCGCGGCTGGGCCGGGTGTCCTCGAAACGGGCGTTGAAGGCCAGCTCGCCCGTCGTGGCGATGCCGGAGGCTTCGCTGTCGACCAGGCGGCGGCGGTCATCGGACTGGTTTTCCAGGTCGTGATCCGCATTCGCATCGCCCTGGTCGAAATAGAGCCCGGCGCGCGCCGCCTCGTTCTCGAAGCTCTGGGCAAAACGGAACTCGCTCAGCGGCGCGGTCTCGATCTTCACGCTGTCGATATAGACCGATTCCGAGGAACTGTCGCTGTCGACATAGACCATCAGCGCCGCCTGCGCGGCCGCGGCGGGCACCGTCGCGCTCAGCGTCGTCCAGCGGCCTTCGAGCCCCAGATCGTTGACATCCTTGCCGGTCGTGTCCAGCAGGAACAGGTCCATCTCGCCATCGCCGTCGGTATCGACGCCGATGCGGATCACGTCATCTTCCTCCCAGCCGGTTTCCTGCACGAAGACATCCAGCGACACGGTGACCTCGGCGGCGTTGGACGTGTCGACAGTCTCGAAGGTCAGCAGCATCGCGCCGTCGGCATCGTGGATCTCGTAGCCCTGGCTGCCCGAGGTGTAGGCGCCGACCGTGCCCGCGTAATTGGCCACGCCGACATAGTCGCCATCGGTCAGGCCCACGTCATTGCGGGTGTTGATATAGGAGGCGGTGAAGCCCAGCTGGCCGTTCTTGTCGAGCCCCGAGACGACGGAATTGACCGGCGCCTGGCCCTCGTTGTTTTCCAGCGCGTGATCCTCGGCGGGGTTGCCGGTATCGACATAGCTGGCGCCGTTGGTCGTCTCGCTGTCGAAATCCTGCCCGTAGGAGAAGATCGCGGGCGCATCCGAAGCCTGGCCGGGGAAGATGTCGCCGTCGCGGTGGTTCAAGTTCTGGATGCGATCATCCCCGGCCGCGGTCTCGTCCGCCTCGTCATAGGCGGTCTCGGCCGTGCCGTGATGGGCGGCCAGGTATTCGGCCAGCGCGTCCTGCTCCGATCCGTTCTCGGCGAAGGTCGCGGCACCGTCGCGGTCGCCCTCCTCGGTGAAGGAGGTGCGGCCCACCCGCGCGACGACCTCCGGGTCGCCCAGCTCGCCCAGGGCGGGGTCGGTATTGGTGTTGGGGAAGGGATAGCCGTCGCCCGCGCCGATGAAGTTGCCCGCCGAGTCGAAGGCCGGCTGGGACAGGAAGTCGAGCGTGACGATCTTGTAGGTATCGGCCGGGGACTGGATCTCGCCATCCACGACCAGCGCGGCGATGACGTTGCCCTCGGCATCGACCAGCGCGGCATCCTCGATGCGGCTGCCCGCGGGCAGGTCGGGATCGAAGGAGAATTCCACGCCCGACAGCTGCGGGAAGGCGCCGGCCACGCCGGGCAGGGCGCTGACGCCATGTTCCAGCAGGCCCACGATCTCCTCGACGGTCAGGGTCATGATGACCAGCCCGTTATTGAAGGCCAGCGCGGTCTGGATGTCGGTCTGGCTGATGCCGCCTTCGCCCTTGATCACGTTGCCTTCGCCATCGACCAGCTCGGCATTGGCGCTGCGCACCGCCTCGGTGCCGCCGGCCGGCACGATCGTCTCGCCGATGGAGGCGCGGATGCCGCCGCCGTTCTTGATCGACAGGACCACCTCGGCATCGACCTGCTGCGCGGCCCAGAGATTGGCATCGGCGGTCAGGTTGCCCAGGTTGGTCTCCTGCGTGCGCACCCCGTCGCTGTCGCCCTCCGCGCCGGAACGGTTGCCGTTCAGGAACACCTCGGAATAGCCGAAGACATTGCCCTCGGTGGCGATGATCTGCGCCTCGATCGCATCGGCGATGGCCTGGATTTCCGGGTCCACCAGATCCGCGGCATCCAGATCGGCCACGCCCTGATCGTCGGTGGCATAGGCGCCCGAGACGGCCGCGTCGTAGCTGCCGGGGATGATGTTGCCCTCGGCGTCGAAATCGATGACCAGACGGCCCAGGTACTTGTAGGATCCGTCGGTATTGACCAGCACGGTCTGGGTGCCGCCGGCATTGGTGTAGAATTGCGGGTATTCGCCCTGGACGCTGTCGCCGTCGCGGACCCGGTCATCCTCGTCGAAGAGCCGGGTGTTGGACCCGCCCGCGACGATGATGTCGACATTCTCCAGCCGCGTGGCCAGGCTCTGTTCGATGCCGATCTGCTGCATATGCGCCAGCAGGACGACCTTGTTCATGGCCGGGTTGTCCGCCAGCAGCGCGTCGACCTCTTCCTGGATCAGCGCGGCCAGCGCGTCGAGTTCGGCATCGGTGGGGTTGGTGCCCGCCCATTCGGGATGGACGCCGACCGTGCCCGGCGAGGAGATGGAGGCCAGGGTCGGCGTGGTGGCGCCGACGACGCCCACCTGTTCGCCGTTGACGTCGAAGACCACCGAGGAGGTTACGGTGCCGCCGGTCGAGGCGCCGCCGCCCGCGACCTCCAGCGCCGCCATAGCGGGATCGGTGGAGAAGTCCAGGTTGGCCGACAGGTAGGACATGGCGGTGCCGGTGAAGTCCAGACCCGCCAGCGCCGAACCGGTCAGGGCCGAGAAATCGCCATTGGCCTCGCCCGAGATCAGCGCGGCGATGGAGGTCGTGCCCATGTCGAATTCGTGGTTGCCGAAGGCGATCGCCTGGATGCCCAGCTCGTTCTGGATCTGGATGTCGGCAATGCCCGCCGATCCGAAGACCGCCTCGGAGGCGGAGTAGAAGACGCCCGGGATGATCGCGTCGCCCGAGGACAGGAACAGCGTGTTGTCCTCGATGCCGTCTTCGCCCAGGTCCTGCGCCTTCAGCGCCGCCAGAACGGCCGAGAGGTTCGGCGCATCGGCGACCGAGGCGGCCGATCCCTCCTGGTCGGCGACATGGAACAGCTCCAGCGTGAAGGCGGTTTCCGGCGCCTCTGCCAGCGGGGCATTGCCCGGCGTGCCGATGGCGGCCTCGCCCGCGTCATTAACCGCGGTGGCGGCGGCGGGGCTGCCCTGGCCGCCGGTCGTTCCGGCGCTCGAGAAGGCGCCGTTGGCCACGTCCCAGGAGCCGCCTGCCGCGGCATCAGCATCGGGATAGGCCTCCATGCCGATCTGGCTTAGCGTGCCGTCCCGGTCTTCGAACAGGGTGACCGCATCGCCGCCCTGGCCCAGGCCCGAACCGTCGGAATAGCCGATCTGCACGCCCGACAGGTCTAGCACCTCGCCCCAGAGCGCGGCGAATTCGGCGGCATCCGCGGCATTGCCCAGGACGACCACGACGCTTTCGCCCGCGAGGATCTGGCCGATCCCCTCGATCGGGTCGGCGACCGAGGCATCGGCGCTGTCATCGTCGTAATAAAGGTCGAAATCCACGCCCGAGACCCAGGCGGCATCGCCGGCATTGGTGATCTCGAACCAGTCGGCGGTCAGGTTGCCGCCCTCGGCATTGCCCGGCCAGATCTCGGTGATCTCGAGCTGCGCGGCGCCCGTGGCGGCGGCGGTGCCGGTGATCTCGATCGCGTCGAAGGCGACATCCTCGTCGCCCGCATCGAGATTGCTCATCGAGAAGCGCAGGTCCAGCGTGCTGCCGGTGCCGGTCAGGGCCGCGGCGAAGGCGGCGAAGGCCTCCGACAGGGCAGGGCCGTCGCCGATCCCGTCCAGGTCGGTATCCTGCATCGGCTCGGTATTGGTGCCCGAGGCGACGAAGGCCAGCGCGGTCTGGAAGGCGCCGCCGTCGATGGCATACTCGACGCTGAACCGGCTGTCGGCATCCCAGTCCTGGTTGTCGCCGTCATCATCCTCGGCGACCATGACCGACAGGCCCAGATCGGTGAAGCCCGAGATGTCGATGCCGGTGATGGTCAGGGCCTGCGAGGCGGAGGCGCCTTCGCCGTCCAGGTCCATCCCGGCAAAGTAGAACCCGCCTTCGCCGCCCGTCACCTGGTAGAAGCTGCCGATGTCGCTGCCGTCGGTGCGCAGGAAGAAATCCCCGGATCCGTCGGTGAATTCGGCCGCCGAGGTCGCATAGCGGGTGCCGTTGCCGTCTGTTTCGAAGCCTTCGGAATAGATCACGGTCATGGACGGGGGTCGCCTTCTTCGCTGGAATGTCCTGATGGCGAAGCAGGCCGCATCGCGCAGGAAAGCCGCCCGCGACCCGCTCCGGATCGCGCCGCGTTCATTCCGGCCGCGAATGGGACCCCCCCACCGATTTCAACGCACGGGTTAATGATGATTCATGAAACCAGTGCGACAAACCCCGATTTTACCTTTGGTAAGGAATGCCGCCGCGCGGGCGTCCCGGCTGCCCGTCAAAAGGGCACCGGAACGGCAGCGGCGGCGAAGGATTGCTCTTCGCCGCCGCCGTCATCCGCTTGTCGCGGTCCTTCCGGGTCAGGACCTGCCGGTCACGATCCGAAAGGCGCGCATTTCTGGTCGCGCGCGCTCAGGCGCTGGCAGGTCTGTTCCGCCTCCGCCTCGCTGAGCCCGACGAATTGCACCTCGTAGCCGGTGGGCTTGGACACGACCGAGCGGCGGGCCTTGCCCAGGAGGTCGACCTGCTGCAGCGCGGTGGTCAGCAGCACCCGCTCCGCCTGCCAGCGGGTGGAATAGCGGCCGACCGCGACCCCCCAGCTGTCCGGGCCCTGGCGGGTGGAGACGGTGACCGGCGCATCCGCGGCATCCTGCTGCGCGGCGAAGGCCATGTCGGAGGTGGAGAAGGTCACGGCCGGGCGCGGATCGGGGACCGGCACGGCCTCGGCGGCGGCCAGTTCGACCGGGGCGGGGGCCTCTGCCGCGGAGACGGTGCCCGCAGGGGCGGTGCTGGCCTCGGCCGGGCTGGCGGGCGAGGTGATTTTGCCCAGCACCGAGGCGATCTCCAGCCGCAGCGGGCGCGCGGGGGCCGCCTCGGCGGCGGGCTCTGCCATGGCCAGTTCCACCGCGGCCTCGGCGGCGGCGGGCTCGGCGGGGGCAATGCCGTCGGCCGCTTCGGCGACCGTGTCCTGCTCCAGCGCCGCGCGGGCGGCCAGGGTCGCCGCGTCCGTGCCGGCGGCGGCTGGCAGCAGGTCCTCGGGTCGCGGCGCGGGCACGTAGGAGCGGGCCACGAATTCCTCGGGCATGGCCGGGGTCGCGGGGGCCGCATCCTCGAGCGCGTCCTGCGCCTCCGCCAGCGCGGCGTCGATCTCGGCGGAGGCGATGACGATATTGTCCCGCGCGGCGGCCATGGCGACGATGAAGGCCGGGCGCGGCTGCGGCACGGCGCTGGTGCGCACCAGGGTGCGGGCGCTGGCCACCGCATAGTTGGGCTTGGCGGGTTTCACGACCTTGGCGTATTTGGGGGCCTTGCGGAACCCCAGGTCCAGAAGCTCGGCCACCCGCTTGTTGCGCGCCGCCGAGGAGGATCCGCCGAAGACCGTCGCGATGATCCGCACGCCGCCGCGTTCCGCCGAAGCGGTCAGGTTCGAGCCGGCGGCATTGGTATAGCCGGTCTTGATCCCGTCCGCGCCGCGATAGCTCGACAGCAGCCGCCGGTTCGTATTGGCGACGGTGGTCAGCCCGGCATCGGTGGTGATGCGCGAGAACAGGTTGTAATATTCGGGATAGTCGTAGAACAGGTGCCGCCCCAGGATCGACATGTCGCGGGCGGTGGACAGGTGCCCGGCGGTGGTCAGCCCGTGGGGGTTCTTGAAGGTGGTGTTCTTCATCCCCAGCGCCCGGGCGGTGCGGTTCATCCGGTCGGCGAAGGCCGGGACCGAGCCGCCCACCGCATCGGCGATGGCATGGGCGGCGTCATTGGCGGATTTCACCGCCGCCGCGCGGATCAGGTAGCGCAGGGCGATGGTGCTGCCGGCCTTGAGATACAGCTTTGACGCCGGTTCCGCCGCCGCCGCCTTGGTGATGCGCACCTTCGTGTCTAGCGAGATCTCGCCGCGTTCGACCGCCTCGAAAGTGACATAGAGCGTCATCATCTTGGTCAGCGATGCGGGGTGGAGCCGGGTATCGGCGTTCTGCGAATGCAACACCTCGCCGGTTCGGGCATCCATCACGAAATCCGCGTATTGCCGTGCGGTCGCCGGTATGGAAAGGGATGCGTAGATCACGATGGAGAGCGCCGTTATCACGGCGGCCCAGCCTGTCCGCTGCTCCAGACGTTTCATTGACGTCACCTGCCTGATTTGTTGCCGCCGGTTTTCCGGTCAGCGCCTGCCTTTCCGCAAAAATATCACAGGCCCTGCAGCGTGTCAGAAGAATTAGTTGCTTGCATCCGGGTTTTCTCGGTGGCGCCGGAGGCCGGTCGCGGCGGAATCGGTCATCTTGAGGGCTGGCTTCGGCTCTTCCCCTACATCTATGTGCGGGGATTGGCGCCGATTGTTGCACAAACGCATCGCTCCGCCGGTGGCGACGGCATGGCGCTTGCGCGGAACGGGGGAACCAGCCGATTCCCGCCGGGGCTTGAACTTTGCCGCGCGACGCGGAACGCTGAGGCGGGCAAGGACCGTGCCGCAACCGGACGGGCCCGGAGGGAGAGGACGGCCATGACCACGACCCTGCTGGAACTGCGCGGGCTGGACCTGCCGCAAGCAGGGGCGGGGCGGCGCGTCGGCTGGACGCTCGAGAGCGGCGGAACGGGGCTTGTCTGCGGGCCGCCCGGAACCGGCAAGACGGCCTGTCTCGACCTGGTTTCGGGACAGCGCCGCGCCGCGCCGGGGCAGGTGTTCCTAGCCGGGCAGGATATCGGACGGCTGGGCGCCCCGGCACGGGCACGGGCGGGCATTGCGCGCAGCCTGGCCGGAGATGCGGTCCTGGGCGGGCTGTCGGTGCTGGATCACGTCTGCCTCGCGCTGCGCCGCCGCCTGGGGCGCGGACCGGGCCTTTTCGCGCGCCGATCCGGGGACTGGGAGCTGCTCGACAGCGCCGAACGGCTGCTTCAGCAGGTGCGGCTCCTGGCGCTCGCCGAACAGCCCGCGCGTTCGCTCGGCCGGGCCGAGCGGCGGCGCATGGACCTGGCGATGCTGATGGCGCAGGAGCCCCGGCTCTATGTCCTGGATGCGCCCTTGGCGGGGCTGGACGGGGCGGGGGCGGCGGCGATGCGCGACCTGCTGGCCGGATTGTCGGCGGCGGGGGCGACGCTGCTGCTGGCGCTGCGCGATCCGCGCGATCTGGACCTGCAGGGGCAGACGATCCTGCAGCTGGCGCCGCCGGGGGAGACCGGCGATGACTGAGCATGGCGGGCAGGACGGGGACCGCGCCGCGCGACTGGCCCGCGCGCTGGAGACCGCGCGGCGCCGACGGGCGCAGGGCGCGGGTGCAGCGGAGGGGCCTTCCCCGGGGGGGCGCCTGCCGCCGC
>NZ_JACVXA010000059.1 GCF_014903745.1 Mangrovicoccus algicola | reverse complement strand
GGTGATCCGCACCGACAGCCCCGCGCAGATGGTCGAGCTGGCGAAGGGATTCGAGGGCCAGCTGACCGCCACGATCCACATGGACGAGGGCGATGCGGCCCTGGCGCGGCAGCTCCTGCCGGTGCTGGAGCGCAAGGCCGGGCGGGTGATGGCCAACAATTTCCCCACCGGCGTCGAGGTCTGCGACGCGATGGTTCATGGCGGGCCCTATCCCGCCTCCACCAATTTCGGCGCCACCTCCGTCGGCACCCTCGCCATCCGCCGCTTCCTGCGCCCCGTCTGCTTCCAGAACATCCCGGGCAGCATCCTGCCCGACGATATCGCCTGAACACCCGATACAAGACCAGTGCCGGGCCGGGTGCGGCCCACCCGGCGCCCATGGGAGGATCCCGCATGAACGAGGAAACCCGCAGCAAGCTCAGGGGCGTTTCCGTCGCGACCCTGGCCACGGCGCTCTACAAGCGCGGCCTGAGAAACCAGGTCATCCAGGGCGTGCATCCGCTGGGCTGGAAGGGCGAGAACATGGTCGGTCCGGCCTTCACCCTGCGCTACATGCCCGCGCGCGAGGACCGCAACACCCTGGCCGAGTTCCGCAAGCCCGATCATCCGCAGCGCGTCGCGATCGAGACCTGCCCGCCGGGCAGCGTGATGGTGATGGACAGCCGCAAATCGGCCACGGCCGCCTCGGCCGGGGACATCCTGATCACCCGGCTGATGGTGCGCGGCGGTGCCGGGGTCGTCACCGATGGCGGATTCCGCGACGCGGCCACCATCGCCGGGCTGGACATCCCGGCCTATCACAGCCGCCCCTCCAGCCCGACCAACCTGACCACCAACGAGGCGATCGCGATCAATGAACCGATCGGCTGCGGCGACGCCCCGGTCTTTCCCGGCGACATCATCGTCGGCGATGCCGATTGCGTCATCGTGATCCCGGCGGAAATCGCCGAAGAGGTGGCCGCCGAGGCCGTCGAGATGACCGCCTACGAGGATTTCGTGGTGGATCAGGTCAAGGCGGGAGAGCCGATCATCGGGCTCTATCCCCGTGTCAACGAAGAGAAATACCTGCCTCTCTTCGAGGAATGGCGCAAGGCCAACAACCGCTGAGTCCTCCGCCCCGGCCTCGGCCGGGGCGTCAGGGTTTCGCGGCCGGCAGGGTCTGGCCGCGGAATTCGGCCCGGATGATCCCGGCCACCGCCGCGACCAGCGGTTCGGGCGGTTTGGGCCGCATCGCCAGGTACAGGTCGGAATGCAGCTCGTCGGCGGGCAGGCCGATATCGCGGAAGGCCACGCCGGGAAGCCCGATCTGCACCGAGGAACCGGGCACCAGCGCCACCCCGAACCCGGCATCGACCAGCGACAGGACGGTATGGCGCTGCGCCACGGCGAAGACCTCGTTCGGGGTGACGCCATGGGCCTTGAGATAGCCCTGCACCACCTCGCGCAGAAACCCGCCGCGTTCGCTGGAATAGCCGACGAAATCCACCCCGTTCAGATCCGACAGGGCGAAATCCTTCTGCGCCAGCAGCGGATGCCCGACCGGGGCGGCCAGCAGGAAGGGTTCGCTCCACAGCTTCTCGATGGGCAGGCCCTGGCCGCGCGGATGCAGGCGGATGATGCCGAAATCCAGGCTGCCCGCGCCCAGCGACTCGATGCCCTCCACCGTCATCACCTCGCGCAGCGTCAGCGTGACCTCGGGCATCAGTTCCGCCAGCCGCCGCGCGATCCGCGGCACCACCTCGATGCAGGCGGAGGGCACGAAGCCCAGTTCCACCGCGCCGGCCTTGCCGCGCGCCGCCTGCTGTGCCGCCAGCACCGCGCTTTCGGCCCGGGTCAGGATGTCGGAGGCGTCGATCAGCAGCCGCTTGCCCGCCGCGGTCAGCCGGACCGACCGGTTGGTGCGGTCGAAAAGCGGCGTGCCCAGCGTATGTTCCAGAAGCGCGATATGGCGCGACAGCGGCGGCTGGGTCATGTTCAGCCGCTTCGCGGCGCGGCGGAAATTCAGCTCTTCCGCGACGGCCACGAAATAGCGCAGCTGGCTGAGTTCGAACGTATGCCCTGCCAAGGTGGTCCTCCCCGTGGCCCGGGTGATACGGCGGGCCATGCGAATGATAGCATGATTGGATCAGTCTGCATCAGAATCTGGATGGACTGGTCGCATCAGCTTTCTATGATCGTTGGAGGTTCCGGCGGAACTGACGGGCCCGCCAGAGGCCCGCACCCTCCGGAGAGACCTCGCGCCCCGCGGCAGGCGCGTGATCCCGATGCCGCGCTGATGGGAGGAAAGAATTCATGAAAATCCGGAATACCCTGCTTTGCGGGGCCGCCTTTGCGTGGCTGGCGCTGCCTGCCCTCGCGGCGGATGGCACGGTCACCATCGTGCTCAACGAGGAGCTGGAGACGCTCGAACCCTGCATGGCCTCGCAGTCGAATATCGGCCGGGTGCTCTTGCAGAACATCTCGGAGACGATGACCGAGCTGGACCCCTCGAATGGCGAGCTTCTGCCGCGCCTGGCCACGTCCTGGGAGGAAACGGACGATTCCACCTGGCGTTTCGCGCTGCGCGAGGGCGTGACCTTCTCCGATGGCAGCAGCTTCGACGCCGCCGATGTGAAGCATTCGGTGGAGCGCACGCTGTCGGATCAGCTGACCTGCGAGATCGGCGCCAAGTATTTCGGCGGGATGGAGATCACCGCGACGGTGGTGGACGACCTGACCATCGACATCGCCTCCGACCCGGCGCAGCCGATCCTGCCGCTGCTGATGTCGACCCTGACCATCGTGCCTTCCGAGACGGCGATGGAATTCACCCGCGATCCGGTCGGCACCGGCCCCTATGTGCTGGAGGAATACCGCGTCGGCCAGGACATCACGCTGACGCGCCGCGACGGCTACTGGGGCGAGACGCCTGCGGTCGAGAAGGCGACCTACCTGTTCCGGACCGATGACGCGGTGCGCGCCGCGATGGTGGCCACGGGCGAGGCGGATATCGCGCCGCTGATCAGCCAGACGGATGCCACGAACAAGGCCACCGATTTCGCCTATCCCAATTCCGAGACGACCTATCTGCGGATCGACTCCAGCCTCGCGCCGCTGGACGACATCCGGGTGCGCCAGGCGCTGAACATGGCGGTGGACCGCGAGGCCTTCCTGGGCACGCTGATCCCCGAGGATGCCAAGATCGCCACGCATATGACCGTGCCCACGACCCTGGGCGCCGACGGCGACCTGGAGGTGCCCGCCTACGATCCCGAGGGCGCGAAGGCGCTGCTGGAGGAGGCCCGCGCCGACGGGGTGCCGGTCGATACCGAGATCCTGCTGATCGGGCGGCTGGGGAATTTCCCCAATGTCACCGAGGTGATGGAGGCGCTGCAGGCGATGTTCGCCGATGCGGGCTTCAACGCCAAGCTGCAGATGGTCGAGGTCGCGGAATGGATCAAGTACTATTCCAAGCCCTTCGCGGCGGGCGACACCCCGGCGCTGGTCGCGGCGATGCATGACAACAATCGCGGCGATCCGGTCTTCTCGATGTACTTCAAATATGCCTGCGACGGGCTGCAATCGGGGATGTGCGACGCCGAGCTGGATGCCGCCATCGCCGAGGCGACCGGCACCGCGGGCGCGGGCCGCGCCGAGGCCTGGCGCACCGCCTTCGCCCGCGCGCACGCGCTGTCGGCCGATGTGTTCCTGTTCCACATGGTCGGCTTCTCGCGGGTCAGCGAACGTCTGGATTTCACCCCCAGCATCGCCACCAATTCCGAACTGCAGCTGGCGCAGATCGGCTTCAAGTGAGCCTTCCCGGGGGGTGGCCGCGGCCGCCCCCTCATTCCCGGCCCAGTCCGAGGTGCATCATGCAACGATTTCTTGCCAGGCGCGCGGTCTCCAGCGGGGTCTCGCTGGCGCTGCTGGTCGTCGCCGTCTTCTTCCTGTCGCGCCTGACCGGCGACCCGACCGACCTCTATCTGCCGATCGATGCCTCCGCCGAGGCGCGCGAGGCCTTCCGGCAGCTGCACGGGCTGGACCGGCCGCTGATCCTGCAGTTTCTCGATTACGTGGGCGACCTGCTGCGCCTTGATTTCGGCGACTCGATCCGCCGCGCCCGCCCCGCCCTGGAAGTCGTCATCGGCGCCTTCGGCTGGACGCTGCAGCTGGCGCTGATCACCATGGCCATCGTCTCGGGCGCGGCGATCACGCTGGGATCGCTGGCGGCCTTCCATGTCGGCGGGGTCTTCGACCGGATCGCCACCTTCTTCTCGCTGATCGGCGCCTCGGCCCCGGATTTCTGGGTCGCCATCGTCGCGATCACCGTGTTTTCCGTCGGGCTGGGCTGGCTGCCGACCTCCGGCACGGGCACGCTCTGGCACTGGGTCCTGCCGGTCGCCGTGCTGTTCATCCGCCCCTTCGGCCTGATCCTGCAGGTGGTGCGCGGCTCGATGATCACCGCGCTCGGCTCGGCCTATGTCAAGACCGCCCGCGCCAAGGGCGTCGGCGCCCGCGCCATGATCTTCGTGCATGCCCTGAGGAACGCCATGCTGCCGGTGCTGACCGTGATCGGCGACCAGGCGGCGGCGCTTCTGAACGGCGCGGTCGTGGTGGAGACGATCTTCGGCTTCCCCGGCGTCGGCAAGCTGATGATCGACTCGATCCTGCAGCGCGACTTCCCCGTGGTGCTGGCCGCGATCATGGTCACCGCCTTCGCCATCTTCCTCATGAACATCCTGATCGACCTCGCCTATGCGGCGCTCGATCCGCGCATCCGGTACTGAGACCAATGGCCATGTCAGATATCAGACCCGCCGCCGCGACCACCGGGCGGCAGACCGAGCCCGGCGCGTTCAGGAAGGCCATGCGGCTCCTGCTGGCGGACAAGCCGGCAAGCTGCGCCGCGGTATTCCTGATCGCGATGCTGCTCTGCGCGCTCCTGGGGCCGATCCTGCTAGAGGAGGTCGCCTCGAAGCAGAACCTGCGCGGCCGCAATGCGCCGCCCTTCCTCTTCGACCAGAGCTGGACCATGTGGCTGGGCGGCGACCAGCTGGGCAGGCCGCTTCTGGCGCGGATCATCGTCGCGGCGGCCAATACCATCGCGATCGCCACGGGGGCGGTGATCGCCTCGATGACCATCGGCACGCTGCTGGGCCTGGCGGCGGGCTGGTCGCGGGGCCGCGCCGGCCAGCTGATCCCGCGCATCGCCGATGTCATCATGTCCTTTCCGTCGCTGCTGCTGGCGGTGATCGTCCTCTACATGCTGGAGCCCTCGGTGGGGAACATCATCCTGGTGCTGGCCATCACCCGCATCCCGGTCTACCTGCGCACCGCCCGCGCCGAGGTGCTGGAGATCCGCGAACGCATGTTCGTGCAGGCCGCAACCGTGATGGGCGCCTCCACCCGGCGGATCGTGTTCCGCCACATCCTGCCGGTCATCCTGCCGACGCTGGTGACCATCGCGACGCTGGATTTCGCCTTCGTCATGCTGGCCGAAAGCGCGCTGAGCTTCCTCGGCATCGGCATCCAGCCGCCCGAAGTGACCTGGGGGCTGATGGTGGCGCAGGGGCGGCCCTATCTGGTCACGGCCTGGTGGCTCAGCTTCTGGCCGGGCCTGGCGATCATCCTGACGACGCTGTCGCTGAACCTGCTGTCGAACTGGCTGCGCATCGCGCTGGACCCGGTGCAGCGCTGGCGGCTGGAAACCGGAGGCAAGAAGAATGGCTGAGGCGCAACCCCTTCTGGAGGTCCGCAACCTGTCGGTCACCTTCGACACCGCCCAGGGACCGGTCCGCGCCGTGCGCGATGTCAGCTGGTCGGTCGGGCGCGGCGAGGTCCTGGCGATCCTGGGCGAGTCCGGCTCGGGCAAGTCGGTCTCCTCCTCGGCGGTGCTGGACCTGATCGACTGTCCGCCCGGCCGGATCGAGAGCGGCCAGATCCTGTTCGAGGGCCGCGACCTGCTGGGCATGAGCCGGGCCGAGCGGCGGACGATCAACGGGCGGCGGATCGCGATGATCTTCCAGGATCCGCTGAGCCACCTGAACCCGGTCTATGCCGTCGGCTGGCAGATCGAGGAGACAATGGTGATCCACGGCACCTCCCGCGCGGAGGCAAGGGCCGAGACGCTGCGGCTGCTGGCGCGGGTGGGCATCCCCGACCCGGCGGAGGCGGCGGCGAAATATCCCCACCAGTTCTCGGGCGGGCAGCGGCAGAGGCTGATGATCGCGATGGCGCTGGCGCTGAAGCCGGACCTGCTGATCGCCGACGAGCCGACCACCGCGCTGGATGTCACCGTGCAGGCCCAGATCCTCGCGCTGATCGAGGAATTGCAGGCGGAAACCGGCATGGGGCTGGTCATCATCACCCATGACCTCGGCGTCGTCGCCGAGATGGCCGACCGCGTCGTGGTGATGAATCGCGGCGAGATCGTCGAGAGGGGCGGGGCCGCAGAGGTCTATCGCAACCCGCAGCATCCCTATACCCAGCGGCTGATCGCCGCGGCGCCGGGGCAGGGGGCGATGCGCGAGACGCGGCAGGACGCATCGCCGATCCTGTCCCTGCGCCATGTCAGCAAGCGTTACGGCGCCTTCACCGCGCTTCACGGGATCAGCTATGACCTGCACGAGGGAGAGGTCCTGGCCATTGTCGGCGAATCCGGATCGGGCAAGTCGACCACGGCGCGGCTGCTCCTGCGGCTGGAGGAGGCCTCGGGCGGGCAGGCGCTGTATCGCGGGCAGGACCTTCTGGCCATGTCCCCCCGCGACCTGCACGCGCTGCGCCGGGAAATCCAGATGGTGTTCCAGGACCCGACCCAGAGCCTGAATCCGCGCATGACGGTTTATCAATTGATTTCAGAGGCCTGGGCGATACATCCCGGGATCGTCGAGCGCGCGCGCTGGCGGGCGCGCGTGGCGGAGCTTCTGGCCGAGGTGGGGCTGGATGACGGCTACATGTCCCGCTATCCGCACCAGATCTCGGGCGGGCAGCGCCAGCGCGTCGCCATTGCCCGGGCGCTGGCGCTGGAGCCGCGCATCATCGTCTGCGACGAGGCGGTCTCGGCGCTGGACGTGCAGGTCCAGGCGCAGGTGATCCGGCTGCTGGACAGGCTGAAGGCCAGCCACGGGCTGAGCTACATCTTCATCGCCCATGACCTGCCGGTGGTGCGCGATTTCGCCGACCGGGTTCTGGTGATGCGCGGCGGGCGTATTGTCGAACAGGGGGATGTGCGGCAGATTTTCGAGATGCCGCGGGAAGAGTATACCCGCAACCTGCTGGCGGCCTCGCTGGATCCGGACCCCGAGGTCCAGGCGCAGCGCCGCGCGGCAAGACAGGCCATGGAGACAGCGTGACGATGAAACCCGATGTGATGGTGCTGCATGCGCAGCGCCCCGAGGCGATGGCGCAGCTTGAGCAGGCCTATACCCTGCATCGCTGGGATCTGGCGGCGGACCGGGATGCGTTCCTGGCGGAACACGGGCCGAAATGCCGGGCCGCGGCCACCAACGGCCATGCGCCGATGACCGCCGCGATGCTCGAGGCGATGCCCGCGCTGGAGCTGGTCGCCTGTTCCTCGGCCGGGTTCGACGGGTTCGACACGGCCGCCATGGCGGCGCGCGGCGTGCGGCTGACCAATTCCTCGCCCGCGCTCTGCGATGACGTGGCCGATACCGCCATCCTGCTGATGCTGGCGGCGCGGCGCGGCATGGTCGCGGGCGATGCCTGGGTGCGTTCGGGCGACTGGGCCGCCAAGGGGCCGATGCCGCTGATGCGCGCGACCTCGGGCAAGGTGCTGGGCATCGTCGGCATGGGCACGATCGGCAAGGCCATCGCGCGCCGGGCCGAGGCGATGGGGATGCAGGTCCGCTACTGGAACCGCCGCCCCAAGGACGTGCCCTGGGAGTACGTGGCCGACCTGACCGAGCTGGCGCGGCAATCCGACACGCTGGTCGCCATCGTCGCGGGCGGCGAGGGCACGGCCGGGCTGATCTCGCGGGGGGTGCTCGAGGCGCTGGGGCCTGAAGGGCTGTTCGTCAATGTCTCGCGCGGGAGCGTCGTGGACGAGGCGGCGATGATCGACTGCCTGGGCACCGGCCGGCTGGGCCATGCCGCCCTGGATGTCTACGCCTCCGAACCCGATCCCGATCCGCGCCTGACCTCGCTGGCCAATACCACGCTTTACCCGCATCATGCCTCGGGCACGGTGGAGACCCGCAACGCCATGGCGCAGCTGGTCGTCGACAACCTGGCCGCGCTGTTTGCCGGGCAGGCCCTGCTGACCGAGGTCGACCTGTCGGGCTATCTGCCGCAACCGGCGGAGGCCTGAGATGCTGCGCTATTTCGCCTGGGCGCACGGGCTGACGGCGCTGGGGCTGGTCGGGGCCTTCTGGCTGGGCTTCGCCTATTCCGGGACGCTGTCGGGGGCGATGGGGTTCCTCACCATAGGCGCGATCCTCGCCGTGCTGGAAATCAGCCTCAGCTTCGACAATGCCATCGTCAATGCCAACAAGCTCAATGAGATGGACCCGGTCTGGCGGCGGCGCTTCCTGACCTGGGGGATCCTGATCGCGGTTTTCGGCATGCGGCTGGTCTTTCCGCTCCTGATCGTCGTGGTGGCGGCGGGGCTGGGCCCGGTGGAGGCGATCCGCCTGGCCGCGACCCAGCCCGCGCAATATGCCGAGATCATCCGCGGCGCGCATCTGTCGATCGCGGCCTTCGGCGGGGCCTTCCTGATGATGGTGGCGCTGAGCTACTTCATCGACGAGGGCAAGGAGGTCGACTGGATCGCCGGGCTGGAGGCCGTGCTGCGCCGCTGCGGATCGGTGCGCGGCGCCGAGATCGCGCTGGTCCTCGTCTTCATGATCGGGTTCTCCTGGGTCCTGCCCGAGACCAGCCGGGACGAGTTCCTCTTCGCCGCGGTCTCGGGGCTTCTGACCTTTCTCGGCGTCGACATGCTGGGGCGGGTGCTCGATGCGCAGGATGCGGCGGCCACGGCGGCCAAGGGCGGGCTGGGGGCCTTCCTCTATCTGGAGGTGCTGGATGCCAGCTTCAGCTTCGACGGGGTGATCGGCGCCTTCGCGCTGACCCAGAACCTGTTCCTGATCGGCATCGGGCTGGGGATCGGCGCGCTCTATGTGCGCTCGATGACCATCATGCTGGTGGAGCAGCAGACCCTGACCGAGTTCCGCTATCTCGAACATGGCGCCTTCTGGTCGATCCTGGTGCTGTCGGTCATCATGTTCGCGCAGACGCTGACGCATATCCCCGAGGTGATCACCGGGCTCCTGGGGGCGGGGTTCATCGCCTGTTCGCTGGTCTCCTCGCTGCGCTACCGGGCGCGGAAGGCGCGGCTGCGGACGGAATGAGCGGCGGCGGGCACGGCTGTCACGAAAAAATGCACATCATCGCGGAACCTCCGGGGAACCGGCGCGTTTCTGCCGAACAGGCGCGGCCCGCACGCCGCCCGCCGCGCCTGTCGATGACGTGACATCAAGAGGTGCTTTCCCGTGTCCCAATCCGCGCTTTCCCAACGCATGGGGGCGGTCCTGATCTGCGCCGGCGGTCTCGCCGGGGCGATCATCGCCGCCTATGCCTATATTGCCCCGCTCACCGGCGTCACCGGCACGCCCGGGGCGCTTCTGGTCATCGTGACCTCCGTGCTTGTCCTGCTCGGCGGGCTGATCGTCGCGCTGATCGCGTCGCGCGGGATCCGCAACCTGTTCCGCGTGCTTCTGTGCCTGGGCATCCTGGGCACGGCCGCCGCGGCCGCCTTCCTGCATGAATGGGTGCTGATCGCCGCCATGGCCGTGGCGCTGGTCGGGCTGGTGATGGATATCCTCACCCCGGCGCGCCGCGCCGCCGGAACGCGGGGGGCGCTGGCATGATCCGCAACGCCCTGCTTCTGTCCACCGCGCTGGTCCTGCCTCTTGCCGCCGCCGCGCAGGGTGTCGTCACCGTCCAGCCCACCGAGATCCAGACCGGGCCCGGCGTGCCCGCGGCCGATGCCGCGCCTGCCGATCGCAGCATCCTGCGCCCCGATGCGCCGCTGGTGCCCGAAACGGCGACCTGGAACACCTTCCACGGCCAGCTGAACGCGCAGAAATATTCCCCCCTCGACCAGATCACGCCGGAAAATGTCGGCGATCTGGAAAAGGTCTGGGAGGTCCATACCGGCGACGTGTCCGACGGGTCGGGCGACCTGGCCTATACCGTCTGGTCCGCGACGCCGATCTTCGCCAATGACACGCTCTATATCGGGACGCCCTTCTACCGCATCCTCGCGCTGGACCCGGCCACCGGTGAGGAGAAATGGAGCTTCGACACCAAGTCGACGCTGGAGCCGCTGACCCAGCCCGCGCTGAAGAACCGCGGCGTCGCCTATTGGGAGGCCGAAAGCCCGATCGAGGGAGAGGCCTGCCAGAAGATCGTCTACCTGGGCACGATGGATGCGCGACTGTTCGCCGTGGATGCCGATAGCGGCCAGCCCTGCACCGAATTCGGCGAGGATGGCGTCTTCGACACCAACCAGTACAACACGGTGAACAACCATTTCCCCACCTCGCTGCTGCAGCCGCCGACCGTGGTGGGCGACCACGTGATCCTGGGCTGGGCCGGGTCGGACTGGGACTGGGCCGAGGCACCTCCCGGCGCGGTCTTCTCGATCAATGCCCGCACCGGCGACCTGGAATGGAAATTCGACACGATCCCCGAGGAGATCCGCGCCCAGACCGGCACCGCCAATGTCTGGACCGGCATGTCCGTCGACGAGGCGGCGGGGCTGGTCTATCTGCCGGTCTCCTCGCCCTCGCCGAATTACTGGGGCGGCAACCACAAGGATCCGATCCCCTACGCGACCTCGACGACCGCGCTGGATATCGAGACGGGCCGCCCGGTCTGGTCGCGGCAATGGGTGCATCACGACATCTGGGACTATGACATCAACTCGGCGCCGACGCTGATGGACATCACCGTCGAGGGCGAGCAGATCCCGGCGCTGATCCAGGCGACCAAGCAGGGCTATCTCTTCGTGGTCAACCGCCTGACCGGCGAGGATGTCTGGCCGATCGAGGAACGTCCCGTCCCGCAGGGCGACGGATCGGTGATGGACGAGGTCTATGCCGCGACCCAGCCCTTCCCGACGAAACCCGCGCCGCTCCTGGAGCAGGCGGAGAAGCCCGGCGTCTGGTGGATCGCCGACCTGGTGGGGCTGGGCGAGTGCTCCAGGCTGGTGGACAGCCTGTGGTACGAGGGCATGTATACCCCGCCGACCACCAAGGGCAACGGCGTGCTGACCTTCCCCGACAGTTCCGGCGGGGTGCAGTGGGGCGGCGTCGCCTATGATCCCGAAAGCCAGACGGCGATCGTCAACTTCTCGCATATCCTGCAATATATCCAGCTGTTCGACCGCGAGACCTATGAGGAGATCAACGAGGGCCGGTCCATCGGCGAGGGCGGGTTCCATCCGCAGCGCGGCGCGCCCTACGGCATGGCGCTGAACGTGGCGATGAACTGGGCGGGCATGCCCTGCTGGGAGCCGCCCTATGGCGAGATCGCGGCCATCGACATGACCACCGGCGACATCAAGTGGAAGCGCCCGATCGGCGCGTCGCAGAAATACGGGTTCTACATGCCCGAGAGCATGGGCTCGCCCACCATCGGCGGTCCGGCCGTCACGGCAGGCGGGCTGATCTTCATCGGCGCGACGATGGATGCCAAGGTCCGCGCCTATGACCTGGCGACCGGCGAACAGCTGTGGTCGGACAATGTCGAGGCCCCGGCCGTGTCGATCCCGGCGGTCTACGAATACCAGGGCCGGGAATACGTGGCCTTCGCCTCGGGCGGCAACACGATCCTGAAGAACCAGGTCGGCGACCAGGTCGCGGTCTACGCCCTGCCGGAGTGACGGCGGTCACGGACGGCAGCCACGGAAGAAAAAAGGGGGGCCGGATCGACCGGCCCCCCTTTTTGTGTCGCGCCCTGGCGGCGCCGGGTCAGAAGGTCAGAACCGCCTGCGTGCCGATATCGGGCAGCCGGTCCTCGTCCATGTTCGCCCGCGCGATCTCGAAGCCGAAGCGCAGCGTGCTGTCGGTGCTGCCCCAGACCTGGCCGCTTTCCAGCCGGAGGCACAGCATGGTCAGGGAGGGGTCGTCCTTGCCGCCATGGAACCATGCCGCGGCGACGGGCGACCAGATCTTCTCCAGCATGTCGCGATTCATCCTCTCGGTGAGGGTGCCGCGCAGGCTGGCGTGGAAATCCTGCTTGGTCCCCATCAGCACGTATTTCGCGGGCTGCCCCGGCGCGAGGCCCCTGACCATATCCGTGTCCTTCGAGGTCAGGAACCAGATCTCGTTCGCGGCCCAGTCGGGGAAATGGGTCATGGGCTGCATGTGCTCGGCCGAGCCCTCCAGCCCCAGCATGCCCGCGCGCAGGTCTTCCATCTGCTCGCTCAGCGCGCTGCGGGGATCCTTTTCGATTGCGGAATAGGCGTTCATCTGCGGTCTCCTTGCGGTCTGTCCGTCCTGTGCCGACAACGGATGCGCGCCGCAGACGTTCCGCCCGGCATCCTGCCGGGCGGAAAACGGCCCGGATCACAGGCCGTATTGCTCGCGCGCGATATCGCCCAGCCCGACCGCATCCAGCGCGGAAAGCGGCGCCAGGAAGGTCACCTGGATCACGCCCGGGGCCCGGCCGATCTCGATCGCGCCATTGATCGTGGCGCGGTTCCTGACCTCCGCGACGCTCATGTCCAGAAGCGCCGCCGCCCGCGCCAGCCCGTTCTCGATGGCGGCATTCATGTCGGCGGCGGTGCCTATGACCGAGACGGGCGCGGTCTCGACGATCTCCGTCACGCCGTATTGCGCCGCCAGCCGCGCCGCCTTGGCCCGTTCCTCCGCGCTGAAGGGACGCGCCAGCGGCGGCAGGTCCTCGAGCAGCGGGAACAGGACGGGTCCGTCGATCGGATAGTCCTTCATCAGCTCGACCTGCAGCGTCACCGATCCGGCCACGTCCATCGTGTGCCCGGCGATCTCGCCATCGCCCTGGGCGGCGTGCATGTCGCCCATGTAGATGCCGGCCCCCGGCACCTTGACCGGCGCGACCAGCACCGCGCCGGGGCGCACCGCGTCGATGTCCAGATGCCCGTCGGTCTTGTGCAGGGCCAGCTCCTCGGGGGTCAGCGCGTAGTCATGCGGCGCCTCGACGAGGAAGGCCCCGAAATCGCCGGCATTGTGGCTGTCGGGCATGGCCTTCGAGGGGCAGGTGCCCAGCTGGCCCAGGAAGGGACGCATCCGCACGATCATGCCGGGCATGTCCGAGGGCGCATAGGTCAGGATCGAATGCTGCCGCGAGGCATCGGGCAGGGCGGCATAGGCGGGGGCGTCCCGCGCGATCTCCTCCGCCGCGGCGGCGGGCAGGGTCAGCCCGACGGCACGGGTCTGGTCGAAGCCCACCGTGTAGCCATGCACGATCTGGAAGGGCGTCACCGCGTTGCCGCAGCGGTCGCATTTCACCGCCTGCTGGCCGATCCCCTCGAGATGGGTCTCGGGCCACAGCTCGTCGCAGGTCGGACAGCGCGCGGCGACATAGGGGTCGCCGAGGCAGAACCCCTCGGGCGAGCTGTCATGCCCCGAGGCGGTGGCCATCGAGGTGACATAGACGTCGCGGATGCGGATCACGACCGCGTCGCCGGGCTCCGCGCCCTCCACCGCGACCGGCCGCGTCACCTCGTGCCCGCCGCGCAGGGCCGGCGTGATCATCGGGCCCCAGCAGCCGGGCGCGGTATTGGCGATGATCGTGCCGCCGCTGGCCACCGGGCCCAGCATCGGCTGGGCCGGGTCGAGCACGCTGTTGGTGAACCCGTCGACGATGACGCTGCGCTGCGCCGTCCTTGCGGGACTGCTTCCGTCTGGCATGGAGACCTCCGTCTGTCTTGCATGATCCGCCGTGATGCGGCGCGGCCCGGCCGCATCTGGCAAGCCCCGGCGCCGCGCAGCCGCCCGCGGAGCGCATCACGGTCCCGGGGATGCCGCATCCACAGGCAGATGGCCCGCGGGAACGGCACCGGAGACATGGCCGGGGCTGCGTCCTTTGGTCCCTGCGCCGCTTGAAGGCCGCGGGTGTTTCATGACAGGTATCGGTTCCGCGCGGCAGATCGGCTGCGGCGCCACCGAAAGGCAGGTAGAAACCTTGAATTGCATCACCGGGGCTGATCATGACCCAGTCTGAACCTCTTGTCCTGCTGGGCACCGGCACGTCGCCTCTAGACCCCGCCCGCCTGGATACGGGTGCGCTGAGCTTCCGCGAGGATGTTCCCGCGACGGAAACCGGCTTCGCGCTGATCGACACGATCGACGGGCGCATCGCGGCCTCCGGGCGGCTGCTGATCTCGACCCCCGCAGAGATGTCGCTGATCGGCGAAAGGCTGCGCTGCGAACAGCCGCAGGCGGCGCCGGATTTCCTCGACCGCATGCCCGAGGGCGCCGTCACCGGGGCGCTGTCGGGAACGGTGCCGCAGCTGCGCGCGCTGATGACCGTGGCCCGCGGCACGGCGCTGCGGCAGCGGCTGGCGCTGGTCGATGACGAAGGCAAGACGGTGCTGCGCTGCGATCTGTGGGACCTGCGGCCCGAGGCGGGGCAGGCGGTGTCGGTGGCCGTGCTGGTGCCTCTGCGCGGCTATGACAAGGCGCTGCGCCGCATCGCCCGGCAGGTCGGCGCGCAGGGAACGGCCGCCGACCCGGCCCGCGCCGCGGCCCTGCTGCGCGGCGAGGATCCCGCCGCGACGGGCAAGGCCGCCCCGGCGATCCGGGAGGATCAGCCCGCCTTCGAGGCGGCGGCCGCCATCATCCGCGAGCAGATCGCCGTCGCCCGCAGCCGCGAGGCCGGGACGATCGCGGATATCGATACCGAGTTCCTGCATGACTACCGCGTGGCCCTGCGCCGGGTGCGTTCGGTCGTTTCGCTGTTCAAGGGCGTCTTCTCCGAGGCGGAGACGGCGCGGCTGAAGACCCGTTTCGGCGCGATCATGGCGCGGACCGGGCGGCTGCGCGACCTCGATGTCTACCTGCTGGAGCGGGCGGAATACATCGCGCTGGTGCCGGAATCCCGCCGCGCCGGGCTGTCGCGGCTCTTCGACCGTTTCGCCGAGGAACGCGCGGACGAGCAGGCGAAGCTGGCCGCCTGGCTGGGCAGCAAGGGCTACCTGCAGGAAATCGGGCGGCTGGAACGGCTTTTCGCCAAGGCGTCGCGTCTGGAGCAGGGGCCGCTGGCGGACCGGCTTGCGCCCGATTATGCCCGCGCGCTGATCTGGAAACGCTATCGCAAGGTCTGCAAGCTGGCCGCCCATATCCAGGACGCGCCCGACGAACAGGTGCACGAGCTGCGCATCCACTGCAAGAAACTGCGCTACCTGATGGAATTCTTCGCGCCGCTTTTCGGCGCCTCCGAGGTGAAATCGCTGATCAAGTCGCTGAAGCGGCTGCAGGACAATCTGGGCCTGTTCAACGACTACTCGGTCCAGCAGGTTTCGCTGGAGGAGGCACAGGCCGGGATCGCCGCGGATCCCGATGCCCAGACCGCCGAGATCGCCGCCGGGATCGGCGCGCTGGTCGCCGTGCTGGCCGCGCGGCAGGCCGAGGAACGCGCGCGCGTCGCCGCCTCCTTCGCCCGCTTCGACAGCGACGAGACCCGCGCCGCATTCCGCAAGCTTTTCAAACCCGGGGAGGATGCCCGATGAAGATCGTCGCCTGCTATTCCAACAAGGGCGGGGTCGGCAAGACGGCGACCTCCGTCAACATCGCCCACGGGCTGGCCAAGACGGGCAAGCGGGTGCTGTTGTGCGACCTGGATCCGCAGGGCGCCTCGGGGTTCTACTTCCGCGTGAAGCCCTCGAAGAAACTGACCGAGGACCGGTTCTTCACCGATGTGAAACGCTTCACCGACGCGATCCGCGGCAGCGATTTCGAGAATCTCGACATCCTCCCGGCCAATATGGCCTTCCGCGATTTCGACGTGTTCCTGTCGCGGATGAAGAACAGCCGGTCGCGGCTGAAGAAGGCGCTGGCCAGCGTGGACGGGGATTACGACGTCATCCTGCTGGATTGCCCGCCCAACATCTCGGTCCTGTCCGAAAGCGTGTTCAAGACCGCGGATGCCATCCTGGTGCCCGTGATCCCGACCACGCTGTCGGAGCGGACCTTCGAGCAGCTGCTGGAATTCTTCGCCGAGCGCGACCTGCCGAAGAAGAAGATCCTGGGCTTCTTCTCCATGGTGCAGGGGACCAAGAAGCTGCATGCCGAGACGGCCGCCGCGATGCGCGCGGCCCATCCCAAGCGGATCCTCGACATCTCGGTCCCCTTCGCCACGGATATCGAGAAGATGGGCGTGCATCGCGCGCCGGTCGCGGCCTTCGCCCCCGGCAGCCCGGCCGTGGCCGCCTATGACGCGCTTTGCGGGGCGCTGGCGGGACGGCTCTGAGTCGCGCCGCCCGGCCGGCGATGGCGGGCCGGGCAGTGCGGAACGGCCGTCCTTCCATGTGAAGACATGTGATGCGCGGCGCTGATCCCCCTGAGATCTTTCATGTTCTTGGCCGGATCGGTGCCGCCACGCGCCGCCCATTGGGAAAATTTGTTAAAATTGCTTTCCCTCGATCTTCTTTGTGACTATTTGTGACAGCCAGACCAGACAAGTTCGGAGGATCTGTCATGAGCGTCGCATCGGGCTACCGGGCCTGCGTCATCGGCCTTGGGTCGATGGGCATGGGGGCCGCCCTCTCCTGCGTCAAGGCGGGGATCGCCACCAGCGGGATCGATCTGGATGCGGGGCGCCGCGACGCCTTCGCCGCCGCGGGGGCCGAGGCGGTGGCCGATTCCGTCGCCGGGCTGTCGGGCGCGTTCGACGCGGTGATCGTGCTGGTGGTCAATGCCGCGCAGGCCCGCGCCGTGATCCTGGGCGAGGCGGGCATCGCCTCGCGCGTGGCGCCGGGCGGGGCGATCATGGTCAGCTGCACCCAGTCGGCCGAGGATGCCAAGGCGCTTGGCCGCGACCTGGAGGCGATGGGCATCCTGATGCTTGATGCGCCGGTGTCGGGCGGGGCCGCCAAGGCGGCGGCCGGCGAGATGACGGTGATGGCCTCCGGCTCCGCCGCGGCCTTCGACAAGCTTGCGCCGGTCCTCGATGCGGTTGCGTCCAAGACCTACAATATCGGCCCCGAGATCGGGCAGGGCGCCACCGTCAAGGTGATCCACCAGCTTCTGGCGGGCGTGCATATCGCCGTGGGCGCCGAAGCGATGGCGCTGGCGGCCCGGGCGGGCATCCCGCTGGAGACGATGTATGACGTCGTCACCAACGCGGCCGGCAATTCCTGGATGTTCGAGAACCGCATGAAGCACGTGGTCGAGGGCGACTACACCCCGACCTCCGCCGTTGACATCTTCGTCAAGGATCTGGGGCTGGTCACGGAAACCGGCCGCAGCCTGAAATTCCCGCTGCCCCTGGCCTCGGCTGCCTTCGCGATGTTCCAGGAGGCCTCGAACATGGGCCATGGCGGCGAGGATGACAGCGCGGTCATCAAGACCTTCTCGGGCATCGAGCTGCCGAAGAAGGAGGGCTGAGCCATGCAGATCGGCGTCATCGCGGATGATTTCACCGGCGCGACCGACATCGCGGGCTTTCTCGTCGCCAACGGGCTGGCCACGACCCAGATGATCGGCGTGCCCGCGGCGGGCACGCAGGTCGAGGGCGACGCGGTGGTCGTGTCGCTGAAATCGCGGTCGAACCCTGCGGAAGAGGCGATCGCCGACAGCCTCGCCGCGCTGGAATGGCTGCAATCGATCGGCTGCAGGCAGATCTTCCAGAAATACTGCTCCACCTTCGATTCCACCGCCAAGGGCAATATCGGCCCGGTGGCGGATGCGCTAATGGCGGCGCTCGGCACCGACATCACCGTCATCTGCCCGGCCCTGCCGGTCAACGGGCGGTCGATCTACAAGGGCTATCTCTTCGTCGGCGACGAGCTGCTGGAAGAGTCGGGGATGAAGAACCACCCGATCACGCCGATGACCGACTCGAACCTGATGCGCCTGATGGACGGCCAGTCCAAGGGCAGGTCCGGGGTCGTCACGGTGTCCACGATCGAGCAGGGCGCCGAGGCGGTGAAGGCCCGGATCGAGCGGCTGCGGGGCGAGGGCGTGTCCTATGTCGTGCTCGACGCGGTGACCGATGCGCATCTGGACGTGCTGGGCGCGGCCGTGGCCGACATGGCCTTCGTCACCGGCGGCTCGGGGCTGGGGGCGGGCATCGCCCGCGCCGTGGCCTCCGATGCGCCGGGGCGGATCGAGGAACTGGGCCGTGCCGCCGCCGAGGCGGGCGCGCCTCTGCCGGGCCGCGGCGTGGTGATCTCGGGTTCGTGCTCCGTCATGACCAACAAGCAGGTGGCCGCCTATCGCAAGCTGGCGCCTGCCTTCGACGTGGATGTGGAACGGTGTCTTGCCGATGCCGAAGGATACGGCGCCGAGATGGCCGCCTGGGCGCTTGAACAGCCCCATGGCGCAGGGATCCCCGCGCCGCTGATCACCGCGACGGCCAGCCCCGAGGTGCTGAAAGCGGTGCAGGCGAAACACGGATCGGCGGCCTCGGAGGCGGTGGAGCAGGCCTTTGCCGCCGCCACGCGAAGCCTGGCCGAGGGCGGCATCACCCGCTTCGTCGTCGCGGGCGGCGAGACCTCCGGCTCGGTGACGCAGGCGCTGGCGGTCAAGGGCTTCGCCATCGGGCCGCAGATCGCGCCCGGCGTGCCATGGGTGCGCGCGACCGACCGGCCGCTGTCGCTGGCGCTGAAATCCGGCAATTTCGGCGCCGAGGGCTTCTTCCTCGACTGCCAGCCCGAGGATGTGCGCGCCGCTCTGGAGGTCCGGGCATGAATGACGCACAGAAGGCGGAGCGGATGGTCCTGCTCTGCAAGAGCCTGTTCGACCGCGGCTATTCGGTGGGGGGCGCGGGCAATGTCTCGGTGCGCTCCGACGAGGGCGGGTTCCTCGTGACGCCGACGGGCAGCTGCCTGGGGCGGCTCGATGCGGACCACCTGACCGTGATCGGACCGGATGGCGAGCCCAAGCCGGGACCGAAGCCCTCGAAGGAATTCGCCTTCCACCGCAAGCTCTACGAGGTGCGCCCCGATGCCGGGGCCATCGTGCACCTGCATTCGACCTACCTTACGGCGCTGAGCTGCCTCGAGGATCTGCCGCGCGACAACGCGATGCGCCCCTTCACGCCCTATTACGTGATGCGCATCGGCTACATGCCGGTGATCCCCTATTACCGCCCCGGCTCCGCGCAGATCGGCGCGGACCTGGCCGAGGCCGCGGCGACGCACAAGGTGCAGGCCTTCCTGCTGGCCTCCCACGGGGTCGTGGTGCTGGGCAAGGATATCGACGACGCGGTGAACAATGCCGAGGAGCTGGAGGAGACGGCGAAGCTCTTGTTCCTGCTCAAGGGCGAGAAGCTGCATTACCTGACCGAGGACGAGATCGCCGAACTGGGCGGAGGATACTGAGATGACGCGCCTTGCCGCAAACCTGTCGATGCTGTTCACCGACGCCCCCTTCCTCGACCGGTTCGACCGGGCGGGCGCGGCGGGGTTCGAGGCCGTCGAGTTCCTGTTCCCCTATGACCACACCATCGCCGAGGTGAAGGCGCGGCTGGATCGCAACGGCCTGCAGCTGACGCTGATCAACGCCTTCGCCGGGGACTGGGCCGGGGGCGAGCGCGGCTTTGCCGCCCGCCCGTCGAAAACCTCGGAATTCGACGCCTCCATCGCCCAGGCGATCGACTATGCGACGGGCCTGGGCTGTCCGCGCATCCATGTCATGTCCGGGATCACGAAGGACGAGCCCGACATGGCCGCCTGCGAAACGGTCTGGATCGACAACATGCGCAAGGCCGCCGACCTGGCCGCCAATGCCGGGCTCGACATCTCCATCGAGCCGCTGAACAGCCGCGACATGCCGGGCTATTTCATCTCGAAGCAGGACCCGACGCTGGAACTGATCGGCAGGCTCGACCGGCGCAACGTGTTCCTGCAATTCGACGTCTATCACGCGCAGATCATGGATGGCGACATCATCCGCCGGATCGAGCGGCTGAAGGGCGCCTATGGACATGTGCAGATCGCGGGCGTGCCCGACCGGCACGAACCCGACGAGGGCGAACTGAACTATGCCGCGATCTTCGAGGCCTTCGACCGCGCGGGCTTCGACGGGTTCCTGGGCTGCGAGTACAACCCGCGCGGCCGGACCGAGGACGGTCTGGCCTGGGCGGCGCCCTATCTGCCGAAGACGGCCGGCTGAGCCGATGATCCCCGCCGAACGCCAGCATTTCATCCTGTCCTGCCTCGCGCAGAAGGACGTGGTCAGCATCGCCGAGCTGACCGAGCGGCTGGGCGTGTCGCACATGACGGTGCGGCGCGACATCCAGACGCTGGAACGTTCGGGGCGGGTGACATCGGTGACGGGCGGCGTGCGGCTCAGCCAGCGGCTGGATGCGGAACTGCCGCATCTGGCCAAGAGCACGCTGCATGCCGCCGAGAAACGCGCGATCGGCCAGCAGGCGGCGGCGCTGGTGAAGGACGGGATGGTCGTCTATCTCGATGCCGGGACGACGACGCTGGAAATCGCCCATGCCATCGCCGCGCGCGAGGGTCTCACGGTGGTGACCAACGATTTCGTCATCGCAGGCTATCTGTCGGCCCATGCGCGCTGCACGCTGTATCATTCCGGCGGGCTGGTGGAGCGCGACAACCAGTCCTGCGTCGGCGAGGCCGCCTCCGAGGCGCTGGGGCGGTTCAATTACGATATCGGCTTCATCTCCACCTCCTCCTGGACGATTTCGGGCCTGTCCTCGCCTTCCGAGGCCAAGGGCCCGGTCAAGAAGGCGGTGGTGGCCCGCGCGCGGCGCAGCGTCTTCGTGTCGGATTCGTCCAAATACGGGGTGGTCGCGGCGATCAACGTGCTGCCGATGGAAGTCTTCGACACGGTCGTCACCGACCGGCGGATCGAACCCGACGTGGCCCAGGCCATCCGGGAGATGGGAGTCGAGGTCATCCTGGCCGGGCCTGCCGGCGCGGAGACCTCCGGTATCAAGGGAAAAGTGCAATGAAGATCGTGGTGACCGGCGGGGCCGGCTTCCTGGGCAGCCGCCTGATCGCGAAACTGCTGGCCGAGGGCTTCGGGCCGGGCCGGGAAGTGACCTCCATCGTCTCGCTCGACCGCGTGGCCTGTCCCGTGACCGATGCGCGGGTGTCGAGCGTCGCGGGCTCGATCGACGACGCCGCCGATGTGGCGCAGGCGCTGTCGCAGGGGCCGGACGTCATCTATCACCTCGCGGCGGTCCTGTCGGGCCAGTCCGAGGCGGAATTCGACACCGGGCTGCACATCAACGTCGACGCCACCCGGCTGATCCTCGAGGAATGCCGCAAGCTGGCCAAGCCCCCGCGCTTCGTCTTCACCTCGTCGCTGGCGGTCTTCGGCGGCGAGATGCCCCGGGTCGTGCCGGAAACCATGGCGACCATGCCGCAATCCTCCTATGGCTGCGGCAAGGCGATCGGCGAACTGCTGGTCAGCGAATACGCCCGCAAGGGCTTCGTCGACGGGCTGACCTGCCGGCTGCCGACGATCTCGGTGCGTCCGGGCAAGCCCAATTCCGCGGCCTCCTCCTTCGTCTCGGGCATCCTGCGCGAGCCCCTGAACGGCGAGCCCTCCGAATGCCCCGTGCCGCTGGACACGCGGCTGTGGATCTCGTCCCCGGACATGGCCATCGCCAATCTCGTGCTGGCGGGCGGCATCGACGGCGCGGCGCTGGGGCTGAACCGCGTCCTCAACCTGCCGGGGATCACCGTGACCCCCGCGGAAATGCTCGACAGCCTGGAACGTCTGGGCGGGGCCGAGGCGCGCGGGCGCGTCGCGCTGACCTCGGACCAGCGGATCATCGACATCGTCTGCAGCTGGCCCGGCGCCTTCGACGTGGCGCGCCCGCTGGCGATGGGCTTCGCCGCCGATACCGATTTCGACGGCGTGCTGAAACAGTACATGGCAGAGACGGCCCCGGCAGACGCCCCGGCCTGATCCACCATCCTTCCCGCAGCTTCGCAGTCCGCCGCCCCGGCCGGGGCCGGCGGGCTGGCCCCCGGGTTCTGCATTTCCCCCGCGGCGTGTTCTCCGCGGGCCCGGCCACGGTAATCAGGGACGCCCCGCGGGGCGCAAACGGAGGAACTTTCAATGGCGGAACCTGGAATGGAATTCCAGCTGATCGCGGGGCTGGTCATCGCCATCGTCCTGCTGATCTTCCTGGTGGTGAAGACCAAGGTCCACGCGGTCGTGGCGCTGGTCATCGCCGCCTCGGTGGCGGGGCTGATCGGCGGCATGCTGCCGGCCGACATCATCAGCGCGATCACCACCGGCTTCGGCAGCACGCTGTCGACCATCGGCCTCGTCATCGGCTTCGGCGTGATGATGGGGCGGGTGCTGGAAATCTCGGGCGCGGCCGAGCAGATGGCCTATACGCTGATCCGCTGGGTCGGCAAGAAGCGCGAGGACTGGGCCATGGTCCTGACGGGCTATGTCGTGTCGATCCCGATCTTCTGCGACAGCGCCTTCGTCATCCTGACGCCGCTGATCAAGGCGCTGGCGCGCTCCACCGGCAAGTCGCTGCTGACGCTGGGCATCGCGCTGGCGGGCGGGCTGATGCTGACCCACCATGCCGTGCCGCCGACCCCCGGTCCGCTGGGCGTCGCGGGCATCTATGACGTCGATATCGGGCTGATGATCTTCTGGGGCGTGGTCTTCACCGTTCCGGGCATGGCGGTCCTGGTCTTCTACGGCCGCTTCATGGGCCCCAAGCTGGAGAAGATGATCCTCGACGATACCGGCGAGGATATCGCCGCCGCCTACCGCCAGTTCGAGGATGCCGCGCAGGAACGCCAGAAGGAGCTGCCCTCGCTGGTCCTGTCGATCCTGCCGCTGGTGCTGCCGATCGTGCTGATCTTCCTCAACACCCTCGCCAGCTTCGTGGTCAAGACCTCGGGCAATCCCGATCTGGCCGGCAGTTTCCTGGTGCAGCTCTTCTCCTTCGTCGGCAACCCGGTGATCGCCGTCGGGCTGGGCCTCTTGGTCGCGGTCTACACGCTGATCCCGAACGTGCCGCGCAATGACGCGATCTCCTACATGGAGCAGGGCGTCGAAAGCGCGGGGATCATCCTGCTGGTGACCGGTGCGGGCGGCGCGCTCGGCGCGGTGCTGCGGGCCTCGGGCGCGGGCGACGTGATCGGGCAGGCCGTCGCCGGGCTGCCCATCCCGGCAATCCTGATCCCCTTCGTGATCTCCTCGCTGGTGCGCATGATCCAGGGGTCGGGCACGGTGGCCATGATCACCGGCGCGTCGATCTCGGCCCCGATCTTGGTGAACATGCCCGAAGTGAACATGGTCTTCGCAGCCCAGGCGGCGGCGATCGGCTCCATGGTCTTCGGCTATTTCAACGACAGCTACTTCTGGGTGATCAACCGCATGCTCGGCGTGAAGAACGCCAAGCACCAGATGCTGCTGTGGTCGGTTCCGACCACGATGGCCTGGGCCACCGCCCTGGTGATGCTGCTGATCTGCAACGCGCTCTTCGGCTGATCCGGCGCGACGGCTTGTGGACGGGCGGCGGGGGAAACTCCGCCGCCCGTTGCCTGTCCAGCCCTGGAGCGGGAGAGCGCAGGCTGCGGGACCGGGCTCCCGCACCGCCGCTCATCCGGCCCGGACGGTCCCCGATCCGGCGACCTTCCTCGCCCGGGCCCCGGGCCGGCAGACCCGGATGCGCCAGCCTGCCGGAGCCGCATCTCCGCTTCCGCAGCCTCAGGCCGCAAGGCCGGGCGCCTGGGGCCGATCGGTCAACATGCGATCGCAGAGTCTGCGTTATGGCACAAACGAGGCCGCGGAAGGGTCATGGCCGTGGCGCGACCCAAGCAAGGACCGCCACATCTTGCCGAGGGCGCTCTCCTGCGGCGTCATTGCGACCCTGGCTTTTCCCGCGCAACCCGCCTGCCACAACGGCCGGGATGGTGCCGCAGAGCCCGGCCGCCTGCATCGGCAACCGGTTTGGCCGGGCAGCAGGAGGCCGCTATTCGGCGGCAACCGGTTGAGCGGGGATCGCATCGCGTTGCGGCGCAGCCCGGGGCAGATCGCTGGCTGTATCGGCGGGCAGGACATGATGCGCGCGTCGGATCACGGCCAGGGGATTCCAGCTGAGCACGCCGCGCAGGCCTGGCGGCGGCACCAGCGGGGGGGCCACCTCCCGCCTTTGGCCCAGGGAGAAGCGCAGCCGACATATCCCGTCGGCAATTCCCGCCAGCACCGCTCTGCCCTGGCCATGCCGCGCCCCCTGAAGCACGGACAGGCCCAAGCCCAGCAGGAAAAGAGGCCAGCTTGCCAGAAGGAGAAGCAGAGGCGTGCAGCGCAGGAACAGGTGCAGGCGGTTGCGCGTGCTGATCCGCAGGGTCCAGGCGCTTCTGGCGCCGCTGACACCGCCGCTGCGATGCAGGATCCGCGCCTCTGGCACGAACCGGCATTCATGCCCGGCAAGTCCCGCGCGATAGGCGAAATCGAGATCCTCGAGGTAACAGAAGTAGCTTTCCTCGAAACCGCCCAGGTCAAGGAACAGCCTGCGCGACAGGAAGGCCCCGGCGGCACAGGCGCCGAAACAGCGTCCTTCCCCCGGCAATTGCGCAGCTGATCGCCCGTGACCGCCGCGCCATGCCAGGCCGGTGATCGAATAGACGTCACCCGCACCGTCCAGCACCCCGGGCCGGTCCATCAGCGCCTGGGCGGAGGCAAAGATCCGGCACCTCGGATGGCGTGCCGCCGCCCGCGCCAGCGCCGCCAGCCAGCCCGGTTCCGCCACGGCATCGCAATTCAGCATGGCCAGCCAGTCCGCGGATACGCGCCGCGCTGCGAGGTTGCTGGCTGCGGCGAAGCCGAGATTTTCGGGAAGGGCAACCAGCCGAACCGCGCCATGGCGGGTCCAGTCGACCAGCCCCAGCGACCCGTCCGTGGACCCGTTATCGACCACGACGATGTCCTGCGCCGGGTGAAGCTGGGCGGCCAGCGAATCCAGCGCCCGCGCCAGCTGGGCGCCAGAATTGTAATTGACCAGAACCACGGCGATCGTGCCTGCCGATGCAGTCGCTGCGGGCCCGGCCCGTGCAGGACGGCGGCGAGGGCGGAGGGAAAGGCGTCTGCTCATGCAGCCTGACTAGCCGGACATACCTAAGGGGATATTAAGGCAAATGGTCAGGCGAGCGCGGTGATCGCGCAGGCCAGGGCAGATGCCGGCGAACCGGGTCTGAATTTCAAGGCCGCCCGGCTGCTCCTCGGGCGCGGATGCCTAGGAGAAAGGAATTGCGCCGGGCGCACCCCATATGTCCCGCACCCGGCTATTCCGTCTTCCTCGAAGGCCGTTCCGGTTTGCCGCAGAATTTGCCGCCGGGCCCGCCTGCCATGGGTCTCCGAGCGCTCTCCGAGGCGACCATGTCGATACCCCCACATTCAAGAGGCCCGCCTGAGCCGATCAATCAGCAGGCATCCCCCCGCCATCACGTTCCTGACCTGTCATCTATTACGAGAAATTAAGGCTTTTACGTTTTCCATCTCCTGGCCGCCGCCCCGGTGGCGACAGACTGAAAGGCTCAGCCGTGACGACACGTCTTCCGCGCCACATTCCGCGGGGCCGCGATGCCCGCCCCGCCACCGCAGAGCGCCTCACGAACGCCGGTGGCCGCCCGTGACGCCGCGCCCTCCGGTTGTCCACGTGGTGATGGCGGTGCATGATCCGCAGCCAGGTCACCTGCGGGCGCAGCTTGCATCGCTGGCCGCGCAGGTCGGCGTGGAGCTGCGGCTTCATGCCGTCATCGCCGACCTCGTCTCTGGCGAGATGGTTCAGAAACAGGCCGTCGATGCCGGAGTCGCCGCGGAAATCCTGATGCCTCCCCGGCGGCTGAATGCCGTGAAAGCCTTCGAGTTCGGTCTGGCCGGGGCGCTCGGGGCGGCCGGCCGCGGCGACCTTTTCGCCCTGAGCGATCAGGATGATATCTGGCACCCCGACAAGCTGCGCCGCGGGGTCGATGCATTGCGGGACATGCCCGGCTGCCAGCTGGTCCATTCCGATGCCCGGGTGGTGGACGATCAGGGCAATGTCCTGGCCGAATCGCTCTTCGCGCTGGAGCGGCGGGATCCGGCAACCGGTTTGCGACGGCTGCTCTACCGCAATTCCGTCACCGGCATGACCGCGCTTTTCACCGGCGACGTGGCGGCCCATGCCCTGCCCTTTCCCCAGCAATCCGGCCTGTTCTTCTATCACGACCTCTGGCTGGGGGTGATCGCCGCCGCCAAGGGGCCGGTCCGGCTGCTGCGCACACCCCTGGTCGATTACCGCCAGCACGCGGGCAATGCCGTGGGATGCGCCGCCCGCCGCGCCGGGCCGCGCCCGCTGAGCCGCCCCTGGCTACGCCAGCGCCTCGCCAGTTTCGCCCTCGCCTGCTATCTCGCGAAATCGCTGGTGCTGCGGGCCGACCAGATCGCGCAGAGCGAGCCCGCGGCTTTCGACCGCCGCAGGATGCGGGCCCTGCGTCCCTATCTGCGCCATTACGGTCCGGGACTGGCCTTCTTCGCAGATGCCGCGGGATATGCGCTGCGCGGCTATGGCACGCTGGCCGATCACGCCTTCAGCCAGGGTCTGGTCAAGATCGGGCGCCTGGCTTGGGCGCTGCGTCGCACCATGCGGCTGGACATCACCAACCGGCTGCGTGAATTCGACGATATCGGCTATGCCATGGCGCCCGGCACCCTGCCGCAGAAAGCCCCGCAGGGCCCCGGCCCCGGCGCCCGCGCCTGGCAGGCCTATGCCGATCCGCGCAAGATACCGCGCTGGAAATGCCGCATCCGCCACGACGTGCCGCGGGACTGTACCATCCTGCTGCCGACGCTGAACCCGACGGAGATTTTCGCCGGCGTGGCCACGGCGCTGCGGCTCGGCACGGCCATGGCGGAGCAAGGCGCCCGCCTGCGCTTCGTCGCCACCGACCTGCCGCTGGTCAGCCCGCATGCCAGCCGCAGCTTCGTGGCGGAGCGCATTGCCCCGGGACACCGCGAAAGCACCATGCCGCGGCTTTCCTTCGCCTGCGGCGTCACGGCCGAGGAGCTCGATTTCGCCCCCGGCGAGATGATCGTCGCGACCGCCTGGTGGACGGCCCATCTGGCGCGTCACATTCTGGAGCAGCGCGGGATCGGAACCGGCCGCTTCCACTACCTCATCCAGGATTACGAACCCAATTTCTATGCCTGGGGCACGGAATATGCAGCCGCGGCCGAAACCTATTCCATGCCCTGCGTGCCGATCTTCAACACGACCCTGCTGCGCGACTACTTCCGCAGCCGGGAGCACGACTTCGGCGGCCGGGGCGGACTTGCCTTCCGGCCCTCGATCGACATCGCGCGCTATGCCGCGCTGGACCGGCTGGGCGGGCGGCGCAAACGGCGCATCGCCCTCTATGGCCGGCCCGAGGTTCCCCGCAACATGTTTCCCCTGTGCATTGAGGCGCTGGTGCGGTTCCTCGGGACGACCGGGATCCGCCCGGAGGAGGCGGAACTGGTTTCGGTCGGCCTGGCCCATGATCCGGTCGCCCTGCCGGGCGGCCACTGCCTGCAGAGCCTGGGCAAGCTGCCGATGGACGAATACCCGCTCTTCCTGTCGACCGTCGATGTCGGGCTGGCGCTGATGTATTCACCCCATCCCAGTCATCTGCCGATCGAGATGGCCGCCGCCGGGGTGCAGGTCGTCACCAACGGCTTCGGCCCCAAGGATCTGTCGCGGCTGAGCCCGCTGATCCGCTCGGCAGAGCCCACGCCCGCCGCGCTGGCACGGGCCCTGCAGGCGGCATGGCAGGCCGCGGCGGTTCCCGCCCCCCCGGCGGCGCGGCAGATCGACCTGTCTCCGCTGGGCATGACGCTGGAGGAGATCGCCGCCAGCATGGCCCGCGACGCCGCCGGACCCTCCGGCCGGAGGCGCGTGGCATGACGCGGCGGCTGATCCTCCATGTAGGGGCCCCGAAATGCGGATCGACCTATCTGCAAAGGGTGATGCTGGCGAATCGCGACCCGCTTTCGAGCCGCGGCATCGTCTATCCCGCGCCCGAGGGATCCCATCCCGGCAATGGACTGCGCCTCGCCGGAATCGACCCCGCCGGGATGGAAACGCTTTTCGGCGGGGCCCGGACCGCGGTCCTGTCCCATGAGGACCTGATCTCGCTGGGCCCCCGCATGACGCATCTGCCGGGGCTCTGCGCAGAGCATGACGTGGCGCTGACGGTGCTGGTCTTCCTGCGCCCGTTCTGCGAGGTGATCTATGGTGATTACTCGCAGTTCATGAAGCAGAATTTCGATCGCTATCTGGCCGAGGGCCAGGCCTATGACGGCATGAGCTTCGAGGAATTCGCCGTCGCGCGCCGCAGCAAGCTGACCCCGACAGGGTGGCTGAACGCCTGGCAGCGCACCACCCCCCTCCCTCTGCGCATCGCCCCGCATCGCCGCATCCGGGCGACGCTCGAGGAGGTGCTGGACGGGGCGGAGATGAACTGGGACATCGAAGCCGCCAGCGCAAATCCTTCGCTGCGGGTCTGTGATTGCGAGGACATTGCCCGCGCGATGCAGGCGGGGCTGCGCGCTGCGAAGATCCGCGAGATGTACAAACTGGCCTATGCAAAGGTGGCGCTTGCCGATCATGGCAGGACCGAAACCCGCCGTGTGTGGCTGGAGGCGCTGTTCCGAAACCAGAACGAGAACATCCGCGACACATTCCGTTTCGACAACCGCTGGGCCGCCTGATCTGCGCCGGGTCACGCGTCGAACGGCCCGGCCGCAGCCTGCATGGCCTGGGGAACGCCACGTCATGGGCGATGGGGTCCCGGCGACCAGGGCGGCTGCCTTTTTTGCGCTCCGCCCTCCGGAGCATCCCCCGACCGCATGCCTGTCCCTGAAACGGGGGCCAGGGGCCGGAGACACCCCGGCGCGCCTGCCGCGCCCGTCGCGGAACGGGCGCGGACCAAGCGGGCCATCTCCGGCCCTGCAGGCGGGCGCCCTCTTGCATGCCAGCAAGCCCTGGATGCCACAAGAATCCGGCGTCGGGCCTCCGCAGGTGCGGGCGGCCTGTCCCGGACCGGGCCCGCCACCCTGCCGGGGGTCTTCCGTGGCGGTCGCCCCGGGGGACGGTTCCGCGCAAGGCCGCATCGGGGGAAAGGGACAGGGACCTGAGGCCTCCCGGTCGGCCGCATGACGGGACGGCGGCACAGCCCCCGAAGCCTGCCCTCCCGCCGGGACCGCGCCTGTTGCGGGGGCGCCGGCGGGCGTGGTCTGCCTGCAGCCCCTCTGCCCCGCCCCCGCGTTCAGAGCCGGTCCTTCAGCGCATCGCCAGGCCGGGACCAGGCATTGCGGATGCGGGTGAGGATCCCCGCCTCTTCTGCCGCCAGCCCCGTCACCGTCTTGTCGGACCGCCGCTTGACCTCGTCATAGGCGGCGAACAGCACCTCCTCCGCGCGCGGGCCGAACCCGGAATAGCCGCGCAACCGGCGCGCGACCTCCGCGCGGCCGCGCTGCGCGATCTTCCTCTTCAGCAGATCCTCCATCTCGCCGGGGAAGACCACGGCCGCCGCATCGCCGTGGCGCGCCGAAAGGCGGACCTCCACCCCTTCGTCGATCGGCCGCGCCCGATGCGCCTCCAGCGCCGCCGCATCCTCGCGCAGGAGCGGGTCGGCATCGTGTTTCCTGCCGAATTCCGAGCGGATGCTGACCCGCCGCGTCAGGCCGCTGACCGGCCGCAGCGTGGTGTCCAGGACCGAGGCCTCGGCCACCATCGTGGCATTCACATGCCGCGTCCCGTTCTCGTCGGTAATCGCGTCCGCCCCGGCAATGGTCACCTCGTAGCGGGTCCAGTAGCGGCTGTCATTGACCCAGGATTTCAGATCCTTCTCGATCCCCGCGTGATGGGCCGAATTGGCCTTTGCGGTGATCGGATACAGGTTCATCGGCCGCCCCAGCCCGCCGAGATTGTCATTCAGCAGATGGCCGCGGATATAGCGCGCATCCGCATCCTTGTGGATGCCCGGATCGGTCGGCAGCAAGCCCATCAGCACGTCCTGCCCGCCGGGGCCCGTGCCCTGCGGATGGTCCGGGCCCAGCGGATCCGCAATCATGCGGATCCCGACCTCTTCGGTCCCGGCGGCACCCAAACCGAGGCGGCCGCTTTCATGGGTGATGACCGTCTTGTGGCGGTCGGAACCGTCGGCGGGAATGCCCGTCCCCGAGATCGGTTCCTTCACCTCCAGCACCAGTTCCGGGTTGATCTTGCCCACGACCTTGAAGCCGCGCCGGAAATCGCCCTCGTAGCCAAGCTGCGCCAGGCCGAAACGGTGCTTCACCCGCGCGAAGTAATCGTCCAGGGAATCCGAGTTGGCGGCCCGGGCGCTGGCCAGTTCCAGCACGGTCCTGGCCGCCGCGACATCGGCCCGTTCCTCGCTGGGGCTGCGCGGCTGCGGCGCCGGAGGCTCGTCCAGCGTGGCCAGGGTGACGGGACGCGGATAGCGCGGCGGCGCGCCGTCGGGACGGGCCCCCTCGGGGATGGCCGGCATCACGGGGCTCGGCCGCGCGGCCTCGTCCACCGCCTGCGACCGGACAGGCTCTGCAGCCCCCGGCGCGGGCACCGGCGGCGCG
>NZ_JACVXA010000058.1 GCF_014903745.1 Mangrovicoccus algicola | reverse complement strand
CCGCATAGTGAATATCGGCCCAGTCCGGGATCCGGGGGCAAGGTCACCTCCTTCAGCTTGCGCCGCGCGTGTGCCCAGCAGTGGGCGACGGTGACCGGGGCGCCGCCCTTGCGGGAAGGGCGCGTGAGGCGGTTGTAGCCTGGATATCCGTCGAGCTGCAGGATGCCGTCGAAACCGGCCAGGAATGTCTCGGCATGCTCGCCGCCGCGGCCCGGGGCGTAGAAATAGACCACGCCGGGAGGGTCATCCCCGCCCCAGCTCCGGTCGTCGCGGGCAAGAGCCCAAAGGTAGCCGGTCTTCGTTTTTCCACGTCCCGGGTCGAGCACCGGCGCGGTGGTCTCGTCCATGAACAGCTTGGTCGATGTCCTCAGGTGCTCCGCCAGCCGGTCGACGATGGGACCGAGATGGAAGGCCGCGGTGCCGACCCAGCCGGCCAGCGTGCTGCGGTCGATGGACAGGCCCCAGCGGGCGAAGATCCGGCTCTGGCGGTACAACGGGGAATGATCCGCGTACTTGCAGACGGCGACATGGGCGATCAGCGCCTCGGTGGGCAGCCCGCCCTCGATCAGATGCGCAGGTGCCGGCGCCTGGGTGACGCCATCCGTGCAGATGCGGCAGGCGTATTTCGGGCGGATCGTGACGATGACGCGGAACTGCGCCGGAACGATGTCGAGGCGCTCTGTCCGGTCCTCGCCGATCTTGTGCATGCGCCCGCAGCCGCAGGGGCAGTCGAGGCTGGCGGGCTCGATGGTCTCCTCGATCCGGGGCAGATCGGCCGGAAGGTTGCCGCGGTTGCGCTTGGCGGAGGAGCTCTTGCGGCGCCGGCCCGCGCTGTCATCGGCCTGCGCCACCTTCTGCGCTTCGAGCTCGGCGACCGCTGTCTCGAGTTCCTCGGAGGCCAGCTGCCGCTCGTCCTCCGAGAGCTTCTCCGACTTCTTCCCGTAGAGCGCTTGGTTCAACTCGGCAATCAGGTGCTCTTGGCGGCGGGTGATTTCCTCCAGCTCGGCGACCCGAGCTGCCTGCGCCTGCAATGCCTCGAAGGCCGCCCGGTATTCCGGGGGCAGGACGGACAGGTCGAGATCGGCGGCGGGGGTCATGCCTGCAGCATAGCCCGGAGCGCGCCACGGCAGGCGGGGAAAAGACCCCGCGAGTCATTCCGCCACAGCAGGCCGCCTGGCTTCGAGCGCCTTCACCTTCCGCCAGTCCAGCCCGGCAAACAGCGCCTCGAACTGCGCCCGGTTCAGCGACATCGCCCCGTCGGTCACGGGAGGCCAGACGAAGCCGGAATCTTCCAGGCGCTTGTACGCCATGACCAGACCGGTGCCGTCCCAGAACAGGATCTTCAGCCTGTCGGCCCGTTTCGCACGAAAGACAAACACAGCGCCCGCGAAAGGGTCCTCCTTCAAGGCCGACTGCACCAGCGCGGCCAGGCCGTCATGGCCTTTCCTGAAGTCGACGGGCTTCGTGGCTATCAAAATGCGCACCCGGTCGGACGGGATCATGCCAGCGCCCGCACCACGGAGGCGATCCGCTCGGCCGACGCGCCGGGCTCGAGCCGCACCGTCACCGCGCCGACGGCGATCTCGACGCTGCCGCCTGCAATCGGCCCGGTGTCCGCAGGCGCTTCCGGCGTCGCCACCATCAGCGACACGAACTCCATCGCATCCTCGGGGGCAGGCAGCACGAGCCTGCCGTCCCGCGCCATCCGCCGCCACGCCGAAACCTGGTTCGCCGCCAGCCCGTGCCGCGCGGCCACCGCGTTCACCGTCGCGCCCGGCCTGAGCGTCTCGGCCACGATCTCCGCCTTCAGGTCATCCGGCCACTTCCGGTTACTGCGCTGCGTTTCTCGCTCGTTCGTGAGAACCTCAAAATATGCGCTCATTGAGAAAGTCACTCCCTGCTCGTTGCAGGAAATGAGATCTCAGAACCGAAGCCTCACAAACAGGTGGGGCCGGGACATCGCATACCGAAGAACGCAGGTCGCGGAAGATCATGGGGCTGCCCTAGTCAAGCAGGACAGCGCAGTGAGCGGACCGACTGTGCACCGTTGTTGTTCGGCAGGAAAAAGCTCAGAGGTCAAGTCGAAAAAAAATCACGATTTTCTTGGATGTATGAGCAGTGTCCTAGCCTTCTCTCCGAGGGGCTGCGCCATCAGGAGAAGGCACTCGTGTTCAGACAAGGTGCAGACTTCGAGTAGCTTTCTTCAGATCCTATTTTACTCTAAAAAGAGTGCGGCGTTAGATGATGAGCCCTCTACTTTTCATTCGGCTACGAACTCAGATCACTGTTCAACCCCTGATATCAGGCCATTTCTCTCAGCGACCGCCAAAAGCTCACTTGGACCACGTGATTGCACGCCCAAAATCTCTAATGCGAACCTTGCCCGAGACGCTGCGACATATAAACGATTGTGGGCAGCATATGAAGAAAAGCTCCTTGAGTTAGAGTTTGCCGTTTCCCCTTCTTGTGGAACTCGCCCCTTGTCAACGCCTACGATGATTACAACATCAAACTCAAGGCCACCCACAAAGTCCGCATGGCCCAGGACCATGTGACCCGATTTTTCCGCCTGTCGCTGCTTGGTGAAGTCGCCTCGGCGCTCCAAATAAGAAGTCGGTTTATTGTTACTAATTGAGTGCTCCTTAAGTTTGCGCAGCACTTCATCGTTCATGGTTGTGATGAGGACTTGTGACCTGTTGGACTGCGTAAGAGATTGAAGTTTATCAGCCCGATTAAAGGCACCTTCAACTAGGGCGTTATCATCGGCGAAATCCAAATATTTAACGGGTTGCGACCGCCTTTCGTCTTCATTTGTGAAGGCGCTTGTAGAGAGTGAGAGGGTATCGTCAAAATTCGTAAAGAGAGTGGCCCCTGATGCCAATACTGATTGGCAAAAGTCACGTATTTGGGGCGAGCTACGGAAAACCGTAGAAACAGGAGTGGAAATTTCTGACGCTGAAGTTTCACCGCCGAACAGTTCGGATACAGAGTCTATGTCATTCCAACCGCGATCCCCAACACTCTGAGCTTGGTCTACCGTAAAGGAAATAGGAAGCGAATCCACATTTCGAGTGAAATGGTGGAAAACATGAAGCTCATTGATGTTGAAAAGGTGGGTCTCATCAATTGCGATAAAATCATAACCCTCTCGGGAACGCCTTCTTCTCCAAATCGGAGTGTCGAGCTGTCCAACCGCCGATATTACTACGTCATCGGTGTCAAACTGGCTCGCAGCTTCAAGCTGTTCTTGATATCGCTTGAATACCCGAAAGCTGATTCCTTTGTCGGCGTCATTTTCAATCGGCAAGCCATATTTAAGAGGGGGGCAGTTCTTGTATGTATCAAAAGAATCTCCAGCACGGCCTTTTATCAGTACGCTAATCTCATGCTGAAACAAATGCGCTAGATCCTCGTCATCGACTTCATTTATGAACTTGCGAAAGCCTTCGCTAAGGTGTGGTATGAAAGATGCGAGGTCCTCCGATTTTACACGCCTGACGGCTTCTTCGATATACATTTGTTGAAGTAACTTTGAGTCTTGCGCATCTCTGTCAACGAATTCCGTCTCAGATATCGACTGACGCAAGGTGTTGGCGCAAAGAGACGCGAGCGTTTCGACAGAGAGCGATACTCTCTCTAGATTTTTATCGCGGCTCTGGAAATCATCCGGATCTATAACCTGTAGTGCATCCTTAATGGACTGCCTGGTAGCTTCGCTATGCGTGATCAGCAGAGCATTGCAGTTCAGAGTGTTTTCTTCGGCTGAACGAAGAATGCGAATAGTACGCAGCAAAAGAGATAGCGTTTTTCCGGTACCAGCAGGGCCGTGGAGACGGTGTGGCGTTCCCATCGGTGCTCTAACAAAAATTTGTTGCTGCCTAGTGAGCTGAGGAAGCCAATCATCATATGGAGTATGAACTGGTCGCTTCGAACCAAGGTCGCCATTGAGTGCCGTTGAGTTCACCTGGTCAAATCGGTTGGTGACTGGAGCACCCTCCGCGGCCTTTGAAACTTGGAGGTACACGTCTGCAAGGCGATCAATGACCCTTTTGAAGTTGGTCTCATCTGCGATTTCGGTTGCGGAGTTTGCACCTTCCCAGCCAGTCTTATACACTAAAAGGAATTGACCTGACATGTCACGCTTTTTGAGCCGCTCGTTCATCGGCTCGCGTTCTATGACAATCCGGTATGGACTTGTCGAGTACGGAAGCGGAAAAATGACAGCCTTAGTAGAACCAGAGACGATTTTCTCAGATTTATTGAGAAGCCCTCCTGACCAATACTTCGCGCAGAATCTCATTAATTTTTGGAATGACTGCAAGGATTCGGCCGATCTGAGCTGCGTAAATAGCGCAGATTTTTCGCAGTCTATAACAAGATATTTCTTTTTCTTCCACGCCCCGAGTGTGGTGATGAATACGCCTTCCTTGTCCTGCAAAAATACTACATTTTTTAATTTCAGGAGGAACTGAATATTCCCAGACAATGCCTGGATAAGTTTATCGCCCTCCTCAAAGTCTATAGACTGATACGAGCGACCAGAGATGAACTCCGCCAGCGCGCCATCATCGATGCAAATGTACTTCATACCCACCCCGTTAGATCGCCATGCTCTTAATAATGATGCCGCTTATAACATCTTCAACTGGGTCTTCTACGCCGATGCGCCCGAAAAGACTTCCGAATGATTGTAGGATATGTTCCATGGTGGGCGAACCTATTTGCACCACAGGCATTGCCAAACTATCCGCCTCAAAGACTAGTCCTGGGCTGGGAAAGCTATCGCCACAAATCTCTTTGTAGCTTTCGCTATCCAAGCCCTTTCCTAATCTCTCAGCGACGCTTTTGGGAAGGGTTGCCACCTCCCTTAGCAAGCATACATACCCTTGTGCTTCACTCGCCTTTTCGGAGAGCGTTTCAAGGAAATAATGCCCTAAAACGGCATGACGACTTAGTCTTCGGATAATTTCCTCTATCTTGCTCGATCTATTTGTTGCAAACCACATGAACATAAGGTCCCGATCATCTTGGCGATCCACCTCATCGTACTCGTTGCACTCTGCGATGTACTCCCAGAATTTCTCACTTGAAGCCCTTTTCGCCTTTGCGCCTTCTCCCAACGGGAAGTGTACTTTGCCAATTTCCTCTAAGGAAATAGACATTGGGAGTGCCTCGGACAGATTCCCCTTTCTCAGCATTCCTTTAAGTTTACCCGCACGCTCACTAAGCTCCTGCTCGTGGAGAATATCAAGGCCGTCACGACGAAGCCAATCCTTGAGTCGCACCAAGGGTAGGAAGTTCAGAACGGGGTATTTTTGCTGTGCAACGTCACACCGAGCCGTGATAGTGACGCCATATACTTCGCAGTTAGTGTATCTCGAGGCTTGAGCACACGAGAAAACTGTCCCTTGAGTAATTTTACCATAGGCCGCTGGCACTAAATCTGGACGAGACTTCTTCACGCTTCCCCTACAATTTTTTCAAAATCTTAACATTCGCATCAGTGGACTGACGCCGATGTGACTACCACGAGTATCCAGACATTGCTCCAGGTAGGCAATACTGAACCTGAGTTCACGTTGGTTCGGTTCTGTTAAGTGCTCGACGCTTGTCTGGTAGCTTTGCTCTCTTCGGATTTGCAAACCTGTTTCTGAAATTTACCCAGTTGCGAGTTGAGCCCGGTTTCTGGGCAGTCCCGGCTACCTAGGACGGCGCGCCGTGCGGGAGCTAACTGCTCGTGACGGCTGCCGAGGGCAACGCAGTGACCGGCAATTTAGGGCCGGCACCGGTCACCCGCCAAGCCTGGCACGAAGGTAGGCTTTGGGCCATCAGCTTCAGGTAGTAGGAGGCCGGAGGGGGGGGCAGGTCACGCGGTTTGTCCGCTATTGCAGGTTCTCCTTCCGTCTAGAGATGACGGTCAATTTGCCAGTTGCTTACAGACAAAGTCGGCGCGTGTTGCAATGTCGGCACGCGGCAGTTCCGTGATTTTGTATCCGAGGGCGGTGTAGGTCTCGCGCATGACGGCACAGGTCGCTTCGGCGCGAGTCTGCTTGCGTTCGGTGTCCTGCGTGAAGATCTCATCCCAGAACGGCGCCAGGAAGACGCGACGGTTGTAGCGAGCTGCCTTGGCCGCTGTGGCGATGTGGGGCGGCACCGGAAGCCCGCAAAGTTTCAGATAGCCAAGGACATCCGGAATGCCGCGATCGAAGATTATGGGGCCTGAGAGCCTCTGTGCGGCGCTGTAGGCGTGCAGATCCCGTTCCAACATCCGTTCGGCATAGGCCCCGCGATCCGCCCAGGGGAGGGCATCTCCGCCGCTCTGCATTTCCTCGCGAATGATCGCGCGGCCGGATTCGGGGATTGTGTGAAAGCCGCGGCGGGCAAGCTCGGCGATCAGGCTGGTCTTGCCCGCACCTGGGCCGCCCGTCACGACGAAGAAACGGTCGCTCATCGGCCATCCTCGGGTTGGACAGGGGAAAGGGCTGCGAAGCGATCAACACGCCAAGGGCGCGGATCGAGGCAGCATGGATTTTCGTAGGGAAAACAGCACCCGCCTGCGCGGCAGAGGCAAATCCTCTGACGAGAAAGGCAGACCTATCTGGTGCGTTTCAAGGGGGATCTGGTGGAGCCTAGGGGAGTCGAACCCCTGACCTCTTGCATGCCATGCAAGCGCTCTCCCAACTGAGCTAAGGCCCCGGCCGGTGCGGCGTCGCCGCGTCGGTGAGGGGCTGTCTAAGGGCTGCGGCGCGGGGGTGCAAGCCAAAAAGACCGGGCGGGGCCAAAAAAGAGAATTCTCCCGGGGCGCCGCCCGAAACCGTGCATTTCCAGGGGGATGGCGACCGGTCAAACGAAAGGGACGGCGCCGGATCTCTCCGGGCCGTCCCTGAAAACCTGCTGCGCGGCGGGCGCGGATCAGTCGTCGTTGTTGTCGTCGGTGGAGACGTCGGTGATTTCGTCGAGCGAGACATTGTCCTCGTCATCCTCGTCGAGCACGTCATCATCGAGATCGTCGCCCAGATCCATGTCGACATCATCCTCTTCATCGAGGTTGGTCTCGCCGGACTCGTCGCGGGCGCTCTTGGACTCGGGATCGGCCTTGTCGGCGATCATCGTCCGCGTCTTGTTGCCGGTGTCGATATCGACCACCTGCCCGGTATAGGGGCTGACGATCGGGGACCGGCCCAGATCGTAGAACCGCTTGCCCGTAGTCGGGCAGACCCGCTTGGTTCCCCACTCTTCTTTGGGCATGCTCTTTCCTCTTTTCCCGACGGATTGAGTGAGGGCCATTGCCACAGGCCGGACGGGGTGTCAAAGGAAAATCCATGAGGCGGGGAGCGGGATGATGAGCCGGGAGCGGCTGGAACTGTCCGGGGCCTCCCGGATCGAGGTGGAACTGAAGCGTTCGGCGCGCGCGCGGCGGCTGTCGCTGCGGATCTCGCGGCTGGACGGGCGCGTGACGCTGACGGCGCCGCCGCATGTTCCCGCCGCCGAGGCCCGGGCCTTTCTCGAGGAACGCGGCGACTGGGTGCGGCACCATCTGGGAAACCAGCCGCCGGTCATCCGGGTGGCGCCGGGCGTGCGGCTGCCGGTGGAGGGGGCGCCGCTGACGCTTGTCGCCGCGCCGGTCCGCAAGGCGGAACGTCACGGGGACAAGCTGCGGGTCGGCACCGCCCGGGCCGGTGCGCAGGTGCGCAGCTGGCTGACCCTTCTGGCGCGCGACAGGCTGGCGGAGCGGTGCGACCTCTACGCGGCGCGGCTGGGCCGGAGCTATGCCGAGCTGGCGCTGCGCGACACGCGGTCCCGCTGGGGATCGTGTTCCTCGCAGGGGCGGCTGATGTTCTCGTGGCGGCTGATCATGGCGCCGCGGCAGATCCTCGATTACGTCGCGGCCCACGAGGTGGCACATCTGGCGCAGATGAACCATTCCGCCGTCTTCTGGGCGGAAGTGGCGCGGCTGCATCCGGGATATGCCGCCGACCGGCGCTGGCTCCGCGAGAACGGGGCCTGGCTGCATCGCTACCGCTTCGACGGAGACGGACCATGAGCACGCCCAGACAGGCGGACAGCCTGCCCGCGGCGCATGACCGCGTGTATCGCAGCCTGCGCACCCGCATCCTGTGCGGCGAGCTGCCTCCGGGCCAGGCGCTGACCCTGCGCGGCATCGCGGCGGAATTCGGGGTGTCCATGACGCCCGCGCGCGAATCCGTGCGCCGCCTGGTGGCCGAGGGGGCGCTGAGCCTGTCGGGATCGGGGCGGGTCGCCACGCCGCTGCTGGGCAATGACCGGATCGAGGAGCTTGCGGCGCTGCGCGGCATGCTGGAGCCCGAGCTGAGTTCCCGCGCCCTGCCCAAGGTGCATTTCGCGCTGATCGAGCGGCTGGAGGCCATCAACATGGTGATCGCGGCGGCGGTCGCGCGCGGCGATGCCACGGGCTATATCCGCCACAACCTGGAATTCCACCGCACGCTGTACCTGCGGGCGCAGGCTCCGGCGATGCTGGCGATGCTGGAAACGGTCTGGCTGCAGCTCGGGCCGACGATGCGGGCGCTCTATGCGCGGCTGGGCCGGACCGGGGTGCCGCACGGGCACCGGCTGATCATCGAGGCGCTGAAGGCCGGGGATGAACCGGGGCTGCGGCTGGCGGTGCGCACCGATGTCACCCAGGGTCTGAGGATGATCGCCGGCGAATAGCAGGCGGGCCGGTGCGGCCCGCGGCGCGGCTCAGGGCAGCAGCGCGAGACCGGCGGCGAGGAAGCCGGCCCAGGTGCCCAGCACGATCATGGCCTGGGCCAGGGAAATCCGCGCATGGGGTTCGGTCGAGCGCGCGGGGCAGGACTTGGTCAGGTTCGGATGCATGACGAAGACTCCGTTGACTTGCGACGGCGGTTCCTAACGCCGCCGATGCCGTTTCGTCCATGCCTGCTTTGCGGAACACGTTACCGGAAACCTGCCCGATCCGCGGGCGGATCGCGAATCCGGCGCGAATGCGGGCCCCCGGGGCGGGATTTGACGCGATCCGCGCGCCGCATCTTGCCGGAACGTCATGACGGCAATTCCGGCAGGGCATGCCCTTGCCGCAGGGGCGGGGTGCCGCCTATCTGTTAGACTGCGGGAACAGGCTTGCCGCGCCTGCCGTTGAGTCGCCGAAGCGCAGGGGTTCGGGATGGCGGCATGACAATGGATGCGGACGAGTTCATGGAATACGAAGAGGGCGGCGGCGCCATGGAGGAGCTTCTGGGCAAGCTCCGCGAGGCGGCCTCGGCCGAGACTGTCTCTTTCCAGAGGATCCTTCAGGCCGTCGAGGACACGTCCTTCCTCCCGGTGCTGATGGTCCCCGCGCTGCTGGTGGTCTCGCCGCTGTCGGGCATTCCGCTCTTCTCCTCGATCTGCGGCCTGATCATCGCCTTCGTCGCGGGCCAGATGGTGTTCGGACGGCACCACCTGTGGCTGCCCGAGGCCATGACGGGGAAGGAAATCCGCGCGAGGCGGCTGCGCGACGGGCTGGACCGGATCGCCGGGCTGGCGCGCTGGCTGGACCGCAATGCCACCGGCCACGGGTCCTGGGCGATGCGCCGCCCGGTGCGCAAGGGCTGCGAACTGGCCTGCATGACCTGCGGGCTGGCGATGCCGCTGCTGGAGATCGTCCCCTTCTCCTCCTCCATCCTCGGCTTGGCGGTGCTGCTCTTCTCGGTGGCGATGCTGGCGCGCGATGCGCTCTTCATGGCGATGGGGGCGCTGCTGATGCTGACCGCCCTGTCGCTGCCCTTCTACGCGATCAACGCCGTCGCCGCGGTCATGCTGTGAGAGACTGCCGCTTCACCACCTCCAGAAGATAGACGTGTTCCGTCTCGCCCTTCCTGACGATGGCGGCGAGATCCGGGCGGGGCGCGATCTTCGTGGCGCCGCCTTCGCCGCCGGGAGGAAATTCGCAGAAGACGATCCCGATGGGCTGCCCGGTGAATTTCTCCAGGAAATCAAGAAGCCTCTCGGTCTTCCTGCGCCGCCTGGTGGTGTCTTGGGGCCAGGATCGGGGGTTCACCTCGATGAACCATTTTCCGCCGGGCCGGGTCTGGGGCCACGACCGATCGACCATCATGGCCGGGTGTCCGCCCTCCGCATCCAGCCCGAACCATTCCGGGTTTCGGGCGGCGTGCATGGATCTGAGCTCGTCGCCGGATGACAGGACCACGGAGGATCCCAGTTCCTGATAGGCCCGGGCAAGCGACATGTAGGGACTGGCCATTTCGGTATACTTCGCGTTCGAGGCAGGCGTTTCACGCCTCGCAACGTATCCGCAAGTGCCGGTTGCGCCAATATGGCAAGGCGGGCGGCGCAGGGCTGCTGCCATGAACGCAACCGCCCCGGACGCGGGACGCATCCGGGGCGGTGCATGCGGGGTCCGGCCGCGTTACTGCGGCTGGTTCATCGCCGAGAGGCCCTTCAGCAGGTCGATCGCATAGGAGAGCTGGAAATCCTGCCCGCGCAGATGGGCGGCGGCCAGCGCGGCCTCCTGTTCTTCCTGGATCTGGCGCTGCTCGTCCTCGGTGAGGCTGTCATTGTCGAGGCTGCCGCGCAGGTCGGCCTCGGTGCGGGTGCGGATCTGGGCCTCGTCCTCCTCGGTGACCTCCTCGGCGGGCTGCTGTTCGACCACGATGTCGGGCGAGACGCCGAGCGCCTGGATCGACCGGCCCGAGGGCGTGTAGTAGCGCGCGGTGGTCAGGCGCATCGCGCCCCCGCCGGGCACCGGCATGACCGTCTGGACCGAGCCCTTGCCGAAGCTCTTGGTGCCCACCACGACCCCGCGGCGGTGATCCTGCAGCGCGCCCGCGACGATTTCCGAGGCCGAGGCCGAGCCGCCATTGATCAGCACGACCAGCGGCTTGCCCCCGGTCAGGTCGCCCTCGGTGGCGTTGTAGCGGTCGCCATCGGCCGGGTTGCGCCCGCGGGTGGACACGATCTCGCCCTTGTCGAGGAAGGCATCCGAGACCTTGATCGCCTGGGTCAGGAGCCCGCCGGGGTTGTTGCGCAGATCCAGCACGAAGCCCTCGACATTCTCCATCCCGCCAAGTTCGTCCACGGCCTCCTTCAGCCCTTCCTCCATGTTGGGATAGGTCTGGTCGTTGAAGGTGGTGACGCGCAGGACGACCATGTCGCCCTCGGTGCGCACGCGCGCGGCGGTCAGCTTGATCGTGTCGCGGGTGATGGTCACGTCGAAGGGTTCGTCCGTGCCCTCGCGCACGACGGTGACGGTGATGTCCGAACCCACCGGGCCGCGCATCAGCTCCACCGCCTCGTCCAGCGTCAGGCCCAGGATGCTTTCGCCGTCGACATGGGTGATGTAGTCGCCCGCCTGCATCCCCGCCTCGTCCGCCGGGGTGCCGTCCATCGGCGAGACCACCTTGACGAAGCCGTCCTCCTGCGTGACCTCGATGCCCAGCCCGCCGAATTCGCCGCGGGTCTGCACGCGCATGTCCTCGGCGTCGTCGGGGGCGAGATAGCTGGAATGCGGGTCGAGCGAGGTGAGCATGCCGTTGATCGCCGCCTCGATCAGCTTGCCGTCATCGACCTCCTCGACATACTGCCCGCGGATGCGTTCGAAGATGTCCCCGAACAGGTCCAGCTGCTGGTAGACCGACATCGAGTCCGACTGTTCCTGGGCGAGGACGGGGCCCGCGATCTGCGTGGTCAGCACGGCGCCGGCGACGGTTCCGGCCAGGGCGGCCATCACGAAGGATCTCATTTCGGTCTCTTGTCCTCTTCCGCCGCGAACCACAGGGCGGGGTCCGCGGGCCTGTTGGCATCTCTGGTTTCCATATAAAGCGTGTCTCCCGGCAGGTCGCCAGATGTAAACGGGGCAGGCGTCACATTTCCGTGGCTTTCCTGCGCCGCCATCGCGGCGGGGGGCGCATCGGGCAGGAAGCCCAGCGGCTGGCCCGGGGCGACCGGATCGCCCGAGCGCAGCAGCACGCGGCCCAGCCCGGCCAGCGACAGGGTCCGCCCCGGCGCCAGCTCGATGACCATGACCAGCCGGTGGCCGCGCAGCGGACCGGCATAGAGGACATGGCCCGCGGCCGGGGCGCTGACCAGCGTTCCGTAGCCCGCCTTCATCCGCCAGCCATCGCCTTCCGCGACGGGCAGGGCCTCCACCGGCAGGGGCAGGTCCGACGGCGCCGCGCCCGAGGGCCGCTCGGGTCCCAGCCTCGCGCCGAGCCCGGTCAGGTCGGATATGCCCAGAGCCGCGGCCTGGGCGGCCGCGCTCTCGCTGTCGAAGGCGGCCGGGAGGGGGCGGCCCTGGGCGGCGGCGTCGATCATGGCCTGGCGCGCCGCCGCCGTCTCGTCGCGCAGCGCATCCAGCCGGGCCGAGGCGTCCTGCGCCGCCTGCCGCAATCCCTGCACATGGTCGAGCCGGGCGCTCAGCGCGGCGCGCTCGGCCGAAAGCGCGGCGACCACGTCGCCGGTCATCGTCGCGGCCCGCGCCGCCGCCAGCGCGCCCTGCGGATGCAGCAGCGGCAGCGGCGCCTCCGCGTCGCCCAGCCGTTCCAGCGCGGCAAGCAGGCGCGCGGTGCGGTCCTCCTCCTGTGCCAGCCCGGAGGCCAGCTTCTCCTCCTCCGCGCCCAGCAGGGCCAGGCGCGTGCGCAGCTGGGCCTGGCCGTCCTCCTGCGCGGCGATCAGGCGCGTCATGGCGGCCAGCCGCACGGAGAGCCCGCCGGATTCCGCCGCCGTCACGGCACGGGCGGCCTCGGCCACCTCCTGTTCCCAGGGGCCGGGGGCGGCCGCCGCCAGTCCCGCCCAGAGGCACAGGAGGGCGGCGGCCGGAGCAAAGCGGCGCGGGCTCAATTGATCAGCGACCTCCCGGTCATCTCGGGCGGGGTGTTGAGGTCCATCAGCTGCAGCAGCGTCGGCGCCAGGTCCGCGAGGATCCCGTCGCGCAGCGTGGCGCCCTCGGGCCCGCCGACCAGCGCCACCGGCACCGGGTTCAGCGTATGGGCGGTATGCGGACTGCCCGTCTCGGGGTCCTGCATCTGTTCGCAATTGCCGTGATCGGCGGTGACGATCATCGCGCCGCCGGCCGCCTCCAGCGCGGGCAGCACGCGGGCCAGGCCCCGATCCACCGCCTCGCAGGCCGCTTTCGCGGCCTCCAGGTCGCCGGTATGGCCGACCATGTCGGGGTTGGCGTAATTCACCACGATCAGGTCATAGCCCCGTTCGATCGCCGCGACGAACTGGTCGGTCACCTCGACGGAGGACATCTCGGGCTGCAGGTCATAGGTGGCAACCTTCGGCGATTGCGGCATGAACCGGTCCTCGCCCGCCTCGGGCTCTTCCTTGCCGCCATTGAGGAAGAAGGTGACATGCGGGTATTTCTCCGTCTCCGCCAAGCGGAACTGGGTCAGCCCCTGCTTGGCCACCCAGGCGCCCAGCGTGTTGACGATCTCGCGCTTGGGGAAGACGGTGGACATGAAGCCGTTATGCGCGGTGGAATATTCCACCATGCCCAGCATCGCCGCCAGTTCCGGGCGCGGCGCGGGGTCGAACCCGTCGAAATCCGGCGCGCCGATGGCCGAGAGGATCTCGCGGGCGCGGTCGGCGCGGAAATTCAGGCAGAAGAACCCGTCGCCCTTCTGCATGCCGCGATAGCCGGGCATCACGCGGGGCTTGATGAACTCGTCGGTCTCGCCCGCCTCATAGGCCGCCTCGATCGCCTCCAGCGGGCCTTCCGCGGCACGGCCCTCGGCGAAGGCCCAGGCGCGATAGGCGCTTTCCACCCGGTCCCAGCGCTTGTCGCGGTCCATGCACCAGTAGCGGCCGGTGACGGTGCCGACGGCGGCATCGTTCTGGAACCCGGCCAGCAGGTCCTCCATGAAGGCCTTCGCCGAGGAGGGGGCGACATCGCGCCCGTCGGTGACGGCATGCAGGATCACCGGCACGCCCGCATCGGTCAGCACGCGCGCGGCGGCCAGGATGTGCTGCAGGTGGCCATGCACCCCGCCATCGGAGACGACCCCCATCAGATGCGCGGTGCCGCCGGTCTCCTTCAGCGTCGCGATGAAGCCGGTCAGCGCCTCGGTGGTGGCAAAGCTGCCATCCTCGATCGCCAGGTCGATCTGGCCCAGGTCCATCGCCACGGTGCGCCCCGCGCCGATATTGGTGTGACCCACCTCGGAATTGCCCATCTGCCCCTTGGGCAGGCCGACCACCGGGCCGTGGGTGGTCAGTTCCGCATTGGGGCAGGTGGCCATGATGCGGTCGAAGGTCGGGGTCGCGGCCAGGGCGGGGGCGTTGTCCTCGGTCCGGGCGCTCTTGCCCCAGCCGTCGAGGATGCAGAGGACGACAGGTTTCGGTGCCATGCGGGGGCTCCTCGGTCATGGATCGGGTCGGAGCGAGACTTAGCCCAGTCGCGGGCGAAGGAAAACGCGCTGTTTGGCCTCTCCCCCGGCTGCGGCGGAGACCGGCCCGCCGGATCGCGCCATCGTGAAGTCCGCGGCCTTCCGTGCAAGGCGTAAACCAAGCCGCCAATCGGACCGGGAGATCCGGGCCAGGCCGCGCTATGCTCTGCCGCGACCGCCCTGCCGGGCGGGGCCGCCTCGCGAGGGGCAGAGACCGTATCGGGACGGCGCAGGGGACGAGACGCGCAATGCGGAAGACCGGGACCATGTTCGAGGACACCCTCCGCCGGGAGGGACCGCTGATCTGCGCGGAGCGCGGGCTGTGCTCGCCTGCCTGCCCGGAAAACAGCCTGCCCGCGCTGGAGGCGGCCCTGGCGGCGGGCTGCGATATGGCCGGGCTGGACCTGCGCTTCGGCCGCGAGGGCGAACCGGTGGTGTTCCGCGACCCCGACCTGGCACGGATGACCGCGGCGCGCGGTCCGGTCTGCGGCATGGCCGCCGCATCGCTGGCGCGCCTGCAGCTGCGCGGCGGGACAGGCGGCACCGCGCCCCTGGCCCCGGCCTATCTTCCCGGCCTGCCGGAGGTCCTGGCCGCCGCGCGCGATCGCTGCGTGCTGATCCTGACCCTGCCCTCGACCGAGGGGCTGGGCCTGCTGGCGGTCCGGCTTGCCGCCATGGGCGCCGCCGGACAGGTCGCCCTGCGCGCGCGGCTGGCCGATCCGCGCAGCGTCTCGGGCTTCGTTCGCCGCGTCGGGCGGCATGGCCTGGATCCCGTGCCGGGGCTGGACCTGGGCCGCACCGGCACGGAAAGGGCGGTCGCGGCGCTGATTGCCGCGCGCCCGGCGCTGGTCGAACTGAATGCCACCCCCGCCCAGCTGGCCCGGGCGGTGCCGCCGCTGCGGGCCGCCGGGATCGCGGTGATGGCCCGGGCGGCGCGCCTCTGCGGCAGGCAGGATCCGGACGCGCTCTGGACGGCGCTGGGCGACTCCGGGGGGCAGGCCGTGTCCAGCGCGGAGGCGGGGCCGCTGCTGCGCTGGCGTTCGGACCGGGTCGCGGCCTGAGACCTCATTGCCTCCGGGCGCCAGCCAAGGCATGTCTGGGGGGAGTGACAGGCTGACAAGGACCCCCACGTGCCCCTGACCCGAGACGAAGAGAGCTTTTTGATCGATGTCGTGCGCGAGGCGGCGCGGCAGCATGTCCTGCCGCGGTTCCGGGCATTGCCGGAAGACGCGATCACCGCGAAATCCGCCGAGGACGACCTGGTCACGGTCGCCGACCAGCAGGCCGAGAAGCATATCGCCGCCGCGCTGGCGGGCGGGGCGCTGGGCGAGGTGCTGGTCGTCGGCGAGGAAGCGGTGGAAGAGGACCCGCAGCTGCCGGGCCGCATCCCCGGGGCGGACCGCGCCGTGATCGTGGATCCGGTCGACGGGACGTGGAACTTCGCCCACGGGCTTGCCGGGTTCGGCCTGATCGTGGCGGTGACCGAAGCGGGCGACACGGTGTTCTCGCTGCTTTACGACCCGGTGCTGGATGACTGGATCCTAGCGCGCCGCGGCGGCGGCACCTGGTTCTGCCGCGCCGATGCGGAACCCCGGCGCCTGACCATGCCGGCCGCGCCGTCGCCCGCCACCGGCGGTTTCGTGCCGCTGCGGCTGATGCCGCGCGCGGCGCAGCCGCAGATCGCGGCCGAGTTCATGGCCGGGACGCGGACCTATTCGCTGGGATGCGCCTGCCATGAGTACCGGATGATGACGATGGGCAATGCCCGCTACATGATCGGCGCCAATCCCAAGCCCTGGGATCATGCGGCCGGCATCCTGGCCGTGAACGAGGCCGGCGGACAGGCGGCGATGCTGGACGGCACGCCCTACCGGCCGGGGACCGTGGCGACGGGCTATCTCCTGAGCGCGCAGAGCCCGGAGATCTTCGCGGATGTGCAGGCGCGGCTGACCCGCATCCTCGAGGGAGGCGCGGCATGACCCCCGAGCAGATCGCGGCGCTGCCCTATCGCGAGAATGTGGGCGTCATGCTGGCCAATCGCGACAACCGCGTCTTCGTCGCGCAGCGCATCGACAATCCCGGCCCGGCGCTGCAGATGCCCCAGGGCGGGATCGATCCCGGCGAGACCCCGCGCGCGGCGGCGCTGCGCGAACTGGAGGAGGAAACCGGCGTCTCCCCCGATCTGGTCACGGTGGAGGCGGAGTCCGCGGACTGGATCGCCTATGACCTGCCGCCCGATCTGGTCGCGAAGATGTGGAAGGGCCGGTTCCGCGGGCAGAAGCAGAAATGGTTCCTGCTGCGCTTCCACGGCACGGATGACCAGATCGACATCGCCACCGAACATCCCGAATTCAGCGAATGGCACTGGGTGGCGCTGGAGGAGGTGGCCGAGCGCATCGTGCCCTTCAAGCGCGCGGTCTACGAACAGGTGGTGGCCGAGTTCCGCCCCTACCTGTCCTGAGGGACCCAGCGGCGTTCGAGCGTCTCGATCGCCGCGATCCGCTCGGCCGTCTTGGGATGGCTGAGGAACCAGGCGGGGGCGGGCGTGCCGGATTGGGTCAGCGCCTCCAGCTTGCGGAACAGCGCCTTCTGGGGCTCCGTGCCGATCCCCGCCCTGGTCAGCAGCGCCGCGGCATAGGCATCGGCCTCGTACTCGTCCTGCCGCGACAGCCGCGCCGCCAGCAGGCCGGTCAGCAGGTTGGCGATGGCGGGGCCGAAACCGGGAATGAGGCGCGACAGGATCATCCCTCCCGCGACGCGTATGGCGTTCTGCCCCGAGAAATCGATCATCCGCCGCCGCGAATGGCCCAGGGCGACATGGCCCAATTCATGCGCCACGACCGAGGCCAGTTCCTCCGCCGTGACATCGCCCTGGCGGAACCGGTTGTAGAAGCCGCGGGTCAGGAAGATCCGCCCGTCCGGCGCGGCCAGGCCATTCACCTGCGCGATCTCGTAGAGATAGACCTTGATCCGCGGCACGCCCAGGGCCAGCGCCATCGGCGCCATCACCCGCGTCATCGCCGGGTCGGCCAGTTCGGTGGAGCGGCTGCTCAGCTGCCGGCGCGTGCGCCAGGCCGAGAACTGGTAGAAGGCGAGGCCGTAGAGGATCGCCGCGAGAAGGGGCGCGAATTTCAGCATGGCGCAGATATGGCGCCCCCGCCTGCGCCGGACAAGTCCCGTCGCATCAGCGCGAGGCGCCGCCGATCCGGTCAGGCAGGCGGCAGGGCGGCGGCAGAAGCCGCAATGCCGATATCTGCGCCGACAGCGCGCGCAGCCGGGCCATGTCGCTGCGCGACCAGATCCGCGGCAGCCGGGTGCTGGCGGAGAGGCTGGCGCGGATCGCCGCCCCGTCATCGGAGCGCACCGGCGTGCCGCAATAGGACACAAGTTCCTCCGCGATCATCATGCCGCAACGCCGCCCGGCGGAAGGGCCGTCGCGCCCGGCGAGGGCGGATCGCAGGTCGCGGCCGCTGTGCATGACCTGGTGGCAGAGGCTGTCGCGGGCGGCGACGGGCACGAATTCGGGCGGATCGGGAAAGTCCGCGCCGCGGGCGAAGACGCGAAGGCGGCCCGGCAGGTGACAGGGAAGCGCCAGGGCCAGGCAATCCGCGTCCAGCCGCCGCGCGGTGTCTTCCATCAGGCGGGCGAGCAGGGCGAGCCGGATATCTGTCATGTTTCTCACGCTACCGTGATCGCGCGGCGGGTCAAGCCGTCGGCCGCCGCGCGGGGCGGACCTTCGTCGCGACGCCGCGGCAACCGCGCCGCAACGCCTTGCGCATAAGGTATCATGTTCCGCGGGGCCGCGTGCACAAGATCCGGGCAACCGGCAATTTGCGCCATCGGGGGCCGCGGATCTCCGGGTGATTCCTCCTCCCGGCGCGCGGCAGCCCGGCGCTTCGGGCTCAGCGTCCCAGAAGGCGCATGCCGCGGTCGATGCCCTCCAGCGTCATCGGCACCATGCGTTCGCCGAAGATCTCGCGGATCAGCCCGATGGACTGGGTATAGGGCCAATGCGTCTCGGGGACCGGGTTCAGCCAGAGGCAGTCGGGCCATTGCTCCAGCGCGCGGCGCAGCCAGACCTCCCCGGCCTCCTCGTTCCAATGCTCGTTCGCGCCGCCGGGATAGAGCACCTCGTAGGGCGACATCGAGGCATCGCCGACGAAGATGCACTTGTAGTCGTGCCCGTAGGTATGCAGCACCTCCCAGGTCGGGATCTTCTCCGACCAGCGGCGGGCATTGTCGCGCCAGACGCCTTCATACAGGCAGTTGTGGAAATAGTAGTGTTCCAGGTGCTTGAACTCGGAGCGCGCCGCCGAGAACAGCTCCTCCACCACCTTGATATGGTCGTCCATCGAGCCGCCGATATCGAAGAACAGCAGCACCTTTACCGCGTTGTGCCGCTCGGGCCGGGTCTTGACGTCCAGGTATCCGTGTTCGGCCGTCGCGCGGATCGTGCCGTCGAGGTCCAGTTCCTCCCGGGCGCCCGCGCGGGCCCATTGGCGCAGCCGCTTCAGCGCGACCTTGATGTTGCGCGTGCCCAGCTCGACGCTGTCGTCGAGATTGCGGAATTCGCGCTTGTCCCAGACCTTCACCGCCTTGCGGTGGCGGCTTTCGGCCTGGCCGATGCGCACGCCTTCGGGGTTGTAGCCATAGGCGCCGAAGGGCGAGGTTCCGGCCGTGCCGATCCATTTGCTGCCGCCCTGATGGCGGTCCTTCTGCTCGGCCAGCCGCTGCTTCAGCGTCTCCATCAGCTTGTCGAAGCCGCCCATCGCCGCGATCTCGGCCTTCTCCTCCTCCGAGAGGTGCTTTTCCGCCATCTTGCGCAGCCAGTCGCCGGGGATGTCCACCGCCTCCAGCATGTCCTCGAGGCTGATCGCCTCCAGCCCCTCGAAACTCGCGGCGAAGGCGCGGTCGAACCGGTCCAGGTTGCGTTCGTCCTTCACCATGGCGGTGCGGGCGAGGTAATAGAACCCGTCCACGTCATAGGTGACGAGCCCGGCCGCCATCGCGTCGAGGAAGGCCAGGTATTCGCGCAGGCTGACCGGGATCCCGGCCTTGCGCAGGTTTTCGAAGAACCGCAGGAACATGGGGCGAAGATAGTCGCGGCGGGGCGGCTTGGCCACCGCCCGGCGCGGTCATCCCGCCCGTTGCAGCCAGATCGCGGCCGTCAGGCCGAGGATCGCGCCGATGATGGCGCAGACGGCGGCGTATTGGGCGATGTCCCAGCGGTTGCCGCCGCGGCGGCGGGCCGTGAGGCCCCCGAAGGCGGCCCCGGCCAGCAGGGCGACGATCACGATCATGCGGCTCTCCTCATGCGCCTTCGCCCCCGGCCAGCGTCTCGATCTCCCGCGCGCGGGCGGCGGCGCGTTCGGCGGTCCCGTAGGCATAGACGCCCCAGGCCAGCGCCTCGCGCCGCAGATCGGGCTGGGGCCGTCCGGCGGCGGCCAGCGCGGCGGCGCGGGCCAGTTCCAGGTCCGACAGAAGCGCGGCATCCTCGTGGCGCCGCGCGACGGGGATATAGCTCTCCGTCAGGTCCAGCACGATGTCGAACTGCCCGGAATTCAGCGCGAAGGCCGCGATCTGGAACCCGGCATGGGCGGCATGGATCTTCGTCTCGGGGCGGCTCTCGAAGATCCGCTGCGCGGCGAGAAAGGCATTCAGCGCGGTTTCCGGATCGCTGGTGATCGACATCCGGCCCAGGGTGAACAGGCTGAAGCCGCTGCGCACATCTCCCCAGGGGGCGGATTCGGAGGCGGCCCGCCCGGCCGCGGCGCGCCGTGCCGATGTGCTGCCGGGGCTGAGCGCGCGGGAGATGTCGGCCTTCCATTCGGCCGAGGAGGGCGGCGTGCCGCGATCGGCGATCCTGCGCCCGCGCGGGTTCAGCGTATCGAGGATCGCGGGCAGTTTCGCGGCGACCTCCTCGCGGCTCATGCCCGACCGCAGCATCGGGCTGTAGGTGGCGCGCAGCATCAGCATGTCGAATCCGGTCAGGACCGGGTTGAGGTTGTCGTCGTTGAAGACCGAGTCGCCCAGCCGGTAGAGGTCGTTGAGCGGGCCGAGCCCCTGCGCGATCTCCTCGTGCAGGCAGTCGCGGATTTCCTGCTGGCTGGTATCCACCGGCACGAAGGCCGAGACGGCGCTGCGCCGGGTCAGCCGCGTCCAGGAGTAGTCGGGGCTGCGCGGCGCGCGGCGGAATTCGTCCCAGGTGATGCGGGTGGGCAGCACGAAACAGGCGGCCGCGGGGACGCTGCGCTGCATGTCGCGGGTGGAGACGCCCTCGATCGTCACCGTGGCGGTGGCCGGGTCGGCGGTGCGGCGCACGTCCAGCCCGGCCTCCGACTCCAGCCGTTTCGTCAGCCGCCGCAGCTCCTTTTCCAGCGCCGCGCTGGGAAGCCCGGTCACCGCGATGGTGATCGGCTCCTCGAAGCGGGTGAAGACCGGCAGCGCCTGGCCGCTTTCCAGCTGGAAGGACAGGTCCAGGAAATCGCGCGCCATCTCGGCATTCGACCGGGTCGGCGGCTGGAGCTCGGTCGTGCCGAAGCTCATGACCCGGGGCAGGGGCATCTGCGTGGCGACGGCCACCGGCGGGGCGGGCGGCGGCGCGGCACAGCCCGCCAGGAGCCCGGCAAGCATCAGCAGGACGGCGGCGCCCCTCACGCCTTCGGCCCGCGGCTGTATTTCACGAAGGGCGTGACCTGGCCTATGCGGTCATAGAGCCGCCGGGCGGTCGTGTTGAACTCCTGCGTCATCCAGTAGGTATCGGCTGCGCCCGCCGCATCGGCGGCCTCGTAGACCGCCTCGATCAGCGCGCGCCCGGCCCCCTGTCCGCGGATGCCGGGATCGGCATAGAGATCCTGAAGATAGCAGACCGGCGCGACATGCCAGTTATGGGCGTGAAAGATGTAATGGGCCAGGCCTGCGGGTCTGCCATCGGCCAGCGCGATCAGCCCGTGCTGGGGCGCGTCCCCCAGGAGGCGCGCGAAAGTGGCGTCGAAGACTTCGGGCGGACGGGTGGTGCCGTAGAAGTCCAGATAGGCGGTCCAGAGCCGGTCCCAGTCGGGACGGTCCGCGGCGGCGAGGGGGCGAACGGTCAGGGTCATGCGCATTCTTGTGTCTTGCTGCTCGGCCCAGACTTAGGCGAGCGCAGGCACGAAGGAAACTGCCTTTGGCGACGCGGGCCCGATTTCCCCGCGTCGCGGGCCGGTCCCGCCTAGCCCGAGAGCGTCTGCGACCCCAGCGCGACGCCCAGGACGGACAGGCACAGCACGCCCCAGCCGACCGCCACCACGACGCCGTCGCGCGACAGGATGCCGAGGGCGAAGATCGCGATCGGCAGACCCATCAGCGGCGTGGCGATGGGGATCGCCCCCAGCACCACCAGCGACCCGCCGGCCGCGATCAGAACCAGCGCGATCAGGCTCAGGGACACCCGCCCCGAGGACAGCGCCTCCAGGCGGATATGCAGGCGGCGGCGCAGCCAGCGGGCGGGGGGGCGCATCCGGTCCACCGCGCCGCGCAGCTTCCCGGCGGGCAGGCTGCGGCGGCGGATGAATCCCGGGGTCCAGACGCCGTGCCGGCCCAGCAGCATCTGCAGCCCGATCGCGGCGGCGATCAGCCCCAGCGCCCCGCCTATGCCGGGGATCATCCCCAAGGGCAGGATCATCAGCGCCGCGACGATCATCAGCAGCGGCGCGTGGCCCTGGGCGCCGATCTCCTCGATCAGCCGGCCCAGGGGCACCTCGTCGCAATCGCTGGCCAAGTCGTCGAGCCGGTCGACGAGTTCGGGCACGGCGGCGGGGCCGGGTTCTATATGCTCCTGTGACATGCAGTCGGAACGTCTTCGGCGGGGCCGGGTTCCCCGCCATCGCGCGTCACCGGGAGCCGCGCCGGGCCATGAAGGCGAGACGCTCGAACAGGTGCACGTCCTGTTCGTTCTTCAGCAGCGCGCCGTGCAGTTTGGGCAGGGCCGAGGCGCCGTCGCGCTTCAGCTCGGCGGGGTCCAGATCCTCGGCCAGCAAGAGCTTCAGCCAGTCCAGCACCTCGGAGGTCGACGGCTTCTTCTTCAGGCCCGGCGTCTCGCGGATCTCGTAGAACTGCGTCAGCGCGGCGGATAGCAGGGCGCCCTTGATGCCGGGATGATGCACCTCGACGATCCGCCGCAGCGTCTCGGGATCGGGAAAGCGGATGTAGTGGAAGAAGCAGCGGCGCAGGAAGGCATCGGGCAGCTCCTTCTCGTTGTTGGAGGTGATGATGACCACGGGGCGGTTGATCGCGCGGATGGTCTCGCCGGTCTCGTAGACATGGAACTCCATCCGGTCGAGTTCCTGCAGCAGATCGTTGGGAAACTCGATATCGGCCTTGTCGATCTCGTCGATCAGAAGGACGACCTTGCCCGGGGCGGTGAAGGCCTCCCACAGCTTGCCCTTGCGGATGTAGTTGCCGACATCCTCCACGCGCGGATCGCCCAGCTGGCTGTCGCGCAGGCGGCTGACCGCGTCGTATTCGTACAGGCCCTGCTGCGCGCGGGTGGTGGATTTGACGTTCCATTCGATGATCGGCAGGCCGAGGCCACGGGCGACCTGCTGCGCCAGCTCGGTCTTGCCGGTTCCGGGCTCGCCCTTGACCAGCAGCGGGCGTTCCAGCGCGACGGCGGCATTGACCGCGACCATCAGGTCCTCGGTGGCCACGTAGCTGTCGGTGCCTGAGAATTTCATCTGGCTAACTCCCGGTAAACTGGGCGATGCTGCCCCGCGGCAAAAGCCTAGCACCGGCTGCGACAGGTTCAAGCATCCCCTGTTTCAACGTGACAATCCCCGGCTATTGCGCTAAGGCCGCGCGCGGGAGGGCATCGGATGTCGGATCAAAAAAACCCAACGGCAGCCGGCCACGATTTGGGAGCAGTGATGAAGGCCGAAACATTTCTTCCTGACGACTACCGTCCCGCCGAGGACGAGCCGTTCATGAATGATCGCCAGCTGGAATATTTCCGCCGCAAGCTGAACGCCTGGAAGGCAGAGCTTCTGGCGGACAGCCGCGACACCATCGAAGGGCTGCAGGACAGCACGCGCAACATCCCGGACATCGCCGACCGTGCGTCGGAGGAGACCGACCGCGCGCTGGAGCTGCGGACCCGCGACCGCCAGCGCAAGCTGGTCTCGAAGATCGACGCCGCCCTGAGGCGGATCGACAACGGCGAATACGGGTACTGCGAGGCGACCGGGGAACAGATCTCGCTCAAGCGGCTGGATGCGCGTCCGATCGCGACGCTCAGCCTCGAGGCGCAGGAACGCCACGAGCGCCGCGAGAAGGTGCACAGGGACGACTGACGCACCGCTGATGGGTACTGGCAGGGGGCCGTCCGCGGCAGGATACGCATGTTGATCGGCCGCCAGGCCATTGTCGTCGGAGCCGGGATCGGCGGCCTCGCCGCCGCGCTGTCCCTCGCACAGCGCGGCGCATCCGTGACGGTGCTCGAACAGGCCCCCGCCCTGGCAGAGGCCGGGGCCGGGATCCAGATCAGCCCCAACGGCACCGCGGTGCTGGAGGCGCTGGGCCTGGGCGCCGCGCTTGGCGGCATCGGCCAGCCGCTGGCCGCGCTGAGAATGCGCGATTTCGCCCGCGGCCGCGACATCCTGCGCATGAATGTCGCGACCGCCAAATACCGTCACCCCTGGCTTCTGGCCCATCGCGCCGACCTTCTTGCCGCGCTGGAAAGCGCCGCGCGCGCGGCCGGGGTGCGGATCGAGACCGGCGCCGTGGTGGCCGGGCTGGTCGGCGGCGGGCGCACGGGCGTGAGCCTGGAGGACGGCCGCGAATTCCGGGCAGGGGTGGTGATCGCCGCCGATGGCGCGCGCTCGCGCCTGCGCCCGCTGATCGACCCGGCGCCCGATCCCGCCTTCCGCCGCCAGGTGGCCTGGCGGGCGCTGCTGCCGGCCGCGCCGGGGGCGGCGCCGGAGGTGCAGCTGATCGTCGGACCGGGCCGCCACCTCGTGCGCTATCCGCTGCGCGGCGGTCGGCTGGTCAATTTCGTCGCCGTGCTGGAGCGCCCGGACTGGGCCGCCGAAACCTGGCAGCAGCAGGACGACCCGGCGCATCTGCAGGCCGCCTTCGCGCGCTTCCCCGAGGAGATCACCGCCGAGCTGGCCCGGCTGGAGACCGCGCATCTGTGGGGCCTGTTCCGCCGCCCGGCGGCGCGGCGCTGGGTGCAGGGGCGGGTGGCGCTTCTGGGCGATGCGGCCCATGCCACGCTGCCCTTCCTGGCGCAGGGCGCGGTGATGGCGCTGGAGGATGCCTGGGTGCTGGGCGAGAGTCTGGCAGGGTCGGACGGGGTGGAGGCGGGGCTGGCGCTCTACGAGGCGCGCCGCCGGGCGCGCTGCCGCCGGATCGTCGCCGCCGCCGACCGCAACGCGCTGGCCTATCACCTGGCGCTGCCGGGGCTGCGGCAGGCCGCCCATGCGGGGCTGCGCCTGGGCGAAAGGCTGCGGCCGGGGCTGGCGCTATCGCAATTCGACTGGCTCTACCGGCACGACGTCACGCGCAGCTGAGCCCGGCCGCGCAGGCGCGCCCGGCGGGGCGCGGCCCCGGCACAGACCAAGGGAGGGGGCCGCGGGCCTTGTTGCCGGGCCCTGCCTGTCGTAGAAATCCCGGCATTTCCAGCAAGGAGCCGCCATGGCACGCCGCCCGAACACCTCCGGCGAGGAGCGCGAGACATCCAGGAAGATCGGCGCGCTGCGCGGGCTTTTTCCATTCCTGCGCCCCTATCGCGCCCTGCTCGTGGCATCCGTGGCGGCGCTGATCTTCACCGCGGCCGTGTCGCTGGTCCTGCCGGTGGCGCTGCGCCGGGTGGTCGACGGGTTCCTGAGCGGGGAGACGGCGCTTCTGGACAAGTATTTCGTGGCAGCGCTGGGGATTGCGGGGCTTCTGGCCCTGGGCACGGCGGCGCGCTACTACATGGTGACCCGGCTGGGCGAGAGGGTCGTGGCCGATATCCGCAAGGCGCTGTTCGACCGGATGATCGGCATGAGCCCGGCCTTCTACGAGAAGATCATGACCGGCGAGGTGCTGTCGCGGATCACCACCGACACGACGCTGATCCTGTCGGTGGTCGGCTCCTCGGTCTCGTGGTTCCTGCGCAACCTGCTGCTGTTTGCCGGCGGGCTGGTGATGATGCTGCTGACCGCGCCCAAGCTGACCGGGCTGGTGCTGCTTCTGGTGCCGGTCGTGCTGATCCCGATCCTGGGGCTGGGGCGGCGGCTGCGCGGGCTGGCGCGCGACAACCAGGACTGGATCGCGCAGGGGTCCGGCAAGGCCTCCGAGGCGCTCCTGTCGGCGCAGACGGTGCAGGCCTTCACCCATGAGGCGGCCAGCCGCGCGATGTTCGCCGGGGTGACGGAGAATTCCTTCGCCTCCGCGAAGCGGCGCATGGCGGTGCGCGCGGCGCTGACCGCGATCGTCATCTTCATCGTCTTCGGCGGGATCATCTCGGTGCTGTGGGTCGGGGTCAGCGACGTGCGCGCGGGCGCCATGTCGATCGGCGAGCTGGTGCAGTTCGTCATCTATGCCGCGATCATGGCCGGGTCGGTCGCCGCCCTGTCGGAGATCTGGGGCGAGCTGCAGCGCGCCGCCGGCGCGACCGAACGGCTGGTGGAGCTGCTGCATGCCGAGGACAGCGTCGCCGATCCCGGCGCGCCGCGCGCCCCGGCCGATCCGCCACGGGGCGGGATCGAGTTCCGCGACGTGGTGTTCCATTATCCGACCCGGCCCCGGGAGGCGGCGCTGGAGGGCCTGTCCTTCCGCATCGCGCCGGGCGAAACGGTGGCGCTGGTCGGTCCCTCGGGCGCGGGCAAGTCCACCGTCCTGCAGCTGCTGCTGCGGTTCTACGACCCGCAGGAGGGCGAGGTGCTGCTGGATGGCGTGCCGCTGGGGGCGATGGCGCGCGATGCCTTCCGGCGCAACCTGGCGCTGGTCCCGCAGGAGCCGGTGATCTTCGCCGATACCGCGCGCGCCAACATCCGGTTCGGCCGTCCCGATGCCACCGATGCCGAGGTCGAGGCGGCGGCGCGGGCCGCGGCCGCGCATGACTTCGTCGCGGCGCTGCCCGAGGGATACGACACCTATCTGGGGGAACGCGGCGTGATGCTGTCGGGCGGGCAGAAGCAGCGCATCGCCATCGCCCGCGCGATCCTGCGCGACGCGCCGGTCCTGCTGCTGGACGAGGCGACCTCGGCGCTGGATGCCGAAAGCGAGGCGGCGGTGCAGGCGGCGGTCGACGAGATGGCCCGCGACCGCACCACGCTCGTGGTGGCGCACCGGCTGGCCACGGTGAAGAAGGCGGACCGGATCCTGGTCTTCGACAAGGGCCGGATCGTCGCGCAGGGCACGCATGACAGCCTGGTCGCCGAGGGCGGGCTCTATGCCCGGCTGGCGCGGCTGCAATTCACCGGCGCGCTCGCCGCGGAATGAGGCCGGGCCGCAGCGTTACGCTTGCACGCGGCGGCCGCGCCGCGTCATCCTCGCAATCGCGGCGCGCCCCTCCCATCTGAGAAGGAGGGGAACCGCAATCCTGGGGAGGAGACACGGAATGCAGAAATTCACCGACCGGTCCTCCGCGCGGGCGATCGAGGCGCAGGCGCCCTGGTCCGCGCGCGAGGTGCCCGCCAGCGTCCATGCCGCGCTGCAGGATGTCGCCGCCCGCCACGGCGCCCGTCCGGCCGTCACCTTCCAGATGTTTTCCGATCCCTCCGCCCCGGCCGAGACGCTCTGCTGGTCCGAGCTGCTGGGCTGGGCGACGCGGGCGGCCAACCTGTTCCGCAGCCTCGGCGTGGGCGAGGGCGACGTGGTTGCCTATCTGCTGCCCAATGCCAACGAGACGCTGATGGCGCTTCTGGGGGGGATGACTGCCGGGCGCGTCCTGCCGATCAATCCGCTGCTGGATACCGAGCAGATCGCCGGCATCCTCAACGAATCCGGCGCGACGGTTCTGGTGACGCTGAAGGCGCTGCCGAAGACCGACATCGCCCAGAAGGCCGCCGCCGCGGTCGGCTTCGCCCCCTCGGTGAAGACGGTGCTGGAAGTCGACCTGAAACGCTACATGACGCCGCCGAAATCCTGGCTGGTGCCGCTTCTGCGTCCGAAGGTGAGGGCGCGCCACCATGCCAGGGTGCTGGACTTCCGCGCCGCCATGGCCGCGCAGCCCGCCGACCGGCTGATCTTCGATCCCGCGCCGGGAGACCGGGTGGCGGCCTATTTCCATACCGGCGGCACGACCGGCACGCCCAAGGTGGCGCAGCACAAGTTTTCCGGCATGATCTACAATGGCTGGCTGGGGCAGGAACTGCTGTTCGACCATACCGACGTGATGATCTGCCCGCTGCCGCTGTTCCACTGCTTCGCCTGCTATCCGGTGCTGATGTCGGCGATCCAGTCGGGGGCGCACGTCGTCTTTCCGACCCCGGCCGGCTATCGCGGCGACGGGGTGTTCGACAATTTCTGGAAGCTGATCGAGCGGTATCGCGTGACCTTCCTGATCACCGTGCCCACCGCGCTGGCGGCGCTGATGCAGCGCAGGGTCGATGCCGATGTCTCCAGCCTGAAGATCGCGATCTCGGGCTCGGCGCCGCTGCCGCTGGAACTCTACCGCCGCTTCGAGGAGGCCACCGGCGTGCAGGTGGCCGAAGGCTACGGGCTGACCGAGGCGACCTGCCTCGTGGCGGTCAACCCGGTGGACGGGCTGAAGAAGGTCGGTTCGGTCGGCGTGCCGCTGCCCTATACCGATGTGCGCATCCTGCATTGCGAGGAGGACGGGGCCGTCACTTATGAATGCGCCACCGACGAGGTGGGCGAGATCTGCGTGGCCAATCCCGGCGTCTTCGACGGCTCCACCTATACCGAACCGGGCCGGAACCTGGGGCTGTTCGCCGATCGCCGCTACCTGCGCACGGGCGATCTGGGGCGGATCGATGCCGATGGCTATCTGTGGATCACCGGCCGCAAGAAGGACATGATCATCCGCGGCGGCCACAATATCGACCCTGCCGAGATCGAGGAGGCGCTGGCGGGCCATCCGGCCGTGGCCATGGTCGGCGCCATCGGCCAGCCGGACCGGCATTCGGGGGAACTGCCCTGCGCCTATGTCGAACTGGTCGCGGGGGCGACCGTCACGACCGGCGAACTGGCCGAGTACGGGCGCAGCCGGATCCATGAGCGCGCGGCCTGCCCCAAGCATGTCGAGATCCTGCCGGAGCTGCCCAAGACCGCCGTCGGCAAGGTGTTCAAGCCCGAGCTGCGCAAGCGCGCGATCATCCGCGTGCTGGACGAGGCGCTGGCCGCCGGGGGGCATGCCGTCACCGTCGCGGCGGTGGTCGACGACAAGCGCTGCGGCCTGACCGCGGTGCTGGAGGCCCATGGCGATGTCGACGAGGCGGCGCTGGCCTCGCTGATGGGCTGCTTTACCACGCCCTGGCGCTGGACGGACTGAGCCTCAGCCCCGTAACGGCCTGCCCAGCCTGCGGAATCCCGTCTCGCCATCCTCGCCGGTGAAGAAGGGCACCCCCGCGGCCTGGGCCCCGCGGCGCAGCATCTGGGCCAGCTCCGCCAGAACCAGCTCGGTGACGAAGGGCAGGTCGAAATCGCGCACCGCCTCCAGCGGGATCCATCGAAGATCGGCCAGCTCGCCCGAGGCCCGGGCGAAATCCTCCCCCGCCACGCCGAGCGCATCGGCATCGGCCAGGAAGAACCGCGCATCGAAGCGCCGCGGCCGCCCCGGCGGCGTCAGCGCCCGGAACACGAATCGCAGCCCCGCCCCCGAGGGCACCCGCCCGGCGGCCGCCAGCCCCGCCCAGTCGGGCGGCGGCTGCGGCCAGGCGCCGGGCGGCCCGAGGATCAGCCCGGTTTCCTCCCAGGTCTCGCGGATCGCGGCGGCGACCAGCGCGCGCGCCAGCCCCGGCGCGGCCGCTTCGGCCAGCCGCTCCATGCAGACCGGATCGGGAAGCCCGGCCAGCGGCACGGCGGCATCGCCGGGATCGACGGCACCGCCGGGGAAGACCGATTTCGACGGCATGAAGACCGCCGTGGCCGCACGCCGGCCCATCAGGACCTGGGGGCCGTCGCGGTCGCGCAGCAGGATGACGGTGGCGGCATCGCGGATCGGCGGCTCAGGCATCGGCGGTCTCCGGATCCGGCGCGCCGAAGCCATGCATCCGCCGCGACCACTGGATCGCCACCAGCGCCCCCTTGATGCGCGGCAGGAGCCACAGCGCCAGCCCCACGGTCAGCACCGAGAGCGTCACCGCCATCACCCAGGGCGCGGGCCGCCACAGCTCCCACATCATCAGCATCGCGGGCGCCAGCAGATGGCCGGTGATCAGGATCGTCAGATAGGCGGGCCCGTCATCGGCGCGGTGGTGATGCAGCACCGTCCCGCAGTCGGGGCAGGCATCGCGGACCTTCAGGTAGCGGTGGAGGATCCGCCCCGTGCCGCAGGCCGGGCAGCGGCGGCGCCAGCCGCGCCGCATCGCCGGGCCCAGCGGGCGGTCCCCGCCCTGCGCCCCGGCGGTGCTCGATGGTCCTGTCATGCGGTCCTCCTCTGTGTGCGGGGGCGGCCGTCGCGACTCGCATCCCGTCCGCGACGATAGCAAGCCGGGGAAAAATGTGCATGCCCGCGACGGAACGCCCCCGCGGTGCCGTTCAGGGGATGAACGCGGCGCGGCAGGATGCGCCGCGTCCCATCCGAGAGGAAAGGCACGACCGATGACCTACAAGATGATCGCCCTCAGCGCCGCCATCGCGGCCGGGCTGGCCCTGCCGGCCCTGGCCGAGCGCGGGCATGACGGGCCGCGCGGCATGGAGAGGGCCGGGTTCGGCGGACATGAACGCCCCGATTTCGCCGCCCTCGACGCAGATGGCGATGGCAGCATCAGCCCCGCCGAATTCGCCGCGCAGCGCCAGGCGCGGTTCGACGCGATGGACGGCAATGGCGATGGCGCCCTGAGCGCCGAGGAGATGACCGCCGCGGCGATGGAGAAGATCGAGGCCCGCATCGCGGCGCGGAACGCCGCCGTCGTGGCCTTCCGCGATGCCGATGGCAACGGCACGCTTTCACCCGAGGAGATGCAGGGCGCGCGGTGCGGGGCCGGGCTGGAACGGATGTTCCTGGCGAAGGACCGCGACGGCGACGGCATGCTGAGCGAGGACGAGCTGGCGGCGCATCCGCACCAGAAGGAACGGCGCGGTCCGGCCCATCGCGAGCGCGGCGTCCCTGCGAAGCAGGACCGCAACTGACGGCTTGACGCGTGTATCAGCGGCCCCTAGCCGGGAAAGCGATGAATGCGGAACCGGCCTCCGGGCCCCTTTCGGGGGATGCGGCGCTGCTGGCGGCCTATGCCGCGGGCGACGCGGCCGCGGCGCGGCAGCTGATGCTGCGGATCGCGCCGCGCATCCATGCCCTGGCCGTGCGGATGCTGCGCGACCGGGCGGAAGCCGAGGACGTCACGCAGGAGGCGATGCTGCGCCTGTGGAAGATCGCGCCCGACTGGCGCGACATGGGCGCGGCCCCCTCCACCTGGACATACCGGGTGGCGGCGAATCTGTGCACGGACCGGCTGCGCCGCCGCGCAAGGCAGGTGCCGCTGGAGCCCGAGATGGAGCCCGAGGACGGGCGCCCGGGCAGCGAGGCGCGACTTCAGGCGGCGGCCCGGGAAGCGGCGCTGCAGGCGGCGCTGGCGGAGCTGCCCGAGCGGCAGCGCCTGGCGGTGATCCTGCGCCACCTGGAGGATCGCGCCAATCCGGAGATCGCCGAGATACTCGGCATCTCCGTGGAAGCGGTGGAGAGCCTGACGGCGCGCGGCAAGCGCGCCCTGGCGCGGGCCCTGGCGGGACAGAGGGAAGCACTGGGATTGATCGATGGCACAGGATGATACGGATTTCGGCCCCGAGGAGGCCGCGCTCGAGCTGTTTCTCTCCGAGGCGCGCCGCGCCCCGCCGCTGCCTGCGGCTGCGCTTCTGGCCCGGATCGAGGCGGATGCGGCCCGCAATGCCCCCGCGGCCCGGGCCGCGCCCCGGCGCAGCCGCACCC